>NZ_CP034783.1:6184551-6841168 GCF_006094435.1 Pseudomonas sp. MPC6 | reverse complement strand
ACGAAATAAGGGAGTCGTTTGCGAAATGGGCCGGCATTTTAACAGGCTCAGCGAATTGTGCTGCTCTCTCCGACTTGTGACGCAGTGCGCTTTCGCCGATTGCCGGTTTTGTTACTTTCGCGCAGGATGCGCGGTGAATTTGCGACCAGGGTTCGACATTCGAGTTCATGGTTGCGTAACAACCGATGTCATTTGGTCATTGATGACCGGCGCTGCATAATGCCCGCCGCCTACATCATTGCAGAGTCTGGGGAGCCAGCTTGTCTACGCCCGTCGAACCCTTGCGTTTGCTGCTGCTGGCCGAAGAGCCGGAGTGGGCGGCGTTGTTGCGCGAGTGTCTGGCTCCGATGGGGAGCTCGGCCGTGCTGATCAGCGCGCCGAGCTGGGAGTCGGTCAGCCGTCTGTTCGATGACAACCGCAGCGCGGTGTTATTGACGATCCCGGCGCTTGCGCCGCTGCCGGGTCGTTGCAATCTGCCGACGGTATTGCTGCTCGAACATGAGCCGCTGTCGCCGCCCGATGGTGTGAGCGACTGGCTGGTGCGCGATCTGCTGGATGCGGGCATGCTGCGCCGTTGCCTGCGCCATGTGCGTGAGCGCGGCCTGCTGGAAAACACCCTGCAGCGCCTGGCCGAGCAAGACCCGCTGACCGGCATCGCCAATCGCCAGGGGTTCCAGACCTTGCTGGCAGCGCGCCTGGCGGAAAACGAAGGCCGCGGCCTGGCGCTCGGCCACCTCGACCTCGACAACTTCCGTCATGCCAACGACTCCCTCGGTCATCAGGCCGGTGACCGATTGATCCTGCAAGTGGTCGCTCGGCTCAAAAGCCAACTCGAAGCCGGCGATCAGCTGGCGCGGTTGGGCAGCGATGAGTTTGCCTTGTTGATCGACACCCGTCGCGCGCCCGAACGCGCCGAGTGGATGGCCGAACGCATCACCGAAGCGCTGGCCGAGCCCTATTGGATCGACGGCGAAAGCCTGCTGATCGGTTCCAGCCTCGGTATTGCCCATGCCCGGGCCCAGGCCGGTGCCGACCCGCTGATGTGGCACGCGCACATTGCCATGCAGCAGGCCAAGAGCACACAGGGCTGCACCTTTCACATCTTCAATGAGCGCATCAATCGCAATGCCCGCAGCATGGCTGACCTCGAAAGTGAGCTGCGCCGGGCCTTGCGTCGCGATGAGCTGGAGTTGCACTACCAACCACGACTGAACCTCGCGGACGGGCAGATCGTCGGCCTCGAAGCCCTGGTGCGCTGGCGGCATGCGGAACGCGGCTTGCTGCCACCGAGCGAATTCGTGCCGCTGGCCGAGCAAAGCGGTTTGATCGTGCCCCTCGGTTACTGGGTGATTTCCCGCGCCTTGCGGGACATGCAGGCGCTGCGCGAACGGGGTTTGCCGGCGTTGCACATGGCGATCAACCTGTCGTTCCGCCAGTTTCAGGACAGCCAATTGCTGTCGACCCTGAGCCGGCTGATTGCCGAGCGCGGCGTCGAGGCGCAGTGGCTGGAGTTCGAACTGACCGAAACCGCGGTCATGCGCCGCAGCGATCTGGTGAAACAGACCATGGATGCCCTGGGGCGCCTGGGCGTACGCTTCTCCCTGGACGACTTCGGCACCGGATTCTCTTCGTTCGTGCACCTCAACAGCCTGCCGATTGCCTTGCTGAAGATCGACAAGAGCTTTGTCGGCGGCATGGAACAGCGCGAAGAAAATCGCAAACTGGTGCATGCGATGATCAACCTGGCTCACAACCTCAATCTTGAAGTGGTCGCCGAAGGGGTGGAAACGCCGGAGCAGTTGAGTCTGTTGCGCGGGTTTGGGTGTAATCAGGTGCAGGGGTATCTGATCAGCAAACCGTTGCCGTTGGCGGAGTTGATTGAGTATCTGAGTTTTGGCAGCGGTCAGCAGCCGATGATGGATGTGGGGATCTGACGGCCACCGCAACCCAGAGGGGCATGGCGGTCCGACGGCCGCCACAACTCCTGTAGGAGCTGGCTTGCCAGCGAAAGCGGTGTGTCATTCAACATATGGGTCGTCTGACCCACCGCCTTCGCTGGCAAGCCAGCTCCTACAGGGGATCTCAGTCGGCCTGGGCGATTTGGAAGTTGGCCCCTGACGAAGGCTCCCGCCGAATCATCCGCTTCATCTTCCACTCAAACGCCAGCGTCAGGCTCACCGCCGCGCACGCCAGCCCCAGTGCCAGGCCCCACCAGACACCGGTCGGTCCCCCATCCAAATGGAACGCCATCCACCAGGCGGCCGGCGCACCGATCAGCCAATAGCAGCCCAACCCGACCAGGAACGTGGTCTTGGCATCCTTGAGCCCGCGAATGCAGCCCATGGCAATGGTTTGCACGCCGTCGAACAGCTCGAACCATGCCGCCACCGCCAACAGGCTCACAGCCAGATTGATGACCTCGCGGAACGCCGGGTCGTTGTGGTCCAGGAACAGGCCGATCAACTGATTCGGCAGCAGCCAGAAGACCATCGCAAAGCCCAGCATCGCGGCCGCCCCGAAAGCAATCCCGACTCGTCCGGCCAGCCGTGCGCCCAACAGTTGCCCCGCACCGTAGTGCTGGCCGATGCGCATGGTGATCGCGTAGGAGAGCCCCGCCGGAATCATGAACGCCACCGAGACGATCTGCAGGGCGATCTGATGCGCCGCCAACTGCGTACTGCCCATGGTGCCCATGCACAACGCGGCGAAGGCAAACAGCCCGACTTCCACCGCGTAAGTGCCGCCAATGGGCAGGCCGAGGCGCCACAGTTCCTTCAGATACTGACGGTTGGGCCGCGACAGGCCCTGGCGCAGTGGATAAGCGTCGTAGGCCGGATGCCGACGGATGTGCAGCGCGAGCGCCAGCGCCATGAGGTTGGCAACGATCGCCGTCACCAGGCCGATGCCCACCAGGCCCATTTTCGGCAAGCCGAACATACCGGTGATCAACGCATAATTGAGCAGGAAGTTGGCCACCGTGCCGCCGAGGCTGATGACCATCACCGGCGTCGCGCGGCCGATGGCGCTGGTGAAACCGCGCAGGGCCATGAAGCTCAAATAGCCGGGCAGGGCGAACGGCAGGATCAACAGGAACTGCCCGGCCGCCTCGACGTTGGTTTCGGTCTGGCCGAACAGCAACAGCAGCGGTTTGAGGTTCCACAGCGCCAAACCCGCCACCAGCGCCATCAACCACGCCAGCCACAAGCCGGCCTGGGTCAGGCGCGCCGCACCGACGATGTCGCCGGCACCCTGACGGATCGCTACCAGGGTGCCGACCGCCGCAATGACGCCGATGCAGAAGATCGACACGAACGAATAACTGGCCGCGCCAAGGCCGCCGCCGGCGAGTGCCTCGGGACTCAGGCGCGCCATCATCAAAGTGTCGGTGAGGACCATCAACATGTGCGCCAACTGCGAGGCAATCAACGGCCCCGCCAGCCGCAGGATGGCCCAGAGTTCAATGCGCGCTGGATGCTGCATGGTCATCACGCTCGATCGATAAAGTTAGCAGGAGAGCGTCGATTCTCGGCGCTTTGCGAGCATTTCACAAAGGGATAAAAAGGATGGGTGGCATGATTAAAACTCATGCCAGGAAGTTTCTGTTAACTTCATCTCATTACGCTGTAGGAGTCTTCCTGATGTCCCGTCGTCTTCCTCCCTTATATGCCCTTCGCGCATTCGAAGCAGCGGCGCGGCACAGTTCATTCACCCGCGCCGCCGAAGAATTGTCGATCACTCAGAGTGCAGTCAGTCGGCACATCCGTACGCTCGAAGAGCATTTCGCCTGTCGGCTGTTCCACCGCAGCGGGCGCAATTTGCAACTGACCGAGTCAGCGCGGCTGATCCTGCCCGGCATCCGCGAAGGCTTCACGGCCCTGGAACGAGCCTGTAATACGTTGCGCGCCGAAGATGACATCCTGCGCATGAAAGCGCCGTCCACCCTGACGATGCGTTGGCTGCTGGCGCGGCTCAGCCGTTTCCGCCATCTGCAACCGGGCAACGAGGTGCAACTGACCAGCGCCTGGATGGACGTCGACTCGGTGGACTTCAATCATGAGCCGTTCGACTGCGCCGTCATCCTCAGCAACGGCAATTTTCCTCCAGACTGGGAGGCCAGTTTCCTGTTTCCGGAAGAGCTGATTCCCGTCGGCGCGCCGAATCTTCTGAACGATCAACCGTGGGACCTCGCGCGCCTGGCCAATGCCGAACTGCTGCACCCGACCCCGGATCGTCGTGACTGGCGCAATTGGCTGGAGCGCATGGGCCTGGCCGACCAGGTGTCGCTCAAGGGCGGGCAGGTGTTCGACACGCTGGAGCTGGGCATGATCGCTGCCGCCCGAGGGTACGGCGTGTCCATGGGGGATTTGTTGATGGTGGCGGAGGATGTTGCACAGGGACGTCTGAGTTTACCGTGGCCCACGGCCGTCGCCAGTGGTGAGAAATATTACCTGGTCTGGCCGAAAACCCGACCGGGTGGTGAGCGTATGCGCCGGCTCAGCGATTTCCTGCAGGGCGAAGTGCGGGCGATGGAGCTGCCGGACGTCGAGCGTCTGGGCTGAACCTTATCTATAAGACTTGATGAATCGTTTCAGCAAGTCTATAAAAATGGCACAACTCCAAGAAAGGCTCCTGCCATGACCCCGCTAAAACTTTTCGTTGCCCTCAGCGCACTGTCCGCCGCCTCCCACGCCATGGCCTGGGACTACGTCCTGCTCGATACCGACAAGGCCGCCCAGAACTGGCAGATCACCAGTCAGCAACTCGGCGTGAAAACCGATAAACCCTTCTCCGTTACCCTGCGCACCTTGCACGGCGGTCGGCAAGAAGGCGTCAGCATCGTCGACATCGATAACGGCACCATGAAACTCTCGGTGGTGCCGACCCGTGGGATGAACGTCCTGCAGGCCTCCGTAGGCGATGTGCGCATGGGCTGGGATTCGCCGGTCAAGGAGGTGGTCAATCCATCCTTCATCGAACTCAACGGTCGCGGCGGCCTGGGCTGGCTGGAAGGCTTCAACGAACTGGTCACCCGCTGCGGCTACGAATGGGTCGGCCACCCCGGCATGGACAACGGCGAACTGTTGACCCTGCACGGTCGCGCCGCCAACATCCCGGCCAATAAAGTCACCCTGCACATCGACGAAAAACCGCCGCACGCCATCAGCCTGCGCGGCGAGCTGAAAGAGCAGGCGTTCAAGAAAGTCGACTTCTCCGTCGCGACCGAATTGGTTACCGAACCTGGCAGTGCGAGCTTTAGCCTTAACGATACCCTGCGCAATAACGGCGACTATTCGAAAGAATACCAAGCGCTCTACCACAGCAACTTCAGCACCCCGTTCCTCGAGCAGGGCGCCCGCTTTGTCGCGCCGGTGAAACAGGTATCGCCATTCAACGACAAGGCCAAAGGCGATCTGCCGGACTGGCAAACCTACCGCGCACCGACCAAGGTCTACGACGAAACGGTTTACAACGTGGTGCCCTATGCCGACGCCAAGGGCGATACGCTGACCGTGCTGCACAACAAGGCGGGCAGCCTGGGTGTCTCGGTCGGCTTCAATACCCAAACGTTGCCTGTGTTCTCCCTGTGGAAAAACACCGATACCCAAGGGCAGGGCTATGTCACGGGTCTTGAGCCAGGAACGAGCTTTTCCTACAACCGCCGGTATCAACGGCCACTGGGTCTGGTGCCGACGATTGGGCCGAAGGAGCAGAAGGAGTTCCGGATCAGCTATAGCTTGTTGGCGGACAAGGGCGCTGTGGATCAGGCGCTGAAGCGGGTGAGCGAGATTCAGGATGGGCGGGAAACCGAGGTGCGGCAGACGCCGTTGGTGGATCTCACCAAGGAGTAAGGCCATCAGTGAGTGGTTGGCCGGTACTGCAGCGCCTCAGCCAGATGTTCACGGGTGATGCCATCAACTTGCTCAAGGTCCGCCAGGGTGCGCGCTACCTTGAGCAGTCGATGGGCCGCCCGCAACGACAGGGTCAAGCGCTCGCAGGCGGATTCCAGCCAGTTTTCATCGGCTGTGGATAACTTGCAGTGCCGGCGCAGGCCTTGCAGGTCGAGGAAGGCATTGGCGCAGCCTTGGCGTTTATGTTGCCGCTCCCTGGCATCGGCAACCCTCGCGGCGGCAGTCGCCGTGTCATCGCCGGGCTTCGACGAGGGGGTCAGCGCCGTGGCCTCCCGTGCGACGGTCAGGTGCAGGTCGATACGATCCAGTAACGGACCCGACAGCTTGTTGCGATAACGCTGGACCATGTCCGGTGTGCAGGAACAGCGACCACTCGGTTCGCCAAGATATCCACAGGGGCAAGGATTCATCGCTGCGACCAACTGAAAACGCGCCGGAAAGCGTACGCGGTCCCTGGCGCGGGAGATCACGATGTGGCCGGATTCCAGTGGCTCCCTCAATACCTCCAATACTTTGCGGTCAAATTCCGGGAGTTCATCGAGGAACAGCACGCCATGGTGGGCAAGGGTGATCTCACCGGGTTGAGGTTTCGAGCCGCCACCCACCAGTGCCGGCCCGGAAGCGGAGTGATGGGGTTGGCGAAACGGTCGCTGCGGCCAATGGCTCAACGGCACACAACTGGTGACCGATTGAATCGCCGCAACTTCCAGCGCCTCGCTTTCTGCCAATGGCGGTAACAACCCCGGCAGACGACTCGCCAGTAGGGTCTTCCCCGTTCCCGGTGGCCCGCTGAACAGCAGGTTATGCGCGCCCGCCGCCGCAATCAGCAACGCTCGCTTGGCCGCGAGTTGGCCCTGTACTTCATTCAAGTCGGGATAGGGTTTGCTGGCATGCATCAAGCCATCCGAGACGTAAGGCTCGATGGGCGTATGACCATTGAAATGCGCAACGGCTTCCAGCAGATGATCCACCGCAATCACCTTCAACCCCGACGCCAGGCACGCCTCTTCGGCATTGGCCCGCGGCACCAGCAATGTCCGTCCCGCCTTGCGCGCGGCCAGTGCCGCCGGCAACACACCACGCACGGCTCGCACTGCACCGGACAGCGCCAACTCCCCTAGGCATTCCACATCGTCCAGCGTCAAGGTCGGCACCTGGACACTGGCCGACAGGATCCCCAGGGCAATCGCCAGATCGAACCGCCCGCCGTCCTTTGGCAAATCGGCGGGAGCCAGATTCAACGTGATACGCCGCGCCGGAAATTGCAGCCCCGAATTGATGATCGCGCTGCGAACCCTGTCCTTGCTTTCCCTTACGGCTGTTTCGGGCAAGCCGACCATCGTCAGCGAAGGTAAACCGTTGGCCAGATGGACTTCCACGGTGACGGCGGGTGCATCCACGCCAATCTGGGCGCGGCTGTGGACGATGGAGAGGGACATGGTCGTTCCTTGAGCTGATGGAGAACCGCTTCCTGCGGTTTTTGAAGGGTAGTCGAGCTGGAATACAGTGCTCAAGCAGAGATTTACAAGACGTATCAATGACTTCTTTGCAGTCCGCCGATTGGCAGTATTTAGTCAATGAATTAGTCAGCTATTCGTTGAGTAGGCCCTCTGCAATTGCTAGATTTTGGTCCAGGGCTCTTATAGAGCAGGGGTATTGAGGTTCACTACGATATTGCCTCAATGCTGTGGATGTGCAGGATTCGTGGATCCTGTGGTAGCGGCAACCGGCAACAATGGTTGGCTTTCGACCCCTTTCGAGAGAGGTTTCTCGGACGTGCTAAGCAAGCGCTGCGACTACCAGCCCTGAATACATTGCAAAAAGGCGCCTATGGCGTCTTTTTGCTTTCAGGGTGCCTACATTCATTGCACCCCGATTGCGAGCTCATGATTCATTTGTCCTCCGTATTGCTGTCCAGTCAGCGGCACTAGGTGATTGATTGGCAAGCTCCGAAATGGGGCGTTTCACGGAAGATTTACACTTGAAATATTGACTAGAGGTTGGCATTAACGAATCATCGTTTTTGAGGACTGCAACTGCGCATTCGTCGGGACTGGGCACCAGCTAAGGCCCCCCCCGCATTTTTGGCAGCAGAGAAAGCTGGTTTCTCTGAAGTAGTGACGACGGGCTCGCCTGTCGGATTCTGAACCCAAGGTCGCAAGGCTGGGAGCTAAAGAATCGCTGCGACTACTCCTCAAAATTACCTGAAAGGCGTCCGTTGGACGCCTTTTTTTTCTGATTCGGTATTGCGCGTGGCACCTGTCCGACTACCTTCGTTTGCCGGCCAGTAAACCAACTGGCTCAAGTTCTTTGCCGTGCGCGGCGGCGACTTCAAAAAGGCGGCGTTGGCTGGCCGATATATTTCCGAGCAGCCGAAGCGCTTCGGCGTGAAACGCTGCAACATGTAGCAGTTTTGCCTTTCGCTTTTTTTTGCTCATACACACCTCCTGCTAGATCTGACCACAGAAGGTAACGGAGAGAGACGGGATTACGAATCAGGTGTGAGAGGCAGTTTTTGTAGGACTGTTCCGAAATGTATGAAGGCCAATGCCTGAATAGCGGGGGCGCTCTTGTGTGCTCGAGGGTGCTGCTTATGATCACAGCAGATCAAGCCACCCGGAGAAGGGAACATGAACACTAATGGAATGCGCTCGATTCATCCCGGAGAAATCCTTGAGCAGGAGTTTCTTGAGCCACTGGGCGCCACGGTGGCTGATCTTGCTTGCCAGCTTCCTGATTTCGAGATTGAACTGACAAAACTTGTAGCGCAGAGCACGGGAGTCAGTCCGGATCTTGCCAGGAAGCTGGCCACTCACTTCAATACCACGCCCGATTTTTGGCTGAATCTGCAATCGACCTACGAAGTGCGCAGTGACGATATCGAGCGTGGTTAGGTTGTCTATAACGACTGGAGTACTCGCGACGCTTTTTTCCACCACGGCACATTGACCGCATGTTGTGCCGATTCTTCATTCGACAGCAGGTGCGGCACATCCTGCAGCCGAATCCACGGCTGGTTATTCCAGTGCAGCAAACTCAACGACATCTGCGGCCATTTCAGCCGGCTCAAAATCGGGCGTTCGGTTGAGGTCGGGTGCTGGGCGTCTCTGAGGGCTGGCACCACATCGTGGGTCAGCCATTCGCGTAAGGCTCGGTATTCAGGGCAGTAGTGATAGACCAGTAGCGCGTAGACACCTGATTCGCTGATCAGCAGCGTATTTTTGATGCTGCCGTAGGTGAGTATTTTTGCGCTTTGGCGTTGGTCGGGATCGAGTTTTCGGAGGGTGCGTTCGTCGAGGAAGAGGCGCAGCAGTCGGCCGAGGTCGCGGGCGCTGAACCAGGGTTGGTTTTGCAGGAGGAGGGCGTGGAGGTGGAGGTTGTGGCGGGTGAAGACGTGGGGGACTAGATAGTTTTCGTCCATCGTGCAGTTCTCGGGTTCGAATGAAGAAAACTGCCTCTGATCGTCGCCAAACGAAAAGGGTGGCAGCTGTGCGCGGATTGGCGAACCGGTGAAGCCCGAAAACCGGCAGACCCGAAGGTCTCCCACGCAAAGCCGCCATAATTCGAGATGGGAATAATTCCCTGGTTCGAACGTGGTCGCGGTGCGTCGGGGCTTTCCAGGTCGCCAAACCCAGTGCTGAATATTCAGCATTGGGTGAGCTTAGGAACCGGGGCTTTGCGGCGCAATCGGACGGCGGTGGTGATCTTTGTAGGACGTTGCTGAGATGGTTGCGGGGCGTAGGATCAGGAGATCGTCCGAGGACGCGCGGCCTGAGCCTTCGACTGCTTCTACATCTTTGTTGGCAGATAGGCCGCCTTCGCTGGCAAGCCAGCTCCTACAGGGGGCTGCATTTCAAATCAGGGGTTATTCGGCGGGCGGGTTGAGCTTGGCTTCCAGCTCGGCCACTTTCGCTTCAAGACTCTCCAGCCGTGCCCGGGTTCGTGCCAGTACGACCATCTGGCTGTCGAATTCTTCCCGGCTCACCAGGTCCAGCTTGGTGAAGCCGCTCTGCAACAAAGCCTTGAACTGGCTTTCGATTTCGCTTTTCGGCAGTGGGTTGTCGCCGCTGAAGAGGCGGGAGGCGGTGCCGCTCAGGGCGTCGAGGAAGTCTTTGGGCGCGAGCATGGGAAAGGTCCTGGAAACAATGGCGAGCAGTGTATCACGCAGTGTCTATAGTCAATCCCGACTGCAGGGATGCACGCTTTTCGCGCATGCGGACGGACGGTATCGCACTGTTGTTGTGCGTATTCGGCGGACCCTTCTGGCGCAGGGTCGGATGGTTGCGATCAAGCCATTGAATTCATGGGTATTTGTGGAGATGGCAAGCTTTCTGCTTAGTGCCTAGTGACCCATGCACTGATGCAGTCGCTGTGACGAATGCAGTGCGCCAAGCGAAACGGGGAGTTTCGTGAGGAGCGGTTAGCTGGCGTCGGACGGGCAGGTAAGGCCGACGATGCGTTACAAAGCCAGGCACTGCGCTTAGACTTGAGTCGGGTTTGTTTTCCTGGGGCAAGTCCACCAATTCGGGAGAGAGTTTTCATGAAGCTAGTCACTGCCATCATCAAGCCGTTCAAGCTGGACGACGTACGCGAGTCGCTGTCCGAGATCGGCGTGCAGGGCATTACCGTCACTGAAGTCAAAGGCTTCGGCCGGCAGAAGGGTCACACCGAGCTGTATCGCGGCGCGGAATACGTGGTCGATTTTCTGCCCAAGGTGAAAATCGATGTCGCCATTGACGACAAGGATCTGGATCGGGTTATCGAGGCGATAACCAAGGCTGCCAACACCGGCAAGATCGGTGACGGCAAGATCTTCGTGGTCAATCTGGAACAGGCGATTCGCATCCGTACCGGCGAAACCGATACCGACGCAATCTAAGCCGCCACCACCCCAACGCCCCAGGAGAAAACAATATGACTCTGCGTAAATTCGCAGGGCTAGGAGCCCTGTTGTCCCTCGTAATGCCCAGCCTGGTCATGGCGGCAGACGAAGTGGCGGCCCCAGTCCTCAATTCGGGTGACACTGCCTGGATGCTGACCTCGACAGCCCTCGTGCTGTTCATGACTATTCCCGGCCTCGCGCTGTTCTACGGCGGCATGGTTCGGTCGAAAAACATTCTTTCCGTGATGATGCAGTGCTTCGCCATTACCGGTCTGATCAGCATCCTGTGGGTCATTTATGGCTACAGCATCGCGTTCGACACCACCGGCATGGAGCAGGGCGTCGTCAACTTCAACTCGTTCTTCGGCGGCATGGGCAAGGCGTTTCTCGCCGGTGTCACGCCATCGAGTGTGACCGGTCCCGCGGCGCTGTTCCCTGAGGCGGTGTTCATCACCTTCCAGATGACCTTCGCCATCATCACCCCGGCGTTGATCGTCGGTGCCTTTGCCGAGCGGATGAAGTTCTCCGCCATGCTGATCTTCATGGGCATCTGGTTCACCCTGGTGTATGCACCGATCGCGCACATGGTCTGGTCCGGCAACGGCGGCCTGATGTGGGACTGGGGCGTGCTCGACTTCGCGGGCGGCACCGTGGTGCATATCAACGCCGGTATTGCGGGTCTGGTCTGCTGCCTGGTACTGGGCAAGCGCAAAGGCTTCCCGACCACCCCGATGGCGCCGCATAACCTCGGTTACACGCTGATGGGCGCTGCCATGCTGTGGGTCGGCTGGTTCGGTTTCAACGCCGGTTCCGCTGCAGCGGCCAACGGCACTGCCGGTATGGCGATGCTGGTCACTCAGATCGCCACCGCGGCTGCCGCACTGGGCTGGATGTTCGCCGAGTGGGTCACCCACGGTAAACCAAGCGCACTGGGTATCGCCTCGGGCGTGGTAGCGGGTCTGGTCGCCATCACGCCGGCCGCAGGTACCGTGGGCCCGATGGGCGCGCTGGTGATCGGTCTGGCAGCGGGCGTGGTGTGCTTCTTCTGCGCCACCACCCTGAAACGCAAACTCGGTTATGACGATTCCCTGGACGCGTTCGGCGTGCACGGTATCGGCGGTATCCTCGGCGCGATCCTGACCGGTGTATTCGCCGCTCCGGCCCTGGGTGGTTTCGGCACCGTGACCGATATCGGTGCACAGGTCTGGATCCAGCTCAAGGGGGTGGGTTTCACCGTGATCTACACCGCGATCGTCACCTACATCATTCTCAAGGTGCTGGACGCCGTCATGGGTCTGCGCGTTACCGAAGAAGAAGAGGCTGTCGGCATCGACCTGGCACTTCACAACGAGCGCGGCTACAACTTGTAAGAACGCGCATAAAAATTTGCCCGGCTTGCCGGGCATTTTTTTGTCTGGAGTTTGTCAGTGAAGGAACAGCTGAAAGGTTTTTTCGGACAGGTTTCGCGGCGTTTACGCAGCGTGTTTTTGTACGGCCAATGGCTTACATGATTGAAGGAATATTAGGGCCTTTGTTTTTTCCCAGAGCGCGCTAGAATGCGCCCCGAACGTGCGGAGAACTGTATGTGGCAACAGACTCTGATTACCTTGCGGGCGAGGCCCCGGGGCTTTCATCTGGTAACGGACGAGTTACTCGCCGGCCTGCCTGAAATCAAGGCATGTCGGGTCGGTCTGTTGCATTTGTGGCTACAGCATACCTCGGCGTCGTTGACCATCAACGAGAACGCCGATCCGGCGGTACGTCGCGACTTCGAACGTTTTTTCAATCGTCTGATCCCACAAGGAACGGACGGCTATGAGCATAACGACGAAGGCCTGGACGACCTCCCGGCGCACTTCAAGGCCAGCGTGCTTGGCTGTCAGCTCAGTTTGCCGATTCAGGCAGGCCGATTGGCGCTGGGGACCTGGCAAGGCGTTTATCTGGGCGAGCACCGTGATCATGGCGGTGCCCGTAAAGTCCTCGCCACCTTGCACGGTGAAGGGGAATAAGCCGTTGGGCATCAACGGCGGTTGAATTTTTTCCGGCAGCTGTCGACAGACGGCAAAGCTGGGCTATAACTAATCTGCTTTTCGCAAGTCATGAGGTAGAACATGAGCGACGATGATCTGGAAAACGACGACCTCGAAGTAGGCGACGACGACGAAACCGAAGAAGGCCTTGAAACGGCGGCAGAAGACGTCGCTGAAGACGACGATGGCGGTGATACGCCCGTTCCGACGGCCAAAGGCAAGGCCAAGGCTGCGGTGTCGGTCGATGAGCTGCCGAGTGTCGAAGCCAAGAACAAGGAACGCGACGCCCTGGCCAAGGCCATGGAAGAGTTTCTTGCGCGCGGCGGCAAGGTGCAGGAAGTGGAGGCCAATGTGGTCGCCGATCCTCCCAAGAAGCCTGACAACAAGTACGGTAGCCGGCCTATCTGAGCCTCTGCCCGTGCTTGCTGAAAAAGCCCGCCGTCGCTGCGGGCTTTTTCATGGGCGCAACAACATGCCAGAGCCTGGCGCAATCCCTTGTAGGAGCCGGCTTGCCGGCGAAGGCGGTGTGTCAGTCGATGCATGTATTGACTGACACACCGCCTTCGCTGGCAAGCCAGCTCCTACAGGGGTTGGCGGTGTTTGTTGGGTTTAGGTTCAGGCCGCGCCGGCATTCCACCGCGCCAGCAGCGCCGGCAAGTCGCTCAGGCTGCGAATTTCCGCGTCCGGCAATCGATCCGCTTCCCAGGCTTTGCCCGTCGGGTTGAACCAGATCGCCCGCAACCCCGCCTGCTGCGCTCCGGCAATGTCATCGCCCGGATGATCGCCGACATGCACGGCCGTCTGCGCCGTTGCCGCACCACGCTGCAAAGCCTCATGGAACAGTCGCGCATCGGGCTTGGCGATGCCGATGTCTTCGGCGCACAGCGCAAATTTGAAGTAGTCCGCCAGCCCTAATCGACGCACATCGGCGTTGCCATTGGTGACCACGCCCAAGGCGTAGTGCCTGGCCAGAATCTCCAGGGTCGGTTCGACTTCAGGGAACACTTCGATCTGGTGCCGCGCATGCAAAAACACTTCAAAACCCTTGTCAGCCAGGTCCGAAGCCTGGCCATGGTCGTAGCCGGCTTCTTCCAGCGCGTGGAACAGCACCCGCCGACGCAGGGCGCTGATGCGGTGCTTGAGGCTCGGTTCGCTGCTCAGAATCCGCTCACGAATCGCCCACAAATGCTCCACCGGCAGCGCGCCCAGGGTGGGGGCGTGCTCGGTCAGCCATTCACGCAATACGGCTTCGGCGCTGACGATCACCGGCGCGGTGTCCCACAGGGTGTCGTCGAGGTCGAAGGTGATCAATTGGAGGGTCATGAATCATCGCCTTTAATGCGTTTGGCCCGTGGATGGGCGCTGTCGTAGACCGTCGCCAGGTGCTGGAAGTCCAGGTGGGTGTAGATCTGGGTGGTCTTGATGTCCGAGTGGCCGAGCAGTTCTTGGACCGCTCGCAGGTCCTGTGAGGATTCCAGCAAATGGCTGGCAAAGGAATGCCGCAACATGTGCGGGTGCAGGTTCTGTCCCAGCTCGCGTTCTCCAGCGGCCTTGACCCGTACCTGAATCGCCCGGGGGCCGAGGCGGCGACCTTGCTGGCTGATGAACACGGCGTCATCCGCCGGATTGGCCATGGCCCGCAACGCCAGCCACTGCTCCAGCGCTTCGCGCGCTTTCTTGCCGACGGGCAATAGCCGCGTCTTGCTGCCCTTGCCGAATACCTGGACCATCCCGTCGGCCAGATCCAGCTGATCGAGATTGAGCCCGGTCAGCTCCGAAAGGCGCAATCCCGAGGAATAGAACAACTCCAGAATCGCCTGGTCGCGACGCGCCAGGAAGTCATCTTCCACCGCGCCTTCAAGCAATTGCAGCGCGCGGTCGGTATCGAGGGTTTTCGGCAGGCGGCGTTCGCCCTTGGGCGGTGCCAGGCCGTTGGCCGGATCGTGGTCGCAGAGGCCTTCGCGGTTCAGATAATGATACAGCCCGCGCACTGCCGAGAGCAGCCGCGCCAGGCTGCGCGACGACTGGCCCTGGGCATGCAGGCGCGCGATCAGGCTGCGCAGGCGCTGGATATCCAGCGCGGCCCAGCTGTCGATGTTCTGTTTGACGCACCAGCCCAGCACTTTGTCGAGGTCGCGGCGGTAGGCGTACAGCGTATGAGGCGACACCTGTCGCTCACTGCGCAGGTGTTCGCAGTAAGCGTCCAGTTGCCGTTCCACGATCAGCGTACCGAGCGCGCAGAGCTGTTGACCCGTGGCAGCACACGGCCCATGACTTCGGCGATGTAGCTCAGGAACAGCGTGCCCACCGAACTCTTGTAGTGCTGCGGGTCGCGACTGGCGATGGCCAGGACGCCGTGGATGCCTTGATGGCTGATGGCGACGACGGCGGTGGAGCCGATCTGCTTGCGCTGTTCTTCGCCGAACAGGAAGTCCAGTTCGTGCTCGCGCAGGCTGCCGCTGACGCTCTTGTCTTCCGAGAGCAGGCCGCCAATGGCCGTTTGCGCGTCGGCATGGGTCACCCAGCGGCCGACCGGCATCGGGTTGTCGCCCAGCAGGATCAAGCTGACAAAGGGCACCTGGAAGTCCTGGCGCAGGCTGTCTTCGACGCTGATCACCACGTCTTCCAGGCTGGTGGCGTCCATCAGCGCGAGAATCAGGCGGCGGGTCTTGTCGAAGAGACGGTCATTGTCGCGGGCGACGTCCATCAAGTGCGACAGGCGATGACGCAAGTCGATGTTGCGGTCGCGCAGGAGGGTCATCTGGCGTTCCACCAGCGATATGGTGTCGCCGCGTCGGTGGGGAATGCGCAAGGCCGGGAGCAGTTCTTCGTGTTCGACGAAAAAATCCGGATGAGCCTCCAGGTACGCGGCAATCGCCGCCGCCTCAAGGCTTTCGGAAGGGGATTCGTCGGGCTGTAGGGCGGGAACCTGAGGCTTATCTTTCATGGATTTGACTCTCTCAAAGACGCACTTGTCCTTCATAAACGCGCACTGCCGGGCCGGTCATCATCACCGGTTCGCCAGGGCCTGCCCATTCAATGGACAGGCGCCCGCCGGGCAGGTCGATCAATAGGGGCGAATCCATCCACCCCTGGCTGATCGCGGCCACTGCGGCAGCACAGGCGCCGGTTCCGCAAGCCTGGGTTTCCCCGGCCCCGCGTTCCCAGACGCGCAGCTGCGCACGATTGCGGTCGATGACCTGGAGGAAACCGACATTGACCCGCGATGGAAAGCGCGGATGGTGTTCGATTTTCGGCCCCAGTTCATGCACCGGGGCGTTGTTGATGTCGCTGACCCGCAGCACGGCATGGGGATTGCCCATGGACACGGCGGCCAGTTCGATCACAGCACCCTCGACATCAACCCGATAACTCAGGGCCTGTTCCGTTGCGTCGAACGGAATCTCGGCCGGCACCAGGCGCGGCGCGCCCATGTTGACCCCGATCTGTCCGTCGCTGCGGATATCCAGCTCGATGATGCCACTTTTGGTTTCGACGCGGATCTGCCGTTTCGCGGTCAGGCGCTTGTCGAGCACAAAGCGGGCGAAACAGCGCGCACCGTTGCCGCACTGTTCCACTTCGGAGCCGTCGGCGTTGAAGATCCGGTAACGGAAATCCACGTCCGGGTTGCTCGGCGCTTCGACGATCAGCAGCTGGTCGAAGCCGACTCCAGTGTGTCGATCACCCCATTGCTTTGCGTGCTTGGGCAAAATATGCGCGTGCTGGCTGACCAGGTCGAGGACCATGAAGTCATTGCCCAGGCCGTGCATCTTGGTAAAACGCAGCAGCATGGTTTTACTCCGGCAGCAGGCTTTCGCCAGCGAACAACTCGGCTACCGTCTCACGGCGACGCACTTCAAATGCCTGATCACCGTCCACCAACACTTCGGCGGCGCGGCCGCGGGTGTTGTAGTTGGAACTCATGACAAACCCGTAGGCACCGGCCGAATGCACGGCCAGCAGGTCGCCTTCTTCCAGTGCCAGCTCACGATCCTTGGCCAGGAAGTCGCCGGTCTCGCAGATCGGCCCGACGATGTCGTAGGCACGGGCTGCGGTGGTGCGCGGGCGCACGGCGGTAACGTCCATCCAGGCCTGGTACAGCGCCGGGCGGATCAGGTCGTTCATGGCCGCGTCGACGATGGCGAAGTCTTTGTGTTCGGTGTGCTTGAGGTACTCGACCTGGGTCAGCAGTACGCCGGCGTTGGCGACGATGAAACGACCCGGCTCGAACACCAGCGCCAGGTCACGACCGTCGAGACGCTCGCGCACGGCTTTGATGTAGTCGGCAGCCAGTGGCGGCTCTTCATCGCGATAACGCACGCCCAGGCCACCACCGAGATCGATGTGGCGCAGGTAGATCCCGCACTCGCCGAGGCGGTCGACCAGGGCCAGCAGGCGGTCGAGGGCATCGATAAAGGGCGGCAGGGTGGTCAGTTGCGAGCCGATGTGGCAATCGACGCCGACCACTTCGAGGTTGGGCAACTGCGCGGCGCGGATGTACACATCTTCGGCGTCGGCGATGGCGATGCCGAACTTGTTTTCCTTGAGACCGGTGGAGATGTACGGATGCGTGCCGGCATCGACGTCCGGGTTCACGCGCAGCGAGATCGGTGCACGCACGCCCAGTTCGGCGGCGACCACCTGCAGGCGCTCGAGCTCGTCGGTGGATTCGACGTTGAAGCAATGCACGCCGACCTCCAGGGCGCGACGCATGTCGTCACGGGTCTTGCCGACACCGGAGAACACGATCTTGTCGGCGCTGCCGCCAGCGGCCAATACGCGTTCCAGCTCGCCACGGGAGACGATGTCGAAACCGGCGCCCAGGCGCGCCAGGACATTCAGTACACCCAGGTTGGAGTTGGCCTTGACTGCAAAGCAGACCAGGTGCGGCGTGCCGGCCAGTGCGTCGGCGTAAGCCAGGTACTGGGCTTCGATGTGGGCACGGGAGTAGACGTAAGTCGGCGTGCCAAAGCGTTCGGCGATGGCGGACAGGGCAACACCTTCCGCGAACAGCTCACCGTCACGGTAGTTAAAAGCGTTCATGATGTTCCCTTATTGGTAGACGTCGTGCTTGTGTGCTTTAGACGCAGGCTGCTGTTGGGACGACTTGGCCTGTTCGACAGGGTCCTGGTTCTCATCAGGCAGGTACAGCGGGCCTTTTTGACCACAGGCCGATAACACGCTGGCAAAAGCGACGAGCGAAGCAAGCGCAGCAAGGGAAGAGATCAGGCGCTTCATGGCGAAATCCTTGAAAATGCGTTAATTGCGCCGGAGTATACCGGCCACCCGACAGCTTGCCTATGTAACGGAGTTCCCGTCCGGCGGGGCTTGGGCTGATGCCAGCCCCTGCAGGAGCGGGATCGTGTTTGATGTACCTATATCGGCGCTTGATCGGTATCCTTTGCATTCACCGTAGCTCGCCCGTATCTTGCGGCGCTTGAGCGTGAGTAGATACTTTTCGAGGTTGCCGCAATGAGTTTGACCGAAGCCCGTTTCCACGATCTCGTCGATGCCACCCAGCAATCGCTGGAGGATATTTTTGACGAGAGTGACCTGGATCTCGATCTGGAAAGTTCGGCCGGTGTGCTGACCGTCAAGTTCGAAAACGGCACGGCGCTGATCTTCAGCCGCCAGGAGCCGTTGCGTCAGCTGTGGCTGGCGGCAGTGTCCGGTGGCTTCCACTTCGACTATGACGAAGAGAGCGAGCGCTGGATGTGCGACAAGAGCGAAGAGCAACTGGGCGAAATGCTCGAGCGCATCGTCAAGCAGCAGGCTGGCGTCGAACTCGATTTCGAAGGTCTGTGAGGTCGTGACCCAGCCTGTGCCCGTTCGAGCGCCCAAACCGCTCTACAGCAATGTCAGCCCGGCGGTGCCTTCGCCGTGCAGCGGTGTGTGTCGGCTGGATGAGCAGAAGGTCTGCCTGGGGTGTTTTCGTCATGTCGAAGACATCCGCGAATGGCGCTCGGCCGATGATGAACGGCGCCGGGTGATTTGCGTCCAGGCCATCCAGCGCAAATCCCACGCCTGACGCATAACCACAGGGTTTCTACTTCGCCCGCCTGCAATTCCCCGCTGTCGGGCCCGTGGTCGCCCCTCACTTGTATATTTATTGAGCTGTGATAGTGTCCGGGTACGCCTCAACCCATCGAGGCTCGTGAAAACCCCGCCTTTCTCTGGCGGGGTTTTGCTTTTTTCGTGCAGAAGAAAGGAGTCTGCCCTGATCATGACCGCACCTTCCATCACCCTTACCCGTCTGGACGTACAACGTCTGGAGCGCCTGATCGACAGCCTGGATGACACGCTGCCGGGCGTTATCGCGCTGCAAACCGAACTGGATCGCGCCGATACCCTGGTCGGTCACGATGAAGTGCCCGCCGATCTCGTGACCATGAATTCCCGTGTGCATTGCCGTGAAGAGAGCAGCGGCAAGGATTACCACCTGACGCTGGTCTACCCCAAGGATGCCAATGCCGACGAAGGCAAGATTTCCATCCTGGCGCCGGTAGGCAGCGCATTGCTCGGCCTCAAGGTTGGCCAGCATATCGATTGGCCGGCTCCGGGCGGCAAGACCCTCAAGCTGACCCTGCTGGAAGTCGAATCACAGCCTGCCAATGGCGGCGCCTTCCCGGAATGACCTGCCCTCAGATCTGCTCGAGCGCTTCATTCAATGCGCGCTCCAGATCGGCCTTGTAGCGCAAGTACAAATGGCTTGAACGCTGACCATCACCGAGCAGGCCGGACAAGTCCAGGTCGGTGATGTAGCAACGGTAGCGCTCGGTCTCGCGGCGCTGCCCGACGATTTCCCTGGCGACCACGCTGAACAGCTGGTCGCCATGTTCCAGCGCTGAAAACTCCCGCTGATTGCAATACAACGTGACCTGCACCTGTCCCGGTGCGGCTTCGCCGACGATCGCCTGCACGTCGTAGAACGGTTCGTTGACCGGGGTTTGCGGCGCCGGGCGGGCTTCGACCCGACGGGCCCGCACGGGGCCCGATGGCAGCAGCTGGAAATACAAGGTGTCCAGGCTCAGGGGCTGGGCAGCGTCCACCGGCAGCAAGGCGTCGCGTCGGTAGTGGATCGATTGCAGGAATCTCTGCAACGGCACCAGCAGGCTTGGCTCATCGTGGTAGGGCAAACGCTGGTGCCACAGGGCATTGAACTCATCCAGTACATACAGCGTGGCGTGGGGCTCGCTGATCCGATAGAACACCTGAACGCATTCGGGCTGCCCCATCGGTAATACCAGCGCCAGATCCTGGTCTTCAAGCGCCATCGGGTCCAGGTGCAACGGGCTGTAGCGGGCGAGGTCCGTGCCCAGGTAGTCGACCAGCGCCGGCAGCGAGGCGAGGACGACGTGGTTGACACGGCCGGGCACCAGTTCCAGCACGTGGAAATGCTGCTGGACCTGAATCAGGTAGCGATGGTTGAGTTCGCTCAGCAGCAGGCTCTGCGCGGTGTCGAGAATCTCTTCGACCCGCCGGGCGATGAATTGCGCACGGTTGTGGCAGAAGCAATGAACCCGCAGCCTGGGCTGAGGCAGCCCCTTCGGCAGGTTGTTCAGGTAATCGCGTACGCAGGCGAGCAAGGCATGGGGGCCATCAAAGCGGCTGACCAGTACCTCGTTCCAGCTGTTGAGCGTGACCTGGTCCAGGGACAACACCAGGTTTTCCCGAACACCGGCATAATTCAGGGAATCGGTGCGTTCGGTGGTCATCAGGATATTCAGGTCGCGGTGGTGCTTGAGCGGATCGATGCCGACGTTTACCAGGATCAGCACTTCGCTGGGCACACTCGCACGCAATAGCGCTTCTTCGGTGACGGTCGCCAGGGGCAGGGCGATGCTCTGTTGCAGGCTGCCGAGCAGGTTGAACAGTTCGAATTCGCTCAGGTCGCTGCTGCCGGGATGCAAGGCCAGGCGGGTGCTGCCGTCGATGACGCCATTGCGGTGGCACCAGGTCAGCAGTTCCAGCAGTTGGCGGCTGCGCTTGATCGGCGCGAAATGCGCCCACTCATGGGCGCTCAGGCTGCCGTTATACAAACCCCATTGAAGTTGCCCGGACGCTTTCCTGTTCGGCGCCTGCACCAGGGTCAGGGTGTCTTCGGCCAGGTCCGGGGCGATGCCCGGGTTGATGAACTCGACCTTGTTCGCCTTGCGCTCGAAGGCCGCATACAACCGTCGACCCAGCACGTTGAGCTCGCGTTTGTTGATCAGGCTGACGGTGTGGTCATTGCGGGCGAACCGGGTCAGGAAGCGGTAGCTGTATTTGAGCTCATTGACCAAGGCCCGGCGCTCCGCGTCGACCTGACGAACCTTCCACTGGCTGCGGCTATCGAGCAAGGCCAACTGACGCTGATCCCAGTGCCATTCGCGGGCCAGGCGTTCCAGCAGCGAACGTTGCCAGCTTTCGCTGCGACTGCTGTTGCCGGTGAGCTTGCGATTCACCTTCAAATACAGCGCGCGCCGCACCAGCTCCAGCCGTTCCGGCTCGTCGCGGGCGCGGAGGTATTCCTCGAGGCGTCGGTAAACCATAACGTAGGGGTCCAGCTCATCGAGGTCGAGCTGGTTGGCGAATACGGCGTGTTTGAAGCGCAGGCTGAGGCAGTGGACTTTGGGGTGTTCGCTGGCATAGACCTCGGTCAGCAGTAGCTTGAGCACCGACTTGTACGGCGATTCGATGCCCTTGAATAACTGCCACAGCCCGGCGCCGATGAATTCGCCGGGCGGAATGTACGCCAGATGCCCAAGGTCCAGGGTTTCGTCGGCCCGGATGAAGCGTTTGGAAAGCAATGCGTGGGTGTAGCGTTCGTAGGCGTCCTCTTCGTAAACCGGTACCAGCCACCAGATGGGCGTGCGTCCGGCCAGCCAGATCGCGGTGCGGTAGAACTCGTCCAGCAGCAGATAGTGCTGGGTGCTGCCACAGTCTTCCGAACTCAATGGACTGTCGCGCTCGCCGAGCACGAAGCGGGCCGGGTCGATCAGGAAAAAATGCGCCTCGGCGCCCTGGCTGTGGGCCCAGGTTTCGAGCAGCTGGCACTTTTTACGCAGCTCGGTCAGTTCGCTTTCGCTCACATCCGGCGCGTGACAGACCCATACGTCCATGTCGCTCTGATCGGACTGGGCCAGGGTGCCGAGGCTGCCCATCAGGAACAGGCCGTGAATCGGTCGGGGCGGATTGCTGCCGTGACGCGGTTTATAGGAGAACGAACGGGTCAGGCGCTGGGCTTCGGCGAGGACGTTGGCGTCCGGTTCGTAGTTCGACAAGCCGGCCGGCGTGCTGCCCGAAACGTAACCTGGCAGCAGCGGGTGATTGACGTGAAAAAACAGCGGCAGCAGGGTCAGCACGCCTTGCTGGCGGGTCGAAAGTCCACCCATGGCCCGCGCCAGGCGGCCCTCGTTGAGCGTCAGGAACCGTGCACGCAGTTGGCTCAGCACCTTGCGGTCGATGCCTTCTTCCAGGTCGGGGCGGATTTCATGGGTGCGGGTCATGTCAGCTCAAACCGGCTCGATGGGGCCGGACGTGGAAGGCCTCAGGATGAGGGGCAGTTTAGCGCCTCGGCCCCGGGACTTTTAAGCTGGTTTTCTGGTTTTCTGGCGTCAGATTTCCATCGCTGGGCACGACAGATAGCCGGCAATTAGCCATGCCGGTAAGAAGGTGTGCCCGCGGAAATCCCGTGGCAGGGGTTTCCGTGGGCGACGCGATGAAACTCAGGCTGTTTCCTGGACGCTCAGAATGGTCAGGACGGTTTGTATATTTTGCGCGGCGTCACGGCCCAGACTGGTCAGGTACCCGCCATCGGGCTGGTCGATCAGCTCTTTTTCGTGCAGGCGTTTGGCGGCGGCAATGGCTTTCGGGGCAGCGGTCTGATGAATTTTCAGGCCTTCCTGGGAACTGTCCAGGTTGAAGAGTGCGAGGATTTCCAGTTCGGCAACCAACTCAGGGGTAAGCGACATAAGGACTCCAGACTTTCTAGGAATTGGACGACAGCGCCCCTAAGGTGAGCCCACTTGTGCGGCATGTCCAGTGCTCGCGACAGGGTTTTTTCGCCTCGGCTTGCATTCCTCGATTGCAGGGTGGTTTCCGTAGGCGCGAGGCTTGCCCGCGAAGGCTTCACCGCGGTATGCCTGAGGAACCGCGTTATCGTTCTTCGCGGGCGAGCCTCGCTCCTACGGCCGGGGGGTGGGTTACTTCTTTTCCGGCGGCAACTCTGGAAGAGCACGCAGCGCCGTTTCGTACCATTCGGTGTTGAACGCGCGGTCTTCTTCGAGGATCGCGTCGATTTCCACCGCCAGGACATGGGCCATCAGGTTGAGGATTTCATCACGCTCGTAACCCACCAGGGTCAGCTTGTTGAAGGTCGCCTTGGCCGCTGGCGGATTGTCGCTTTCGATCTGGTTTTCGATAGCTTCGATCAGGGTGTTTTCGGCGAACTCTTCGTCGTCGATATCGTCTTGGTTATTGTCGGGGTTTTGCTCGCTCATGGCAGGCTCCTCAAGGAAAGACCGCCAGTTTACCTGCATTCAGCGCTGTGATGCTGCTGGCGAGAAGCGCCCAGGCGTTCTATAACTGGCGCTGCCAACCCCTTGCACGGCCTGGAGGCTATGTGATGCTCAAGCTTTATGGATTTTGTGTCAGCAACTACTACAACATGGTCAAGCTGGCGCTGCTGGAGAAGGGACTGCCGTTTGAAGAAGTACTGTTTTTCCCGAGACCGAGCGCTGAAGCGTTAGCCATCAGCCCGCGCGGGAAGGTGCCGGTGCTGGGCGTGGAACAGGGTTTCGTCAACGAAACCAGTGTGATTCTCGAGTACATCGAGCAACGCCACAAAGGCACTCCATTGCTGCCAGGCGATCCTTTTGAACGGGCGCAGGTACTGGCGCTGGCCAAGGAAATCGAGCTGTACATCGAGTTGCCGGGTCGCGCCTGTTATCCCGAAGCGTTTTTTGGCATGTCGATGCCGGACGCGATCAAGGACAAGACCAAAGCTGAACTGCTGCTGGGGTTTGCGTCCCTGGGCAGGCACGGCAAGTTCGCCCCTTACGTGGCAGGTGACAGCCTGAGCATTGCGGATTTGTATTTCCTGTACAGCGTGCCGCTGGCCTGTGCGGTGGGGAAGAAGCTATTCGATATCGATCTGCTGGCTGAGATGCCGGCGGCCAGGGCATTGCTGGAGCGGCTGGAGCAGAATCCGAACGTGCAGCGGATCGCGGCGGACAAGGATGCGGCGATGCCGGCGTTTATGGCGATGGTTGCGGCCAGGAAGTAGGGTTTTGTAGCGGTTTCAAAAATGCTTTCGCGAGCAAGCCCGCTCCCACAGGAGATCTTCGGTGAACAAAGAATTTGTGCACGATAAAGATCCAATGTGGGAGCGGGCTTGCTCGCGAAGCTTTTAGCGGTTTAGCGGCTAGCGAGCAATTGCTGGCCGCGTACCACAGCCTTCTTGACCTGCGCCGGCGCAGTCCCGCCGATATGGTCACGGGCGTTCACCGAGCCTTCCAGGGTCAGCACGGCGAACACGTCCTGATCGATCTGGTCACTGAACTTGCGCAGCTCTTCCAGGCTCATTTCCGCCAGGTCCTTGCCGCTTTCAACGCCGTACTTCACCGCATGGCCAACAATTTCGTGGCAGTCACGGAACGGCAGGCCACGACGCACCAGGTAGTCGGCCAGGTCGGTGGCGGTGGAGAACCCGCGCAGGGCCGCTTCACGCATCATCGCGTGCTTGGGTTTGATCGCCGGGATCATGTCGGCAAAGGCCCGCAGCGAATCGCGCAGCGTGTCGGCGGCGTCGAACAGCGGTTCCTTGTCTTCCTGGTTGTCCTTGTTGTAGGCCAGAGGCTGGCCTTTCATCAGGGTCAGCAGGCCCATCAGCGCGCCGAACACGCGGCCGGTCTTGCCGCGCACCAGCTCGGGTACGTCCGGGTTTTTCTTTTGCGGCATGATCGAGCTGCCGGTGCAGAAACGATCCGGCAGATCGATGAACTGGAACTGGGCGCTGGTCCACAGCACCAGCTCTTCGGAGAAGCGCGACAGGTGCATCATCGCGATGCTCGCCGCCGAGCAGAACTCGATAGCGAAGTCACGATCGGACACGTTGTCCAGCGAGTTGCCGCCCACGGCGTCGAAGCCCAGCAGTTGCGCGGTATATTCGCGATCGATCGGGTAGGTCGTGCCGGCCAGCGCAGCGCTGCCCAATGGCATGCGGTTGGTGCGCTTGCGGCAGTCGACCAGGCGCTCGTAGTCACGGCTGAGCATTTCGAACCAGGCCAGCATGTGGTGCCCGAAGGTCACCGGCTGCGCGGTTTGCAGGTGAGTGAAACCGGGCATGATGCTGCCGGCTTCACGCTCGGCCTGTTCCAGCAAACCTTGTTGCAGGCGGGTGATTTCGGCGAGGATCAGGTCGATCTCGTCACGCAGCCACAGGCGGATGTCGGTGGCGACCTGGTCGTTGCGGCTGCGGCCGGTGTGCAGCTTTTTACCGGTCACGCCGATGCGGTCGGTCAGGCGCGCCTCGATGTTCATGTGCACGTCTTCGAGGTCGATGCGCCAGTCGAACTGGCCGGCCTCGATTTCACCCTGGATGGTCTTCAGGCCATCGGTGATGCTGTCGCGCTCGGCATCGGTCAGCACGCCGACCTTCGCCAGCATGGTGGCATGGGCGATCGAGCCCATGATGTCGTGGCGATACAGGCGCTGGTCGAAGGTGACGGAGGCGGTGAAGCGGGCGACGAAGGCGTCGACGGGTTCACTGAAGCGGCCGCCCCAGGACTGATTGGTCTTGTCAGTGCTCATGAATTCGCTCGTATCGGCTGAAGAAAGATGGCGTTGAAAGCTGTCGCGGATAATAACAGGGTTGCCAATCCTGTCGCTGACACTGGTCGACAGGTTTTTCTTGGAGCGTCAGCCCATACTTGAGGCAAGCCACAGGCAAATTGCGCAACGATATTTTTCAATTGAGCAATATCGTCTCGCCAACCGTCTACAGTTGGACAGTAGGATCAGCGCACTTCCGGGCGCTGCAGCTGCCTATAAAAAGAGGGGTGTTCATATTGTGTATCAGAAAACCCTGTGGCGATGCCTCGCCAGTGCGGGCCCGGGCCGCCAAACGCACGCCAGATAAAAATTTAGCCGTCGGACCGGCGGCACTTTTTGGCCCTCGCGCTAGTCTTAGCGTGGATCGCGGTGACGGACGTCACTTCACCTGTCTACGCTATCCTTGTGCGAGACTCACGCAGGAATCCAGCGCAATATGAATGTCCTGATCGTTGATGACGAACCCCTGGCCCGCGAGCGCCTGAGCCGAATGGTCGGCGAACTCGAGGGATACAGTGTCCTGGAGCCCAGTGCCACGAACGGCGAAGAGGCGTTGGCACTGATCGACAGCCATAAACCGGATATCGTGTTGCTCGATATCCGCATGCCGGGCCTCGATGGCCTGCAAGTGGCTGCACGATTGTGCGAACGCGAAACCCCGCCAGCCGTGGTGTTTTGCACAGGGCCCGATGAATTTGCCGTGGAAGCCTTACAGGCAAGCGCCGTAGGCTATCTGGTGAAACCTGTGCGTACAGAACAGTTACATGAAGCGTTAAAAAAAGCCGAGCGCCCCAATCGCGTCCAGCTCGCCGCCCTGACCCGCCCGGCCGCCGAGAGTGGCAGCGGCCCTCGCAGCCATATCAGCGCACGTACCCGCAAAGGTATCGAGCTGATCCCGTTGGGTCAGGTGGTCTACTTTATTGCCGATCATAAATACGTGACCTTGCGCCATGAAGGCGGCGAGGTGCTGCTGGATGAGCCACTCAAGGCCCTCGAAGATGAATTCGGCGACCGTTTCGTGCGCATTCACCGCAATGCGCTGGTCGCCCGCGAGCGAATCGAGCGCCTGCAACGCACGCCCCTGGGACATTTTCAGCTGTTCCTCAAAGGCTTGAACGGTGACGCGCTGATCGTCAGCCGCCGCCATGTGGCGGGCGTTCGCAAAATGATGCAACAGCTTTAATTCGCCGGTTCCAGGCGAACTTCACACCCGATTGCCGGACATCCGGGGCCAGGGAGGGCAAGCATCACCTGATACAAGTCAAAGTGGATTTGGCTGAGCTGTTATTATCCGCCGTATCTATTCAGTACGGATTGATTGATCCATGTCCTCTCGCGAAATCCGCATCGCCACCCGCAAAAGCGCCCTTGCCCTGTGGCAGGCCGAATACGTCAAAGCCCGCCTGGAAGCGGCTCATCCCGGCCTGCTCGTGACCTTGGTGCCCATGGTCAGTCGTGGCGATAAACTGCTCGACTCGCCGTTGTCGAAAATCGGCGGCAAGGGCCTGTTCGTCAAGGAGCTGGAAACCGCGCTGCTGGAAAACGAAGCCGACATCGCAGTGCACTCCATGAAGGACGTCCCGATGGACTTCCCCGAAGGCCTCGGTCTGTTCTGCATCTGCGAACGCGAAGATCCGCGCGATGCATTCGTCTCCAATACTTACGCGAGCCTGGATGAACTGCCCCCAGGCAGCATCGTCGGCACCTCCAGCCTGCGCCGCCAGGCCCAGTTGCTGACCCGGCGCCCGGACCTGGAAATCCGCTTCCTGCGCGGCAACGTCAACACCCGGCTGGCCAAGCTCGATGCCGGCGAATACGACGCCATCATCCTGGCTGCCGCCGGCCTGATTCGTCTCGGCTTTGAAGAGCGCATCACCTCGGCCATCAGCGTCGACGACAGCCTGCCGGCCGGTGGCCAGGGTGCAGTGGGGATCGAATGCCGCAGCGTCGACAGCGACATCCACGCCCTGCTGACGCCGCTTCACCATCCGGACACGGCCACCCGCGTCACCGCCGAACGTGCCCTCAACAAACACCTCAATGGCGGCTGCCAGGTGCCGATCGCCTGCTACGCCATCCTTGAAGGCGAGCAGCTCTGGTTGCGTGGCCTGGTGGGCGATCCGAGCGGTGCTCTGCTGCTCAGTGCCCAAGCCCGTGCGCCACGCAGTGATGCCGAAGCCTTGGGCGTGCAAGTGGCCGAAGACTTGCTGAGCCAGGGCGCCAACGACATCCTGAAAGCGGTCTACGGCGAGGCAGGTCACGAGTGACTGGCTGGCGCCTGTTACTGACGCGTCCCTCGGACGAATCAGCGGCGCTAAGCGATGCTTTGGCGCAAGTGGGGATTTTCAGCAGCAGCTTGCCGCTTTTGGAGATCGAGGCGATTCCTGTCTCTGACACAATGCGTGAAGTGATCCAGGACCTGGAGCGCTATTGCGCGGTGATCGTGGTCAGCAAGCCGGCCGCCAGGATCGCTGTGGACCTGCTCGGCCAGTATGGGGCGCATCCCCCTGGCCTGCAGTGGTTCAGCGTGGGCGCGGCGACCGCGCAGATCTTCGAGGCGCACGGGGTGGACGTCAGCTTCCCGGTCGAGGGCGATGACAGCGAAGCCTTGCTTGAACTTCCCCGGCTGCGCGAGGCTATCGCACGGACCGATCCGCGGGTGCTGATCATGCGCGGGGAGGGTGGGCGCGAACTGCTGGCTGAGCGTTTGCGCGAGCTAGGTGCTAGTGTCGAGTACCTGGAGTTGTACCGGCGAAAACTGCCGCACTATCCGCCGGCGGCACTGCCGGAGCGGATTCGGGCGGAACGCTTGAACGGGCTGGTGGTCAGCAGTGGACAGGGTTTTGAGCACCTGCGGCAGTTGGCCGGCGATGCCTGGCCGCCGTTGGCGCGGTTGCCGTTGTTTGTTCCAAGCCCCAGGGTGGCCGAGCTGGCACGTGCCGCCGGGGCCGAAAAAGTTGTGGATTGTCGTGGCGCCAGTGCCGCGGCTTTGCTGACGGCGTTACGGGAGCATCCCGAACCCGTTTTCTAATGCAAAGGATGGATACGTGAGCGAAACAGCCTTGCCTAAAGATGATGTCCAGCCCGTGTTCGATGCACCGGTTGAAACGCCTCCACCTGCCCAAGAACAGCGCCGAGGGAACGGGCTGGCCATTGTCGCGCTGCTGCTGGGCGCCGCCGGTGTTGCCGTGGGGGGCTGGGGCGTCTGGCAGGTGCGTCACCTGCAAGCCAATAACCAGCAGCAACTGAATCAGGTGCAAGCGTTGAACGATCAGGCGCAGAGCCTGAAGCTCAATGAGCAACGCCTGACTGCGCGCCTCGAACAAATGCCCGCCGCCGACGAGCTTGAAGCACGCAGTCGTCTGGTGGTCCAACTCCAGGGCGATCAGCAACGCCTGAACCAGCGACTGGAAACTGTCCTCGGCGCCAGCCGCAAGGATTGGCGCCTGGCCGAAGCCGAGCATTTGTTGCGTCTGGCCAGCCTGCGTCTTTCCGCGTTGCAGGACATCAGCAGCGCCCAGGCCCTGGTGCAGGGTGCCGATGAAATTCTGCGCGAACAGAACGATCCGGGTTCCTTTGCCGCACGCGAACAGGTTGCCAAAACGCTGGTGGCGTTGCGCAGCACTGAGCAACCGGACCGCACCGGGCTGTTCCTGCGCCTGGGGGCGCTGCGCGATCAGGTGATCAACCTCACGGAACTGGCGCCCGAGTACAAGGATCGTGGCGAATCCTTGCTGGGGCTGACCGCCGATGGCGACGGCGCCAGTCGCTGGGCGCAATGGTGGGATCAGATCTCGCGCTACATCCGCATCGATTTCAATGCCGACAAAAATGTTCGTCCGTTGCTGGCAGGGCAAAGCCTGAGTCAGGTGCGCCTGGCCCTGAGCCTGGCCCTGGAGCAGGCGCAGTGGGCCGCACTCAATGGCCAGGCCGCCGTCTACACCCAGGCGATGGTCGAGGCGCGGGATGTGCTCAAGGGCAACTTCAACCCGGACAACCCTCAGAGCAAAGTGATGCTTGAACAGGTGGCTGAGTTGAGCGTGCAGCCGGTGAGCGTGGTCACCCCGGATCTGACCGGTACGCTGAGCGCGGTCCAGGGTTATCTGGAGCGGCGTAACGTCAACGCCGAGGATTCGGTCAAGCCGATGGCCAAGCCCGCCGCGAGCACTGAGCCGGAGGCTACGCCATGAAACGCGTCTATGTGATCGTATTCCTGGTCATCGCCGCTGCCGCCGCCCTGGGGCTGGCGATTGCCGAGCATTCCGGCTACGTGCTGATCGCCTACAAAAGCTTTCGCTATGAATCGAGCCTGTGGGCGACCCTGGCCCTGGTCGCCGTGCTCTGGCTGGTCTTCTGGGGAATCAAGGCGTTGGTCGAACTGGTGATGACCTCCAGCGGCGTGGTCAATCCCTGGTCGCGGCGCAATCGCAGTCGTCGGGTGCAAGTGGCGATCGAGCACGGTCAGCTGGACCTGGCCGAGGGGCGCTGGGCCAGTGCGCAGCGTCATCTGCATCGGGCCGCCGAAGCCGAACGTCAGCCGCTGCTGTACTACCTCGGCGCAGCCCGCGCTGCGAACGAGCAAGGTCACTATGAGGAGTGCGACAAGCTGCTGGAGCGCGCCCTCGAACGACAGCCTCAGGCCGAGCTGGCCATCGCCTTGAGCCATGCTCAATTGCAGACCGATCGCGGCGACACCGACGGCGCCCTGGTGACCCTGGAAGCCATGCACGAGCGTCATCCGCATAACGTCCAGACCTTGCGCCAGTTGCAGCGCCTGCATCAACAGCGCGGCGACTGGTCGGCGGTGATTCGCCTGCTGCCGGAACTGCGCAAGGACAAAGTCCTGCCACCGGCCGAACTGGCCGAGCTGGAACGCCGGGCCTGGGGGCAGAACCTGTCGCTGGCCGCGCAGCGGGAAGAGGACGGCACGGTAGGCTTGCAATCGCTCAACCGCGCCTGGCAGCAGCTCACGTCGGCGCAGCGTCAGGAGCCGCAACTGGTGCTCGCCTATGCCGAGCAACTGCGGCAACTGGGGGCCCAGGTCGAAGCCGAAGAGGTCCTGCGCACAGCGCTCAAGCGCAACTACGACAGTCATCTGGCGCGCCTGTACGGGTTGGTGCGCGGCAGTGATCCGGCACGTCAACTGCACACGGCGGAAAGCTGGCTCAAGGATCATGCGGCCGACCCGAGCCTGCTGCTGACCCTGGGGCGCCTGTGTCTGCAAAGCAGCTTGTGGGGCAAGGCCCGGGACTATCTGGAAAGCAGCCTGCGCGTGCAGCGCAACCCGGAAGCCTGCGCAGAACTGGCACGGTTACTGGCGCAACTGGGCGACACCCAGCGCAGCAATCAGCTGTTCCAGGAGGGCCTGGGCCTGTTGGACGAGCGCTTGCTGGCGGCGCCGTTGCCGGTACCGGTCCACGCTTGATATGTTCCGGGACCTGTAGGCGCTGGTTTGCCAGCGAAAAGGCCATCACCTCCAACATTGATGTCGCCTGACACGCCGTCTTCGCCAGCAAGCCGGCTCCTACCATCGTGCAGCGATGGCTGACAGAAAAACTGTGGCGGGTGAACTCGCCACAGGCAAATTCGTATCGCAGAGTTCGCTTTTCATTGACGGATTTTTACCTTGGTCGTCTGTCGACGGAATAATCCTACAAAGAGCTACACCTGATCCTCTCGCTTCTGTCGGGATTTCCCTGCTCATCTGCTGAACTGTCCCTGCCGGCCTGCCTTGAAAGGCTAACGCGCTTTACTCTACCGTAACCGCCTGTCTCCACTAGTTACGGAAAAGCCATGTCTTTGGCCTACTCACGCTCCTTGTTTTTCATGGCTTTCATTGCAGGTGCCCTGGCCCTGGGTGTGTCCTATTACCTGGAATATGCAGTCAGCCTCCAGCCTTGCGGGTTGTGTTTGTTGCAACGGATTTGCCTGGCGCTGTTCACGGGGGGCTGCCTGATGGCGTCGGTGCATGGCCCCGGACGCTTCGGTACGTTCATGTATTGGCTGCTCGGGTTTTTCTGCAGCCTGGCAGGTACGGTCACCGCGTTGCGGCAGGTACTGTTGCAAAGCGATCCGGTGCATCAGCTGTCGAACTGCGTGCCCAATCTGGCAGACCTGTTCGCCACCACACCCTGGTTGTTCGTGGTGCGGCAGATGTTCGAAGGCACGGCCGAATGCGCGCATGTTTCCTGGACATTGTTCGACCTGAGCATTCCGGAGTGGAGCCTGCTGTTCTTCGTCGCGACGATGATCCTGGGTGTTTGCCAGCTGTTGCGGCTGGTCTGGGTCGCGTGTCAGCGACCGCTCAGCGGCGAGTCGTCGCACCGGGCATTGGTGGGTGATTAAACACTTGTATGAACTTTATCTCCTGCGTACCTTGAAGCCATTGTCGCGCGGGCATAATCTGGCCCGCACGTGTCATTGGAATTATGTTGCTCGAATGACGCTCTGCCTGGCCGATACTTGACCTTCAAGTATGCGACGGGTGTAGGGCAGCATGACCCATAAGGGAAGAGAGACCGCCATGCTCGAAAGTTGTCAGAATGCTCAGGAACGTTGGGGTGGAGTTCATCTGCTGATCGACCGCTGGTTGCAGGAGCGTCACGAACTGGTTCGGGCCTATGATGATCTCGGCGCCAAGCCTGAGGCTCTGGGCGAAAACCGCAAACCGCTGCAGGAGTTCTGCGGAGTGCTGGTCGACTATGTGTCTGCCGGGCATTTCGAGATATACGAACAGCTGACGGGCGAAGCCAAGGCTTTCAACGACAAGCGCGGCCTGGAACTGGCCGAGACGATCTATCCGCGCATCGACGTCATCACCGAGAAACTGCTCGCGTTCAACGACCTGTGTGATGCGGGCCAATGCGTCGCAGAGAAATTCAAGGAGCTGGGTGGCCTGTTGCACGAACGCTTCGAACTGGAAGATTGCCTGATCGAAGTGCTGCACACGGCTCACAAGGAAGAGGATCCGGTTCAGGCCTGAACCCTTCCCGTACAACCTGCCTGCCTGCAAGATGTGGAAAAACGGTGCGCTATGCGCGCCGTTTTTCGTTTGGGCGACTCAGCCCTTGGCGCCGCGCAATTCGACTTCGAACACCAGCGGCGTGAACGGCGCGATCAGGTCGCCAGCACCGTCGGCGCCATACGCTTGGGCCGATGGAATCACCAGTCGCCACTTGGCGCCGACCGGCATGTGTTGCAATGCCGTGCGCCATCCGCTGATCACGCTGTCGAGACTGAACCATTGCGGCTGACTGTTCTGATCGAACACTGAGCCGTCGGGAAGACGCCCGATATACAACACCTGGACCTTGCCGTTCGGGCCGGCTTTTGCGCCGGTGCCCGGAGCCAGTTCCGTCAGCATGATGCCGTCTGCCAATTCGCGAACCCCGGGTCTGGCTTTTTCCTCGGCGAGAAAACGCTGCTCTTTTTCAAGGGCGACTTCGCTTTGCGCAATGGCCGGTCGTTCGGCAACCTGGGCTTCGTGCTCGGCAAGAATCTGTTCGATCTGCTCGTCTTTGAGTGCCAGGGGTTTGCCTTGATAGGCTTGCTGCAAACCTTCGACCAGCGCTTGAAGTTGCAGGTCGGGGACCTCCTGGCGCAAGCGTTCGCCAAGGCTTGCGCCCAAGCTGTAGGCGAGATCGCGGGCGTCGTTTTCCGTGGATTTTTCCGCGGCCTGAGCCGTGGAAAAAAACACGCAGAGCGATAAGAAAAGGTAACGCGACATGGGCACTCTCCGACCTGAGATGCGGTGGATTATGCCAGTGTGAATGCACTTAACGGCGAACTGGTTTTGCGCAAGCGCAGAACATTTGCCATCCGTTGCAACACAGCGCTTTGGATACTGTCAACATGCCCTAGCGGCGGTAGCAGCAGAGGTCTAGTATGAGCCGCACCCACGTCAGCCAGGAGGTAAACCATGTCGGCCACCAAGAAGCCTGTAAATACCCCGTTGCACTTACTCCAACAACTCTCGGGCAGCCTGCTCGAGCATCTGGAAACCGCTTGTTCCCAAGCCTTGGCCGATGCTGAAAAACTGCTCGCCAAACTGGAAAAACAACGCGGCAAAGCACAGGAAAAACTGCACAAGTCCCGTACCAAATTGCAGGACGCTGCGTCGGCCGGCAAGGCCAAGGCACAGACCAAAGCCAAGGGCGCGGTGAAGGAACTCGAGGACCTGCTCGACGCCCTCAAGGATCGTCAATCCGACACCCGCAGCTACATCCTGCAACTCAAGCGCGATGCTCAAGAAAGCCTGAAACTGGCCCAGGGCGTCGGTCGTGTACAAGAGGCTGTCGGCAAGGCGTTGTCCCTGCGTTCGGCCAAGCCTGCCGCGGCACCTGCCAAGAAAGCCGCGGCCAAACCGGCTGCTGCAAAAGCACCGGCCAAGCCTGCTGCTGCTGCTCCTGTTAAAAAAACCGCCGCCAAGGCACCGGTGAAAGCCGCAGCAAAACCAGCTGCCAGAACGGCCGCTGCCAAACCTGCCGCCAAGCCCGCTGCCGCGAAAACAACGGCCGCTAAACCTGCTGCAAAAACCGCTGCTGCGAAACCGGCCGTAGCCAAAACCGCTGCTGCAAAACCTGCGGCAAAAACGGCCGCTGCGAAACCAGCTGCCAAGTCCGCCGCAAAACCTGTCGCGGCTAAAACCGCTGCCAAGCCGGCTGCAAAACCAGCTGCCAAAACAGCTGCAGCCAAGCCAGCGACTGCCGCGAAAACTGCCGCGGCAAAACCGGCCGCTGCCAAGCCAGCAGCAAAACCTGCAGCCAAGCCGGCCGTGAAAAAACCGGTCGCCGCTACCAAGCCGACCCCTGCGCCCGCTGCCAAGCCAGTGACTCCAGGGCCGTCTGCTTCGGCTTCGCCTGCAGCAACCACCTCGACTACCACGCCTGCGCCAACGCCAGCCGCTTCGTCGAGCACCAGCACCACCCCAACCAGCGCTTCCTAAGTGCCGGTTGCCGCGACGCGCAGCTGATGCAGCGCGTCGCGGTCCAGGTGGGCGGCACCTGCCGTCACACCCTCCAGCCAGGCCGATGGATCGGTCGCCCCACACTGCGGCCAACTGTGCGCCACTCGCTCCAGTCGCCATAACAGCAGTCGCTCGGCTTCGAGCTCCAGGGCCTTCACCTGTTCGCGCAACGCATTCACTTCCATGTCCTTGGCCGCAGCGGATTTCCACTGCGTGCGCAATGCCCGTAGCGGTTGTACAACATCTGAATCCCACGGCTCGGCCACGTTGCGAAGCCACTGCAATCGTTGTTCGTTACAGGCGACTCCCCGCTGTCCCAACCACAGTCCACACAGCAGCAGGCACACATTGACGCCCGTCGCCTGCAATTGCAGGCACGCGGCTTCGACGCCGGGACGGGCGTAAGCGCCAAGGGAAAAACTCCACAGGTCAGAGGACATCGTGCTACTCGCGCCAGTTGCGAGCGAAGCTGGTAGACTCCGCCGCCATTATGATTCGACTTCAGAACCTGACTTTACAGCGTGGCCCGCAACGTCTGCTAGAAGACGCCGAGCTGACCCTGCACGCCGGCCACAAAGCCGGCCTCATCGGTGCCAACGGCGCCGGCAAATCGAGCCTGTTCGCCTTGCTCCTGGGTGACCTGCACCCGGACTCGGGTGATTGCTTCCTGCCGGCGGACTGGCGCATCGCCCACATGCGCCAGGAGATCGACACCCTCGATCGGATCGCGGTCGACTACGTGCTCGATGGTGACCTGCGCCTGCGCGAGGTGCAACGCGACCTCGCCGCCGCCGAAGCGGCCCATGACGGTGCCGCTCAGGCCCGCCTGCATGCCGAGCTCGACAGTGCCGACGGTTACACCGCCGATGCCCGGGCGCGCAAGCTGCTGGCCGGTTTGGGCTTCACCAACGACCAGATGGATCGGCAGGTAGGAGATTTCTCCGGTGGCTGGAGGATGCGTCTGAACCTGGCGCAGGCTTTGATGTGCCCCTCGGACCTGTTGCTGCTCGACGAGCCGACCAACCACTTGGATCTTGACGCCATCATCTGGCTCGAAGAATGGCTCAAAAGCTATCCTGGCACCTTGATGCTGATTTCCCACGACCGCGACTTCCTCGATGCCGTGGTCGATCACGTGGCGCACGTCGATCAACGCAAGATCACCCTGTACCGCGGTGGTTATACCGCGTTCGAACGCGCCCGCGCCGAGCGTCTGGCCCAGCAACAGCAAGCGTACGAGAAGCAGCAGGCGCAACGTGCGCACATGGAAAGCTACATCGCCCGCTTCAAGGCCCAGGCCACCAAGGCCCGTCAGGCCCAGAGCCGGATCAAGGCGCTGGAGCGGATGGAAGAGTTGTCCGCCGCCCACGTCGATTCGCCGTTCGACTTTGTCTTTCGCGAGTCGACGAAGATCTCCAGTCCGTTGATCGACCTGGCCGATGCCCGTTTGGGCTATGGCGACAAAACCGTGCTGGAGAAGGTCCGGCTGCAACTGACCCCCGGCGCACGGATCGGCCTGCTCGGCCCCAACGGTGCCGGTAAATCGACCCTGATCAAAAACCTCTCCGGTGATCTCGAGCCTTTGTCCGGTCGACTGACCCGTGGCGAGAACACCGTGGTCGGTTACTTCGCCCAGCATCAGCTGGACTCGCTCGACTCCAAGGCCAGCCCGTTGCTGCACATGCAGCGCCTGGCGCCCACCGAGCGCGAACAGACCCTGCGTGACTTCCTCGGCGGTTTCGACTTCCGTGGCGCGCGGATCGACGAGCCGGTGCTGAATTTCTCCGGTGGCGAGAAGGCCCGCCTGGCCTTGGCGTTGATCGCCTGGGGCCGGCCGAACCTGTTGCTGCTCGACGAACCGACCAACCACCTGGACCTGGAGATGCGCCTGGCGCTGACCATGGCCCTGCAGGAATTCACCGGTGCGGTACTGGTGGTCTCCCACGATCGTCATCTGCTTAAAAGCACCACCGACAATTTCTATCTGGTGGCGGACGGCAAGGTCGAGGAGTTCGACGGCGACCTCGAAGACTATACCCGCTGGCTGGTGGAGTACCGTCAGCGCAATGCCCCGGTCAGTAATACCCCGGTCAATCCCGACAAGACCGACAAGAAAGCCCAGCGCCAGGCCGCAGCGGCGCTGCGTCAGCAACTGGCCCCGCACAAGCGCGAGGCTGACAAGCTCGAAGCCGAGCTGGGCAAGCTGCACGAGAAACTGGCGAAAATCGATGCCAGCCTTGGCGACAGCGACATTTACGAACCGGCACGCAAGAACGAATTGCGTGATCTGCTGGCCGAACAGGCCAGGCTGAAGGTGCGTGAAGCCGAGCTGGAAGAAGCCTGGATGGAAGCCCTGGAGTTGCTCGAAAGCATGCAGGCGGAGCTGGAGGCGTTGTCTTGATGGAGGCCTTCAAGCTGCCGCTGGCGGCGATGTGGATCGAGCCGCTCTGGCTCTTCGGGCAAATCCTCCTGATCTTGTTGGCGGGTTATATCGCCCAACGCTTCGTCGCCAAGTGCCTGACCCGCCTGAGCGAGCGCTATCCATTGCCGCCGCAGTTGCTGATGCCGCTGCGCGGTGGTTTGCGCTGGCTGATCATGGGCAGTGCGCTGATCTTCGTCCTGGAACGCCTCGGCGTATCGGCCACGGTGCTCTGGACGGCGTTGTCCGGCTTTGTCGCGGTGGCGGCGGTGGCGTTCTTCGCCATGTGGAGCGTGCTCTCCAACCTGCTCTGCGCCATTCTGATCTATACCGTCGGACCGTTCCGCATCGGTGACGTGGTCGAGCTGGTGGACACCACCGACAAGCCCGGGGTCAAGGGGCGGGTGGTGGCGATCAATCTGCTCTACACCACCTTGATCGAAGCCGAAGAGCTCGGCACCGGCAGCGCCATGGTGCAAGTGCCCAACAGCCTGTTCTTCCAGCGTTCGGTTCGGCGTTGGCGGGGCACGGATGTATTCTCGTCCGGTGGGTTTGAAAAGTAAGTCTTCTGTCGCCTGACGCACCGCCTTCGCGGGCAAGCCCGCTCCCACAGTTTGACCGAGTCGTTAATGAGCACGCGGTCACCTGTGCGAGCTTGCTCGCGAAGGAGCCCTACAGCTGCAAACGCTGGTCGGCAGTCGCAACATCCTGAAAAAAATCGATAGTCACCAGCCCAAAGCCGCATTAGCTTAGACATCTGTCACGAGTCCGAGTCGAGGTGTGCAATGGAGCTTCAAACATGGCTGGCGTTTTTTGCCGCCTGCTGGGTGATCAGCCTGTCTCCCGGTGCCGGCGCCATTGCGTCGATGTCCAGCGGTCTGCAATACGGTTTCTGGCGCGGATACTGGAACGCCCTGGGCCTGCAATTGGGCCTGGCGGTGCAGATCGCGATTGTCGGCGCCGGTGTGGGCGCCATTCTCACCGCGTCGGCCACGGCCTTCTACGCGATCAAATGGTTCGGCGTGGCCTATCTGGTTTTCCTCGCGGTCAAGCAATGGCGAGCGCTGCCCAGCGACATGAGCGACGACGCGGCCGTGCGGCAGATCGGCAAGCCGATGGCCCTGGTATTCCGTGGTTTTCTGGTGAACATCAGCAACCCCAAGGCGCTGGTATTCATGCTGGCGGTGTTGCCGCAGTTCATCGACCCTCATGCGCCGCTGCTGGCGCAATACCTGATCATCGGTGTGACCATGGTCTTTGTGGACCTGATCGTGATGGCCGGTTACACCGGGCTGGCGTCCAAGGTGTTGCGGATGCTGCGCACGCCCAAACAGCAAAGACGCATGAACCGCACGTTTGCCGGCCTGTTCATTGGCGCGGCGGCGTTCATGGCGACGCTGCGTAAAGTCGCCGTCTGAATCTGTCGGCCACAAAAACCCGACCTCGATTTAATACCCTGTAGGAGCGAGCTCGCTCGCGATGGACGTCAACGGTAACGCGTTTTTTCTGAATGGACGCGTTGCCCTCAAGACCATCGCGAGCAAGCTCGCTCCCACAGGGTCGTTTTTGTTATTCGTTTATTTTTTGCAAGCGTCGCGATATCAGCGAACAAAGCTTGAGTGAATGGCATTCGAAGTGAACAATGTGTTACTTCTTATTTCCAACTGAGATTCATTCATGACTTCCCCGTCCCGTGTTCTGGCCTGGCTGGTGTTGCCGTTGTTTGCCTTGTGCAGTTTCAATCTGCTGGCCGACACCGTGGAAGGTGCGCCGCAAGCCCTGCATTTGCTCGATTACATTGGCGCCGACTATCCGCAAACCGTGCAAGCGGGCAAGGTCGTCGACGAGTCGGAATACCGCGAGCAGCTGGAATTCATCAAGGTGCTGCAAGGCTTGATCGTCGCGATGCCGGCCAAGCCGGAGAAGGCCGGGCTGGAGCAGGGCGTCGGTGCGCTGCGTAGCGCCATCGTGGCGCGTCAGGATGGCGCGGATGTCGCCCGCCAGGCACGGCAACTCGGCGCGAAGCTGGCAGTGGCCTATGAAGTCAGTCAGGCCCCGATCATCACCCCGGACCCGACTCGCGGAGCGCCGCTGTACGCCCAGCACTGTTCGGTCTGCCACGGCGACACCGGTGCCGGCGACGGCCCCGCGGGTGTCGGCCTGACACCGCCGCCGGCCAATCTGCGTGATGCGGCGCGCCTGGACCACCTGAGCCTCTACGCGATCTACAACACCTTGGGCCTGGGTGTGGAAGGCACCGACATGCCGGCCTTTGCCGATCAGCTGGACGATCGCCAGCGTTGGGACCTGGCGACTTACATCGCCGGTTTCAGTGCCGATCCGGCCGCCGCCAACAATGCACAGGCCTACAACATCGCGGATCTGGCACGTCAGACGCCGGCAGAAGTACAGGCCGTGGACGGCCCGCAAGCCGCGGCGACCTTCCGTGCCCAGCGCGCGCAACCGCCACAGGTCAAGCGCGGCCCGGGGCAATTGCTCGACTACACCGCCGAGACCCTGGACAAGAGCATCGCGGCTTATCGGGCCGGCGATCATGATCAGGCCTACGACCTGTCAGTGGCGGCGTACCTGGAAGGCTTCGAGCTGGTCGAAAGCTCCTTGGACAACGTCGACGCCAACGTGCGCAAAGACACTGAAAAATCCCTGATGGCTTACCGCCAATCGTTGCAGGATGGGCTGCCTGTGGCCCAGGCCCAGCTGCGCCTGGACACGGCCAAGGCCAAGTTGCAGGAAGCCGCCGGCCTGTTGGGCAGCGATGGTTTGAGCTGGTCCCTGAGTTACATCTCCGGCTTGCTGATCCTGCTGCGCGAAGGACTGGAAGCGATCCTGGTGCTGGCAGCGATCCTCGCGTTCCTGCGCAACACCGGCCAGCAATCGGCGGTGCGCAGCGTCAATGTCGGCTGGGGCCTGGCGTTGTTGGCCGGCCTCGGGACCTGGGCACTGGCGGCATACGTGATCGACGTCAGCGGCTCGCAACGCGAGTTGCTCGAAGGTGCGACGGCGCTGTTTGCCAGCGTCATGGTGCTCTGGCTCGGCGTGTGGATGCACGACCGTCGCCATGCAGCCGCCTGGCAGGATTACATCAAGAGCAGCCTGGTGGGCGGCGGCGGGCGTTTCGGGTTTGCGACCCTGGCGTTCTTCTCGGTGTATCGCGAACTGTTCGAAGTGATCCTGTTCTATGAAACCCTGTGGCTGCAGGCCGGCCCGGCAGGTCATGATGCGGTGCTGGCCGGTGGTGCGACGGCGCTGGTGTTGCTGGTCGGCCTGGCCTGGGTGATCCTGCGCGGCTCGGCAAAACTGCCGCTGTCGTTGTTCTTCAGCATCAACGCCGGGCTGCTGTGCGCGCTGTCGGTGGTGTTTGCCGGGCACGGCGTGAAGGCGTTGCAGGAAGCCGGGATCTTCGGCACGCGACCGGTGCCGTTCTTTGACTTCGACTGGCTGGGGATCCACGCGGATGCGTATTCGTTAAGTGCGCAGGTGGTGGCGATCCTGGCGATTATCGTGTTGTACAGTCGTAGCCGGGTGGCCGAGAAGCGGCGGGTGCGGGTTTCTTAAGGGCATTCGCTGCGCTCTTAATCGCGGGCAAGCCCGCTCCCACAGGTTTAGCGTTCGCCTTGTGGGAGCGTGGCTTGCCCGCGATGCTTTTTAAAAGAGGAAAACACAATGCGTGTCTGGATCGATGCCGACGCCTGCCCCCGGGCCGCCAAGGATCTGGTGGTGAAGTTCGCCCTCAAGCGCCAGTTCGAAGTGGTGCTGGTGGCCGGGCAGCCGCAGATCAAGCCGGGCCTGGCCCTGGTGAAGCTGATCGTGGTGCCCAGCGGTCCGGATGCGGCCGACGACTATCTGGTGGAGCACGCGGTTCCCGGTGAGCTGGTGATTTGCAGCGATGTGCCGCTGGCGGACCGGCTGGTGAAGAAGGGGGTTGCAGCGCTGGACCCGCGCGGCAAGGAGTTCGATGCACAGAACATGGGCGATCGACTCGCGGTGCGCAACCTGTTCACCGATTTGCGCGAGCAGGGGCAGATGAGCGGCGGCCCGGCGCCGTTCGGCGAACGCGAGAAACAGGCGTTTGCCAATGCGCTGGACCGGATCCTCACCCGGTTATCGCGCCCCCTGTAGGAGCTGGCTTGCCAGCGAAGAGGCCATCACATCCAGCATCAATGTTGCCTGACACACCGCCTTCGCCAGCAAGCCGGCTCCTACAATCGTGCAATCGACACACCTCCCTGTAGGAGCTGGCTTGCCAGCGAAGAGGCCATCACATCCAGCATCAATGTTGCCTGACACACCGCCTTCGCCAGCAAGCCGGCTCCTACAATCGTGCAATCGACACACCTCCCTGTAGGAGCTGGCTTGCCAGCGAAGAGGCCATCACATCCAGCATCAATGTTGCCTGACACACCGCCTTCGCCAGCAAGCCGGCTCCTACAATCGTGCAATCGACACACCTCCCTGTAGGAGCTGGCTTGCCAGCGAAGAGGCCATCACATCCAGCATCAATGTTGCCTGACACACCGCCTTCGCCAGCAAGCCGGCTCCTACAATCGTGCAATCGACACACCTCCCTGTAGGAGCTGGCTTGCCAGCGAAGAGGCCATCACATCCAGCATCAATGTTGCCTGACACACCGCCTTCGCCAGCAAGCCGGCTCCTACAATCGTGCAATCGACACACCTCCCTGTAGGAGCTGGCTTGCCAGCGAAGAGGCCGTCACATCCAGCATCAATGTTGCCTGGCACACCGCCTTCGCCAGCAATCCGACCCCGACAAGAACCGTGTCAGGCGTCGTTTTCGTGTGTCAGTTCGAGCACGCGATCGACCAGTTTGTTGATGCCGGAGGCTGCTTCGCTGATGCTTTGCGCCAGCATGTACGCCGGCGTACTGACCAGCTTGCGGGCCTTGTCTTCAACGATTTCAGTCACCGCGCATTCCGCGTGTGTCGCCCCCATCTTGTTCATCGCGGCGGCCGTGTCGGCGTCATTACCGATGGTGCAGGTCACGCCCGGCCCATAGATTTTCGCTGCCAGCGCCGGCGAGATGCAGATCAGCCCGACCGGTTTGCCCGCTTCGGCAAAGGCTTCGGCCAGCGCCAGGACTTCCGGCTGCACGGTGCAGCCCGCGCCTTCGATGGCGAAGTTGGAGAGGTTCTTGGCCGCTCCGAACCCGCCGGGAACGATCAGCGCATCGAATTCTTCAACGTCCGCTTCGCGAATATCCTTGATGTGGCCCCGGGCGATTCGTGCCGACTCCACCAGCACATTGCGCGATTCGGGCATTTCTTCGCCGGTCAGGTGGTTGATCACATGCAACTGCGCAATATTCGGGGCGAAACACTGCACCTGGGCGCCACGCTGGTCCAGGCGCAGCAGGGTAATCACGCTCTCGTGGATCTCGGCGCCGTCGTATACGCCACAGCCGGAAAGGATCACTGCAATTTTTTTGCTCATGGGCTTTTCTCCAGATTCATGGCGTTAAATGTCCACTAATTTGTCACTCGTTGCCATAGGGATAATTCGCGACTACACATAGGATCTGTCCTCAAGACTCCGATCAGGGCGCGTCATGGACTTCATTCTGTATGCGGTGCCGTTTTTCTTTGTGCTGATCGCCCTCGAGCTGCTGGCCGACCGTTGGCGCGGGGTGAGCAATTACCGGGTGGCCGACGCGATCAACAGCATCAGCACCGGCGTGCTGTCGACCACCACGGGCTTGCTGACCAAGGGTGTCGGCCTGGTCACCTACGCATTTGCCCTCCAGCATCTGGCGCTGTTCGAGCTCGCGGCCGACCGCGTCTGGGTCTGGGTGTTTGCTTTCGTCCTCTACGACTTCTGCTACTACTGGCTGCACCGTCTGGGCCACGAGCGCAATATTCTCTGGGCGGCGCATTCGGTGCATCACCAGAGCGAGGACTACAACCTCTCCACCGCACTGCGCCAGACCAGCACCGGCTTTCTCCTGAGCTGGATCTTTTACCTGCCCATGGCCGTGCTGGGTGTGCCGCTGCTGGTGTTCGTCAGCGTCGCCGCGTTGAACCTGCTGTATCAGTTCTGGGTGCATACCCGGCACATTCCCAAGCTCGGCTGGTTCGAGTGGTTCTTCGTCACACCGTCCAATCATCGGGCTCACCATGCACAGAATGCTCTCTACATGGATCGCAACTACGGCGGGGTGTTCATTATTTGGGACCGTCTATTTGGCTCGTTCCAGGAAGAGGACGACGACGAACCGGTGATTTTCGGCGTGACCACGCCGCTGGCGAGCTGGAATCCGTTGTGGGCTAACGTGCAGTTCTACGTGCAATTATGGGATGACGCACGGCGAGCCGGGAGTGGGTGGGACAAGTTGCGGATCTGGTTCATGCGCACCGGTTGGCGGCCGGCGGATGTGGCGGCGAAATACCCGATGAACAAACCGGACCTGAGTCAGTTCCGCAAGTTCGAGGTGCCGCTGGACGGGCGTCAGCAGCTGTACGTGGCGGTGCAGTTTTGCGTCTACATCGCGCTGGGCAGCTACTTGATGAACCTTGCGCAGCATCTGCCGACCGCCGCCCTGGTGCTCGGCTGGAGTGCCGTGGCGCTGGGGTTGTTCGTGTTGGGGGTGGCCCTGGAGAATCGCCCGTGGGCGTTGAAGCTGGAGCTGCTGCGACTGGCATCGAACCTGCCGCTGGCATGGCTGGCGCCAGCGGTCGGGCTGTGGCCGGCCAGTGCGGTGGGCTGGGTCGGGCTGCTCAGTTACAGCCTGCTCAGCCTCATCGGTCTCTACTGTTGCCGAAACCGCTTCACTCGACTGGCGTCTTAGGACCGTCGATTTTGGCCTGTTCGGCTTTCAAGGCTTGCTCGTCGGCGTAAATCTTTCGCGCCAGACGGGCGTTCTTGAAGCGCCGCCGCAGCCACAGGCCAAAGCCTATGACCAGCAGGGCGCCGAGCACCCACAGCTCGTACTTCTTGACGCTGCCGAGCATGCCTTCGAGTACTGCGCCGAAGTGATAGGCCGCGGCAGCCAGCGCGGCCGCCCAGATCGCGGCACCGATCCCGTTCAGCAGCAGATAACGTCCCGGCGGATAGCCCGACAAGCCGATCGCCACCGGCATCACCGTGCGCAGCCCATAAACAAAGCGGAAACTCAGGACCCAGATGTCCGGGTGCCTGCGGATATGTTCCAGCGCGCGGTCGCCCATCAACTGCCAGCGCGGTTTGCGCGCGAGCAACTTGCGGCCGTGCTTGCGCCCCAGGAAATACCACAGCTGATCGCCGGCATAGCTGCCGAGGAACGCCACGATCATCACCACTTTAAGGTCCATGTATCCGCGGAACGCGAGGAAGCCTGCGAGCACCAGAATGGTTTCGCCTTCGAAAAACGTGCCGAGAAAAAGGGCGAAGTAGCCGAATTCCTGAAGAAATTGTTGGAGCATTGTCTGGATGCTGGCGAAATGAACGCGCAGCCTAACCCTTCGTGCACATTCATGAAAGTGTCCAAATGTGTCTCGACGTGAACATTTCCTACAAGGAGAATGGAATGCGACTACCTGTCACAGGCTGCACATAACTGTAATACGACGGTCATAATGGTCGCTTATAACTGTCACGCTCGCCTCCCGCGCGGGCTCAGGAGTCTGCCGTGAGCTTTACCCCCGCCAACCGTTTGTTCCCTGCAACCCGTTTGCGACGCAACCGTCGTGATGATTTTTCGCGTCGACTGGTCCGTGAAAACGTTCTGACCGTCGACGACCTGATCTTGCCGGTGTTCGTGCTGGACGGTGAGAACCGTCGCGAAGCGGTGGCCTCGATGCCGGGCGTCGAGCGCCTGACCATCGACCTGTTGCTGGAAGAAGCGGCCAAGTGGGTCGAGTTGGGCATCCCTGCAGTGGCCCTGTTCCCGGTGACGCCACCTGAACTCAAATCCCTGGACGCCGCCGAAGCCTGGAACCCCGAAGGCATTGCCCAGCGCGCCACCCGCGCGTTGCGTGCGCAGTTCCCTGAGCTGGGGGTAATCACCGACGTTGCCCTGGACCCGTTCACCACCCACGGTCAGGACGGTATTCTCGACGAACAAGGCTACGTGCAGAACGACATCACGGTTGACGCACTGGTCAGGCAGGCCTTGTCCCACGCCGCAGCCGGCGCTCAGGTGGTCGCCCCGTCGGACATGATGGACGGTCGCATCCAGGCGATCCGCGAAGCCCTCGAACTGGCCGATCACGTCAATGTGCGGATCATGGCCTACTCGGCGAAGTACGCCAGCGCCTATTACGGCCCGTTCCGCGATGCCGTGGGTTCGGCGCTGAACCTGGGCAAGGCCAACAAGGCCTCCTATCAGATGGACCCGGCCAACAGCAACGAAGCCCTGCATGAGGTCGCGGCGGACTTGTCAGAAGGCGCGGACATGGTCATGGTCAAGCCAGGCATGCCGTATCTGGACATCCTCTATCGGGTCAAAGAAGAATTCAAAGTGCCGACTTTTGTTTATCAAGTCAGCGGCGAATACGCCATGCACATGGCAGCGATCCAGAATGGCTGGTTGAGCGAAGGGGTTATCCTCGAATCCCTGACCGCTTTTAAACGTGCAGGCGCTGATGGCATCCTGAGTTACTTTGCCGTCCGTGCCGCTCAATTGTTACGAGAGCAACAATAGCCCTCCCAGGAACATTCCATGACTACCGAAGGACTCACTGAAGTCGCCGTAAAAGAGGCTCAACCTGTGGTGGAGCAAATCGATGAAACCCCGCCGGAACTGGAGCCAGCTCCCGCCGCGGTGGTGGCCGAGCCTGCTGCGGCGACGCCGGCGATTGCCATTCCCGGCCTGGATGACAGCAGCCTGTACATTCATCGCGAGCTATCGCAACTGCAGTTCAACATCCGCGTGCTGGAACAGGCGCTGGATGTGTCCTACCCGTTGCTGGAGCGGTTGAAATTTCTGCTGATCTTCTCCAGCAACCTGGACGAGTTCTTCGAGATCCGTGTGGCCGGGCTGAAGAAGCAGATCACCTTCGCCCGTGAGCAGGCCGGCGCGGATGGCCTGCAACCGCATCAGGCCCTGGCCCGCATCAGCGAGTTGGTACACGGTCACGTCGACCGCCAGTACGCGATCCTCAACGACATTCTGTTGCCGGAACTGGAAAAGCATCAGGTCCGCTTCATCCGCCGGCGTCACTGGACCACCAAGATCAAGACCTGGGTTCGCCGTTTTTTCCGCGACGAGATCGCCCCGATCATCACCCCGATCGGCCTCGACCCGACCCACCCGTTCCCGTTGCTGGTGAACAAGAGCCTGAACTTCATCGTCGAGCTCGAAGGCATCGACGCCTTCGGTCGCGATTCCGGTCTGGCGATCATCCCGGCACCGCGCCTGCTGCCGCGGGTCATCAAGGTGCCGGAAGAAGTCGGCGGCCCTGGCGACAACTATGTATTCCTGTCGTCGATGATCCATGCCCACGCCGATGACCTGTTCCAGGGCATGAAGGTCAAGGGCTGCTACCAGTTCCGCCTGACCCGCAACGCCGACCTTTCCGTCGACACCGAAGATGTGGAAGACCTGGCTCGCGCCCTGCGCGGCGAGTTGTTCTCCCGTCGCTACGGTGACGCGGTGCGTCTGGAAGTTGCCGACACCTGCCCTAAACATCTGTCCGACTACCTGCTCAAGCAGTTCAACCTGCACGAGACCGAGCTGTATCAGGTCAACGGTCCGGTCAACCTGACCCGCCTGTTCAGCATTACCGGCCTGGACAGCCAGCGCGAGCTGCAATACCTGCCGTTCACGCCGCAGATCCCGAAGCTGCTGCAGAACAGCGAGAACATCTTCAGCGTGATCAGCAAGCAGGACATCCTGCTGCTGCACCCGTTCGAGTCGTTCACCCCGGTGGTCGACCTGCTGCGCCAGGCGGCCAAGGACCCGCACGTCCTGGCGGTGCGCCAGACCCTGTATCGCTCCGGCGCCAACTCGGAAATCGTCGATGCACTGGTCGATGCCGCGCGTAACGGCAAAGAAGTCACTGCGGTGATCGAATTGCGCGCGCGGTTCGATGAAGAGTCCAACCTGCAGCTCGCCAGCCGCCTGCAAGCGGCCGGTGCCGTGGTGATCTATGGCGTGGTCGGTTTCAAGACCCACGCCAAGATGATGCTGATTCTGCGGCGTGAAGCCGGCGAAATTGTCCGTTACGCTCACTTGGGTACCGGCAACTACCACGCGGCCAACGCCCGTCTGTACACCGACTACAGCCTGCTGACCTCCGACGATGCCTTGTGCGAAGACGTTGGCAAACTGTTCAGCCAGCTGATCGGCATGGGTAAGACCCTGCGCATGAAGAAGCTGCTGCACGCGCCGTTCACGCTGAAGAAGGGCATGCTCGACATGATTGCCCGCGAAACTCAGTTCGCCCTCGACGGCAAACCGGCGCACATCATCGCCAAGTTCAACTCGCTGACCGATCCGAAGATCATCCGCGCGCTGTACAAGGCCAGTCAGTCCGGGGTGCGTATCGATCTGGTGGTGCGCGGCATGTGCTGCCTGCGGCCGGGCATCGCCGGGGTTTCGCACAACATCCACGTGCGCTCGATCATCGGGCGCTTCCTGGAACACACCCGGGTCTTCTACTTCCTGAACGGCGGGGAGGAACAGATGTTCCTGTCCAGTGCCGACTGGATGGAGCGCAACCTCGACAAGCGCGTCGAGACTTGCTTCCCGGTGGAGGGCAAGAAGCTGATCATGCGGGTCAAGAAGGAGTTGGAGCTGTATCTGACCGACAACACCCATAGCTGGAGCCTGCAGGCGGACGGTCGCTATATCCGCAACACACCGACCGGCAACCAGAACCCGCGCAGTGCCCAGGCGACGCTGCTGGAGCGTTTGGGCAGCCCGATCCTGGCTGTGCGTTAATCCTGGCGTGATGTAAAAAATGGCGATCCCTGCGGATCGCCATTTTCATTTCCACCGCCCCCCTGTAGGAGCTGGCTTGCCAGCGAAGGCGTCCTTCCATTCTCCACAATCCTGAAGGCCTATCGCCTGTTGGAGCCTGGGTTGTCGAATCGCCGCACGCAGGGTATGGCCTTCAAGTCTTGCGTCGATTTCAAGGACGCCTTCGCCGGCAAGCCGGCTCCTACAGGGGACGTGTTTGGCGGACGTCTTGCGGTGGTTTAGCGCACGTTAAGCACAAAGCCGACCCGGGTCAGCCATTCCGCTTCGAGGCCGAAGTCGGCCTGGGTCAACTGGTTTTCGTCCAGCCAGTTTTCCGGGAACAGCACATCCAGGCTGTCGCCATTGGCCTGCAGTACGACCTGAGGCATTTGCTGGGTGCCGCGGATGTGATGGAACAGGATCGCAAAGCGCAGCAGCACGCACAGGCGAATCAGCTTGATGCCTTCATCGCCGAACTCGGCAAACTTGTCCCGGGGAATATTGCGTCGGTGACCGCGCACCAGCAATGCGAGCATCAACTGGTCTTCGCGGGAGAAGCCCGCCAGGTCCGAATGCTCGATCAGGTAGGCGCCATGCTTGTGGTAGTGATAGTGAGCGATGTCCAGGCCCACTTCATGAACCTTGGCGGCCCAGCCCAGCAGTTCGCGCCAGATGCCGTCATCCAGGTCCCAATCCTCGGCCACCTGATCGAACGCGTGCAACGCCTTGCGTTCGACCCGCGCCGCTTGTTCCAGATCGACGTGATAACGCTCCATCAGCGAGCTGAGGGTGCGCTCGCGGACGTCTTCGTGGTGATGACGACCCATCAGGTCATACAGCACGCCTTCGCGCAGGGCGCCATCGCAGTGGTCCATGCGTTGCAGTTCCAGGGCATCGAAGATGGCTTCGAGAATCGCCAGGCCGGCCGGGAAGATCGCCCGGCGGTCCGGCTTGATGCCTTCGAAGTCGATCTTTTCGACGTCGCCGAGCTTGAACAGTTTGCGCTTGAGCCAGGCCAGGCCTTCGGCGTTCACTTCGCCCGTGCCATGCCCGCCGGCCTTCAGTGCCAGGCCGATGGCCCGGATGGTGCCCGAGGAGCCGATGGCTTCATCCCAGGTCAGGCGGTGCAGGGCGTGTTCGATGCTCATGATCTCCAGCCGCGCTGCCGTGTACGCCTGGGCATAGCGGGCCGGGGTGATCTTGCCGTCCTTGAAATAGCGCTGGGTAAAGCTGACGCAGCCCATCTGCAGGCTTTCGCGCAGTAACGGCTCGAAGCGCTGGCCAATGATGAATTCGGTACTGCCACCGCCAATGTCGGCCACCAGGCGCTTGCCCGGCGTGTCGGCGAGGGTGTGGGACACGCCGAGGTAGATCAGGCGCGCTTCTTCACGGCCGGAGATGACTTCCACCGGGTGGCCAAGGATTTCTTCAGCGCGGCGGATGAATTCGACGCGGTTGCGGGCTTCACGCAAGGCGTTGGTCCCGACGATTCGCACGGCGCCTGGCGGCATGCCATTGATCAGTTGGGCAAAGCGCTTCAGGCAATCGAGCCCGCGTTGCATGGATTCTTCGCTGAGCTGGCGCTCTTCATCGATGCCAGCGGCCAGCTGAACCTTCTCCCCGAGGCGTTCGAGAATACGGATTTCGCTGTTCTGGGCCTTGGCCACGACCATGTGAAAGCTGTTGGAGCCCAGGTCGATTGCGGCGATCAGGGACAGATTCTTGGCTTGAGATTGCGGCATGGTCAGGGGGTCTCGGTCGATAACCCTGACATCGTGACACGATCAAACGCTGCCGCCAACGCGTAGAGCCGCCGAAGGCTGCGATCTTTTGGCGCGGGGTACTTGCGGCGCGGCTGATGGCCCCTTCGCGAGCAAGCCCGCTCCCACATTCGACCGTATTCCTACTCAAATACTCGGTTAAATCTGGGAGCGGGCTTGCTCGCGAAGGCGGCCTCGCAGGCGCTGAAGAACTTTCAGCCCGTCATTTCAACGGTCCCAATGAAATTCGCCAGCTCCGCCGTCTGCGGATTGGCAAACAACGCCTTCGGATCCCCCACCTCATGCACCTTGCCCTTATGCATGAACACCAACTTATCCCCAACCTCCCGGGCAAAACGCATTTCATGGGTAACCATGATCAAGGTCATGCCTTGCGCCGCCAGCTGCCGCACCACGCTCAGCACTTCATTGACCAGTTCCGGGTCCAGCGCCGAAGTAATCTCATCACAAAGCAACACCTTCGGTGACATCGCCAAAGCCCGGGCAATCGCCACCCGTTGTTGCTGCCCACCGGACAGCCGGTCCGGAAACGCATCGAATTTTTCCCCCAGGCCAACCCGTTCCAGCATCTCCCTGGCCAGTTCAGCGGCCCTGGCTTTTGGCACCTTCTGCACCACCTGCGGTGCAAGCATGACGTTTTCGCCCACGGTCAGGTGCGGGAACAAGTTGAACTGCTGGAACACCATCCCGACTTTCTGCCGCAGGCTGCGCAGGTCGGCGCGGGCGGCGTCGAGGTATTCACCGTCGACTTCGATCACGCCGTCGTTGATCGACTCCAGGCCATTCAAGGTGCGCAGCAAGGTGGATTTACCCGAGCCGCTGCGGCCGATGATCGCCACCACCTGGCCTTCCTCGACGCTCAGGTCGATGCCTTTGAGCACATGGTGGTCGCCGTAATATTTATGCAGGGCGGAAATTCTAAGCAGAGGCATGCAGTCTCCTTTCCAGGTAGCGCGCACTGAGGGACAAGGGGTAACAGAGCAGGAAATAGCCGAGGGCCACCAGGCCGTAGACCATGAACGGCTCGAAGGTCGCGTTGGCGAGCATGCCGCCGGTCTTGGTCAGTTCGGTGAAACCGATGATCGAGGTGACGGCGGTGCCTTTGACCACTTGCACCGAGAAGCCGACGGTCGGCGCCACGGCGATGCGCAGGGCTTGCGGCAGGATCACGTAGCGCAGTTGCTCCAGCGGATTGAGTGCCAGGCTTGAAGAAGCTTCCCACTGGCCGTGGGGAATCGACTCGACACAACCGCGCCAGATCTCGGCCAAGTAGGCGCTGGTGAACAGCGTCAGGGCGATCGCCGCTGCCATCCATGGTGAAATCTCCACCCCGGCCAGCGCGACACCGAAGAACACCAGGAACAGCTGCATCAACAGCGGCGTGCCCTGGAACAGTTCGATGTAAGTGCGGGCGAAACTGCTCGGCAGGGACTTTTTTGAAATGCGCATGACCATGATCAGCAAGCCGATCAGCCCGCCGCCGATGAACGCCACCAGCGACAACGCCAGCGTCCATTGCAGGCCGGTGAGCAGGTTGCGCAGGATGTCCCAGAAGGTGAAGTCGCTCATTGGCTGCTCCTTGAGATAAACCGGCGGCCAATCCAGTTCAGCAACTGGCGGATCAATAAAGCCATGCACAGGTAGAGCAGCGTGGTCAGGGCATAGGTTTCAAAGGCGCGGAAGTTGCGCGACTGAATGAAGTTGGCGGCGAAGCTCAGTTCTTCGGTGGCGATCTGCGAGCAGACCGCCGAACCCAGCATGACGATGATGATCTGGCTGCTCAGGGCCGGCCACACCTTGCCCAGCGCGGGCAGCAGGACCACGTGCCGGAAGGCTTCGAAGCGGCTCATCGCCAAGGCAGCGGCGGCTTCCAGCTGACCGCGAGGAATCGCCTGGATGCCGGCGCGGATGATCTCGGTCGAATAGGCCCCGAGGTTGATCACCATCGCCAGCACAGCGGCCTGCCATTCGGAAATCTGCACACCCAGGGACGGCAGGCCGAAGAAGATGAAAAACAACTGCACCAGAAACGGCGTGTTGCGGATCAACTCGACATAAACGCCGAAAATCGTGGAGAACGGGCGAATATTCCACGCCCGCACCAGGGCGCCGACAATACCCAGGCCGACCCCGAGCACCGCGCCGATAGCTGTCAGTTCAAGGGTGAACAGCGCACCGCGCAGCAGCAGGTCGGTGTTTTGCACCACAGGAATGAAGTCGAACTGATAGGACATATCAAGTCTCTCCTGCGGCGATCAGAGATCGGCCGGCAGCGGCTCTTTGAGCCAGGTTTGGGCGTTTTTCTCCAGCGAACCGTCGGTCCTGGCGGTGGCGAGGATCTGGTTGACCTTGCCCAGCAGCGCCGGCTCGTTCTTGTTGACGCCGACGTAGACCGGCGAATCCTTGAGTTTCACTTTCAGCGCCGGCACGCGTTTCGGGTTGCGTTCACTGATCGCCACCATCACCACGTTGCCGCTGGCGATCAGGTCGACTTGCCCGGCGAGGTAGGCCGCGATGGTCGAGTTGTTGTCTTCGAATCGCTTGATGGTCACGCCTTCGGGCGCGACTTTGCTCAGCTCGATGTCTTCGATGGCGCCACGGGTGACGCTGATGGTCTTGCCCTTGAGGTCGTCCAGGCCCTTGATATCGGCATCCGGCGGGCCGAAGACGGCGAGGTAGAAGGGGGCGTAGGCGTTGGAGAAGTCGATGACCTTCTCGCGCTCGGGGTTTTTGCCCAGGCTGGAAATCACCAGGTCGACCTTGCCGGTGGTCAGGAACGGAATGCGGTTGGTGCTGTTGACCGGGGTCAGCTCGAGTGTGACCTTGAGTTGGTCGGCCAGCAGCCTGGCGGTGTCGACATCGAGGCCGCGTGGCTTCATGTCCGGGCCGACCGAGCCGAACGGCGGGAAGTCCTGGGGCACGGCCACCTTGAGGACACCGCGCTTGACCACATCCTCCAGACCGTCGGCGTGGGCGGGCGCCTGGCTCAGCATCAGGCTGGCAAACAGAGCGGCGAGGAGGGCGCTGTAACGCTGGGTCATGGCAAATCTCCGAATCGGCGGGAAGTGATTTCTGCGATTCGACAGAGCACGGGGCGTGCCAAGAGTGCACTTAAGGGGTGCCAGGCCGCGGTTTTACTGGGCTTGCTCGGTCTTACTGGTCTGAACAGTTGTGGCGTCTTCCGCACCCTCCTGGCGCATCGGTGAAAGGCGGCGAACCCCCATGGGGCACGACTTGCCGGGCGTCGCGAATAGCTTTACAACTAACCGCTCATTCGCCTGGTTCGTCTGAAAACCATGAACTCGATCTCCCAAGCCGTACCTGAAGTGGCGCTGCAAGCCATCCGCAAACTGATCGCCGAACAAGGTTTCGGACCGGGGGACGCGTTGCCCTCGCAACGGGACCTGGCGCTGCAATTGGGGGTCAGTCGGGCGTCGCTGCGCGAGGCATTGTCGTCCTTGAGTGCCCTGGGAGTGATCAGCATCCAGCCGGGCAAAGGTGTGTTCGTGCAGTCGCCGGTGGATTTGCCGCGAGGCGACGCGGCGCTGAGTTGGCCATTTGCGGCGCAAGCCTCGCCGCTGGATATATTCCAGTTGCGCTATGCCCTGGAAGGCTTTGCGGCCGGCTTGGCGGCGGTGACCCTGAGCACTCACGAGCTCGATGCCCTGGACGATAATGTCGCCGCCATGCGCATCGACCTGAAGGCCGGCGATTTCGAGGCAGCGGCGCGGCTGGATTTCGAATTTCACCGGCGCATCCTGCTGGCCAGCGGCAATCACGCGATGCTGAGCATCCTGACCGCCAGCGCCGAGATCTTCCTGGAAAGCCAAAAGCTACCGTTCATCCGGGCCGAACGGGCCATGGAAACCTGGCAGGAGCACCGTAAAATTCTCCGCGCACTGGCCCGGCGGGCGTCCGGCGCCGCGCAGAAGGCCATGCAAGAGCATGTGCGAAACGCGGCCCTGCGCACTGGAATTGCCTTCGTCGCTCCCGCCACCTCGTGACTTGAGCTATACCCAAACTCATGGACCACCATAGCGAGACTCAATCAACTGCGGCTTCCTGAACAGGGGAAGGGCAGCTATGATGGGCCACGTTTTTTTATTGCTTACAACCCGGAGACATCCATGAGCAGCGATCTTATCAAGCACGTCACCGACGCTAACTTCGAAGAAGAAGTACTGAAGGCTGCTGGCCCTGTGCTTGTTGACTACTGGGCTGAGTGGTGCGGCCCTTGCAAAATGATCGCCCCGGTACTGGACGAGATCGCTGGCACCTACGCTGGCAAGCTGACCGTTGCCAAACTGAACATCGACGAAAACCAGGAAACCCCGGCCAAGCATGGCGTGCGCGGGATCCCGACACTGATGCTGTTCAAGAACGGCAACGTCGAAGCGACCAAGGTCGGCGCACTGTCGAAGTCGCAACTGGCGGCTTTCCTCGACGCCAACATCTAAGCGTCGTCGTAAAGTGTCCGAAAAAAGGCCCCGCACTTCGCGGGGCTTTTTCGTTATAGAGGGCTAGACGCTCCGAAACTCAGGTGGTACATTCGGCCCCGCACTGGTTTCTCCATTGCCCCCTGCTAGCCGTCGCCGACGCACTCCTTTTCGAATTAGTACGCGATCCTGTCGCCTTCTCTGCGGCGCGGCCTCATTAAGCCAAAAGCTTAATTTCCCCCCTCCATAAATGATTACGTCATTCCTATATGAATCTGACTGAACTCAAGCAAAAGCCGATTACCGAACTGCTCGAATTGGCCGAACAGATGGGCATAGAAAATATGGCCCGTTCGCGCAAGCAGGACGTGATTTTCTCCCTGCTCAAAAAGCACGCGAAAAGCGGCGAGGAAATCTCCGGTGATGGCGTGCTGGAGATTCTCCAGGACGGCTTCGGCTTCCTGCGCTCCGCTGACGCTTCCTATCTCGCCGGCCCAGACGATATCTACGTCTCGCCGAGCCAGATCCGTCGCTTCAACTTGCGCACCGGTGACACCATCGTTGGCAAGATCCGCCCTCCAAAGGAAGGCGAGCGTTATTTCGCACTGCTCAAGGTCGATACGATCAACTACGATCGTCCCGAGAACGCGAAAAACAAGATTCTCTTCGAGAACCTGACCCCGCTGTTCCCGACCGTGCGCATGAAGATGGAAGCCGGCAACGGTTCCACCGAAGACCTGACCGGTCGTGTCATCGACCTGTGCGCCCCGATCGGCAAAGGCCAGCGCGGTCTGATCGTTGCACCGCCGAAAGCCGGTAAGACCATCATGCTGCAGAACATCGCGGCGAACATCGCACGTAACAATCCTGAAGTTCATCTGATCGTATTGCTGATCGACGAACGTCCGGAAGAAGTGACCGAAATGCAGCGCACCGTGCGCGGCGAAGTGGTTGCCTCGACGTTCGACGAGCCGCCAACCCGCCACGTGCAGGTTGCCGAAATGGTGATCGAGAAGGCCAAGCGCCTGGTCGAACACAAGAAAGACGTGGTGATCCTGCTCGACTCCATCACCCGTCTGGCTCGCGCCTACAACACCGTGATCCCGAGCTCCGGCAAAGTGCTCACCGGTGGTGTCGATGCCCACGCCCTGGAGAAACCGAAACGTTTCTTCGGTGCCGCGCGGAACATCGAAGAAGGCGGTTCGCTGACCATCATCGCCACCGCGCTGGTTGAAACCGGCTCGAAGATGGACGAAGTGATCTACGAAGAATTCAAAGGCACGGGTAACATGGAACTGCCGCTGGATCGTCGTATCGCTGAAAAACGTGTGTTCCCTGCGATCAACATCAACCGTTCCGGCACCCGCCGCGAAGAGTTGCTGACGGCCGACGACGAGTTGCAACGCATGTGGATCCTGCGCAAGCTGTTGCACCCGATGGACGAAATCGCCGCCATCGAGTTCCTGGTCGACAAGTTGAAAACGACCAAGACCAACGATGAGTTCTTCCTGTCGATGAAACGCAAGTAAGTCGAACGGGCCAAGAAGCCGGGGAAACCCGGCTTTTTGCTATCTGATTTTTGATCAATCGCCAGTTCGTGGTTCTGAATAGAGGGGTTCGGCGCTAAACTGCCACCCCCGAACGGCACGGCCAACACGAGGCTCACGCATGCAGTATCGCGACTTGCGCGACTTTATCAGCGGTCTGGAAACGCGCGGCGAACTCAAGCGCATCCAGGTTCCGGTGTCCCCAGTGCTCGAAATGACCGAGGTCTGCGACCGCACCTTGCGTGCCAAAGGTCCGGCCCTGCTTTTCGAAAAGCCCACGGGCTATGACATCCCGGTGCTCGGCAACCTGTTCGGCACCCCCGAGCGCGTGGCGCTGGGCATGGGCGCGGAGGCGGTCAGCGAGTTGCGCGAGATCGGCAAGTTGCTGGCGTTCCTCAAGGAACCCGAGCCACCAAAAGGCCTGAAGGATGCGTGGTCCAAGCTGCCGATCTTCCGCAAGGTCATCGCCATGGCGCCGAAAGTCGTCAAGGACGCTATCTGCCAGGAAGTGGTCATCGAAGGCGACGACGTCGACCTGGCGATGCTGCCGGTGCAGACCTGCTGGCCTGGCGATGTCGGCCCGCTGATCACCTGGGGCCTGACCGTCACCAAAGGTCCGAACAAGGATCGGCAGAACCTGGGCATTTACCGGCAGCAAGTGATCGGCCGCAACAAGGTCATCATGCGCTGGCTCAGTCACCGTGGCGGTGCGCTGGATTACCGCGAGTGGTGCGAGAAGCATCCGGGCCAGCCGTTTCCGGTATCCGTGGCCCTGGGTGCCGACCCGGCGACCATTCTCGGTGCCGTGACGCCGGTGCCGGACAGCCTCTCCGAATACGCCTTTGCCGGGCTGCTGCGCGGCAATCGCACCGAGCTGGTGAAGTGCCGTGGCAATGACCTGCAAGTGCCGGCCACTGCCGAGATCATCCTCGAAGGTGTGATCCATCCAGGCGAAATGGCCGACGAAGGTCCCTACGGCGACCACACCGGTTACTACAACGAAGTCGACAGCTTCCCGGTGTTCACCGTCGAGCGCATCACGCACCGGATCAAGCCGATTTACCACAGCACCTACACCGGCCGTCCGCCGGATGAGCCGGCGATCCTCGGCGTGGCGTTGAATGAAGTGTTCGTGCCGATCCTGCAGAAGCAGTTCCCGGAGATCACCGACTTCTATCTGCCGCCCGAAGGCTGCTCGTACCGCATGGCCATCGTGACGATGAAGAAGTCGTATCCCGGCCATGCCAAGCGGGTAATGCTCGGAGTCTGGTCGTTTTTGCGACAGTTCATGTACACCAAGTTCGTTATCGTCACGGATGACGACATCAATGCTCGGGACTGGAACGACGTGATCTGGGCCATCACCACGCGCATGGACCCCAAGCGCGACACGGTGATGATCGACAACACACCGATCGACTACCTCGACTTCGCCTCGCCGGTGTCCGGCCTGGGCTCGAAAATGGGCCTGGATGCCACGCATAAATGGCCGGGCGAAACCACCCGCGAGTGGGGCCGGGTGATCGTCAAGGACGAGGCCGTGACCCAGCGGATCGATGCCATCTGGAATCAGTTAGGAATAGATTGATGCGTGTAACCTTGCAGCCTTCCGGAGCAGTGCTTGAGATTCTGCCCGGCGAGCGGATTCTCGATGGCGCGCGGCGCCTGGGCTATGAATGCCCGCAAAGCTGTCGCAACGGCAATTGCCACGTGTGTGCCGCACTGCTGGTCGAAGGGCGGGTCGAACAGACCGGCAGTGTGCGCGATCATGGCGAGTTCTACACTTGCATAGCAGAGCCGCTGGAAGACTGCATCGTGCTGTGGGATGGCGTGCTCGCGCTGGGAGAATTGCCGGTGCGCAGCTTGTCGTGTCAGGTCATTGAATGCAGGGACGTCGGCGGCGATACCTTTCGCGTGCGTCTGCGGGCACCGGCCGGCAAACCGCCGCGCTATCACGCCGGCCAGTACCTGATGATCGAGCGCGAGAATGGCGAGAAATCGGCGTTCTCCCTGGCCTCGGCCCCCCATGGCGGGCGCGATCTGGAAATTCACGTATTGGCCCGCGAAAGCAGTGCGCTGAGCCTGATCGACCAACTGCAGCGCAATTCGATGGTGCGGATCGAGATGCCGTTCGGCGATACCCATCTGGCGGAATTGCCGGAGGGGCCGCTGGTGCTGATCGCCGCGGGTACCGGCATGGGGCAGATTCATAGCCTGATCGAACATTGCCGGGCCGCGGGTTTCAAGCACCCGGTGCATCTGTATTGGGGCGTGCGTCGTCCTGAAGATTTTTATGCCATCGAACATTGGGACGAATGGCTGCAACTGCCCAATCTGTTCCTGCATCAAGTCGTCAGCGATCAATGCGGCTGGCAGGGGCGCTGCGGCATGTTGCATGAAGCCGTGTGCGAAGATTTTGCAGATCTCAAATCCCTGCATGTGTACGCCAGCGGCTCTCCGGCGATGGTCTACGGCACGCTGGACGCCCTGGTCGAAGCAGGAATGGATGCCCACCAGATGCGCGCCGATGTGTTCGCTTACGCGCCACGTTCCTGAATGCCCCGGGCTGCCTAAAAGCGCAGCCCGGTGGTTATCATCGCGGCATTGGTGCCCAGCAGTACGACCTCGGCACCGATCGGCCCGTAATGCACCCCTACGGATGGAATGATCACCGGCGCTATCCCCAGGTGATTGAGTGGTACTTTTTTCCGATGTTCGCCTTTGTAGCCTTGGAGTAACCCGCCGGAGAGTTTCAGGTAAACCGGATAGTCGGAACGCTGATAACGCTTGCCCGCATACGCATAATACGAGCGCTGGCGGTACGAATTGCGAAACGTTGTCGCGCCAAATATCGCCCCAGAGGCCAGGTTGCGTTCCAGACCCAGCAGATTCTGTTGGTTATTGTGCTCAGGGGACGGCGAATAGTGCCGTGTATACATACTGGTCTGCGCATACCAGAAGCCCTTGTCTGCGGTTTGTGTGGCGGTATCCAGGGCCAATGCGTGACTGGTCTGGATCAGCAAGAACAGGCCGTACATCCATGAATACTTCATTCTGACTCCCGGGAGGCGGCTAAGCGAGCGCCTCAGTGGAAGCTGTTATACGTGGGCGGTCCCATCGCTAACCAGATGATTAATCTGGCAACTCGGTAGGAAATTTCTTGTAGTTTTGAAGTACAGATGCCTGCCGAAAGCTTATCCTTATTTCATTCTGGTATTTAAAATATTTCTTAAATGGGATTAGGCTATATGGATGAAGGTTGATTAATCGATTGAAGCGATATTCAAAGATATACAACCCTTAGTGCTTTTTGCTTTAGATTTACTGCTATAACTTCTAATAGGTCGAAGTTTTTACATTTTGTAACTCCGTGAGGCCGAACACCTGATCCCATGAGCGCTATTGAAACTGCATTGCTGAATTCGCCTTATCCGCCGCGGCTCGATCTGGGACCGCAGCTTACGCACGAACAATTGCTCACCTCGATGCAGTCGACCATGGCGCGCCATAAAGGCGGGCCGGTCTGGCTGTTCGCTTATGGTTCGCTGATCTGGCGACCTGAGTGCCCGGCGGTGGAGCGAGTGCGCGGCCGGGTGCATGGCTATCATCGCGGTTTATATCTGTGGTCCCACGAACATCGCGGCACGCCGGAAGTGCCGGGCCTGGTGTTCGGCCTGGATCGCGGCGGTTCTTGCAGCGGCTTCGCCTATCGTCTGCCCGAAGATCAACTCGAGGCTTCGCTGTATTCCCTTTGGCAGCGCGAGATGCCGTTCCCGTCCTATCGCCCGCACTGGCTCAACTGCCGTCTTGAAGATGGCAGCCAGGTTCAGGCGCTGGGATTCGTACTGGAGCGGCACCTGCCCAGCTATGCCGGCAATTTGCCGGATCATGTGCTGAGCCATGTGTTCGAAAACGCTTGCGGGCGCTACGGCACTACCCGCGATTATGTCGAGCAGACCGCCAGCGCCCTGCGTAGCCACGCCATGCCAGACCGGAATCTGGAGGCGCGGCTCAAGCGCTGCAAATCAGCGGCCGATCAGGCGAGTGCTTCGCGGCTCTGACTGGCGACTTGTTTGTGCCACAGGGTCGGGGCGAGGAAGGCCATCGCCAGCAGGCACGCGCCGATCAGCAAGACGAAACCGCCGTCCCAGCCGAAGTGGTCCACGGTGTAGCCCATGGCTGCACTGGCCGCGACCGAACCCCCTAGGTAACCAAACAGCCCGGTAAAGCCCGCCGCAGTACCGGCGGCTTTCTTCGGTGCGAGTTCCAGCGCTTGCAGGCCGATCAACATCACCGGGCCGTAGATCAGAAAGCCGATTGAAACCAGGGCGATCATGTCGACGGTCGGGTTGCCCGCCGGGTTGAGCCAGTACACCAGGGTCGCCACGGTGACCAGCGCCATGAACACCATACCGGTCAGGCCACGGTTGCCGCGGAAGATCTTGTCCGACATCCAGCCGCACAACAGCGTGCCTGGAATACCCGCCCACTCGTAGAAAAAATACGCCCACGAGGTTTTATCCACGGTGAAGCCTTTCGCTTCCTTGAGGTAGGTCGGTGCCCAGTCCAGTACGCCGTAGCGCAACAGGTAGACGAAGACGTTAGCCAAGGCGATGTACCAGAGCATTTTGTTGCGCAGCACGTATTTGACGAAGATTTCCTTGGCGCTGAATTCTTCTTCGTGGCTGGCGTCGTAGCCTTCCGGGTAGTCGTTCTTGTACTTCTCGATCGGCGGCAGGCCCACCGATTGCGGGGTGTCACGCATGGTCACGAAGGCAAACACCGCCACCGCCATGGCGACCGCCGCCGGCACGTAAAACGCCGCGCGCCAGTCATTGAACAGGCCCATGCCGAGCAGGAACAACGGACCGATCAGGCCGCCGCCAACGTTATGCGCCACGTTCCATAACGACACTACGCCACCGCGTTCCTTCTGCGACCACCAGTGCACCATCGTCCGCCCGCTCGGCGGCCAGCCCATGCCTTGGGCCCAGCCGTTGATGAAGAGCAGGATGAACATGATGGTCACGCTGGACGTCGCCCAGGGCGCAAAGCCGAAAATGAACATCACCCCGGCCGATACCAGCAGGCCGAAGGGCAGGAAGAAACGCGGATTGGAGCGGTCGGACACGATGCCCATCAAGAATTTGGACAGGCCGTAGGCGATGGCAATCGCCGACAACGCCAGGCCCAGCTCACCACGGGTATAGCCCTCCTCAATCAGGTAGGGCATGGCCAGGGAGAAGTTTTTGCGCAGCAGGTAATAACCGGCGTAGCCGATAAAAATCCCGGCGAAGATCTGCCAGCGAAGGCGACGGTAGGTGTTGTCTATTTTTTCTTCAGGCAATGGAGCCTGATGTGCGGCAGGACGAAAGAAAGCAAACATTCAAAAGCTCCAGATTTCTTGTTTTGACTGCGGATGCGAATGTTACAGTTTCGTTACCGAAAATAGCACCGCTTCTCAGTGGTCAAACAGCGGAAATTATGGCGGACGTATGTTCTCTTACGAACATGTCGCTCAGACGTAAGTGAAGGACGTTGTAGGAAGGATTACCACTTCCATCCTTTGCGCCTCATCTGTCCGGATGAGTACTGGTTTTTGGGAAGCGTCCTTCGTTCAAAGGAGAGGTTGCGACGTTCTGTTTCAGGTCGCTGCTGCGTAAGCTTTGCAAGGGAGTTTTAGTGTTTCGATCATGGAGGGGAGGGGTTATGCGGTGGTTTGCGTTTGTGCTGTTGCTGGGTTTATCGGCAGATATCAGGGCAGGGGAGTTCTTTCTGATACCGGAAAACAACCCCAAGCCGATTTATCCTCCAGCGCTTCTGAGGGCTGGCATAACCGGCAATGTCCGAGTCGAGTTCATCGCCAATGCCGATGGTTCGGTGAGCAAGGTGAGAATCCTGGAAAGCGATCATCCTGACCTGGCCGAAGCGAGCAGGGTTGCGATAGAGCAGTGGCGGTTCAGGCCTTGGACGGTTGATAAAGACAAGCCTGCGAAGCAGGAAATTATCGCTCCACTGGTATTCCGCCTGGATCTCGATTCGCCGATCCACGCCAACCAGTGGCTCAAGAAATTGAAATGTCGCGACGTCAACGAGCAACTGCTCAATGTCCCGGAGTCTGCGTGGGTGGATGCCGCGCCGTTTCATTACACCCGGGCGTATCTGTCGAACGTGTTTCACGTCACCCAATTACCGAAGGAGCAGCGCCTGGAATGGATTGCCAACCTGAACACGCGTGTGCCGACCATTGTCAGGAGCTGCCGCAGCGGCCCGGTGCTCAAATACATGAGTTTGCTGCCGGAGGAGATTCGGCAACTGTTGTAGCGTCCGGCTCGTCATGAGGCGGTCTGGATAATTCATTCGAGGTCCAGACCGCTCCACGGGGTTCAGCGAACCTGTACCACCACCTTGCCAACCGCCTTGCGCTGACCCAGATCATTGATCGCCTGCGCCGCATTGCCCAATGGATACACCTGCGACACCAGCGGCTTCAGCTTGCCCTCGGCAAACCAGCCAAACAATTGCTGGAAGTTTGCCGCGTTGTCCTGAGGCTGGCGCTGGGCAAACGAGCCCCAGAACACGCCGACCACGGCTGCACCTTTGAGCAGCGCCAGGTTAACCGGCAGTTCCGGAATGCGGCCGCTGGCGAAACCGACCACCAGCAGGCGCCCGTTCCAGGCGATGGCGCGGATGGCCTGGTCGAACAGGTCGCCGCCGACCGGATCGTAGATCACGTCGGCACCCTGGCCGTCGGTCAGGCGCTTGATTTCGTCCTTGAGGCTGGTTTCGCTGTAGTTGATCAACTCGTCGGCGCCGGCCGCCTTGGCCACGGCGAGTTTTTCCGCGCTGCTGGCGGCAGCGATCACCCGGGCGCCCATGGCTTTGCCGATTTCCACCGCTGCCAGGCCGACACCGCCGGAAGCGCCGAGCACCAGCAGGGTTTCACCCGGCTGCAGATGGCCCCGTTGCTTGAGCGCGTGCATCGAGGTGCCATAAGTCATGCTGAAGGCGGCGGCGGTGTTGAAGTCCATGGACGGCGGGATCGGCATTGCGTTATAGCCCGGCACCGCCACTTCTTCGGCAAAGCTGCCCCAGCCGGTCAGGGCCATGACCCGGTCGCCGACCTTCAGGTGGCTGACTTTTTCGCCCACCGCACGGATCACGCCCGCCGCTTCGCCACCGGGGGAAAAGGGGAAGGGCGGCTTGAACTGGTATTTGCCCTCGATGATCAGCGTGTCGGGGAAATTCACCCCCGCGGCGTGCACTTCCAGCAGGATTTCATTCTTCTTCGCGACAGGGCTGGCGACGTCTTCCAGCACCAGCGATTCGGCAGGGCCGAAGGCTTTGCACAGCACGGCTTTCATCAGGGCTATTCCTTTGGGAGTGATGGCCGATAAGTGTAGGTGTGTGAATTGAAGGGTCAACGAGCATGCCCCGCCCTTATAGGCCGCTATAAGCTTGTGCTGGCGCGGCGGGTCGATATGCTAGGCCGCAAACCGGATAAGGAGCGAAGTGTGAAAGCGTGGATCATGTTGTTGCTGGCCCTGTCTCTACCTGTGGCAGCGGTGGCCGAAGAAGCCAAGGAAGGTGAAGCGCCGAAGGTCAATTACATCACCTTGAGCCCGCCGTTCGTGGGTAACTATGGGCTGGACGGTACGCCGAAGCTCAAGGTCTACAAGGCTGATGTGGCGTTGCGGGTGACCGGGGACGAGGCGACCAAGCTGGTGAAGGCCAATGAACCGCTGATTCGTAATCAGTTGGTGGGGTTGTTTGCGCAGCAGAGCACCGAGGCGATGAACAATGTCGAGGCCAAGGAGAAGCTGCGTCAGGAGGCCCTGAAGCAGACCCGACAAGTGATGAGCGATGAGACCGGCAAGCCGGTGGTCGAGGATTTGTTGTTCAACAACCTCATCATTCAGTAAGTTTTTCGCTGTTCCGGCGAAGGGGGCGACGCGGTCTGTCAGGACGCCAGGCTCTTGCGAAACCGCATCAGCGCAATGGTAAAAAACAGCAGACCGATGGTGCTCAGTGCCAGCAAATCCGGCCACACCACACTGATGCCGGCGTCGCGAAACAGTATCGCGGCGCTGAGGCTGACGAAGTGAGTCGATGGCGAGCACTGCATCACCCATTGCAGCCATTGCGGCATGCTGTCGAGTGGCGTACTGCCGCCTGATAGCAGCAACATCGGGATAATCACCGGAATCGCCAACAGGCCGAACTGCGGTGTCGAGCGGGCGAGGGTGGCGAGGAATATTCCCAGCGCCGTGCTGGCGAACAGATAAACCGCTGTCACCAGCAAAAATAAGGTCATGGAGCCGGCCAGCGGCACGCCGAGCGCGCCTTTGACTATCACTTCCAGCGACACCCAGGTGCAGAGCACCACCACCAGCATATTGCTCCAGATTTTTGCCAGCATGATCTCCAGCGCCGTCAGCGGCAGCACCAGCAAATGGTCGAGGGTGCCGTGTTCGCGCTCACGCAGCAGCGCTGTGCCGGTCAGGATGATGGCGAGGATGGTGATGTTGTTGACGATCTGAATCACCGCCAGGAACCAGCCACCCTCCAGGTTGATATTGAACAGCGCTCGCGTCGTCAGCAGCGCGGGGGGCTTGCTCGCCGCATCGCCCTGGCCGCTGTAGGTCAGCAGCTCGCGCTGGAAAATCCGTCCGATGTAACCCGCGCCCATGAAGGCCTGGCTCATGGCCGTGGCGTCGACGTTGACCTGCACCGCCGGTTGGCGGCCGGCCAACAGATCCGCCTGAAAATTTGCCGGAACATTGATCACGAAGGTGTATCGCCCGCTGTCCAGCATTTCGTCCATTTGTTCATAGGGCAGCGACACCGGCGGCTGGAATTCCGGTGGTTGCAGGGCTTGGGCCAGTTGTCGTGACAGGCGGCTGTGATCTTCATCGACCATGGCCACACTGGCGTTGTGCACGCCGATCACGGAGCCCGCGGCCGGCATGTAGATCGCCACGGTAAAGGCGTAGAACAGGAACAGTAGCAACACGCTGTCGTGTCGCAGGCTCGTGAGTTCCTTGAGGCCAAGGCGCAGGATGTGCGCAAGCTTGTGCATCAGACCTCCTGCTTTTTCAGCATGGCCAGGCTAAGCCCGGTGAACGCGAGAAAGAATCCGAACAGTGCCAGGCATTGCGGCCACAACTGCCGGATATCCAGCGCCTTGGTAAAGGTGCCGACGGCGATGTCGAGGAAGTAGCCCGCCGGAAACAGCATCCCCATGACTGCGGCCGCGCCATCAAGGGACGAGCGCGGCACAATCAAGCCGGAAAACTGAATGGTCGGCAGACTGGTGATGATCATGGTACCGAGGATGGCGGCAATCTGGGTTCGGGTGAATGCTGAAATCAACAGACCCATGCTGGTGGTCGCCAGCACGTAGAGCAGCCCGCCGAAAGCCAGGGTCAGTGCGCTGCCCTTGAAGGGCACGCCGAACAGCCAGCGATTCATGGCCGTCAGGACGGCGAGGTTGATCAGGCTGACGGCCAGATACGGCACCTGTTTACCTAACAGGAACTCCAGGCGGGTCAGCGGTGTAGCGTAGAAGTTGGTGATCGAGCCTAACTCCTTCTCCCGCACGATGCCCAGGGCAGTCAGCATGGCCGGGATGAACGCCAGGATCAGCGCCATCACCCCGGGACCGATGGCGTTGACGCTGATGACGTCCTGGTTGTAGCGGAAGCGGGTTTCCAGTTTGGCCGATGCTTGCCGGTTCAGCGCCGGGCTGGACTGCTCGGCCAATTGCTCCAGGTTGGCCAGGTGGACCGCTTCCACATAGTTGCGGCTGGTTTCGGCGCGAAACGGCATGCCGCCATCGAGCCAGGCCGCCACCGTGGGTTGGCGGCCGGCGAACAGGTCTCGGCCGAATCCAGGCGGGATCTCCAGCGCCAGTTTGATTTCCGAGCGTTGTAATCGTCGATGCAACTGCGCCGCATCACTTATGGAGGGTTGCTCATCGAAGTAACGGGAGCCGCGGAAGGCTTCCAGATAAGCCCGGCTTTGCGGGGTCTGGTCCTGGTCGTAAACCGCGAAGGCGAGTTTTTCCACATCCAGGGAAATGCCGTAGCCGAAGATCACCATCATGAGAATCGCCCCGAGCAGGGCGAAGGCCATGCGCACTTTATCGCGCAGCAGCTCCTTGCTTTCACGACTCGCCAGTGCCCGCAGTCGTCCAAAACTGAAGCCGTGATCTTTCATCGGTGTGATCGGTACGAGCGTCGCGTCGACGGACGCTGGCGACGGCGCCGTTGCGATCGGGCCCTGGGCCTGTTCCAGACAGGTGACGAACGCCGCCTCCAGTGTCTGGCCCTTGAACTGCTGTTGCAGGGCTGCCGGGGTGTCGCAGGCCAATACCTTGCCGGCGTGCATCAATGAGATGCGGTCGCAGCGCTGGGCTTCGTTCATGAAATGGGTGGACAGGAAAATCGTCACGCCCTGTTCGCGGGACAGTTCGATCAGCAGCCGCCAGAAATCGTCTCGGGCCGCCGGGTCGACACCGGAAGTCGGTTCGTCAAGGATCAGCACTTCCGGGCGATGCAGCACCGCCACCGCCAGGGACAAGCGTTGGCGCAGGCCAAGCGGCAACGCACCGGAGGGCTGATGGGCAACGCTGCCCAGGTTGAAACGCTGGATCAGCTCGTCGATGCGCTGAGCGCTGTCGGCCTTGGGCAAATCGAACAGTCGCGCGTGCAAGTCCAGGTTCTGCCGGACGCTGAGTTCGCCATACAAAGAGAAACTCTGGGACATGAAACCAACGCGTTTGCGGGTGGCCAGATCCTTGGCGTTCACCGGATTGCCCAGCAACGTGGCACGGCCTTCGCTGGCCGGAATAAGCCCGGTGAGCACTTTCATGGTGGTGGTTTTGCCGCAGCCGTTGGAGCCCAGAAACCCGAAGATTTCGCCGCGGCCGATGGCGAAGCTGACCTTGTCCACAGCCGTGAAATCGCCGAAGCGCAGGGTCAGGTCATGGGCTTCGATGGCGATGTCGGTTGTGGCATTGGTTCGAGGAGGGATCAGTAGCGGCTGGTTGTCATGACCGGTGTCGCCCTGAAAGTGGGTGAAGGCTTCATCAAGTTTGCCACCAGGAGTAACCGTCTCCAGTTCGCGGGTCAAACCGGCGGCGATCAGCTTGCCGTCATCGAGCATCAGGCAGTGTTCGAACTGCTCGGCCTCTTCCATGTACGCGGTGGCGACCAGTAGCGTCAGTTGCGGGCGTTGGCGCCGAACGTCATCAATCAACTCCCAGAAGCGCCGCCGGGACAATGGATCGACGCCAGTGGTCGGTTCATCGAGGATCAATAGGTCCGGTTCATGGATCAGCGCACAACAGAGGCCGAGCTTCTGTTTCATCCCGCCCGATAGCTTGCCGGCTGGGCGCTCGGCAAACCGCAGTAGATCAGTGGCAAGCAACAGACTCTGCATGCGCTGATCGCACTCCGCCCCCGACAGCCCGAACAGTGTGGCGAAGAAGTGAATGTTCTCGCGGATCGAGAGATCAGGGTACAGGTTGCCGCCCAGGCCTTGAGGCATGAACGCGATACGCGAGTAGAGGCTGTTGCGGTGGCGCCGGTCCTGGATCGAGCCACCGAGCACTTCCAGTTGGCCGTCTTGTAATGTCTTCACGCCGGCGATCAATCCCAGCAGGCTGGATTTACCGGCGCCATCCGGACCAATCAACCCGCACCGGGTACCGGCGGGCAGGCTGAATGTGATGTCGGTCAGCGCCTGCTGTTGACCATAACGGTGCTGAAGGCGGGTGGCATGCAGTGCCAGGCCGGTCATTGAAGATTGGCCGGCCAGTCAATAGGAGCGGTGCGCACATAACCATTACCGGGCATCCCCGGTTTGGCCTGGGGCACGGCGCTGGGTTGGGTCAGGTGCAGCTTGACCCGAAACACCAGTTTCTGACGCTCGTCACGGGTCTCGACTTCTTTGGGCGTGAACTGCGATTTGGCCGCCACGAAGCTGATTTTTGCCGGCAACGGCTGACCGGGGAGGGCGTCCAGCAAGATCCGCGCTTCATCGCCGACCGCCAGGCGTCCGGCCACGGATGCTGCAAGATAGAGGTTCATGTATTGGTCGTTCGGGTCAATCAGCAGCAGTACCCGCCCACCGGCGCCGAGCACTTCACCGGGTTCGGCCATGCGAAGCTGAATCACTCCGTCGATGGGGGCCCGAAGGCTGCTGTCGTCAATTTCGCTGGTTAACTGAGCGACTTCTGCCTGCGCTGCGCCAATGCCTGCACCGACCGCGGACACTTGAGCGCGGGCCGCGGCGACGGCCGCGTTGCCAGTGTCGAAGCGCGACTGCTGCTGGTCGATGATCTGGCCACTGGCGAAACCGCGCTTGAACAGTTCCTGGGAGCGTTTGAGCTCTTGATGGGCAAGCAGTTGCTCACTCTGGCGCAGTTGCACATTGGCCTGGGCGGCGGAGAGGTTTTCCCGGGCGCGTATTACTTCGGCTTCAGCCTGCCTGCGCTGGGCTTCAAGGGTGCGGGTGTCCATGCGGGCCAGCAGTTGACCTTTGGTTACTTTGTCGCCTTCGTCCACCAGTACTTCAGCCAGCCGGCCGGGTGTCTTGCTGGCGATCTGCACTTCAGTGGCTTCAAGCCGACCATTGCCGACATACAACCCTTCGGGCAGTCGGTTAAGCGTCGACTTCCAGTAACCGAATCCCCCGGCGGCCAGGAGCAAAGCCCCCAGTAAAAAAGCGAAGAAAAGCGAAGAACGGCTGTGCGTCGACATGTAGGCATCCTGCATCTGTAGCGCCGTAGTCTGACAGGCACGCGCCTGAGCGACTTGATGTCCGTCAACTGAGGGTCAAACCTGACCGATCGGTGAAGTAAGCCAGAGTGACGGGCGGTCCTGCCTTATTTAGCGCAGACCAAGCACCGCCGTCCATTGCTCAGCGGTGACGGGCATCACTGACAGTCGCGAGCCTTTCTGCACCAGTGGCATCTCGGCCAGCGCCGTCTGCTGCTTCAGATAATCCAGCTTCAACACCTTGGAAAACGTCTCCACATGCGCAACATCAATCGCGCTCCAGGCGTTTTTCTCTGCCGTGGCCTTCGGATCGAAGTAATGACTCTCCGGCTCCAGCGCCGTCGGGTCCGGGTACGCGGCTTCGACAATCTTGCCGATTCCGGCAATGCCCGGTTCGGGGCAGCTGGAGTGGTAAAAGAAAAACTCGTCGCCCACCGCCATGGCCCGCAGGAAATTACGTGCCTGGTAGTTGCGAACCCCGTCCCAGCGCGCTTTGCCGAGCTTCTCCAGATCCTTGATCGAGAGTTCGTCGGGCTCGGATTTCATCAGCCAATAGGCCATGGTTTTGCTCCTTGCGAGGTAAGTGGGCAAGTTGTCCGGCAATTTTATGACAAACCGACGGTCGGTTGACGCCAGCGTTTGCGTGTCGGTTCACGTTGTCGCAGAATGCCGCCCTTCTTAGCTAGACGCTGCTGCACGGCCTACAACGGATACCGCTGCTGTCATCGTGTTGATGTGCCTTTGGGAGGCAATCGATGAAACGCAAACCGGATTTACTATGGATTTTGGTGATTTTGTTCGGCCTCGGCGTGGTGACCACCGGCTATGCCCAAAGCCTGTGGAACAATGCTCCTGATGCACCGATCGAGATCGCGCAGCAACAGCAACTGCAACAACAGTCGTCAGCCTTCAAGCGCTGAAGCTGTCCTGCCGACGCCGCTGATCGCAGTGGCGTCTAGCCTGCGTAATACCAGGCCTTGTCCGTAACCGTTCCCTGTAACGGCACATCCCAGCTGGCCTGAGCCAACCGTTCTACCTTCTGACATTCATGGGCCAGGCCCAATAACGTCGGCTTGCGCCAGTTTTTGCGTCGCGCCAGGTACGCCAGGCTGCGATCGTAGAAGCCGCCGCCCATGCCCAGGCGTCCGCCGACATCGTCAAACCCGACCAATGGCAGCAGCACCAGGTCCAGCGCCCAGACTTTGCGTTGTCGGGCGAGGTTATGCCGGGGTTCGAGAATGCGGAAACGATTGGGTTTGAGCTTTTCGCCAGGGCGAACTCGCTGGAACACCATTTTGGTGCGCGGCCAGGCACTGAGCACTGGCAGATAAGTGGCCTTGCCTCGGCGTTGCGCGGCACGCAGCAGCACCCGCGGATCGATTTCACCGTCGGTAGGCAGGTACAGCGAGATGTGTCTGGCGCGCCGGAACAAAGGCTGTTGGGCCAGTTGCTTGTACAGCCCGCGAGCAGCCTGGCGCTGTTGACCGGGGGTCAATGCGCGGCGGGCCTTGCGCAGCATGCGTCGAAGTTGCGGGCGGGGCAGCAGCGCAGGTTCGGTCATGTATTCCGGCTTCGGCAGGGCGAGTACGTAAAGCGTACCCGTAAAAAAGCCGATGCCGGTATTTGAACCGGCATCGGGCTGGAATCAGGCTCCCCGGATGAACCGCTGCTGACTTAGCCCTTGAACCCGAAAGTTCAAGGTGGAAGATGCAGTAGGCTTTAAGGCTTTCCGTCTAGCGGACATGCACACCAGCCCAACGTGCAACCTCCAGGGTAGTGCGAATCGGCTCAGGGACGTGGTCAACTGGCAAGCACCCCAGGGAGTGATGCGAGTATACCTCAAGCGGTGAGACGAATCAGCCCTTGGTGACATCCGGATCGGTGGCGAGCACCAGATCGACACGATCCAGCAGGTCGCGAACCTGCTCCCGGGTCGAGCCGCTGGCCTGCACATCCGGTCGTTCTTCCTTGTGCAGGAGATCGTGGGTGATGTTCAGCGCGGCCATCACGGCGATGCGATCGGCGCCGATGACTTTGCCGCTGCTGCGGATTTCGCGCATCTTGCCGTCCAGGTAGCGGGCGGCGCTCACCAGGTTGCTGCGCTCTTCCTGGGGGCAAATGATCGAATATTCTTTATCGAGGATTTGCACGGTAACGCTATTGCTTGAACTCATGAGTCTTGCTCCAGGGCCTTGAGGCGCGAAATCATCGATTCGACCTTACGCCGGGCGATTTCATTTTTTTCAATGAGGTGCGCGCGTTCCTCGCGCCAGGTCTTTTCCTGAGCTAATAGGAGTCCGTTTTGCCTCTTTAGTTGCTCGACTCGGCTAATTAGCAGCTCGAGCCTGGCCATCAGCGCTTGCAGGTCGTTGTCTTCCATTGTCTTCACTGTCTGATGGGTGTGGGGCTTGCAGAAGCGAGCTTGCTCCGGGCGGCGATCCGACGATGAGTCCGAAAACGCCGCGGGGTGTCAGGTACCCAGCGTTATCGTTGGCGACCTTCGCGAGCAAGCTCGCTCCTACAGGGGTAGTCGATGTAGGATACAAGGCCTTCATTCTAGACATAGCGCCGTCTGGCGCCTAGCTGCCCATGCCCATTCAGAATTCTCCGTACCAAGCCTTCGCCACACTGCTGTCAACCAGCGGCCATCCTGCCTCGCCTGCCGAATTGCATGGCCTGCTGCTCGGCCGCAGTTGCGGCGGTGCCGGGTTCGAAGCCGACAGCTGGTTGGCCGATGCCGCCGAGTTGCTCGAAGGCGAACCGCAAGACAACGTTCGCAATGCCTTGATCGGCCTGCAAGAGATGGTCAAGGGCGAGCTGACCAGCGACGACATGACCGTTGTCCTGCTGCTGCCGTCCGACGACGCCCCGCTCACCGAGCGTGCGGCCGCACTGGGCCAATGGTGCCAGGGCTTCCTGACCGGCTTCGGTCTGACCTATCGCGACAACGCCCTGAGCCCTGAAGCCACCGAAGTGCTGCAGGATCTGGCGGCCATCGCCCAGGTGCAAGACGCCCTGGAAGAGTCCGACGACGGCGAGAGCGATTACATGGAAGTCATGGAATACCTGCGCGTCGCGCCGCTGCTGCTGTTCACCGAGACCAAAAAGCCGGACGCACCGGCTGCCGCCAAACCGTCGTTGCACTAATCGCGAGCCAGGAATAGCCATCTGCCCATGATTCATATCCCGAAATCGGAATACAGCCGTCGCCGCAAGGCCCTGATGGCGCAGATGGTACCCAACAGCATCGCCATCCTGCCCGCCGCCGCGGTAGCCATCCGCAACCGCGACGTCGAGCACGTCTACCGTCAGGACAGCGATTTCCAGTACCTCAGCGGTTTCCCCGAGCCGCAGGCCGTCATTGTGCTGATGCCCGGTCGCGAACATGGCGAATACGTGTTGTTCTGCCGTGAACGCAATGCCGAACGAGAGTTGTGGGACGGCCTGCGTGCCGGCCAGGAAGGCGCGATCCGCGACTTCGGCGCCGACGACGCCTTTCCCATCACCGACATCGACGACATTCTGCCGGGCCTGATCGAAGGGCGCGACCGGGTGTATTCGGCCATGGGCAGCAACCCGGAATTCGATCGGCACCTGATGGACTGGATCAACGTGATCCGCTCTAAAGCGCACCTCGGCGCCCAGCCGCCGAACGAATTCGTTGCCCTGGATCATCTGCTGCACGACATGCGCCTGTATAAATCGGCGGCAGAAGTGAAGGTGATGCGCGAGGCCGCTCGAATTTCCGGCCAGGCCCACATCCGCGCGATGCAGGCCAGCCGGGCCGGGCTGCATGAGTTCAGCCTCGAAGCCGAGCTTGATTACGAGTTCCGCAAGGGCGGGGCGAAAATGCCGGCCTACGGTTCGATCGTCGCCTCGGGGCGCAACAGTTGCATCCTGCATTACCAGCAGAATGATGCGGTGCTCAAGGACGGTGACCTGGTGCTGATCGATGCCGGCTGCGAGATCGATTGCTACGCCAGCGACATCACCCGCACCTGGCCGGTCAACGGCAAGTATTCACCCGAGCAGAAGGCGATCTACGAGTTGGTGCTGGCGGCTCAGGAAGCCGCCTTTGCCGAGATCGCCCCGGACAAACACTGGAACCAGGCTCACGAAGCCACGGTGCGGGTAATTACCGCCGGGTTGGTGAAGCTGGGCCTGTTGCAAGGTGACGTCGATGAATTGATCGCCGGCGAAGCCCATAAGGCGTTTTACATGCACCGCGCCGGTCACTGGTTGGGCATGGATGTGCACGACGTCGGCGAGTACAAGGTCGGCGGCGAATGGCGCGTGCTGGAAGTCGGCATGGCGCTGACCGTGGAACCGGGCATCTACATTGCCCCGGACAACCAGAACGTAGCGAAAAAATGGCGCGGCATTGGCGTGCGCATCGAGGACGATGTAGTGGTCACCAAAACCGGCTGTGAAATCCTGACCCATGGCGTGCCGAAAACGGTCGCCGAGATCGAGGCCTTGATGGCCGCCGCGCGGACACAAGCGGCATGAGTCGAGTCAATCTGGCAATCATCGGTGGCGGCCTGGTCGGCGCCAGCCTGGCGTTGGCCTTGCAGGCCGGGGCCAAGGCCCGTGGCTGGAAGATCGTGCTGATCGAACCCTTTGCTCCGGGCGACACCTACCAGCCGAGCTACGATGCGCGTTCTTCGGCGCTGTCGTACGGCGCTCGGCAGATTTATCAACGGCTGGGCGCGTGGCAGGAAATTTCCCGTCGGGCCGAGCCGATCAAGCAGATCCACGTCTCCGACCGTGGACGTTTCTCCACCGCGCGCCTGTCGGCGATGGAAGAGGGCGTACCGGCGCTGGGCTATGTGGTGGAAAACGCCTGGCTCGGCCAATGCCTCTGGCAAGGCCTGGACAAGGACGTGATCAGCTGGCGGTGTCCGGCGGAGGTCACGCGCATGGAGCCGTTGACCGATGGCTACCGCCTGGTCCTCAACGATGAAACCACCCTGGAATGCGACCTTGCGGTGCTCGCTGATGGCGGCCGTTCCGGTCTGCGCGAGCAATTGGGCATCGGCATCAAGACCCGTCCCTATCACCAGAGCGCGCTGATCGCCAACGTCACGCCGAGTGAAGCGCACAACGGCACGGCCTTCGAGCGCTTCACCGATGAGGGGCCGATGGCGTTGTTGCCATTGCCGGACAACCGCTGCGCGTTGATCTGGACCCGTCTGGGCATGGACGCGCAACGGCTGGCGGCGCTTGATGAGCGAAGTTTCCTCAGCGAGTTGCAGGGTGTGTTCGGTTATCGTCTCGGGACCTTGAAGCAGGTCGGGGTACGGCATCTGTATCCGCTGTCTTTGATCGAGGCCGAAGAGCAGGTGCGTCCGCATCTGGCGATTCTGGGCAATGCCGCTCACAGCCTGCACCCGATCGCAGGGCAAGGTTTCAATTTGTCCCTGCGCGATGCCCAGGCATTGGCCGATGCGCTGCTGGGCAGCGAAAACCCGCCCGGCGACTTCGCCACCCTGCAAGCCTACCGCGAACGCCAGCGTCTGGATCAGAGCCTGACCGTGGGCTTCTCCGATCAGGTCACCCGCCTGTTCGGCAGCACCCAGCCGCTGGTTTCCCTGGGCCGCAATATCGGCCTGCTCGGTCTCGATCTGCTGCCACCGGCCAAGCGCTGGTTCGCGCGGCAGGCCATGGGGCTGGGTACGCGCCCCGATGTTTAAGCAGTTGCAACTCGATATTCACGACGGCTGCGGCACTCTGGTGGCGCGGGCCGAGAAAACCCTTTACGTGCGGCTCAAGCCGCAAGCGAGACAGGCTTAAAGCATGGAAATGCGCGCAGATCTGCTGATTGTCGGGGCCGGAATGGTCGGCAGCGCCCTGGCGCTGGCGTTGCAGGACAGCGGGCTGGAAGTCTTGCTGCTGGATGGCAGCCCGATGACCGTCAAACCCTTTGACGCACAGGCTCCGTTCGAGCCGCGGGTGAGTGCGCTGTCGATCGCCAGCCAGCGGATTCTCGATCGCCTGGGCGTCTGGGATGGCATCGTCGATCGGCGCAGCAGTCCCTACACCGATATGCATGTCTGGGACGGCAGCGGTACCGGACAGATCCATTTCTCGGCGACCAGCGTGCATGCCGAGGTACTCGGGCATATCGTCGAGAACCGCGTGGTGCAGGATGCCTTGCTCGACCGTTTGCACGACTGCGATCTGGGGATGCTGGCCAATGCGCGTCTGGAGCAGATGCGCCGCTCCGGCGACGACTGGCTGCTGACCCTGGCCGATGGCCGCACCTTGCGCGCGCCGTTGGTCATTGCCGCCGATGGTGCCAACTCGGCAGTGCGGCGCCTGGCCGGCTTGGCGACCCGTGAGTGGGATTACCTGCACCACGCGATCGTGACCAGCGTGCGCAGCACCGAACCTCATCGAATGACCGCCTGGCAGCGTTTCACCGATGACGGTCCATTGGCCTTTCTGCCGCTGGAGCGTGACGGCCGGCAGGACTGGTGTTCGATCGTCTGGTCGACCACGCCGAGCGAAGCAGAACGCCTGATGGCGCTGGACGACGCCGGTTTCTGCAAGGAACTGGAGCGCGCCTTCGAAGGTCGGCTGGGTACCGTGCTCAGCGCCGATCCGCGCCTGTGCGTGCCGCTGCGTCAGCGCCATGCCAAGCGCTACGTGGCTGAAGGCCTGGCGTTGATCGGCGATGCGGCTCACACCATTCATCCTTTGGCCGGGCAGGGGGTGAACCTCGGTTTCCTCGATGCCGCCGTGCTGGCCGAGGTGCTGTTGCAGGCGGCTGGCCGTGGCGAGCGATTGGCGGATGTGAAAGTGCTCAGTCGTTACGAGCGTCGGCGCATGCCGCATAACCTGGCGTTGATGGCGGCGATGGAAGGCTTTGAACGGTTATTCCAGGCTGACCCGCTGCCGGTGCGCTGGTTGCGTAATGCCGGGTTGAAAATGGTTGATCAGATGCCGGAGGCCAAGGCGTTGTTTGTGCGTGAGGCATTGGGGTTGATTGGGGATCTGCCGGCGCTGGCCAAGGCCTGACATCTTAATCGATGCTGATGGCCCCTTCGCGGGCACATCCACCACACATTTCAAACTGTGCAACATCTGGTAACTCCTCTACCAACTGTTCGATTGAGAAGGCAAATGTGTGTCCTTATCATTTAGACTCATTTTTTCAATCGAGAGATCGCGCCCATGTTGGCACCCAAGCGTCTACTGACCGCACTGGCCCTGGCCCTGATCGGCAGCACCCTTGCCCAGGCCGCCGACGAGGTGGTGGTCTACTCCTCGCGAATCGATGAGCTGATCAAGCCGGTATTCGATGCGTACACCGCAAAAACCGGCGTGCAGGTGAAGTTCATCACCGACAAGGAAGCGCCGCTGATGCAGCGGATCAAGGCCGAGGGCGAGAACGCCACCGCCGACCTGCTGCTGACCGTCGATGCCGGCAACCTGTGGCAGGCCGAGCAGATGGGCATCCTGCAACCCTTCACCTCGAAAACCATCGACGCCAACATCCCGCTGCAGTATCGCTCCTCCGCCCATGCCTGGACCGGCCTGAGCCTGCGGGCGCGGACCATCGCCTACTCCACCGATCGCGTGAAGCCCGGCGAGCTGACCACCTACGAAGGCCTGGCCGACAAGAATTGGGAAGGTCGCCTGTGCCTGCGCACGGCGAAGAAGGTCTACAACCAGTCCCTGACCGCCACCATGATCGAAGTCCACGGTGCCGAAAAAACCGAGAAGATCCTCAAGGGCTGGGTCAACAACCTGTCCACCGACGTGTTCTCCGATGACATTGCGGTGCTGGAAGCGATCAACGCGGGCCAGTGTGACGTCGGCATCGTCAACACCTACTACTACGGCCGCCTGCACAAGCAGAAGCCTGACCTGGCGGTGAAGCTGTTCTGGCCAAACCAGGGCGACCGTGGCGTGCACGTCAACCTGTCGGGCATCGGCCTGACCAAACATGCTCCGCACCCGGAAGCGGCCAAGGCCCTGGTCGAGTGGATGACCACGCCTGAAGCGCAGAAGATCTTCGCCGACGTGAACCAGGAATTCCCGGCCAATCCTGCCGTGCAACCCTCCGCTGAAGTGGCGAGCTGGGGCAAGTTCGTCGCCGATACCTTGCCGGTGGAAATTGCCGGCAAGCGTCAGGCTGAAGCGATTCGGATGATGGATCGGGCAGGCTGGAACTGAGTTTTTAACGTTAAAGATCAAAAGATCGCAGCCTTCGGCAGCTCCTACAGGGTGAACACCCTCCCAATGTAGGAGCCGCCGGAGGCTGCGATCTTTTTGCGTTTTCCCTACACTTCACGATTTCCTTGCGAGAGACCTTCCTTGGCCCACCCCGCCCAACGCCGCTGGTATCCCCTGGTCTTCGCCATCGCTGCGCTGGTCCTGCTGCCCCTCAGCGTCTTGCTGTTGTCATGGCAAACCATCGACCAACAGATCTGGTCCCACCTCTGGGATACCCAGATGTCGCGCCTGCTCGGCAACACCCTGACATTGGTCCTCGGCGTCGGTGTCGGCGTAACGGTCCTGGGTGTGAGCCTGGCCTGGCTCACCAGCCTCTGCGAATTCCCCGGGCGGCGATGGCTGGACTGGGCCTTGATGCTGCCGTTCGCGATTCCCGCTTATGTGTTGGCATTCGTTTTTGTGGGTTTGCTGGATTTTGCAGGCCCGGTGCAAACCCTGCTGCGCGAATGGTTCGGCAGTGGCATCAGATGGCCGCGAGTGCGCTCCACCGGCGGAGTGATTGTGGTGCTGGTGCTGGTTTTCTATCCCTATGTGTACCTGTTGGCGCGGACCGCGTTCCTGGCCCAGGGCAAAGGCTTGATGGAAGCGGCACGGGTCCTGGGGCAATCGCCGTGGCAGGCGTTCTGGCGGGTGGCCTTGCCGATGGCGCGCCCAGCCATCGGTGCGGGCGTGGCATTGGCGCTGATGGAAACCCTGGCCGATTTCGGCGCCGTGTCGGTGTTCAACTTCGACACGTTCACCACCGCCATCTACAAAACCTGGTACGGCTTCTTCAGCCTCTCGACTGCCGCGCAACTGGCCAGCCTGCTGTTGCTGGTGGTGATGGTCGTGTTGTACGGCGAGCGTCGCGCCCGCGGGGCGAATCGGGCGAGTAACGAGCGACCTCGGATCAAGGCGTTGTATCACCTGCATGGCTTCAAAGCGCTGGCCGCCATGAGTTGGTGCGGCCTGGTCTTCGCCTGTGCCTTCGTGATTCCGATGCTGCAACTGGTGGTGTGGTTCTGGCAGCGCGGGCGCTTCGATCTGGATGAGCGTTACGCCGGGCTGATCGTCCATACCTTGTACCTGGGTGGCATGGCGGCGCTGATCACCGTCGGTGTTGCCCTGGTGCTGGCGTTTGCCCGCAGGCTGGCGCCGACCCGGGCGATACGTTCCGGTGTCAGCCTGGCCAACCTCGGCTACGCCTTGCCCGGTTCGGTGCTGGCCGTGTCGATCATGCTGGCGTTCAGTTACCTGGATCGCGAGCTGGTGATCCCGTTTTCGAACTGGCTCGGTGGCGCCGGTAAACCCTTGCTGCTTGGCAGTCTGTCGGCCTTATTGCTGGCCTATCTGGTGCGGTTCATCGCCGTCGCCTACGGGCCGCTGGAAAGCAGCCTGGCGCGAATACGGCCATCTTTGCCCGAAGCGGCGCGCAGCCTTGGCGTGAGCGGGCCAAGACTGTTTTTCAAAGTGTATCTACCGTTATTGCTGCCTGGCACCTTGAGCGCCGCGTTGCTGGTGTTCGTCGACGTGCTCAAGGAAATGCCTGCGACCCTGCTGATGCGCCCGTTTGGCTGGGACACGCTGGCGGTGCGCATCTTCGAAATGACCAGCGAAGGGGAGTGGGCGAGGGCGTCGTTGCCGGCACTGACACTGGTCCTGGTCGGCTTGTTACCGGTCATCGGATTGATCAGACGTTCGGCGCATCAAAACAGCTAGGTGCCAGTCCTACACCTTGAAGCTACAATGCGCGGCATTCGGTGCGGTCCGTCCTACAGACCTGGTAGCTGAAATCGGCTGAAAGCCTTTTATTTCAAGGCGTTCACCCCGTGCAGCGCCGGCCCGCACCTTCGCCACGCCCGGAAGGAGAAACCCATGGGACAGCGTACGCCTCTGTATGACCTTCATCTCGCCCTCGGCGCGAAGATGGTCGATTTTGGCGGTTGGGATATGCCTTTGCATTACGGCTCGCAGGTCGAGGAGCACCATCAGGTGCGCCGCGATTGCGGGGTTTTCGATGTATCCCACATGACCGTGATCGATGTCGGCGGCCCCCAGGCGAAGGCCTGGCTCCAGCATTTGCTGGCCAATGACGTCGAGCGTCTGCACAGCCCTGGCCGTGCCTTGTACAGCACCATGCTCAATGAGCGCGGGGGCATCGTCGACGACATGATCGTCTATCGCCTCGACGACGATTATCGGCTGGTGGTCAACGCCTCCACCCGTAATCAGGACCTGGCCTGGATGCAGGCCCACCTCGGCGACTACGACGTGCAACTCAATGAGCGCTCGGAGTTGGCGATGCTGGCCATTCAAGGTCCCCAGGCCCGGCAGAAAATCGCGGAACTGGTGACTCAGTCCCGCGGCAATCTGATCCAGCTGCTCAAGCCTTTCGAAGGCCAGCCCGACGGCGACTGGTTTATCGCGCGCACCGGTTACACCGGTGAAGACGGTCTGGAAATCATTCTGCCGGCCGACCAGGCCCCGGGATTCTTCAACGATCTGGTGGGGGCGGGCATTTCCCCGATCGGCCTCGGCGCACGGGACACCTTGCGTGTCGAAGCGGGCATGAACCTTTACGGTCAGGACATTCATCAAGACGTTTCACCGCTGGCCTCCAACATGGCCTGGAGCATTGCCTGGGAGCCGGCCACACGTCAGTTCATCGGTCGCACTGCCCTGGAAGCCGAGCGGGCCGGTGGGGTACAACATAAACTGGTCGGTCTGGTCCTTGAGGAGCGTGGGGTTTTGCGCGCTCATCAGGTGGTTCGCATCGCCAATGTTGGCGAAGGGGAGATCACCAGTGGTAGTTTCTCTCCTACGCTAAGCAAGTCGATAGCACTGGCGCGCGTGCCAATGGCAACTGCCGACCGCGCTGAAGTGGAAATCCGTGGCAAGTGGTACCCGGTTCGAGTGGTCAAACCGACCTTCGTACGCCATGGCAAAACCTTGATCTAACCTTTTCTGGCGGGCAACGACCGCTGACATTTTTCTTGAGGACACAGAATATGAGCGATATCCCTGCCGACCTGCGTTTTGCCGAAAGTCACGAATGGGCCCGCCTGGAAGCCGATGGCACCCTCACCGTGGGCATCAGCGATCACGCTCAGGAAGCCTTGGGCGATGTGGTGTTCGTTGAGCTGACCGAAGTCGGCACAGTCTTCGCTGCCGGTGATCAATCCGGCGTGGTGGAGTCGGTCAAAGCCGCTTCCGATATCTATTCTCCGGTGGCCGGTGAAGTGATCGCGATCAACGAAGAGCTGAGCGCTAACCCGGAGTTGCTCAACTCCGATCCGTACGGCGCGTGGATCTTCAAGCTCAAGCCAAGCAACGCCGCTGACCTGGACAAGCTGCTCGATGCGGCTGGCTACAAGGCTGCCATTGGCGAATAAGCCTTAAGCGTCATCCCCAAAGCCCCGACTCGTCGGGGCTTTTTATTATCTGCCGGATTTCCCCTTGTAGGAGCGAGCTTGCTCGCGATGGACCTGAGAACACCGCGGGGTGTCAGGCTTCAAGCACTATCGTTAACGACCATCGCGAGCAAGCTCGCTCCTACAGGACAGGGTTCACTGTCGGTATCGGCTGCTATGCTGGTTTGACCGTGTTGCATCGACGTTGAGCGCCAGTCAAGAGAGAGCCCGTCATGTCCCAGTTGCCGTCCTTGAGCCAGTTACGCGACCCCAATGCCTTTCTTCGCCGCCACCTCGGGCCCGATGCCGCCGAGCAGCAGGCCATGCTCGACAGCCTCGGCCTCGGCAGCCGGGTCGAGTTGATCGAGCAGACGGTGCCACCGGGAATCCGCCTGAACCGCGCGCTGGACCTGCCCCCCGCCCTCGACGAAGAAGCCGCGCTGGCCAAGCTTCGCGGTTACGCCGAGCAGAATCAGGTCTGGACCAGCCTGATCGGCATGGGCTACCACGCCACTCTCACCCCGCCTGTCATTGTGCGCAACGTGCTGGAAAATCCCGGCTGGTACACCGCCTACACACCCTATCAACCGGAGATCGCCCAAGGGCGGCTCGAAGCGCTGCTCAACTTCCAGCAATTGACCATCGACCTTACGGGGCTGGAACTGGCCAACGCCTCGCTGCTGGACGAAGCCACTGCAGCGGCGGAAGCCATGGCACTGGCCAAGCGTGTCGCCAAGTCCAGGAGCAATCTGTTCTTCGTTGACGAAAACTGTCATCCGCAGACGATTTCCGTGGTGCAGACCCGTGCCGAAGGCTTCGGTTTCGAGCTGGTCATCGACGCTGTGGATAACTTGAAACAGCACCAGGTGTTCGGCGCGCTGCTGCAATACCCCGATACCCATGGCGAGATCCGCGATCTGCGCCCCTTGATCGATCACCTGCATGCCCAGCAGGCCCTGGCCTGCGTCGCCACCGATCTGCTGAGCCTGCTGTTGCTGACACCGCCAGGGGAATTGGGCGCCGACGTGGTGTTCGGCTCATCCCAGCGTTTCGGCGTGCCCATGGGTTACGGCGGGCCCCACGCGGCGTTTTTTGCCAGTCGCGATGAGTACAAGCGGGCGATTCCCGGGCGGATCATCGGCGTGTCCAAAGATGCTCGCGGCAACGTCGCTTTGCGCATGGCCCTGCAAACCCGCGAGCAACACATCCGCCGGGAGAAGGCCAACTCGAACATCTGCACCGCCCAGGTACTGCTGGCCAACATCGCCAGTTTCTACGCGGTCTACCACGGCCCGGAAGGGCTGAAGCGGATTGCACAGCGGGTTCATCGGCTGACCTGCATCCTCGCCGAGGGCCTGGCGCGACATGGCATCACCCGCCTCAACCAGCATTTTTTCGACACACTGACCCTGGAGGTCGGTGGCACTCAGACTGCAATTATCGAAAGTGCCCGGGCAGTGCAGATCAACTTGCGCATTCTCGGGCGTGGGCAGTTGGGGCTGAGTCTCGACGAAACCTCTGACGAGCGCACCGTGGCGAAACTGTTCGATGTATTTCTCGGTGCCGATCATGGGCTCGACGTCGACGATCTGGACGCCGAAACCCTGGCTTGCGGCATTCCCGACGGGCTGTTGCGGACTTCGCCTTATTTACGCCACCCGGTGTTCAGCGCACACCACAGCGAAACGGAAATGCTGCGTTACCTCAAACAATTGGAAAACAAGGACCTGGCGCTCAATCAATCGATGATCCCGCTCGGCTCCTGCACCATGAAACTCAATGCCACCAGCGAGATGATCCCCATCACCTGGCCACAATTCGCCAACCTGCACCCCTTTGTGCCGAAAGAACAGGCGGTGGGTTATTCGCTGATGATCGAGGAGCTGGAACGCTGGCTCTGTGCGATCACCGGTTTCGATGCGATCTGCATGCAACCCAACTCCGGCGCCCAGGGCGAGTACGCCGGGTTGCTGGCGATCCGCAAGTATCACGCGAGCCGCGATCAAGGCGCGCGGGATATCTGCCTGATCCCGTCCTCGGCCCACGGTACCAACCCGGCGTCGGCGCAAATGGCCGGGATGCGGGTGGTGATCGTCGAGTGCGACGAGGCGGGTAACGTTGATCTGGATGACCTGAAACAAAAGGCCGCTGCCGCCTCGGACAAACTCGCTTGCCTGATGGCGACTTACCCTTCGACCCACGGCGTGTACGAGGAGGGCATCAGTGAAATCTGTGAAGTGATCCACAGCCACGGCGGCCAGGTGTACATGGATGGCGCCAACCTCAATGCACAGGTCGGGCTCGCCCGGCCGGCGGACATTGGCGCCGATGTGTCCCACATGAACCTGCACAAGACCTTCTGCATTCCTCACGGTGGCGGCGGCCCGGGCATGGGGCCGATCGGCGTGCGCGCTCATCTGGCGCCGTTCGTCGCCAATCACCCGGTGGTACCGATCGAAGGGCCGCTGCCGGAGAACGGCGCCGTCAGCGCGGCGCCCTGGGGCAGCGCGAGCATTCTGCCGATCAGCTGGATGTACATCGCCATGATGGGCCCGCAACTGGCGGACGCCAGCGAGGTGGCGATCCTCGCCGCGAATTACCTCGCACAGCATTTGTCCGGCGCTTTTCCGGTGCTCTATACCGGACGTAACGAACGGGTGGCCCACGAATGCATCCTCGACCTGCGACCGCTCAAAGCGTTGACCGGAATCAGTGAAGAGGACGTGGCCAAGCGCTTGATGGATTACGGCTTCCACGCGCCAACCATGTCGTTTCCGGTGCCGGGGACGCTGATGGTCGAACCGACCGAGAGTGAATCGAAGGCCGAGCTGGACCGTTTTATCGGGGCGATGCTGAGCATCCGCGCGGAAATCACCGAGGTGCAGAACGGCAACTGGTCGGCCGAAGACAATCCGCTGAAACGTTCGCCGCACACCTTGGCCGACATCACCGGGGTGTGGGAGCGGCCCTACAGCATCGAGCAGGCGGTGACGCCGGATGCGCACACCAAGGCGCACAAGTATTGGCCGGTGGTAAATCGGGTGGACAATGTTTACGGCGATCGGAATCTGTTTTGCGCGTGTGTGCCGGTAGACGAATACCGCTGAAACACACAAAAAACCCCTGTAGGAGCTGGCTTGCCAGCGAAGGAGTGTCAGTCGACATCAATGTGGCTGACCCACCTTCGCTGGCAAGCCAGCTCCTACAGGGGGCATTTTTTGTTCAGCAGTACAGCTTATTCCGACGCGACCGCATTCTTCGCCAGAATCGCATTGGCCAATTCCATGTCCGTGGCCTGCAGGCCCGGGTTGTCGGCGCGGACCTTCTGCATCGCCGCTTCCAGGTACGGGCCGCGGATGCCGCCGTCACTGGCAACGAAGCTGCCGGCATCGTCCTGGGCGGCAACGATCAACTTGTGATCCTTGAAGGTCAGGTAAGTCGAGCCGGTGGTCGCACCGGAGGAGATGACGTTACGCCAAAAGCTGTCGGCCATCGCCGAACCTACAGGAAGGGACAGCAAGGCGATGGTAGCGACAGCAAGTTTGAGACGCATATTGGGTGACTCCACTGGGTTAACTGGCGGATTTGATTGCCAAATACCCTGTCGAGTTCCATGACGCCCTTTTTCCTCCCGGTTATTTCTGTTCACTCTGCGGCGTTACCCGCAGCACTTCCTCGATCGTGGTCAAACCTGCCGCGACTTTCTGTGCCCCCGACAGCCGCAAACTGCGCATGCCTTCCTTGAATGCCTGGCGCCGTACCGCCATCAGATCGGTGTCGGGGTTGATCAGCGCCTTGACCCCGTCCGTCAGCTGCATGATTTCGTAGACCCCGGCTCGCCCGCGGTAACCGGTGTCGCGGCACTCCAGGCAGCCGATGGCGCGTTGGGCGTTGCCGGGTAATGGCGCTTGCCAGGGTCTGGTCAGGGTTTGCCAGTCTTCTTCACCTAATGTCAGCGGCGCCTTGCAGTGCGGGCACAAGGTGCGGACCAGCCGCTGGGCCATGACGCCGAGCACGGTGGCCTTGATCAGGTAATGGGGCACGCCGAGTTCCAGCAGACGGCTGATGGCGCTGGGTGCGTCGTTGGTGTGCAAGGTCGAGAGCACCAGGTGACCGGTCAGGGCTGCCTGGATCGCCATTTCCGCGGTTTCCAGATCGCGGATCTCGCCGATCATGATGATGTCCGGGTCCTGGCGCATCAGCGCACGCACCCCGGCGGCGAACGTCAGGTCGATGTTGTGCTGGACCTGCATCTGGTTGAACGCCGGCTCGACCATCTCGATCGGGTCTTCGATGGTGCAGAGGTTGACCTCCGGCGTCGCCAGTTTCTTGAGCGTGGTGTAGAGCGTGGTGGTTTTGCCCGAACCGGTCGGCCCGGTCACCAGAATGATGCCGTTGGGCTGGCTCGTCATGTCCTGCCAGCGGCGCAGGTCTTCGCTTGAAAACCCGAGCTGATCGAAATCCTTGAGCAACACTTCCGGGTCAAATATCCGCATGACCATTTTTTCGCCAAACGCGGTCGGCAACGTCGATAGCCGCAGCTCGACTTCGCCGCCGTCCGGGGTCTTGGTTTTTACCCGGCCGTCCTGGGGTTTGCGTTTTTCCGCGACATTCATTCGCCCCAGGCTCTTCAGGCGGCTGACGATGGCCATGGTCACCTGCGGCGGGAACTGATAGACGTTGTGCAGCACGCCGTCGATGCGAAACCGCACGGTGCCTTGCTCGCGCCGGGGTTCGATGTGGATATCGCTGGCCCGCTGCTGGAACGCGTACTGGAACAGCCAGTCGACGATGTTGACGATGTGCGCATCGTTGGCGTCCGGCTCCTGGTCGCTGGCGCCGAGGTTGAGCAACTGTTCGAAGTTGCCCAGGGTGCTCGTTTGCTGGTCGGCATTGGTCGCGCCGCTGACCGATTTGGCCAGGCGGAAGAACTCCACGCTGAAGCGCTGGATGTCCACCGGATTGGCCACCACGCGCTTGATAGGCAGTTTCAACACGTGGGTCAGGTCCGCTTCCCAGCCGTTGACGTAGGGCTGGGCGCTGGCCACGGTCACCGCGTCTCGGTCGATGGAGACGGCGAGAATCTTGTGGCGCTGGGCGAAGGCATAGGACATCAGCGGAGTAATGGCCGCGACGTTGATTTTCAGCGGATCGATGCGCAAGTAAGGCTGGCCTGCCTGCTGCGACAGCCACAGGGTCAGGCTTTCCAGATCCAGGTGTTTGCCGGGACGGCTGAGGTCTTCCAGGTGCTGGCTGGCGATGAATTCCAACGGGTGCATCTGGCCATGGGTGGCGTGACGGCGTCGGGCATTGAGCGCGTGCTCGGCCGAATCCTGGCTGATAAAGCCTTGGGCAACCAACTCGCGCAGTAACTCATTGAGATCCAGCCAGCGGTCCTGAATGACAAGTTGAACGGACATGCGGGCTCCTCGTGAACAACAGTTCGCAAAGGATAGTCGCGGACCCGCAGACCGTTGGGCCACTACCCGACGAAGCCGTGTCAGGTTTTTTCAGCCCGCCGCCTGCGCTGCTTGGCCCCACGCAGAATCAGCCGCTTGCAGATCCACCGAGCAGATGCTGATCAGGTTACGCAGTTTTTCCGCGATCACCTGGGCCCGGTGCCAACTCAGGCCGTCCATGACGATGTCGATCGACAGCAGGTCGTCCCGGCGCTGCACGTTGACCTGTTGCGGCGTCAGGCATTGCAAGGCGAACAGGTTGAGCGCCCGGCACAGCAGATCCGGCTCGGCTTCGGCCAGCATTTGATAGTGCACGCGGCAGTGAGCGTTGCTGATGTTCCAGACATCGGCACGGTTGGGCGGGGTGGATACAGCTTCCAGATGCGGCATGGTCGGACTCCAAAATCACTGGAGAAATTTTTACATTCGCTGCCCGGCATTTCTTATCTATGATTGGGCTTATAAGCAATTTATCGAATCATTCAATTCGTAGAGATATCAATCCTGGGTTTATCTATGCACAGCCAGTTGGACAGCTACGACCGCAAGATTCTCGCGTTGCTGCAAGAGGACGCTTCACTGTCCAGCGCGCAGATCGCCGAACAGGTGGGCCTTTCGCAGTCGCCGTGCTGGCGGCGGATTCAGCGCATGAAGGAGGAGGGGATCATCCGCGCTCAGGTCACCTTGCTCGATCGCAAGAAGATCGGTCTCAATACGCAGATCTTTGCCGAAATCAAACTCAACGCCCACGGGCGTTCGAACTTCACCGGGTTCACCGAGGCGATTCGTGGGTTTCCCGAAGTGCTGGAGTGTTATGTGCTGATGGGGTCGGTGGATTTCATGCTGCGGATCGTCACGGCGGATATCGAGGCGTATGAGCGCTTCTTCTTCGAGAAGTTGTCGATGGTGCCGGGGATTCAGGAGGTCAATTCGATTGTGGCGCTGTCGGAGATCAAGTCCACCACGAGTTTGCCGGTCTAGGGTTTTGTGGTGAATTGGCGGGCCTCTTCGCTGGCAAGCCAGTTCCTACAGGATTTCGGCGATCCCTTGTAGGGCCTGGCTTGCCAGCGAAGGCGGTCTTACATGCGCAGCAGCATTTTCCAGGCACGATTCTGATACACCGCAATCGCCTGCTGCTTACGCGCATCCAGCGATTCATCGGTGATCGGCTCGTTAGCCAGCAGTGCAAGCTGTTTCAGCTCGCCATACAGGCGATCCATTTCCGGGATGTCCAGCACATGACGGGCATGGTGCAGCCAGGCCTGGATGCGCTCGATACGCGGCAGTTGTTCGGCCAGATCTTCTGGCTGCTGCTGATAACGCTGCAATTGCAACGAGGTGGCTTCTTCGCCCAGCAGGCGCGGCAACCAGCTACCCAGCTGCGCAGCGCCCTGGCGATTGCCACGCACGTTGCGATCGGTCGTCCAGGTGCGGGCCAGCAACCAGCGCGAGGTGTTCAGGGAGAACAGGCCCCAACGCGGGTCTTCCAGTTCTTCGAGAAATTGCTCCGGGGCTGCCTTGCGCACGTCTTCGTCGTCCAGACCGGCTTGTACCAGCGGACGCCAGTCTTCGAGCAAGGCGTCCAGCGCGATCCGCAGATCGTGCGTCGACTGACGCGGAGCGGCCTGACCCAGGCTGCTCAGCAGCGCGCGCAGTTCCGCGAGGTTCTCGACCCAGTCCTGCAACAGGCGCCAGTGACCATTGAAGCGATACTGCTCGGCCAGGCGCTGGCTGCTGCCGAGCAAGTGCCAGCTGAGCGCGGCAAACGCGTCGTCCAGCGGGGTTTCGGCGCTGATCTGCGGTGCCGGCAGGCTCAGCGAATAGCTGTGGGCGTCGTACAGGCGATAACCGCGCTCGGCCTTGCTGATGTCACATGGCATCAGCGGCAGGGTCGCGGCCAGTTCGGCGGCCAGTTCCAGCAACGCGGACGGATCGCCTTCGCGCAGCTCCAGCTCCAGCTCGCAGATTTCTTCTTTCTGCTTGCCGACGATGACGTGGCCCAAATCCAGCGCGGCTTCGATGACCACTTTGGTCTTGCCGCGGCCCCAGGCGATTTCAGCGCGTTCGCGAACGAAGTCGGTGGTGAAGATCGGCTTCAGGGTTTTCTTGTCCAGCTCGGCCAGCGCTTCAGGCCAGCATTCGCCGTCGAGTTTCTTCACGTCGAGCTTGGCTTTGGGCAGGTTCCAGTCGTATTCATTACGCTCGGACAGGCCGGCAATGCTCTGGCCACGGGTCTTGAGGGTCTGGATCACTTCTTCGCCATCGCGGCGCAGGCGCAGGGCAACCTTGGCGCGGGCCAGGTCGCGCTCAGGCGTGTCGAAGTACTGGTTCATCAGTTCACGGCGTTCCCAGCCACTTTTGTTGCGTTTTTTCAGGAGCGGGTGCTCGCGCAACGCGGCGAGGGTTTCGCGGCTGACGCGGAGTTTGATTTCGGTTTCTTTCTGCATGGCCGGAAAATCCAGGATCGGGAGCGCAGCCGGGGGAATGTGTGGCTGCCAAGGTCGTGCAGTGTACAGGACTGATTGAAGATAGGGTCTGTTGACGCTGGGTGACGGCCGCGACGGTTTATTCCTGTCGCCAGATGGTTCTATGATGGACTTCAATCCGGGAGTTGGAGTCAGCGATGCCTTTGCCGTCCATGAAAGATCAGTTCGCTGCGCTGATCGCTGCACCGTCCGTCAGCTGTACCCAGGCCAGCCTCGATCAAAGCAACCGAGCGGTCATCGATTTGCTGGCGACGTGGCTGGGCGATCTGGGTTTTGCCTGTGATATCCAGCAGGTCAGCCCCGGCAAATTCAATCTGCTGGCCACTTTCGGTTCCGGCCCCGGTGGCCTCGTGCTCGCCGGCCACAGCGACACCGTGCCGTACGACGCCGCGCTGTGGCAGACCGATCCGCTGAAGCTGACCGAAGTCGACGGCCGCTGGGTCGGGCTGGGCAGTTGCGACATGAAGGGCTTTTTCGCCCTGGTCATCGAAGCGGTCATTCCGCTGCTCGCGCAACCGTTCAAACAGCCGCTGCTGATTCTTGCCACCTGTGATGAAGAAAGCTCGATGTCCGGGGCGCGAGCCCTGGCCGAAGCCGGGCGACCGCTGGGCCGTGCCGCAGTGATCGGCGAGCCGACCGGGCTGAAACCGATCCGGATGCACAAAGGCATCATGATGGAGCGCATCGATATCCTCGGCCAGAGCGGTCACTCCTCGGACCCGCGCCTGGGCCACAGCGCCCTCGAAGCCATGCACGATGCCATCGGCGAACTGCGCGGGCTGCGTCTGTTGTGGCAGCGTGAATACCGCAACCCGCAGTTCAGTGTGCCGCACCCGACCATGAATTTCGGCTGCATTCATGGCGGCGACAACCCCAACCGCATTTGCGGCCAGTGCTCGCTGGAGTTCGATCTGCGGCCATTGCCGGGCATGGACCCCAAGGTCCTGCGCGCGGAGATTCTGCAGAAGCTTCGGCCCATTGCCGAGCGGCATCAGGTGAAGATCGATTACGCACCGCTGTTTCCCGAAGTGCCGCCCTTCGAGCAGGCCGAGGATGCGGAATTGGTCCAGGTCGCGGAAAAGCTCACCGGCCATCGCGCCGAAGCAGTGGCATTCGGCACCGAAGCGCCTTATCTTCAACGCCTTGGCTGCGAAACACTGGTGCTCGGCCCTGGCGATATCGCCTGCGCCCACCAACCGGGGGAATACCTCGAAATGTCACGTTTGCAGCCTACGGTGCATCTATTACGTCAACTGATTGAACATTACTGCCTGACACCGGCCAAAACCCCTTTGTAGGAGCGAGCTTGCTCGCGATGGACGTTAACGATGACGGGGGCTGCCTGAATGCATGCGGTGCTCTCACATCCTTCGCGAGCAAGCTCGCTCCTACAGGGGGCGGTTAAATTGCCAGGGTTCCAACCCGTATTCATGAGGAGAACGCGCGTGTCGCCTAGCCTGTTCCGACGATAACCATCAGCCCGCTGTGCATTTTCTGTTTCGCCCATTTTTTGGCTGCTATTTATAACAGGCCCAGGTTCATGCCCGAATACGTCAATTGGCTTCGTCACGCTTCGCCCTACATCAACGCCCACCGCGATTGCACCTTTGTCGTCATGCTCCCCGGCGACGGCGTCGAGCACCCGAACTTCGGCAATATCGTCCACGACCTGGTGCTGTTGCACAGCCTGGGCGTGCGACTGGTGCTGGTGCACGGTTCCCGTCCACAAATTGAAACCCGCCTTGCCGCCCGCGGCCTGACCCCGCATTACCACCACGGCATGCGCATCACCGATGCCGCGACCCTCGAGTGTGTGATCGATGCGGTCGGCCAGTTGCGCATCGCCATCGAAGCGCGACTGTCGATGGACATGGCCTCATCGCCGATGCAGGGCTCGCGCCTGCGGGTGGCCAGCGGCAACCTGGTGACGGCGCGGCCGATCGGCGTGCTGGAAGGCGTCGACTATCACCACACCGGAGAGGTGCGCCGGGTCGATCGCAAGGGCATCAACCGCCTGCTGGATGAGCGCTCCATCGTGCTGCTGTCGCCGTTGGGCTACTCGCCGACCGGCGAGATTTTCAACCTCGCCTGCGAAGATGTCGCCACGCGCGCGGCCATCGACCTCGAGGCGGACAAACTGCTGTTGTTCGGCGCCGACCTCGGCCTTATCGACGAAAACGGGCGTCTGGTTCGCGAGTTGCGTCCGCAGCAGGTGCCGGCGCATTTGCAGCGTTTGGGCAGCGACTATCAGGGCGAACTGCTGGACGCAGCCGCTGAAGCCTGTCGCGGCGGTGTCGCCCGCAGTCATATCGTCAGTTATGTCGAAAACGGCGCATTGCTGACCGAACTGTTCACCCGTGATGGTGGCGGTACGCTGGTGGCCCAGGAGCAATTCGAAATTGTGCGCGAAGCGGCCATTGAAGACGTCGGTGGGTTGCTGGATCTGATCAGCCCGCTGGAAGAGCAGGGGATTCTGGTGCGCCGTTCCCGCGAAGTGCTGGAGCGTGAGATCGAGCAGTTCAGCGTGGTCGAGCGCGAAGGGATGATCATCGCCTGTGCGGCGCTGTATCAGATTGCCGATTCGGATGCCGGGGAGCTGGCCTGTCTGGCGGTGAACCCGGAGTACCGCCATGGCGGGCGCGGGGATGAGCTGCTGGAACGGATCGAGACCCGCGCACGGGCGCAGGGGCTCAATACCTTGTTCGTCCTGACGACCCGGACCGCCCACTGGTTTCGCGAGCGTGGTTTTGTGCCAAGCAGTGTCGAACGTCTGCCATCGGCCCGGGCTTCGCTGTACAACTATCAGCGCAACTCGAAGATCTTCGAAAAAACCCTCTGACACCTATTGGGGTCTGTCCATTCTTCGACACGACCCCTGTAGGAGCTGGCTTGCCAGCGAAGAGGCCGTCACATTCAACATTGATGTCGCCTGACATGCCGCGTTCGCCAGCAAGCCGGCTCCTACAGGGTTCGTCGCATGATCCGTCAGAGAAAATGCGAGCGATACACAAACTGTAATAAATCGACCGGATAGTGCGCGTTTGGTTGGCCTGGCATCGCCGTTTTCGGGGGGAATGTTACCGAATTGCGTCAGGGCCTATCGATCTAAAAAATTTATTACAAATACCTTTTAGGAATTTGCGTTTAGGGCGATCGCTCTATTTCGCGGGTGGACTTTATTCCAAAAAGCATAAGAAATTTTTTTTGATAGTTCTTTTTGGGATTATGACGAGCTCATGACCGCTCAATGACTAAAAAACCGGGGATTAGACTATGGTCGTAGACACACATGGTTACGATTGACTTGTGGGTCACGGTCTGGCGCTAATCGCGCATCTTAGGATCCCGGGCAGATGACCCGGGACCAGGACTACAAGAATTAGAAACGAGAGGAGCGACACAATGAACAAGTCCACCTTGGCTCTGGCCGTGGCCGTAGGGGTTTTGGCGCAGCAGGCAGGCGCCGCGGGTTTCATCGAAGACAGCAAGGCTTCCATCAGTTCCCGCACCATGTACTACAACAACGATAATCGCGATGGCGGCGCGGATCAGCGCGAAACCGCTGAAGGCCTGAAGTTCGATTATCTGTCCGGCTTCACCCAAGGTATTGTCGGTTTTGGTTTTGACGCCCAGGCGCTCCTCGGTATCCACCTCGAGGGTGGCCGTGGTCATCATCCGGATAACAACTCGTTCTTCCCAAGCGACACCGACGGTTCGGCATCGGACACGTACAGCCGCGTGGCAGGTAACGTCAAGGCGCGCTTCTCGAAGACCGAGGCCCACTATGGTGGCGCCCTGCAACCCAACATGCCGATTCTGGTAGCGAACGACAGCCGTCTGCTGCCCCAGACCTTTGAAGGTGGCACCATCACCTCCAAGGAAATCGACAACGTGACCCTCAACGTCGGCCAGCTCGAGCACGCTGCGGGCCGTGCTTCGTCCAACACCACCGGCCTGGCAGTGGCTGGCGGCACCGAGGAAAGCAACCAATTCCGTTATGCCGGTGCGGACTGGAAGGTCACCAAAGACCTCACCCTGCAGTACTACCATGCGAACCTGGAAGATTACTACAAGCAGAACTTCTTCGGCCTGGTGCACGTCCTCCCGATCAGCGCCAACCAGTCCTTCAAGTCTGACCTGCGCTATTTCGACAGCAGCTCCGACGGCAAGAACGGCGATGTGGGCTACCGGTTCAATAACAACGGCGGTTACGCCAAGACACCGGGCGAGGTCGATAACAAGACCTGGAGCGCCATGTTCACCTATACCCTGGGTGCCAACGCGTTCCTGCTCGGCCATCAGCGTGTCAGCGATGACGGCGGCTTCGTTTACCTGAACCAGGGCAACGTGGTCGATGGCAACGGTCGTAACGAAGGGGCCGGCGGCGCGAGCTTCTATTCGTTTACCGATTCGATGATCAACGGCTTCGTCCGGGCTGGTGAAAACACCACCTTCGGCCAGTACACCCTCGACTTCGCTTCCCTGGGTGTTCCAGGCCTGAAAACCTCGATTGCCTACCTGCACGGCGATAACATCAAAGCCGCCAACGGCATTGGTGGCGATCAGTCCGAGTGGGAACGCGACTTGCGAGTGGACTATGTCATCCAGCAGGGTCCTCTTAAAGGTTTCGGCACGACGCTACGTCATGGCACCTACCGTGGCAGCGATACCGGTATTGCCGACCAGGACCAGACCCGTCTGATCTTCAACTACACCTATAGCTTCCTGTAACAGATACTCCGAAAAAGCCTTGCCCTGCTGGGGCGAGGCTTTTTTTTGGATTTTTTTTGTTATTCCAAAATTGTCAATGATGCTAATTTTTTATTCTTTTTAGTTTTTGTTTCCGCCCCTTAAAGTGCATCCATCAGGCACTCGTCAGGCCCGGTAAACACCCGCCCCAGACAGCAGTAACAACCCGATTTGATTTGGCTTACTGGCGGATACCCCGTATCCCGGCCCTGGATAAAGGCTGCAAATCTATATTCCTTAATGGAATAAAAAAATGATGAAATAAATTATTTTGCGATTATCATGCCGGCCGCATCGCGGTGGGCAACCGCAGCACGGCGCTGATTGCGCCTCCAGGATCCGGGCACTCGACCCAGGACCTGGACCGTAAAAAATTAGAAATGAAAGGAGCGAAACATGAACAAGTCCACCTTGGCCCTGGCTGTGGCCGTAGGGGTTTTGGCGCAGCAGGCAGGCGCCGCCGGTTTCATCGAAGACAGCAAGGCAACATTGGGGCTGCGCAACTTCTACATCAACACGGATAACCGTAGCGGTGCTGCCAATCCAAGCAGAAACGAAGAATGGGGCCAAGGCTTCGATCTGCGGTTCATCTCCGGGTATACCCAAGGCACCGTAGGCCTCGGCGTCGACGCCATCGGCCTGTTGGGCGTGCGTCTGGATTCGGGCGGCGGCACTAACGGTGCAGCCAACGGCGCGGCCTACGGTGGCACCGTTTTCCCAAGCGAATCCAACGGCGAAGCGGTCGATAACTTTTCCAGCCTGGGCCTGACGGCCAAGGCCAAGATCTCCCAGACCGAGTTGAAGCTGGGCACCCTGCAGCCAAAACTGCCCGTTATCGTGACCAACGACGGTCGCCTGTTGCCGCAAACCTGGCAGGGTGGCCAGATCACCTCCGGCGAGATCAAAAACCTGACCCTGATCGGTGGCCAGATCGAGCACGTCAAGGGCCGTAACTCCAGCAGCAATGAAGAGCTGAGCATCGGTGGCGCCAACCCGCGTGTCGCCAACAGCAACAAATTCATCTACGGCGGCGGTGACTACAAAATCACCAAAGACCTGACGGCCCAGTATTACTACGGCAACCTCGAAGACTTCTACAAGCAGCACTTCTTGGGGCTGGTGCATAACTGGGCCATCGGTCCGGGCGTATTGAAGTCTGACTTGCGCTACTTCAACAGCTCCGATGACGGTGCCAACAGCAATACCCCGGCTTACTACAGCAACGGCAACTACACCGGTATGCCGAGCGGCAAGGGCAAGGTCGACAACAACCTGTACAGCGGTCTGTTCCTGTACACCGTTGCCGGTCACACCTTCGGTGCCGGTTACCAGGTCAGCAACGGTAGCAGCGACTTCCCTTGGTTGAACCAGGGCGACGGTTCGTCGAACTACACCATCACTGACATGCAGATCCAGAAGTTTGGCCGTGCCGGTGAGCGCACCTGGCAGGCTCGCTATGCCTACGATTTCGCGAAGGTCGGCGTGCCTGGCTTGACCGCTGGCCTGGTTTACTTGCGTGGCGACGACATCGATACCGTCAACGCCGGTGGTGTGCAAAACAACGCCAACCGTTCCGAGTGGGAACGCGACCTGACCGTGGGTTACGTCGTACCTGAGGGGCCGTTGAAAAACGTTGGTTTCATGTGGAAAAACGCGACATGGCGCACCAACATCCCGGGCGTTCGCGACCAGGACGAAAACCGCCTGATCCTCAGCTACTCGATCCCGCTGTTGTAATAGCGCTCGCGTCAGCGATGTAAAAAAGCCCCGCCCGGCATCACGCCGGGCGGGGCTTTTACGTTTTCGATAGCAGGCTCACGCCGTGAGCCTTCGTCGAAATCGCGCTTTTTTGCAGCGACTCAAGGCCTTCTCGAACCTTGTCGCGGAGAGTCGCCCCGCGGCAGGATCAAGTCCAGTGAACAGATATTTAATATTCATTTATGGTCTAAACAAATCGATATTTATTCTTTTTAATGAATAAAAAATACAGGCACAGTTGGGCTCATCCAGCACTCACCAGGAGCAGCACCATGAGCCTCAGACTGGGCGATACCGCCCCCGATTTCGAACAGGATTCCAGCGTCGGCACCCTCCGTTTTCACGAGTGGCTGGGTGATAGCTGGGGCGTGCTGTTTTCCCACCCGGCGGACTTCACACCCGTGTGCACTACTGAACTCGGCTTCACGGCCAAGTTGAAAGACGAGTTCGCCCAACGTGGGGTCAAGGCCATCGCGTTGTCGGTAGACCCGGTGGATTCGCACCACCGATGGATCGAAGACATCAACGAAACCCAGAACACGATCGTCAACTTCCCGATCCTGGCCGATGCCGATCGCAAGGTGTCGGACCTCTATGACCTGATCCACCCCAACGCCAATGACACCTTGACCGTACGTTCGTTGTTTGTGATCGACCCGAACAAAAAGGTCCGGTTGACCATCACCTATCCGGCGAGCACCGGTCGAAACTTCAATGAAATCCTGCGGGTGATCGATTCGCTGCAACTCACGGATAACTACAAGGTGGCAACCCCGGCCAACTGGCAGGACGGTGATGAAGTGGTGATCGTGCCGTCGCTCAAGGATGAAGATGAGATCAGGAAACGCTTTCCCCAGGGGTATCGCGCGGTGAAGCCGTACCTGCGTCTGACGCCGCAGCCGAACAAATAGTGCTGTATGGCCGCAATCGCTATCGCGGGCTTGCCCGCGAAGGCGGCAGACCGGCCAGTGCAAGATTCAAATCATCCATAAAAGCAGGGGATTTCAGGCCATTTCGATGGCCTGTTTTTTTGCCTGGGGAAAAATAGTTCGCATAGAACTTTAACGAATAACTAAATGAATAATTATGATTTATAGATATATAAATCACCTGTTAAGGTCTCTCCATCAACGCGAGACCGCAAACCGCGAATCGCCAACACCGTACAAGGAATCGTCTGAATGCTGGTTGTCTCACTCGGTGGCAGTCCCAGCCAACGCTCCCGTTCCGGGGTGCTGCTGGAACGCTCGCAACGTTGGTTGCAGGAGCAAGGTGTGGAAGTGGTGAGTTATCAGGTACGGGACTTCCCGGCCGAAGACTTGCTGCACGCACGGTTCGACAGCCCGAAGGTGATCGACCTGCTGCAACAGATTGAAAATGCTGACGGGCTGCTGATCGCGACCCCGGTCTACAAGGCATCGTTCTCCGGCGCATTGAAAACCGTGCTGGACCTGCTGCCCGAGCGCGCGCTGGCCCATAAAGTGGTGTTGCCGATGGCCACCGGTGGCAGCATCGCCCACATGCTGGCGGTGGATTACGCGCTCAAGCCGGTGTTGTCGGCATTGAAGGCCCAGGAAATGCTCCATGGGATTTTCGCCGTCGACAGCCAGATCGCTTATGGCGAAGGCAGCGCCCTGGCGCAATTGGCGCCGGAGCTGGAGCAACGATTGAGCGAATCGCTGGAGCTGTTTTTCAGCGCCATGGCCCGACGGCCAAAGCCGATCGACCCGAACCTGTTGAATGAACGTTTGTTGAGTGCTCGCTGGAGCATTTAAGCCCGCACTTTAGCCACACCTGAATTTGAAGTACTCACCTTACTGGCCCGCTAACGGGCAAGCAGGTGCAGCCAAAACCCTACTGCAAAAAGGAGAGCGCTATGCGCACTGTCATTTTGCGTCGTGGTCTGGTCGCTCTGTTTGCTGCGGCTGTGTCCTTCGGCGTCATTACTCAAGCTCAGGCCGAGACCTTACGGATCGGTTATCAAAAGTACGGCACCCTGGTGCTGCTCAAAGCCAAAGGCACCCTGGAAAAACGCCTCGCCGCCCAAGGCGTGGACGTGCAATGGACCGAATTTCCCGGTGGCCCGCAGCTGCTGGAAGGCCTGAACGTCGGCTCCATCGACTTCGGCGTCACCGGCGAAACGCCACCGGTATTCGCCCAGGCGGCCGGCGCCGATCTGCTCTACGTCGCCTATGAACCACCGGCGCCGCACAGCGAAGCGATCCTGGTGCCGAAGGACTCGCCGATCAAATCGGTACAGGAGCTCAAGGGCAAGAAAGTCGTCCTGAACAAAGGCTCCAACGTGCACTACCTGCTGGTCCGTGCGCTGGAAGACGCCGGCCTCAAATACACCGACATCCAGACCGTGTTCCTGCCACCGGCCGATGCCCGCGCCGCGTTCGAGCGTGGCAGCGTCGATGCCTGGGTGATCTGGGACCCGTACCAGGCGGCTGCCGAACAGCAGTTGCAAGCCCGCACCCTGCGTGATGGCCAAGGCATCGTCGACAACCATCAGTTCTACCTGGCGACCAAACCCTACGCGCAGAAAAATCCCGAGGTGATCAAGACCCTGGTGGAAGAAGTGCGCGCGGTCGGTGAATGGTCCAAGGCCAATCCCGTCGAGGTGACCAAACAGGTCTCGCCGCTGCTCGGCCTGCCGGAAGACATCACCCTGACCTCGGTGAAACGCCAGGGCTACGGCGCACTGTTCCTGACCCCTGAAGTGGTCGCCGCCCAACAGAAAATTGCCGACAGCTTCCATCAGCTCAAGCTGATTCCCAAGCCGCTGAGCATCAAAGACGTGATCTGGACGCCGCCGGCGGCCGTTGCCAAAACGCAATAATCCGATTTCCTAAGGAGACCACTCCATGAGCCTCAATATTTTCTGGTTCCTGCCTACCCACGGCGACGGCCATTACCTTGGCACCGCCGAAGGCGCTCGCGCCGTCGACCACGGTTACCTGCAGCAAGTCGCGCAAGCGGCGGATCGCCTGGGCTTCGGCGGGGTGTTGATCCCCACCGGGCGCTCCTGCGAAGACTCGTGGCTGGTGGCGGCGTCGCTGATTCCGGTGACCCAGCGCCTGAAATTCCTTGTCGCCCTGCGCCCCGGGATCATTTCCCCGACGGTGGCGGCGCGTCAGGCCGCGACCCTGGATCGCCTGTCCGGCGGTCGTGCACTGTTCAACCTGGTCACCGGTGGCGACCCGGACGAACTGGCCGGTGACGGTTTGTTCCTGACCCACGAAGAGCGCTACCAGGCTTCGGTGGAATTCACCCGCATCTGGCGTCGGGTGCTGGAAGGGGAAACCGTCGATTACGACGGTCAGCACATCAGCGTCAAGGGTGCCAAGCTGCTCTATCCACCGATCCAGCAACCGCGTCCGCCGCTGTACTTCGGCGGTTCTTCGGAAGCGGCGCAAGACCTCGCGGCAGAGCAGGTCGAAATGGTCCTGACCTGGGGCGAGCCGCCTGCGGCCGTGGCCGAGAAGATCGAACAAGTACGCGCCAAAGCCGCGAAGCTCGGACGTACCGTGCGTTTCGGCATTCGCCTGCATGTGATCGTGCGTGAAACCAATGCCGAGGCGTGGCAAGCGGCCGATCGCTTGATCTCGCACCTGGACGACGAAACCATCTCCCGCGCCCAGGCTTCCCTGGCACGCTTCGATTCGGTCGGCCAGCAACGCATGGCGGCACTGCATGGCGGCAGTCGCGACAACCTGGAAGTCAGCCCCAACCTGTGGGCCGGCGTTGGCCTGGTGCGCGGTGGTGCCGGTACGGCACTGGTGGGCGACGGCCCGACCGTGGCCGCCCGCGTGAAGGAATATGCGGAGCTGGGCATCGACACCTTCATCTTCTCCGGTTATCCCCACTTGGAAGAATCCTACCGCGTCGCCGAATTGCTGTTCCCGCACCTGGACATCGAACGTCCGGAATTGCCGAAAAGCGGCGGGTATGTCAGCCCGTTTGGTGAAATGGTCGCCAACGACATTCTTCCCAAAGCCGCGTCCCAGAGCTGAGGCGGGCCATGAAGAAACTTATTCATAGCCTCGCGCCCTGGGCGTTGCCGGTGTTGCTGCTGGCGGTATGGCAGCTGTCGGTGTCGGCGGGCTGGTTGTCGACGCGAATCCTGCCCGCGCCCATTGCCGTCATCGAATCCGGCGTGAGCCTGGTCCGCAGCGGTGAAATCTGGACTCACCTGGCCATCAGCGGCTGGCGTGCGGCGCTGGGTTTCGCCATTGGCGGCGGCATCGGCCTGACCCTGGGTTTCATCACCGGCCTGTCGAAATGGGGTGAACGCCTGCTCGACAGCTCGGTGCAAATGATCCGCAACGTACCGCACCTGGCGTTGATTCCGCTGGTGATCCTGTGGTTCGGCATCGACGAGTCGGCGAAGATTTTCCTGGTCGCCCTGGGCACGTTGTTCCCGATCTACCTCAACACCTATCACGGCATCCGCAACGTCGACCCGGCGCTGGTGGAAATGTCCCGCAGTTATGGCTTGTCCGGTTTCAGCCTGTTCCGTCAGGTGATCCTGCCCGGTGCTCTGCCTTCGATTCTGGTCGGTGTGCGCTTCGCCCTGGGCTTCATGTGGCTGACCCTGATCGTCGCGGAAACCATCTCCGCCAGCTCCGGCATAGGCTACCTGGCGATGAATGCCCGGGAGTTCCTGCAGACCGACGTGGTGGTGCTGGCGATTCTGCTGTACGCGGTGCTCGGCAAACTCGCCGACCTCGCGGCCCGTGGGCTTGAACGTGTGTGGCTGCGCTGGCATCCGGCCTACCAGGTCGTTAAAGGAGGTGCCGCATGACTGCTCAACAACCTCCACGCCTGCTGCGCGGTATTCCGCTGGCGGTGCGCAAGCTGCAAAAAACCTTTGGTTCGCGGCAAGTGTTGCGCGAGATCGACCTGCATATTCCAGCCGGTCAATTCGTCGCGGTCGTCGGTCGCAGCGGCTGTGGCAAAAGTACCTTGCTGCGCTTGCTTGCCGGGCTCGACAAACCCACGGGCGGTGAATTGCTGGCCGGCTCCGCGCCGCTGAGCGAGGCGCGGGAAGACACCCGGCTGATGTTTCAGGAAGCGCGTCTATTGCCCTGGAAGAAGGTGATCGACAACGTCGGTCTCGGGCTCAAGGGCAATTGGCGGCCGCAAGCGTTGGAAGCGTTGGAAGCGGTAGGCCTGGCGGACCGCGCCAACGAGTGGCCGGCGGCCTTGTCCGGTGGGCAGAAGCAACGTGTGGCCCTGGCCCGCGCGCTGATCCACCAACCGCGCTTGCTGTTGCTGGACGAGCCCCTGGGCGCCCTGGATGCCTTGACTCGCATTGAAATGCAGCAGCTGATCGAACGCCTCTGGCAAAAGCACGGCTTTACCGTGTTGCTGGTGACCCACGACGTCAGTGAAGCGGTGGCGATTGCCGATCGGGTGATCCTGATCGAAGACGGTGAAGTCGGTCTCGATTTGCTCGTGGAACTGCCACGCCCTCGGGTGCGCGGCTCCCATCGGCTGGCGGCACTGGAAACCGAAGTGCTCAACCGCGTCCTGGCGCTGCCCGGACAGCCGCCGGAGCCGGAACCTGTTTCACCGTTGCCTACGCAATTGCGTTGGGCGCAATAACTCAAAGCCTCACCTCTAAGACAGGAATCAACATCATGACTATCAAAGCCATCAACGTTCGCAACCAGTTCAAGGGCTCGATCAAGGAAATCGTCCTGGGTGATGTCCTTTCGGAAATCGACGTGCAGACCGCTTCCGGCATCGTGACGTCGGTGATCACCACGCGCTCGGTAAAAGAGCTGGAGCTGGTGGTTGGCAGCGAAGTGATCGCGTTTGTGAAATCCACCGAGGTGTCGATCGCCAAGTTGTGAGCGCATGCGGTGCACCCGACTCCGGAGGGCGTGAGCCCTTTGGGGTTTTTTGTGGGTGTGAATCAGTGAGTGCGGTGGTGCGGCCTTCGCGAGCAAGCCCGCTCCCACATTTGATCTGTGGTGTACAAAAAATTTTGCGCATGGCAGCGGTCTAGTGTGGGAGCGGGCTTGCTCGCGAAGAGGCCCGCACGGACAACAAAAAAATCAGGTCGATATAGCGCGCTTCGGCAAATACGGCGGCAAATACAGCCCCAGATACGCATCAAACACCCGCATCCCTTCCTCCGCCATCCGCGGCGTAATCTGCCCGTGCTGCTGCACCGAGCGCGCATACACCCGATCCCCCAACTCCATGGCCAGTGCAAACACATCGACTTCACTCGGCAGCCTTGGCAGTTCGAAGTGATGATCGAACAGCTTGTGCATCAGGTCTCCGAGCTCGATGTCATGCTGGCGGTCGGCCTGGGTGACTTCGGTCAGGCCGTGCTGGGCGAGGATCAGTTGCCGGGCTGCGGCGTCTTCGCTGTAGATCTCGAGCATGCGCTGTTCCACCAGCCGCGACAGGTCGCGCCAGCCGCTGAGGGCGCCGTGGTCGATGGGCGCTTGCAGGCAAGCGCGGAAGGCGGCGTGGATGTCGGCGGTCAGGGCTTCGAGCAGGGCAGGGACGCTGGCGAAGAAGTGGTAGACGGAGGAGGGCGGGATCTGCGCGCGTTCAGCGACGCTGTAGATCGACAGACTGGCCACGCCTTCGGCAGCCAGCAGCGTGCGGGCGGCATCGAGGATCGAATCGATCCGGGCCTGGCTGCGGGCGCGGGGTTTGCGTGGGGTGGCGAGTCGGGTCATTGAAGTCTCCTGCGGGGGCAGCGGGCATTGTACGAGCAGGGTTGTGTGTTGTCTTCCAGGACGCCTTCGCCGGCAAGCCGGCGCCTACAGGTTGTGTGTCGAGCACAAGATCTGTATTCGCTAAAGATCCCCTGTAGGAGCTGGCTTGCCAGCGAACCGCCGAAGGCGGCCATAAAAAAACGCCGCTGGCTGTGAGGCCGGCGGCGTTGTTTTCACTGCAACCGCTTAAACGGTATGCAGGTACCAGTTGTACTCAAGGTCGGAGATGGAATGTTCAAACTCTTCCAGCTCACTCTCCTTGCAAGCGACAAAGATATCGATGTATTTCGGATCGATGTACTTGGCCATGACTTCGCTGTCGTCCAGCTCGCGCAGTGCATCGCGCAGGTTGTTCGGCAGGCTCTGCTCGTTCTGCTCGTAGGAGTTGCCTTCCACGGGTGCGCCCGGCTCGATCTTGTTGGTCAGGCCGTGGTGCACGCCTGCCAGGACCGAAGCCATCAACAGATACGGGTTGGCATCGGCGCCGGCTACACGGTGTTCGATGCGCACGGCATCGGAAGAACCGGTCGGGACGCGGATCGCCACGGTACGGTTGTCCAGGCCCCAGCACGGCGAGTTCGGCACGTAGAACTGTGCGCCGAAACGACGGTAGGAGTTGACGTTCGGGCAGAGGAAAGCCATCTGCGCCGGTAGGGTCTCGAGCACACCGCCGATCGCGTGACGCAGTGCGGCGTTCTGCTCGGGATCCTCGCTGGCAAAAATATTCTTGCCGTCTCTGTCGAGAATCGAGATGTGGACGTGCAGACCGTTGCCCGCCTGGCCCGGATAAGGCTTGGCCATGAAGGTGGTGTCCATTTCATGGTCGTAGGCGATGTTCTTGATCAGGCGCTTGAGCAGGACCGCGTAGTCGCAGGCCTTGATCGGGTCGGCCACGTGGTGCAGGTTCACTTCGAACTGCGCCGGGGCACTTTCCTTGACGATGGCGTCGGCCGGGATGCCTTGCTCCTTCGCACCTTCCAGAATGTCCTGGAGGCAGTCGACGTATTCGTCGAGGTCGTCGATCAGGTACACCTGAGTCGAATGCGGGCGTTTGCCGGAGATTGGCGAGCGTGGCGGCTGTGGACGGCCGTTCACGTTTTCCTGGTCGATCAGGTAGAACTCCAGTTCGAACGCGGCGCAGATGGTCAGGCCCATCTCGTCAAACTTGGTAACAACTTGACGCAGGACTTCACGGGGATCCGCGAAGAAAGGTTCACCTTCGAGTTCGTGCATGGTCATTAACAGTTGCGCGGTAGGGCGCTTCTGCCAGGGCTCGTTGCACAGGGTGTCAGGGATTGGATAGCAGATTCGGTCAGCATCGCCGATGTCCAGGCCCAGGCCGGTGCTTTCCACCGTCGAGCCATTGATATCCAGAGCAAATAGAGAGGCCGGCAGGTTGATGCCTTTCTCGTAAACCTTGTGGAGACTGGTGCGTTCAATGCGCTTGCCGCGCACCACACCATTCATATCCGCAATCAGAAGGTCAACGTACAGAACCTCAGGATGTTCCTTAAGGAACGCGTTCGCTTCGTTAAGCTGAACGGCACGCGGGGGTACCGACATGATGCAACACCTTTGTTGTTAAAAATATCAATCATTGATCTCTTCGGTTTCCAGTCAACCCGAACGGCATGCCGAAGTCAAGTAAGGCCTTTTTTGCCCTAAAAAAGCGCTCGTAAGGCTTTTTTGCGGCAGTTTGGCGCGTTTTTATGCCTTTGAGCGCTTTGCCGGCCGCGGGCTTGAGCGGGCCGTGTTGTATTTTTTACGGGGGTGTTGTGTAAAAAAATGAACAAGGCTAAGCTCGATTCAAACCCATAACAGCAATAATACCGGGGTGCTTCATGTCTCGCCTGCCGTTAATCGGCGTCACCCTCTGCCCCGGGCAGATCGGTCTGCATGCTTATCACATCAGTGGCGACACTTACGTCCACGCCGCAGCCTCCGCGGCCAAGGGCGTGCCGTTGATTGTTCCATCCCTGCCGGATGTGCCGTCCCTGTCCGATATTCTGGACGGTCCGGATGCCATTCTCTTTACCGGCTCTGTTTCTAATATAGAACCGTTTTACGCTAGTGGCCCGGCCAATGTGCCGAGACCTGCTCATGATTCTGCACGCCCCTCTACACGCTGGTTGACCCATGACATTGTCGAGGTGGGCCTTTGTGCGCGGCCCTTGCAGTGGCAATCTGTACCAAGCGACGCCGATGCGTCAAACAACGCCTGACTTATAAGAGTCAGGAAACTCAGCCTAAGAGGCATTTATGAGTCACAACCTCGACCAGCTCACCGATTGGTTGAAAGACCACAAGATCACAGAAGTCGAATGCATGATCGCCGACTTGACCGGGATCACCCGGGGCAAGATTTCGCCGACCAACAAGTTCATTGCCGAAAAAGGCATGCGCCTGCCCGAGAGCGTTCTGTTGCAGACCGTGACCGGCGACTATGTCGAAGACGACATCTATTACGAACTGCTCGACCCGGCCGACATCGACATGATCTGCCGGCCGGACGCGAATGCGGTGTTCCTGGTGCCCTGGGCCATCGAGCCGACTGCCCAGGTGATCCACGACACCTACGACAAGCAAGGCAACCCGATCGAGCTGTCGCCGCGCAACGTGCTCAAGAAGGTCCTGAAACTCTATGCCGACCACGGTTGGCAGCCGATCGTGGCGCCGGAAATGGAGTTCTACCTGACCAAGCGCAGCGAGGACCCGGACTATCCGCTGCAACCGCCGATTGGCCGCTCCGGCCGCCCGGAAACCGGTCGCCAGTCGTTCTCGATCGAGGCGGCGAACGAGTTCGATCCGCTGTTCGAAGACGTCTACGACTGGTGCGAGCTGCAGGAGCTGGACCTCGACACGCTGATCCACGAGGACGGCACCGCACAGATGGAAATCAACTTCCGTCACGGCGATGCCCTGTCCCTGGCCGACCAGATCCTGGTGTTCAAGCGCACCATGCGCGAGGCCGCACTCAAGCATGACGTGGCGGCCACCTTCATGGCCAAGCCGATGACCGGCGAGCCGGGCAGCGCGATGCATTTGCACCAGAGCATCATCAACATCGAGACCGGCAAGAACGTCTTCTCCAATGAAGACGGGACCATGAGCCAGCTGTTCCTGAACCACATCGGTGGCTTGCAGAAACTGATCCCCGAGCTGTTGCCGCTGTTCGCTCCGAACGTCAACTCGTTCCGCCGCTTCCTGCCGGACACCTCGGCGCCGGTGAACGTGGAGTGGGGCGAAGAGAACCGCACCGTGGGCCTGCGGGTTCCGGATGCGGGGCCGCAAAACCGTCGGGTGGAAAACCGCCTGCCGGGGGCCGATGCCAACCCGTACCTGGCCATCGCCGCGAGCCTGCTGTGCGGTTACATCGGCATGGTCGAAGGCCTGAACCCAAGTGCGCCGGTCGTGGGGCGCGGCTATGAACGCCGCAACCTGCGCCTGCCGCTGACCATCGAGGACGCGCTGGAGCGCATGGAAAACAGCGCGACCGTCGAGAAATACCTGGGCAAGAAATTCATCACTGGCTACGTCGCGGTCAAGCGGGCCGAGCATGAAAACTTCAAGCGCGTGATCAGTTCGTGGGAGCGGGAATTCCTGCTCTTTGCCGTCTGATGCGCCGGGCGCGGCGGGAAATTGCCGCGCCCTTCACTGAAAATCTTAGGAGAGTTCGCATGACCAGCAACAACCCGCAAACCCGTGAATGGCAAACCCTGAGCAACGATCACCACCTGGCCCCGTTCAGCGATTTCAAGCAGCTGAAAGAGAAAGGCCCGCGGATCATCACCAGCGCCAAGGGTGTTTACCTCTGGGACAGCGAAGGCAACAAGATCCTCGACGGCATGGCCGGCCTGTGGTGCGTAGCGATCGGCTACGGTCGCGATGAACTGGCCGATGCCGCCAGCAAACAGATGCGCGAACTGCCTTATTACAACCTGTTCTTCCAGACCGCTCACCCGCCGGTGCTGGAACTGGCCAAGGCCATCGCCGACATCGCGCCTGAAGGCATGAATCATGTGTTCTTCACCGGTTCCGGTTCCGAAGGCAACGACACCATGTTGCGTATGGTTCGGCACTATTGGGCGATCAAGGGCCAACCGAAGAAGAAGGTCATCATCAGCCGCAAGAATGGCTATCACGGTTCGACCGTGGCCGGCGCGAGCCTGGGTGGCATGACGTACATGCACGAACAGGGCGATTTGCCGATCCCGGGCATCGTCCATATCGCCCAGCCGTACTGGTTTGGTGAAGGTGGCGACATGACGCCGGATGAGTTCGGTACCTGGGCCGCCAATCAGCTGGAAGAGAAGATCCTGGAAGTCGGCGTCGACAACGTCGGGGCCTTTATTGCCGAGCCTATCCAGGGTGCCGGCGGCGTGATCATTCCGCCAGACACCTACTGGCCGCGCATCAAGGCAATCCTCGCCAAGTACGACATCCTGTTCGTGGCGGACGAAGTGATCTGCGGGTTTGGTCGCACCGGTGAGTGGTTCGGTACCGATTTCTACGGCCTCAAGCCCGACATGATGACCATCGCCAAAGGCCTGACCTCCGGTTACATCCCGATGGGTGGCCTGATCGTGCGTGACGAAGTGGTGGCGGTGCTCAACGAAGGGGGCGATTTCAACCACGGCTTCACCTATTCCGGGCACCCGGTGGCCGCTGCGGTGGCCCTGGAAAATATCCGCATCCTGCGCGAAGAAAAAATTGTCGAGCGCGTTCGTACAGAAACGGCACCCTATTTGCAGAAGCGTCTGCGGGAGCTGAACGATCACCCGCTGGTGGGTGAAGTGCGCGGCGTTGGTCTGTTGGGGGCCATCGAACTGGTTCAGGACAAGGCCACTCGCAAACGTTACGAGGGCAAGGGCGTTGGCATGATCTGCCGCACGTTCTGCTTCGAAAACGGCCTGATCATGCGCGCCGTCGGCGACACCATGATCATCGCTCCGCCCCTGGTGATTACACCGGCTGAAATCGATGAGCTGATAACAAAGGCACGCAAGTGTCTGGACCTGACCTTGAGTGCGTTGCAGGGCTAAGTGCTAGGCTCTGGGCGGGGTGTGACGTGTGCACTTCGCTCAGTGCAAACAAAGGATGGGTCTTTCCTTGAAAGCCTGCCTTGGATCTTGCCAGACTACCGCTTGTCCGGATGCACGGGAACGGCCGCCGGACAGTTGGCTAAAAAGAAAAATTGGAGCATTACCCATGAAGGCATTAGGTATGAAGATCGCTGGCAAGACCCTCCTCGCCATGTCCCTGATGGGCGTGATGGCAGGCGTAGTTCAGGCGGATGACAAGGTTCTTCACGTATACAACTGGTCCGATTACATCGCACCGGATACCGTCAAGAAGTTCGAAGCCGAGTCGGGGATCAAGGTGGTCTACGACGTATTCGACAGTAACGAAACCCTCGAAGCCAAGTTGCTGGCAGGCAAGTCCGGCTACGACATCGTCGTACCGTCGAACAACTTCCTGGCCAAGCAGATCAAGGCCGGCGTTTACCAGAAGCTGGACAAGTCCAAGTTGCCCAACTGGAAGAACCTGAACACTGACCTGCTTAAAGCAGTCTCGGTGAGCGACCCGGGCAACGAACACGCCTTCCCTTACATGTGGGGTTCGATCGGCATCGGTTTCAACGCCGAGAAGGTCAAGGCTGCACTGGGCGCCGATGCACCCACCAATTCCTGGGACCTGATCTTCAAACCTGAAAACGCCGCGAAGTTGAAGTCGTGCGGTATCAGTGTCCTTGACTCGCCAACCGAGATGATTCCGGTGGCGTTGCACTACCTGGGCTATCCAACCGACAGCCAGGACAAAAAACAACTGGCTGAAGCCGAAGCGCTGTTCCTGAAGGTCCGCCCTTCGATCGGCTACTTCCACTCGTCCAAGTACATCTCCGACCTGGCCAACGGCAACATCTGCGTGGCCATCGGTTACTCGGGTGACATCTACCAGGCCAAGACCCGCGCGGCTGAAGCCGGTGACAAGGTCAAGGTCAGCTACAACATTCCGAAAGAAGGTGCGGGCAGTTTCTACGACATGGTCGCCATCCCTAAAGATGCCGAAAACGTCGAAGGCGCCTACAAGTTCATGACCTTCCTGCAGAAGCCGGAAATCATGGCTGAGATCACCAACGCGGTGCGCTTCCCGAACGGTAACGCGGCGGCCACCCCATTGGTCGATAAAGACATCACCGCCGACCCGGGCATCTACCCGCCGGCCGACGTGCTGGCCAAGCTGTACGCGATTGCCGACTTGCCGGCCGCCACCCAGCGGATCCTGACTCGCAGCTGGACCAAGATCAAATCCGGTAAGTAAGTCGTAACTTTTGTAGGAGCGAGCTTGCTCGCGAAAATAACGGGAACACCGCGGGGTGTCAGGCACCACGCGATATCGTTGACGACCATCGCGAGCAAGCTCGCTCCTACAGGTGTCTGTATAAAAGTTTTGCTGGAATGGTTTTTCGAGGGTAAGTTGCGCGCCGGTTTTGTTGCCGGGCAGCCATGGCTGTCATGTAACGCGGGGCAACTTGGGCCCAACTAATTTTAGAGGACCTCCACTTGCCTATTTTTTCTTTGTTGCGCAATGCCCTGCTGGTCGGCGCCGGCCTGACGATTGCCGTCGGTGCCCAGGCGGCCGGCACCGTGCATATTTATAACTGGTCTGACTACATCGGCGAGACCACCCTGGTCGACTTCGAGAAAGAGACCGGGATCAAGCCGGTCTACGACGTGTTCGACTCCAACGAAACCCTGGAAGGCAAGTTGCTGGCCGGGCGCACCGGGTATGACGTGGTGGTGCCGTCCAACCACTTCCTTGGCAAGCAGATCAAGGCCGGCGCGTTCCAGAAGCTCGACAAGAAGCAGCTGAGCAACTACTCCAACCTCGACCCGGTGCTGCTCAAGCGCCTGGAGGAGAACGACCCGGGCAACCAGTACGCCGTGCCGTACCTGTGGGGCACCAACGGCATCGGTTACAACGTCGACAAGGTCAAGGCCGTGCTGGGCCTGGACAAGATCGACTCCTGGGATGTGGTATTCGAGCCGGAGAACATCAAGAAGCTGCACAGCTGCGGCGTGGCGTTCCTCGACTCTGCCGATGAAATGATGCCCACCGTCCTCAACTACATGGGCCTCAACGCCAACAGCACCAACCCCGAAGACTATAAAAAGGCCGAAGCCAAGTTGCTCGCGGTGCGCCCTTACGTGACCTACTTCCACTCTTCCAAATACATCGCGGACCTGGCTAACGGCGATATTTGCGTCGCGATCGGTTTTTCCGGCGACATGATCCAGGCCAAGGCCCGCGCGGCTGAAGCCGGCAAAGGCATGAACATCGCCTACTCGATTCCCAAGGAAGGCGGCGCACTGTGGTTCGACATGTTGGCAATCCCCAAGGATGCGGCCAACGTGAAGGAAGCCCACGCGTTCATCAATTATTTGCTGAAACCGGAGGTGATCGCCCAGGTCAGTGATTATGTCGGCTATGCCAACCCGAACCCCGGGTCGGACAAGTTGATGGAGCAGTCCATTCGCACCGACGAGTCGGTTTATCCACCACAGGCAGTCCTCGACAAGACTTACGTGTCCATCGAGTTACCACCGAAGATTCAACGTTTGATGACCCGCAGCTGGACCAAGGTCAAGTCGGGTAAATAGCTGCAAGGCTCAAACTATCCAAGGTTGGCTCACCTTGAGCGAACTGCACTCTTTTTTTTGGGAGTTTCGTAAATGGCAGTTGCCTCCGGCGCCTATAAGAAAGCCCTCGAGGGCGACCAGTCACCTAAACAGGTGCTGGTCAAAATCGACCGGGTCACGAAGAAGTTCGACGAGACGATTGCCGTGGACGATGTGTCCCTGGAAATCAAGAAAGGCGAAATTTTCGCCCTGCTCGGCGGTTCGGGATCGGGCAAATCCACCTTGCTGCGCATGCTCGCAGGCTTCGAACGACCCACGGAGGGACGCATTTTCCTCGATGGCGTAGACATCACCGACATGCCGCCGTACGAGCGGCCGATCAACATGATGTTCCAGTCCTACGCTTTGTTCCCGCACATGACCGTGGCGCAGAACATCGCCTTCGGCCTCAAGCAGGACAAAATCCCCGCCGCGGAAGTCGATGCCCGTGTGGCGGACATGCTCAAGCTGGTGCAGATGACGCAATACGCCAAGCGCAAGCCGCATCAGTTGTCCGGTGGCCAGCGTCAACGGGTGGCCCTGGCGCGTTCCCTGGCCAAGCGTCCTAAGCTGTTGCTGCTCGACGAACCGATGGGGGCGCTGGACAAGAAGCTGCGCTCGCAAATGCAGCTTGAGCTGGTCGAGATCATCGAGCGGGTCGGCGTGACCTGCGTCATGGTGACCCACGACCAGGAAGAGGCCATGACCATGGCCGAGCGCATCGCGATCATGCACCTGGGCTGGATCGCCCAGATCGGCAGCCCGATCGACATCTACGAAACCCCGACCAGCCGCCTGGTCTGCGAATTCATCGGCAACGTCAATATCTTCGACGGTGAAGTGGTGGACGACGCCGAAGGCCATGCGCTGATCACTTGCAAGGATCTGGACCGCAACATCTACGTCGGTCACGGCATCAGCACCTCGGTGCAGGACAAGTCGGTCACCTACGCGATCCGTCCGGAAAAACTGCTGGTGACCCCGACCATGCCGACCTGCGAATACAACTGGTCCAGCGGCAAGGTGCACGACATCGCCTACCTGGGCGGTCACTCGGTGTTCCACGTCGAGTTGCCGAGCGGCAAGATCGTCCAGTCTTTCGTCGCCAACGCCGAGCGCCGCGGGCAGCGCCCAACCTGGGGTGACCAGGTCTACGTGTACTGGGAAGACGACAGCGGCGTGGTACTTCGCTCATGAACATGCGCAAATTCAAACGCCGCCTCAATCGAATAATTCCCGGTGGCCGCCAGTTGGTCATCGGGGTTCCCTTCATCTGGCTGTTCCTGTTCTTCATGTTGCCGTTCTTCATCGTGTTGAAGATCAGCTTTGCCGAAGCCGACGTGGCCATTCCGCCGTACACCGAGATCTACAGCTACCTCGACCAGAAGGTGCAGTTGCTGCTTAACCTGGGCAACTACGCGATGCTGGCCGACGACGAGTTGTACATCGCCGCTTACCTCGGCTCGTTGAAGATGGCGCTGATCAGTACCGTCCTCTGTCTGCTGATCGGTTACCCGATGGCCTACGCGATTGCCAGTGCCCGCAAAGAGATGCAAACGGTGCTGGTGCTGCTGATCATGATGCCGACCTGGACCGCGATCCTGATCCGCGTGTATGCGTGGATGGGCATCCTCAGCAACAACGGGCTGCTGAACGGCTTCCTGATGACCATGGGCTGGATCGATGAGCCGCTGCAGATCCTCAACACCAACCTCGCCGTGTATATCGGCGTGGTGTATTCGTACCTGCCCTTCATGATCCTGCCGCTCTACGCCAACCTGGTGAAGCACGACAACAGCCTGCTGGAGGCTGCGTCCGACCTGGGTTCGAGTACCTTCAACAGCTTCTGGAAGATCACCATCCCGCTGTCCAAGAACGGCATCGTCGCCGGCTGCATGCTGGTGTTCATCCCGGTGGTGGGCGAGTTCGTGATCCCGGAACTGCTCGGCGGCCCGGAAACCCTGATGATCGGTAAAGTGCTGTGGCAAGAGTTCTTCAACAACCGTGACTGGCCGGTAGCGTCTGCCCTGGCGGTGGTCATGCTGTTGATCCTGATCGTGCCCATCATCCTGTTCAACCGTAGCCAGGCCAAAGAAATGGAGGGCAAGGAATGAAGCGCTTCCGTTTCTCGAGTTTCATGCTGATAGCAGGTTTGCTGTTCATCTACGCGCCGATGCTGATCCTGGTGATCTACTCGTTCAACGCCTCCAAGCTGGTGACGGTCTGGGGCGGCTGGTCGATCAAGTGGTATGTCGGGTTGATGGACAACACCCAACTGATGGGCTCGGTGGTGCGCTCGCTGGAAATCGCCTGCTACACGGCGGTGGCGGCGGTGGCGCTGGGTACATTGGCGGCGTTCGTGCTGACCCGTATCACCCATTTCAAGGGGCGTACGCTGTTCGGTGGCCTGGTCACCGCGCCGTTGGTGATGCCGGAAGTGATCACCGGTCTGTCGCTGTTGCTGCTGTTCGTGGCGATGGCGCAGATGATCGGTTGGCCACAGGAACGCGGCATCGTCACCATCTGGATCGCCCACACCACGTTCTGTGCGGCATACGTGGCGGTGGTGGTGTCGGCGCGCTTGCGCGAGCTGGACCTGTCCATTGAAGAGGCGGCGATGGATCTCGGTGCACGGCCGTGGAAGGTGTTCTTCCTGATCACCATCCCGATGATCGCGCCCTCCCTGGGGGCGGGCGGCATGATGTCTTTCGCGCTGTCGCTGGATGACCTGGTGTTGGCCAGTTTCGTCTCGGGGCCCGGTTCGACTACCTTGCCGATGGAAGTGTTCTCGGCGGTGCGCCTGGGGGTCAAACCGGAGATCAACGCCGTGGCCAGCCTGATTCTGCTGGCGGTATCGTTGATGACGTTCCTGGTCTGGTTCTTCAGCCGCCGCGCCGAAGAAAGTCGCAAGCGTGCGATCCAGCAGGCGATCGAGGAAGGCGCTGCCGACTCCTGGCGACAACCGGACGCACGTCGCGCACAGCAGGCGCCGGAAGCGGTTTGAGCTGACGTCGGGTTGACCACCTTGGTGTGGCCAACCCGATCCCCTGTAGGAGCTGGCTTGCCAGCGAAGAGGCCCTTCCAGCCGACATCAATGTTGGCTGACACACCGCTTTCGCTGGCAAGCCAGCTCCGACACAGGGGTCTAGGCAACCCAGGGAGATCTGCGGATAACCTCGACAAAATTCATCGGCTTGAACCCCGGCTCACTGTCCACCAGCACATCCGCATTCACAGTCCCGAACGTGGTGTCCGGCTTGTGCTTGAAGCCATTGGCAAAAGCACACAGGATGCACGCCTTGAACCCGTCACCCCGTGGATGCGCATGCACCACCGCTTCACGCTGCGCCGTCGGGAACGCGGCATAGTCGATACCCAGCACATCCATTTCAACCCCGGCCGTGACCAGCGCCACGTTGGGACGCAGGTGTTGCGGCACACCCGGTGTGGTGTGCAAGGCAATCGACAACCACACCTGCTCGATATCGTCGTCCGATAAACCATAAGGCTGCAGAAACGCTGTGGCGGCGTTGGCGCTGTCGACTTCAAAGCGCTCGTCCTGCGTGCGATGACCTTCCACCAGCCCCAGGTCATGGAACATCGCGCCGACGTACAACAACTCGGGGTTGTAGGCCAGTTGCTTGCGCTCACCGCTCAAGGCACCAAACAGGAACACCCGGCGCGAGTGGTGGTACAGCAGGTCTGACTCGACGTCGCGAATGTATTCGGTGGTGGCCCGGGCCAAGGCGCTGTCGGGGATTTTGATGCCGGCGATGGTGCTGCTCATGCTGCTTTCCTCGTGGAGAACGCCGTGGCGGCGCTGAGGAATCCAGTCTGTTCCGGCACCCCGAGCCGGACAATCGATCCATGGCTGCGATCCTTGCCAATGAGCAGGCATATCGCGCCAGCCTCGCTTGTTGCGCGCGGATTGGCTAGGGTTGGCGATGTTGAGAGGCTACGCACGGTTCATGTGGGAGCGGGCTTGCTCGCGAAGGCGGTCTTTCAGTCAGCATCTCTATTTACTGACACGGCCCCTTCGCGAGCAAGCCCGCTCCCACAAGGTTTTGTGTTTGTCTCAGCTACGTGATCAACCCATCGAGGGCGTTTTGAACCATGCAGAAAACCGTCGCCATCGTGGTGTTTTCCGGCGTCCAGTCCCTGGACGTCACCGGTCCCATGGATGTGTTCTGCGAAGCCAATCGCTTCCTGGCGCCGGAAGATCACTATCGCCTGGAAGTGATCGGCGTCGAGCGCGGGGTGATGGCGTGCTCCAACGGTTTGTCGCTCAACGCCCATCGGCATTTCAGCGAGGCGCAGCAGGCTTATGACTTGCTGTTGGTGGCCGGTGGGCCGCAGTTGCCGTTCATGAATTTCGGCGCGGCATTCGATGCCTGGCTGCGCGATGCCAGTGCGTCGGCGCAACGTTTTGGCTCGATCTGCAACGGCGCCTTCATCCTCGCCCGGGCCGGCTTGCTCGATGGAAGAACGGTGACCACCCATTGGGGCGATGCTGCGGCACTGGCTGCGTTATGCCCTTCGACCCGGGTCGAGGCCGATCGCCTGTACGTGCAGGATGGCGAGTTGTACACCTCGGCGGGGGTCACGGCGGGGATCGACTTGTCGTTGTACCTGCTGGGTCGGGACCATGGGCCGGAAGTGGCCCTGAGCGTGGCCAAGCGGCTGGTGGTATTCACCCAGCGCTCGGGTGGGCAATCGCAGTTCAGCCCATTCCTCACGCCACACGCTGAACCGACCTCGGCGGTGGCCCTGGTTCAGCACTATGTGCTGGCCAACCTCACCGGCGACCTGACGATTGCCGACCTCGCCAACGCCGCCAACATGAGCGCCCGCAACTTTTCCCGGGTGTTTGCCAGGGAGGCGAAAATCACCCCGGCGGAATTCGTCGAACGGGCGCGGGTAGATGCGGCGCGGGTACTGCTTGAAAGCACCCATTCGCCGCTCAAGACCGTGGCCTACCAGTGCGGGTTTCGCGATGCCCAGCACATGCGCAGCGTGTTCAACCGCCGGCTTGGGGTGACGCCGCAGCAGTTCAGGCTGAATTTTGCGGCGGTGGTGTGAGCTGAGATTGTTGTTGCCTGCCAGGGCCTCATCGCGGGCAAGCCTCGCGCCTACAGATCATGTTTCGATCATGAGATAACCACTAACCTGTAGGAGCGAGGCTTGCCCGCGAAGACGTCAGCCCAGGCAACAAAAATCTATCGCGCAGCCCGCGCCGGCAACAGCTTCAACGTGCTGCGGGTATTGGCGGTAACTTCTTCGTCGTTGATGTAAGCCTGGTAATACACCCCTTCGATATACGCCTCCGCCTGGTCATCAAAATGCCTGTCAAACGGCACGCCACTCTGGCCAACCGGGTTGACGGTCAGGCTGTGGGCCGGGTCGGCGAAGTCGATCAGGCGACGGGTCGACGGCCCGTAGGTCACCGGCCACGGGGCCGGGCCGATTTTGGAAGAGAGGTTGTTCGGCACTTCATGCGCGCCGGGCGCGGCGAACGGGCCGACGTTGAAGACCCGATCCAGCGGCTTCTGCTGCCCCAGTGGATGGCCATGGGTCAGGGTGTGCGCCCTGCCCCATTGCCATTGCGCGAAATCCGCACCCAAGGTGGTCTTGAGGTGCGCGAGGCTCGCTTGCCAGGCGACCTTGACCGTATCGGCGCGGGTTTCTTTGCCAAGGGTGTTGCGGTTGTCCCACCACGGCGAGTCGGCGGTCGCGGCCAGGCGCGGCAGTGCAGCGTCGATCACCCGGGTCGAGAGCAGCGTTTCGAAGAAATCATTGCCCAGCTCATCGTGCATAGATGCGTCAGCCAGGTTGAACAGGAACTGGTTGAACAGCGTGGCGCTGGTGGACTCGAGCGGGTAATCGCCTGGCCACTGGGCCAGTTGCTCCACCAGTTTGAGTTCGGCCGGATCGCTCACCACTTCGCGCAGTACCGGCAACAACGGCGCGAGCAAGCGCGGGCCATAGGCGGTGGTGGTGCCCAGCTGCAGCTTCTGGCTGGCGGCCAGGTCCCACTTGATGGTTTTGTCGCTGAGCTGGCGATTGAGCTGCTGACCGCGATCGGCCAGGTTGTAGTACCCGGGAATCTCCATCCCGGAGGGCGATGGCGGCTGGAAGTTGGCCGAGACGATATAGCCTCGCGCCGGGTTCTCTTCCTGCGGGTTGGCGCTGAACGGGTGGAAGCCTTCCTTGTCCGCTTCGGCGGTGCTGCCGTCGAGGATGAACCACGGCCGCACACCCGCCGGACGTTTGGGCAATTGCGCGGCCGCCCACCAGCCGATATCGCCCTTGGCATTGGCCCAGACGATGTTCAGGCCCGGTGCCTGCACCTTGGCGGCGGCACTGCGCGCCTTGGCCAGGGTGTCGGCGCGGTTGAGCTGGTAGAAACCCTCGAGGATCGGATTCTGGCTTTCGAGAAAGCCCCACCACATGGCGATCGGCGTTTTGCCGACGCTGTTGCCCAGTGCATCATTGACGATCGGACCGTGGGGCGACTGGCGCAGCACCAGCGTCACGGGCGCCTGGCCTTTGACCGCGATCTGCTGTTCGCTGCTCACCATGTCGACCCACTTGCCGCGATACCACACCTGATTCGGATTCTGCGGATTGACCTTCTCGGCGATCAAGTCCAAGTCGTCGTTCTGGAACATGGTGATGCTCCAGCCGAAGTCGCGGTTCACCCCGAGGGAGGCGAACGGCATCAACGCCTGGTAATGACCGTAGAGCTCGAAGCCCGGCGCCGATAGCTGCGCTTCGTACCACACCGACGGCGCGGAAAAGCGGATATGCGGGTCACCGGCCAACAGCGGCTTGCCGCTTTTGGTGCGATTGCCCGAGACCACCCAGGCGTTGCTGCCCTCGAATTGCGGCAGGCCGTTGTCGGCCAGTGCCTGTTCGCTGAGGCGGGCGAGGGCGTTGAGATCTTTCCAGTCGACGCTGCCCAGGGACGGCACGGCGCCGCCGGGCGTCTTCGCCAGCACGCCTTTGGGCTGCCAGTCGAGATCGAAGACAGTCAGGTAGTTGGCCCCCAACTGATCGCGCACGTAAGTCAACAAGGGCTCGGTGCGAAACGCTGCGGCAAAACTGTAGGCCATGTACCCGGCGATGCTGATGGTGTCCTGGGCGGTGAACGGGCGCTTGGCAATGCCCAGCACATCGAACTCCACGGGTGCCGGATGGCTGTCCTGATACTGGTTGATGCCGTCCAGATAGGCCTGCATGGCGATAAAGGCCGGCGACTGTTGGTCCAGGTTCGCCAGGTAGGTTTCGGCCCGTTCGCGAATGCGCAGGCTGCGCATCAGCTTGTCGGTATCGAGCAATTTCGGGCCCAGCACCTCGGCCAGTTCCCCGCGAGCGAGGCGGCGCAGGACCTCCATTTGAAACAGCCGATCCTGGGCGTGCACGTATCCGAGGGCGCGGTACAGGTCCGGTTCGTTTTCCGCGCGGATGTGCGGGATGCCGCGCTCGTCATAGCGCACGGTGACCGAACCTTGCAGGTGTTGCAGCTCGACCATGCCCTGGCGTGTCGGCTGCTTGCTGTAAACGTACCAGCCGGCGCCCGCGGCGAGCGCGACAATCAGCAGGGCGACGACGGTCAGGCTACGTTTCATGGTGACTCCTTGTTATTAGTGGCAGCAGTTCCCTGGCGCCACTGTTTAACACGGCTCGGCGAATTGGCCCATCGCCCTTAGGAGGGATTCGTATGGCGGGGTTTTTCCCTATTTCGTGGTATCGACAGGCCACGGGCAGTAACACCCCACCGCCAGTGTGTGCGTGGCATCCACTGTCCGGCCTTGGTTCAACGCCTGCAGGATCGGCTCGATAAAACTGTTACTGGAATTGCAGGTCAGGCCTTCGCTGTACGGGCCGAAATACGCCAGCTTGCCGTTGCGATCCCAGATCGCCACGGCCGGGCTGGCGGGGATCTGTTCGGAACCTGGCAGGACGGTGATGGTTTTCAAATTGCTCAAGGTACTCGGCAACTGGCCGTGGCTGCCGGGTTTTTGTACCGAGTAAAACTCTACGCCCTGGGGTCCATACTGCTCGACCAGTTCGCCCAGGTGTTGTTGATTGCCGACGTTGCACGGGCAGGCCGGGTCCCAGAAGTGCACCAGGCGGATGGCGCCGGGGCCGGCCAGGTTGTCGGGCAGGCGCAGCGGGTCGCCGGAAAACACGGCGGTGTGTGAACTGAACGCGCGCAGGTAGCGTCCCTGAAACCAGTCATAAGCGGCCCAAAGCACACCGGCACACACCAGGGCGAGCAGGCAGGCAAGCAGTGGGGTGCGGTAGGGCGAACGCATGGGTTTCAATCCTCGAAGGTCGCCCAGCTTGCCATGCTTGCCGCGACAGAAGAATATCGCAGGCTTATAAAGTCCGTTTCATGCTCTGGAATCGTCCATGCCTGCCACTTTCGACCCCGATCATCTGCGTGCCAGTCTGCGGCCACTGGCTGAGGCGCAGCCCCTGTCGGTGGAGGCGTTGGCCTACCAGTGTTTTTATGGGCTCGATTTTGCGGGGCGACATCTGCGCAGCGGCCTGGGTCGTTTCGCGGTGGATGGTTATGACGTGGTCTGCCAGTTCTGGTGGCCGCAGCAGGCCAGGGCGACGCTGTTTTTGTTCCACGGCTTTTATGATCACACCGGGCTCTACCGGCATGTGATCGAGTGGGCGCTGGACCAGGGGTTTGCGGTGATTGCCTGCGACTTGCCAGGGCATGGCCTGTCCAGCGGTGAACGCGCCAGCATCAAGGATTTCGCCGAGTATCAGGACACGCTGCAAGGGTTGTTCGCCGAGGCGCGCGCCCTCGATCTGCCGCAGCCGTGGCACCTGTGCGGGCAAAGCACTGGCGGCGCGATCGTGATCGATCATGTGCTCAACGCGGGGGCGAGCAGTCCGGCACAAGGGCTGGTGATCCTGCTGTCGCCGTTGGTGCGGCCCCGGGCCTGGGGCTGGTCGCAACTGAGCTATTACCTGCTCAGGCCTTTCGTCAAAGCCATCGCGCGGCGCTTCAGCGAAAACTCCAACGACCCGGATTTCTTGCCGTTTTTGCAGGCTGATCCGTTGCAGCCGCTACGGTTGCCGACCGCCTGGGTCGGTGCGCTGGCGCGGTGGATCAAGCGCATCGAGGCCGCGCCGGGCAGTACGCGGCGGCCGCTGATTGTGCAGGGGCAGGCGGATATGACGGTGGACTGGCAGCATAACCTTGCCGTGTTGAAGGCCAAGTTCGATCGGCCGCAGGTGTTGATGCTGCCGCAGGCGCGGCATCATCTGGCGAATGAGACGCTGGCGTTGCGGGGGGAGTATTTCGGGTTTTTGAGCAAGCGGATCAAGGGGCGGAATCTTTAGCGTCAGTTCGGGCCCCATCGCGAGCAAGCCCGCTCCCACATTGGATCTGCAGCGAACACTGATTTTGTGTACGGCAGCGATCAAATGTGGGAGCGGGCTTGCTCGCGAAGGGGCCCTTGCAGGCGCCAGAGATTACTGGCTAAGCGTGGAAGTATCCTGCCCCACCGCCAACCCCGCCCGAATCGCCGCCAACGCCGCCTGATAATAAGCCTGGCCTTCCGCCGACTCGGCAAAGGTGGCGAACTCCTCCAGTTCGTTGTCCGACAGATCGCGATAGACATACAACAGCGTGTTGTTCAAATCGCTGCCGATCTGGTCCATCAAGCGCTGGCGCTGGCCGTTCAACATGTCTTGCGCCTGACCGCCGCCGAGCAGGCCGGGGATCATCGAGCTCAGGCTGTCGGCCGCGACACCGGCAATCGCCAGGCTGACTTCGGCGCCGGCCTCGCGAGCGGGCAAGGCCTGGGCCAGGTGACCGATGATCAGCAGGCGGCTGTCACTGGCCTGAATCTTCGGTAAACCCTTGGCGTTTTTTGCCAGTTGGTCGCGACGGGTCGCCAGCAGTTCGGCGGCGACGATTTTTTTGCCCAGGGGTGACTGGAAAAACGTCAGCGCCGGTTTCGGATCGACGAGGGTCTTGCGCAGTTGCGCTTCGGCGCGCTGGTCCACGGCCTTGGGGGCAAAGCGTTGATTGCTGTTGTTGACCAGCGCCTGGAACACCGCCGGCGGCAGGCTGTTCTGGTAGCGCTGTTGAGCGGCCGAAAGAGCGTCGTTGAAATGCGCGCGTTGTTCCGGCCAGCCGGCGACCTTGTACAACTGGTCGTGGCCGTCTGCCCAGGCGGGCATAACGCAGAACATCAGCAGTGAGAAAAGCAAACGACGCATAGGGGCTCCTGTCGGCAGGCGACTATTCTCCGTGGGGCATGGGTACTTGTCGAGAATTCGTATCAACCCGCTGCGTGGCTCTGTCGGATTTTCAGGCACAGGAATACTATGCGCGCCATGCAAATACCCTCTGATCACCCGCTGCTGTTACGTATCGTCGACGACCTGGCCGAGCGGGGCTGGTCGCAGCAGAATATTTTCCTGCCACTGGGTCTGACCCGGGAACTGGCGGCCGAGTGCCGTAAACGTGCGGCCGAGGGTGAACTGGCCCCGGCCGCCGTGGGCCGCGGGCCGACATCGGAGGTGCGCGAGGGCATTCGCGGCGACCATATCCAGTGGATCGAGCCAGGGCAGGCGCTGGCTTGCGACAGTTATCTGGTGCTGATGGACAGCCTGCGCGAAGCGATGAATCGCGGCTTGTACCTGGGCCTGGAAGATTTCGAAAGCCATTTCGCCCTGTACCCGCCCGGTGCTTTCTACCTCAAGCATCTCGACCGCTTCCGCGACGACGACCGGCGGATGGTCTCGGCGGTGGTTTACCTCAATGACGACTGGCTGCCCGAGCACGGCGGTCAGCTGCGCATGTACCTGGATGAGGGGGGCGAATACGATGTGGTGCCTGTCGGCGGATGCCTGGTGGTATTCCTGTCGGGTGAGGTGCCACACGAAGTCCTGCCCGCGATGCGAGAGCGCCTGTCGTTGACCGGCTGGTTCCGGCGTCGCGGCAACGAGCCGTTCTGATCATGCAAAAAGTTCTGGTAAGCCGTTGTCTGCTGGGGCACCGCGTACGTTACGACGGCGGGGCCAGCGGGCCGTTCGATCAGCTCCAGCAGTGGCTCGACGAAGGTCGGGTCGTGCCGTTGTGCCCGGAGGTGGCCGGCGGGTTGCCGACGCCCAGGGCTGCGGCGGAAATTCCCGGCGGGCAGGGTGGTGAGGTGCTGGATGGGCAGGCGCCGGTGATCACCACCGAGGGCGCGGATGTCAGTGCGCAGTTTCTCGCGGGGGCTTATCAGGCGCTGGAGCTGGTTGAAAAGCACGGCATCCGGATTGCGGTGCTCAAGGCCAATAGCCCGTCTTGCGGGAATTTGCTGACGTATGACGGGACCTTCAGTGGGGTGAAGGTCAGCGGTGAAGGTGTGACGGCGGCGTTGCTAAAGCGCCATGGTGTTCAAGTCTTCAGTGAGCTGGAGTTGGCTGAAGCCGCTGCCGCCCTGAAGATCTGACGCCTCACACAAAACCCACCTGTAGGAGCTGGCTTGCCAGCGAAGGGACCATCACATCCAACATCTATGTTGACTGTTACGCCGCCTTCGCTGGCAAGCCAGCTCCTACAGGGGCCCGTCAGCGGCTTCAGGGTTTGGGCGCCACGCTCGTATCCGCCCCGAACCACTTCTGCTCCAACGCCTCCAGCCGCCCATCCGCCTTGATCCGCTGCAGCGCATTCTCCAGGCTGGCGTGAAACGCCGGGTTACCCTTCTGAAATGGAATCGCCAGGTCCACCGCCGGGGCCGCTTTCGGCTTTTCTCCCGTCAGCGACTGCACCAACAGAATTGAACGCGGTTGCTCGTCTTTCTGCGCGATCAATTGCGCATCCGTGCGAATGTAAGGTGCACTGAAGTCGAAACGATCCTTGAGATCCGGGGTCATTGCTATGTGGTTGATGGCGACGTCGTACTTGCCGCTTTCGACACCGGCCAGCAGGTCGCCGGAATCGGTAATGACGAAGTCGGACCGCACATCCAGTTCCTGGGCCAACAACTGACCCAATTCGACTTCGAAGCCCGTCAGTTTGCCATCGTCCTTGAAATTGAAGGGTGGTGTATTAGCCTCAAGGGCAATGCGCAATTCGCCACGGTCGTTTACATCGTCAATCAGTTCGGCATGAGCCAAGGGGCTCAAAAGGGGTAGCAGGCAGATCAGGCCAGGCAAAAAACGCATGGTCACTCCTTTGAATTCATTATCGCGATGCTCTGGGTCGGGCTCGCTTTGCTATGGTTGTCGAGAGCCTTCGACAACGAATGGCCGTGAAGTTGTCATGGCCGCGCCGATTTTATGGAAAAACTGGAGAAGAGAATGAAAACCTTTATGTCACGTGCTGCGCTGACCGGTCTGCTGATGGGCGTTTCGGTGCTGGCCAGTGCGGCTACGCCGGCACCCAAGGGTGCTGAAGTGTCCATCGTTTCTCCTAAAGATGGTGGGACTGTCCCGCAAACGTTCAAAATCAAATTCGCTGTCGAGAACGTTGCATTGGCGCCAGCAGGCGATACCACCAAGAACACCGGCCACCACCATCTGCTAATCGATGCGAAGGATGTGGTTGCCGCAGGGGCGGTCATCCCGGTAGATGCCAATCACGTTCATTTCGGCAAGGCGCAGACAGAAACCGAGGTGACGCTGACGCCAGGCAAGCATACCTTGCAGCTGGAGTTGGGCGACATGAACCATATGGCCTTCGATCCGCCAGTCGTGTCGGAGAAGATCACCGTCAACGTGAAGTAACTGTTCGGAATAAAGAACCGCGAACATGAAAAAGGAGCCCCGAGGGGCTCCTTTTTTTGTCACTCAAGTCACTATCAGAACAACACACGGCAACGAATGGTGCCATTGATGTGCTGCAGCTTCTCTTGCGCCATTTCCGAGTAGTCGGCATCGACGTCGATCACGACGTAGCCGACTTTCTCGTTGGTCTGCAGGAACTGACCGGAGATGTTGATGCCGTTTTCGGCGAAGACCTTGTTGATCTCGCTCATCACACCCGGAATGTTTTCGTGGATGTGCAGCAGGCGGTGCTTGCCAGGGTGAGCCGGCAGGGCCACTTCCGGGAAGTTCACCGACGATACCGAGGTACCGTTGTCGCTGTACTTGACCAGTTTTTCTGCCACTTCCAGGCCGATGTTGGCTTGCGCTTCAGCAGTGGAACCGCCGATGTGCGGGGTCAGGATCACATTGTCCAGGCCGCGCAGCGGGCTTTCGAACTCTTCTTCGTTGGAGCGTGGCTCCACCGGGAACACGTCGATGGCTGCGCCGATCAGGTGCTTGTCCTTGATCGCGTCCGCCAGGGCGTCCAGCTCGACCACGGTGCCGCGAGCCGCGTTGATCAGGATCCCGCCTTTCTTGATGGCGCGGATTTCCTTCTCGCCGATCATCCACTGGGTCGCAGCGGTTTCCGGAACGTGCAGGGTGACGATGTCGGACATGCCCAGCAGTTCGGTCAGGCTCGCCACTTGAGTGGCGTTGCCCAGTGGCAGCTTGGTCACGGTGTCGTAGAAATACACCTGCATCCCCAGGCCTTCCGCCAGGACCGACAGTTGGGTACCGATCGAGCCGTAACCGACGATGCCCAGCTTCTTGCCACGGATTTCGAAGGAGTTGGCTGCGCTCTTGATCCAGCCGCCGCGGTGGCAGGAAGCGTTCTTCTCAGGGATACCGCGCAGCAACAGGATCGCTTCGGCCAGCACCAGCTCGGCAACGGAACGCGTGTTGGAGTACGGCGCGTTGAACACCGCGATCCCGCGTTCGCGAGCCGCGTTCAGGTCAACCTGGTTGGTGCCGATGCAGAAACAACCGACAGCCACCAGTTTCTTCGCATGATCGAAGATCTCTTCGGTCAGTTGGGTGCGAGAGCGAATGCCGATGAAGTGCGCATCAGCGATCTTTTCCTTGAGCTGGGCTTCCGGCAGAGAACCGGTGAGGTACTCGATGCTGGTGTAGCCAGCCGACTTGAGAACGTCGACAGCCGATTGGTGGACGCCTTCGAGAAGAAGGAACTTGATCTTGCTCTTATCGAGAGAAGTCTTGCTCATCTGCGTAAACCTGTATCCCGGAGAAAATTGGCAGGGAAGTAGCCAGCAGACGCTGACCCGAGCGGCAAGAAAGCCGTCGCCGCAGAACAGCCATTGGGCACTCTCCTGCGGGGTCGGTATGCTAGCATAAGCGCCCCGCTAAACACCCATTCCTGCGACGTGAAGCGTTCTCAGGATGACCATGAATTGTTCGAGAGTTCTGTCGATGACCAATCCTGCCCTGATTGATGAGCTGAAGACCCTGGTTGAGCCTGGCAAGGTGCTGACCGATGCCGACTCCCTGAATGCTTACGGCAAGGACTGGACCAAGCATTTCGCCCCGGCCCCGACGGCCATCGTGTTTCCCAAGACCACCGAGCAGGTCCAGGCCATTGTGCGTTGGGCCAACGAGCGCAAGGTGGCGCTGGTACCGTCCGGCGGGCGCACCGGCCTGTCTGCCGCTGCCGTGGCGGCCAATGGCGAAGTGGTCGTGTCTTTCGACTATATGAACCAGATTCTCGACGTGAACCTGACCGACCGCACTGCAGTCTGCCAGCCAGGCGTGGTCACCGAACATTTGCAGAACGTGGCTGAAGAAAAAGGCCTGTACTACCCGGTGGACTTCGCTTCGGCAGGGTCCAGTCAGATCGGCGGCAATATCGGCACCAATGCCGGCGGGATCAAGGTCATTCGCTACGGCATGACCCGCAACTGGGTGGCCGGCATGAAGGTCGTCACCGGCAAGGGCGATCTGCTGGAGCTGAACCGCGACCTGATCAAGAACGCCACCGGCTACGACCTGCGTCAGCTGTTCATCGGCGCCGAAGGCACCCTCGGGTTTGTCGTCGAAGCGACCATGCGCCTCGACCGGGCGCCGAAAAACCTCACCGCCATGGTCCTTGGCACCGCCGATTTCGACTCGATCATGCCGGTACTGCACGCGTTCCAGAGCAAACTCGACCTGACCGCCTTCGAATTCTTCTCCGACAAAGCCCTGGCCAAGGTCATGGCCCGTGGCGACGTGCCGGCGCCGTTCGAAACCGATTGCCCGTTCTACGCGCTGCTGGAATTCGAAGCGACCACCGAAGAAGTGGCCAACCACGGGTTGGAAACTTTCGAGCACTGCGTCGAGCAAGGCTGGGTCCTGGACGGCGTGATGAGCCAGAGCGAAACTCAGTTGCAGAACCTGTGGAAGCTGCGGGAATACATCTCCGAGACCATTTCCCACTGGACGCCGTACAAGAACGACATTTCGGTGACTGTGTCGAAAGTCCCGGCATTTCTGAAGGAAATCGACGCGATCGTCGGCGAACACTATCCGGACTTCGAAATCGTCTGGTTCGGCCACATCGGCGACGGCAACTTGCACTTGAACATCCTCAAGCCGGAAAACCTGAGCAAGGACGAGTTCTTCGCCAAGTGCGCGACCGTCAACAAGTGGGTGTTCGAAACCGTCGAGAAGTACAACGGCTCGATTTCCGCCGAGCACGGCGTGGGCATGACCAAGCGTGATTACTTGACCTACAGCCGTTCCCCGGTCGAGATCGAGTACATGAAAGCCGTCAAAGCGGTGTTCGACCCGAACGGCATCATGAACCCGGGCAAAATCTTCGCTGTTTGACTGTTGAATTTAAGCGCTACGAAACAGGAGTCGGTAATGAGCTATCAGCACCAGTATGTCGACGGTACGCGTATTCACTTCCCCTTGGGGAAGGTGGTGTGCATCGGCCGCAACTACGCCGAACACGCTAAAGAACTGGACAATCCGGTGCCTACGGAACCGCTGCTGTTCATCAAGCCGGGCAGTTGTGTGGTGCCGCTGGAAGGCAGTTTCAGCATTCCGACCGAGCGCGGTTCGGTGCATTACGAAGCGGAAATCGCGGTGTTGATCGGCAAGCCTCTGTCGACCAGGCCGAGCCGTGAAGAAGTGCTCGACGCGATTTCCGGTTTCGCCCCGGCCCTGGACTTGACCCTGCGCGACAAGCAGGCCGAACTGAAAGCCAAGGGCCTGCCCTGGGAAATCGCCAAGTCGTTCGACGGGGCGGCGGTGATTGCACCGTTCGTGTCCGGCAGCACCTTTGCCGACCTGGCCGACATTGGCATTCGCCTGACCATCAATGGCGAAGTGCGCCAGGATGGCAACAGCAAAGACATGCTCAACCCGATCGTGCCGATGATCCAGTACATGGCTGGCTGCTTCTCGTTGCAGGCCGGTGACGTGATCCTCACAGGCACGCCGGTGGGCGTTGGTCCGTTGAATGTCGGTGACGACCTGGTGCTGGAATTGCCGGGCGCCAGCAGCTTCACCAGCAGCGTCCGCTGATCCAATACAACCCCTGTAGGAGCTGGCTTGCCAGCGAAGGCGGCGTAACAGTCAACATAGATGTTGAATGTGATGGCCTCTTCGCTGGCAAGCCAGCTCCTACAGGGGGATTGTGTTTCTGTCCCAAAGAAAGCGGCGCCTACGCAGGGCAATCCCGCCATTTTCCGTTTTTTTCACATCCTGTCTGGATAATTCAGGGGCTTGCGGAATCTGCGCTGATCCCAATTATGCTATTACCCTTTGTCTGAATTTTCGGAACGTTTTCCTTGATGCCATCCCAACCGCTGCCCACGCTCAAACCTGCCCGCCGTCCGCGCTTTTTCATGCGTTGGTATTCCTGGCTGTTACTCGTGGCAGCCGCCGCGTATGGCCTAGCATTCGCGATGCATTGGGATGACCGGGGCGTGCTCTGGGTGCTGGAACGTTTCGAAAGCCCGGCTGAGCGCCAGGAGAGCATCTGGTTGCCGGATTACCACGCGGTGATCGATGCCAAGGTGCTGCCGGGCATGGAGAAGGACGAGGCTTCGGACCTGGCCTACGACCCGCAGACCAAAACCCTGTTTTCGGTCATGGGCAATAAACCGTTCCTGGTCGAGCTGACGTTACAGGGGGATGTCCTGCGCAAAATGCCCTTGGTGGGCTGGAGCAATCCGGAAGGGGTGACCGCGATGGGCAACGGTCTGCTGGCCATTGTCGATGAGCGCGAGCACCTGCTCTCCATCGTCAAGGTCGATGCCGACACCCGCGAGCTGAACATCGCCAACTTCCCGAAATACGACCTCGGCCCTTCGAAAAACCAGAACAAGGCCTTCGAGGCAATCGCCTGGGATCCGCGCAACCGGCAATTGCTGCTGGGGGAAGAGCGCCCGCCGGCATTGTTCAGCTGGAAAAGCGATGGCAGCCAGACTCTCACGGGCGACAAGCAGAAACTCGTCAGTGATGAGCTGGACATCCGCAACCTGTCGGCCCTGGCCATCGACCCGCGCACCGGTCACACCCTGGTGTTGTCCGCCGACTCTCACCTGTTGCTGGAGCTGGACGAGAAGGGCGAGCAGGTCAGTTTCATGACCCTGCTGGGCGGTTTCAACGGCTTGAAGCAGACCATTCCGCGCGCTGAAGGCGTGACCATGGACGAGGCTGGCACCCTGTACATGGTGAGCGAACCGAACCTGTTCTACCGTTTCGAAAAACAGAAATAACGCCCCGGTAGGAGCTGCCGCTGGCTGCGATCTTTTGAGCTTGATCTTAAAAGACAACGTCAAAAGATCGCAGCCTTCGGCAGCTCCTACGCCGATTCAATACAGACGTTGTGGTGCAAGGCCACTGGCCATTAAGCTTCAATTCAGACTGCCGTGATATTTCATCAGCCTGTCTTGAACCCGAGCCCACTTGAATGCGCCGACTTGCCCGTCCCAAACCCCTGATTCTCATGTTCCTGGCGATTGCGCTGATCGTGCTGGTTGCGTTCGGCCAATACCTGCGCCTGTTCGAGCGCGCCTGGTTCAACCTGTACACGCTTTGGCAACCGGAAAGTGCGCAATCTATCGGCCTGGATCGTTATCAGGTCACGCTCGAGGCACGCGTCATCGAAGGCCTGGACGACGATGTGTCCGCGCTGACGTTCGATCCGGTGCGCAAGAGCCTGTTCACGGTCACCAACAAAAACTCCGAACTGATTGAATTGTCCCTGGACGGCCGGATCATCCGGCGCGTGGCGCTGGTCGGCTTCGGCGATCCGGAGGCGGTGGAGTTCATCAGTGCCGACACTTACGTGGTCACCGACGAGCGTACGCAGCGACTGATCAAGATTCACCTGGAAAAGGACACGACCTTTCTCGACGCGCAAGATGCCGAACAGATCTCCCTGGGCGTGCACATGAGCAGCAACAAGGGTTTTGAGGGGTTGGCCTATGACTCGGTGGGCAAGCGCCTGTTCGTGGCCAAGGAGCGCGACCCGATGCTGATCTACGAAGTGCAGGGCTTCCCGCATTACAACCCGGAAAAATCCTATGCGGTACACGTGGTCAACAACCCCAAGCGCGATGCCGGGATGTTCGTGCGGGACCTGTCGAGCCTGCAGTACGACGAGCGCAGCGGACACTTGCTGGCGTTGTCCGACGAGTCGCGGCTGATTCTGGAACTGGACGTGGATGGGCGACCGCTGAGCACCATGTCATTGAGCAAGGGGCGCCAGGGGTTGCAAAAAACGGTGCCGCAAGCGGAAGGGATTGCGATGGATGACGACGGCACGATGTACCTGGTGAGCGAGCCGAACCTGTTCTACGTCTTCAAGAAACCACAACCCTGAAGCTCAAACACGCCCCCTGTAGGAGCTGGCTTGCCAGCGAAGAAGCCATCACATTCAACATCACTGTTGGCGGTGACACCGCTTTCGCCCTTGTAGGAGCTGGCTTGCCAGCGAAGAGGCCATCACATTCAACATCACTGTTGGCGGTGACACCGCTTTCGCCCTTGTAGGAGCTGGCTTGCCAGCGAAGAGGCCATCACATTCAACATCATTGTTGGCGGTGACACCGCTTTCGCCCTTGTAGGAGCTGGCTTGCCAGCGAAGAGGTCATGGCATTCAACATCGATGTTGAATGTTACGCCGCCTTCGCTGGCAAGCCAGCTCCTACAGGGGGTTTGCGTACGGCTTACCTGGCGCGCAGGGTTTTGACGCCTTCGCTGGTACCCAGCAGCAACAGATCCGCCGGACGTGCCGCGAACAACCCATTGGTGACCACGCCAACGATGGCGTTGATCTGCGTCTCCAGCTCCACCGGGTTGGTGATCTGCATGTTGAACACGTCGAGGATGATATTGCCGTTATCGGTCAACACACCTTCACGGTAAACCGGGTCGCCGCCCAGCTTCACCAGCTCGCGGGCCACGTGGCTGCGGGCCATCGGGATCACTTCCACCGGCAGCGGGAACGCGCCGAGCACCGGCACCAGCTTGCTGGCGTCGGCAATGCAGATGAAGGTCTTGGCCACGGCCGCGACGATCTTCTCGCGGGTCAGGGCTGCACCGCCGCCCTTGATCAGGTTCAGGTGCTCATCGCTTTCATCGGCGCCGTCGACGTAGAACTCCAGGTCGCTGACCGTGTTCAATTCATACACCGGAATGCCATGGCCCTTGAGGCGCGCGGCAGTGGCTTCGGAGCTGGCGACCGCGCCGTCGAACGCGCCTTTGTGCCGGGCCAGGGCGTCGATGAAGCAGTTGGCGGTGGAGCCGGTGCCGACCCCGACAATGCTCTTGTCGTCGAGTTTCGGGAGGATGAAGTCGACGGCGGCCTGAGCCACTGCCTGTTTGAGTTGATCCTGGGTCATGCGGGCTCCGAGGTGCCGAAGGGGAACGAAAGGCCGGCATTATAGGCTTCGGGGCGGGGAAGGTCATTGCCCGATTGGCAGCTCGAATGCGCATACCTGCACTCCCGACAATTGTAGGAGCGAGCTTGCTCGCGATGCTCGTGAACGATAACGCGTAAAACCGGATACCCAGCGGCGCCCCTGGGTTTTTCGCGAGCAAGCTTCGCTCCTGCAGGTACCGAGTACTTCCGGTGCCTTAAAAACCACCTGTTTAGTGTGGTCGTCCGCCCGAAAGCCGGGTTAGACTCCTTGACCCTGCCCAACCCGCTCAGTGATGCTTTCCGATGCTCGAACAGTACGTCAAGAAGATCCTCACCTCGCGCGTTTATGACGTTGCCGTAGAAACCCCTTTGCAGACTGCCCGCCAGCTTTCCGAGCGGCTGGGCAACAATATCTGGCTCAAGCGCGAAGACTTGCAGCCGGTGTTCTCGTTCAAGATTCGCGGCGCTTATAACAAGCTCACCCAGCTTTCCGATGAGGAACGCGCCCGCGGCGTCGTGACCGCTTCGGCGGGCAACCACGCGCAAGGCCTGGCCCTGGCGGCCAAGGTGCTGGGTGTGAAAGCCACGATCGTCATGCCCAAGACCACGCCGGAAATCAAAGTCGAAGGCGTGCGCTCCCGTGGCGGCAAAGTCGTGCTGCACGGCGATTCGTTCCCGGAAGCCCTGGCTTACTCGCTGAAACTGGTCGATGAAAAAGGCTACGTCTACATTCACCCCTATGACGATCCCCATACCATTGCCGGGCAGGGCACGGTGGCGATGGAGATTCTGCGTCAGCACCCGGGGCGCCTGGATGCGATTTTCGTTCCGGTAGGCGGGGGCGGGCTGATTGCCGGGATCGCCGCGTATGTGAAATACCTGCGTCCTGAAATCAAGATCATCGGCGTCGAACCCGACGATTCCAACTGCCTGCAAGCCGCCATGGCCGCCGGCGAGCGGGTGGTGCTGCCGACCGTGGGCCTTTTCGCCGACGGCGTTGCGGTGGCGCAGATCGGCCAGCACACCTTCGATATCTGCAAGGACCATGTCGATGCGGTGATCACCGTCAGCACCGACGAGATCTGCGCGGCGATCAAGGATATCTACGACGATACCCGCTCGATCACTGAACCTGCCGGCGCCTTGGGCGTCGCCGGGATCAAGAAGTACGTCGAGCAACATGGCATCACCGGGCATACGTTCGTCGCCATCGACTCCGGGGCCAACGTCAACTTTGACCGCCTGCGCCACGTCGCCGAACGTGCCGAGCTGGGCGAGGGCCGCGAGGCCATCATCGCCGTGACCATCCCCGAGAGGCCGGGCAGTTTCAAGGCGTTCTGCGAAGCCATCGGCAAACGCCAGATCACCGAGTTCAACTACCGCTACAACACCGGCAGCGAAGCCCATATCTTCGTCGGCGTGCAGACGCACCCGGAAAACGATCCGCGCAGCGCGCTGCTTGCCAGCCTGACCGAGCAGGGTTTCCCGGTAATCGACCTGACCGACAACGAACTGGCCAAGTTGCATATCCGCCATATGGTCGGCGGGCGTGCGGCGCATGTCGTCGATGAATTGGTGCTGCGCTTTGAATTCCCGGAGCGGCCCGGTGCGCTGTTCAACTTCCTCAACAAGCTCGGCGGGCGCTGGAACATCTCGATGTTCCACTACCGCAACCACGGAGCGGCCGATGGCCGTGTGGTCGCCGGGCTGCAAGTACCCCATGACGAACGTCATCTGGTGCCGGCGGCACTGGAAGAAATCGGCTACCCATACTGGGATGAAAGCGACAATCCGGCCTATCAGCTGTTTCTCGGCTGAGGGGCTACGCTGATGGCCAGCCTACAAGGAATCGAGCAATGGAAACGTTAACCGCCCTGAAAGTGGCGCACATCGTGGCAACGGTGCTGCTGTTGATCAGCGCACTGGGGCTGGCGGTCTGGGTCTGGCGTGCGCGGGGCAACGGTGATGCGACGGCCCACACTCGCACGTTGCAGCGACCGGGGGTGTTTATCTGGGTGTTGATGGGGCTGGCATTGCTGAGCATGCCGTTCACCGGGTGGTGGATGGTGCATCTGGTGGGCTGGCCGTTGGGGCAGACCTGGTTGCTGGCTTCGAGTGTGCTTTACACCGTGGCGGCGCTGGGTTGGTTCTGGGTGGTGGTGCGGCTTAACAAGGTGCGCAAGGGGGCGGGAGGCAGCGGCAAGTTCACCTTCGCCCTGGCACTGTTCAGCTTCGTCTGTTTTATCGCCATTGCGGGGTTGATGGGCGCCAAGCCAGTGTAGGCGCGAGCTTGCTCGCGAAAAACTCAAGGTCGCCGCGGGGAGTCAGTTGCCCCGCGTTATCGTTAACGACCATCGCTGGCAAGCCAGCTCCTACATGTAATGCGTAGTGCCGAAATTTGGTGTTCAACGCAAAACCCTGTAGGAGCTGGCTTGCCAGCGAAGGCGTCATCAGCCGCGCAGACTCATTACCGGCCACCCACGCTTCTCGGCCTCAGCACGCAAATTCGGGTCCGGATCGACAGCGATCGGATTCGCCACCTGCTCCAGCAACGACAAATCATTCATCGAGTCGCTGTAGAAGTAACTGTCTTCCAGCGAATGCCCGGTCTCTTCCAGCCAGCGATTCAGCCGCGTCACCTTGCCTTCACGGAAGCACGGGACGTCGGTGCTGCGCCCGGTGTAACGGCCATCAACCATTTCACATTCCGTGGCGATCAAGGTGTCGACACCGAGTCGCTGGGCAATCGGTCCGGTGACGAAGCGGTTGGTGGCGGTGATGATCACCAGTTTGTCGCCGGCCTCGCGGTGCTTTGCCAACAGTTCGATGGCCTTGGGCAACACGATCGGTTCGATGCAATCGCGCATGTAATCCAGGTGCCATTCGTCAAGCGTGGCCATCTCCGTGCGACCGAGGACTTCGAGGCAAAAGTTCAGGTACGCATCGTTGTCCAGCTTGCCGGCCAGGTAATCCTGATAAAACTCGTCGTTGCGTGCCTTGTAGGCGACGGCGTCGAGGAAGCCGCGCTCGCACAGGTAATCGCCCCAGGCGTGGTCACTGTCACCGCCCAGAAGCGTGTTGTCCAAGTCGAATAAAGCCAGGCGCATTGCAGTTACTCGCTGAAAAGTCTGTAGAAAGGCGTCCAGAATACGTACTTTTCACAAGAGTGCACATAAGGTAGGCCGGCTCGTTGCTGCTTTCACAACCTTTGTGGAACAATGCGGCGACATGCGTTTGCGAGGTTGTTGCCGTGATCGACCCCGATGGTTTTCGCCCCAATGTCGGGATCATTCTCACGAATGATGCCGGCCAGGTGCTATGGGCTCGCCGTATCAATCAGGATGCCTGGCAGTTTCCGCAGGGGGGAATCAACCCCCAAGAGACCCCGGAAGACGCCTTGTACCGCGAGTTGAACGAAGAAGTGGGCCTGGAACGCGAAGATGTTGAAATACTCGCCTGCACTCGGGGCTGGTTGCGCTATCGTTTGCCGCAACGTCTGGTCAGGACGCACAGCCAGCCGCTGTGCATCGGCCAGAAACAGAAATGGTTTCTCCTGCGCCTGATCTCCAACGAGCAGCGGGTGCGGATGGATTTGACCGGTAAACCGGAATTCGATGGCTGGCGCTGGGTCAGTTATTGGTATCCGTTGGGCCAGGTGGTGACATTCAAGCGCGAGGTGTATCGACGCGCTCTCAAAGAGCTTGCCCCGCGCCTTTTAACGCGCGACTGACGACGGAGTTCGACCCCGAGCCATGCTCAATACGCTGCGCAAGATCGTCCAGGAAGTTAACTCCGCCAAGGATCTCAAGGCGGCGTTGGGGATTATTGTGTTGCGCGTCAAAGAGGCCATGGGCAGCCAGGTCTGTTCGGTCTATCTGCTCGACCCCGAGACCAACCGCTTCGTGCTGATGGCCACCGAGGGCTTGAACAAGCGCTCGATCGGCAAAGTCAGCATGGCGCCCAACGAAGGTCTGGTCGGTCTGGTCGGCACGCGTGAAGAACCCCTGAACCTGGAAAACGCCGCGGATCACCCGCGCTATCGCTACTTCGCCGAGACCGGTGAAGAGCGCTTTGCCTCGTTCCTCGGGGCGCCGATCATTCACCACCGCCGCGTCGTCGGCGTGTTGGTCATCCAGCAAAAGGAACGCCGCCAGTTCGATGAGGGAGAAGAAGCCTTCCTCGTCACCATGAGCGCGCAGCTCGCCGGCGTTATCGCCCACGCCGAGGCAACCGGTTCGATCCGTGGCCTGGGGCGTCAGGGCAAGGGCATCCAGGAAGCAAAGTTCGTCGGTGTGCCGGGTTCGCCGGGTGCGGCGGTCGGTACCGCGGTGGTCATGTTGCCGCCGGCCGATCTGGATGTAGTGCCCGACAAGACCATCACTGACATCACCGCCGAACTCGGGCTGTTCAAGACCGCCATCGAAGGCGTGCGCGCCGACATGCGCGCCTTGTCGGCCAAGCTCGCGAACCAGTTGCGCCCGGAAGAGCGCGCGCTGTTCGACGTCTACCTGATGATGCTCGACGATGCCTCGCTCGGCAGCGAAATTACCACCGTGATCAAGACCGGCCAGTGGGCCCAGGGCGCGTTGCGCCAAGTGGTCACCGAGCACGTCAACCGCTTCGAATTGATGGACGACGCCTACCTGCGTGAACGTGCCTCCGACGTCAAGGATCTCGGTCGGCGCTTGCTGGCTTACCTGCAGGAAGAACGCCAGCAGACCCTGGTCTACCCCGACAACAGCATTCTGATCAGCGAAGAACTGACGCCGGCGATGCTCGGCGAGGTGCCGGAAGGCAAGCTGGTCGGCCTGGTCTCGGTACTCGGTTCCGGCAACTCCCACGTGGCGATCCTCGCGCGCGCCATGGGCATCCCGACGGTGATGGGCCTGGTCGACCTGCCGTATTCCAAGGTCGACGGCATCCAGATGATCGTCGACGGCTATCACGGCGAGGTCTACACCAACCCCAGCGAACTGCTGCGCAAGCAGTTCGCCGAAGTGGTCGAGGAAGAGAAGCAACTGGCCCTCGGGCTGGATGCGCTGCGGGATTTGCCGTGCATCACCCTTGACGGCCACCGCATGCCGCTGTGGGTCAACACCGGCCTGCTGGCGGACGTGGCCCGGGCGCAGAAGCGTGGCGCTGAAGGTGTCGGTCTGTACCGCACCGAAGTGCCGTTCATGATCAACCAGCGTTTTCCCAGCGAAAAAGAGCAACTGGCGATCTATCGCGAGCAACTCGCCGCGTTTCACCCGCAGCCGGTGACCATGCGCAGCCTGGACATCGGTGGCGACAAGTCGCTGTCGTACTTCCCGATCAAGGAAGACAACCCGTTCCTCGGCTGGCGCGGCATTCGCGTCACCCTCGATCACCCGGAAATCTTCCTGGTCCAGACCCGCGCGATGCTCAAGGCCAGCGAAGGCCTGAACAACCTGCGGATTCTGCTGCCGATGATCTCCGGCATCCACGAGCTGGAAGAAGCCCTGCACCTGATCCACCGGGCCTGGGGTGAAGTGCGTGATGAAGGCTGCGATGTGCCGATGCCACCGATCGGCGTGATGATCGAAATTCCGGCAGCGGTTTATCAGACCAAGGAACTGGCGCGGCAAGTGGACTTCCTGTCAGTCGGCTCCAACGACCTGACCCAGTACCTGCTGGCCGTGGACCGCAACAACCCGCGAGTGGCCGACCTCTACGACTACCTGCACCCGGCAGTACTGCAAGCGCTGCAGAACGTGGTGCGCGATGCCCATGCCGAAGGCAAGCCGGTGAGCATCTGCGGCGAAATGGCCGGTGATCCGGCAGCGGCGGTGCTATTGATGGCGATGGGTTTCGACAGCCTGTCGATGAACGCCACCAACCTGCCGAAAGTGAAATGGATGCTGCGTCAGATCAATCTGAGCAAGGCCAAGGAATTGCTGGCGGAGTTGATGACCATCGACAACCCGCAAGTGATCCACAGCTCGCTGCAGCTGGCGTTGAAGAACCTTGGGTTGGCGCGGATGATCAATCCGGCTTCGGCCAAAACCCTCTAAACCTGTACTGGCCCCTTCGCGAGCAAGCCCGCTCCCACAGTAGATCTCCAGCGCACACAGGCTTTGTGTACTACGCAGATCCAATGTGGGAGCGGGCTTGCTCGCGAAGGCGTCAGTCCCGGCGACGCCAATCTAAACCCTGATCTCCACTTCCCCCAAATGCCCGCCATACGGCCCGAAACTCCGCTCGACCATATGCCGCGTCCCATCCGCATGCACAATCAACGCCGTGCTCGCCCGCGTCCCGTAAGTCGGGCTGGCAATGAACACGCTTGACAGCAACGCCTCGGTGGCCAACCCCACCCCGGTATCCGGCAACTCGGCAAACGGAGCCGGTTGCGCATTGTTCAACAACGCCAACAGCGCCTCAGGCTGCGGATCGTCCAGCACCTGGCTCAATGCTGCGCGCGCCTTGAGCAATTTCGGCCACGGCGTATCCAGGCCGGCGTTCGACAAGCCATAAACTCCCGCTGGCAGCATCACCGCCTCAGCCGCCCGGGCATTGAAGTGCCACAGCTCGTTGGCGTTGCCGATCAGCAAGTTAAATCCGGCATATTCGAGGGAACGTGCAACAACGTCGCTCAAATAGTCATCAATGGGCATTTCCCCGGCGAGAAATCGCGCTACCAGTTCACCCCTCGATTTTCGCGCGGGCGGTTGATGCGGATTGCGAATATTGGTCAGCGCAGCGAAGCGTCCATCGGCACCGACACCCAGCCAGGTGCCGCCGGCCTCCAGATCTCGACCGGCATAAACTTGCGGCGATTCCGGCCATTGCGCCAGCGGCAGGCTGGGGCGGGCGTAGAATTCGTCACGGTTGGCGGCGACGATCAGCGGCTGCGCGTGGCCGGGCTGCCAGGCAAAGACAATCAGGCACATAAGGAGGTCCTTGGGGTTTTTTTGCCCACTCTACGCAGTCATCGTGCGGGTATCCATCGCCATCCAGTGGAGCTTGAGGCCATGCATCCGTTACCATGCCGCTCCTATTTTTGGGAAGCGGGCGGGGACGGCCATGGAATTTCTACTGTACCTGGCGCTGGGCGCCTGTGCAGGCGTGCTGGCCGGGCTGTTCGGGGTGGGGGGCGGAATCATCATCGTCCCGGTACTGGTGTTCAGTTTCACCTTGCAGGGCTTCGATGCATCAATTCTGACCCACCTGGCGGTCGGCACTTCGCTGGCGACGATCATCTTTACCTCGATCAATGCCATCCGCGAGCATCATCGCCGGGGCGCCGTGCGCTGGCCGATTTTTGCCTGGATGACCGTCGGTATTCTCATCGGCGCCGGTTTCGGTGCGCTGACCGCCGAAGCGATCTCCGGGCCGAACCTGCAGAAAATCATCGGCGTATTTGCGCTGATCATCGCGGTTCAGCTGGCATTGGATGTCAAGCCAAAAGCCAGCCGCACGGTGCCGGGCAAGGTCGGTCTGACCGTGGCCGGCAGTGTGATTGGCTGGGCTTCGGCGATTTTCGGGATTGGCGGCGGCTCGTTGACCGTGCCGTTCCTGACCTGGCGCAGCGTGCCGATGCAGCAAGCGGTGGCGACATCTTCCGCCTGCGGGCTGCCGATCGCGTTGGCCAGTGCATTAAGTTTCATGATTCTGGGGTGGCACGATCCGTTGTTGCCGGCCCATAGTCTCGGTTTTATTTATTTGCCGGCGTTGCTGGGGATCGCCCTGACCAGCATGGTGTTCGCCCGCCTCGGTGCTCGACTGGCCCATAGCCTGTCGCCGCGCTTGCTGAAAAGACTGTTCGCCGCTTTGCTGTTTTGCGTAGGCCTGAGTTTCCTGCTCTGACCCGCGCCGCAATGCTGGCTTAATCCTGGCGTGACAGCGTCCCCGGGAATTTTGAAGGTTTCAACTCTAACGAGGAGTCGCAATGCTGCCTTACCCGCAGATCGACCCGGTGGCCCTGGCCATCGGTCCGCTGAAAATCCACTGGTACGGCCTGATGTACCTGATCGGCATCGGCGGCGCGTGGTGGCTGGCGTCCCGCCGGCTGAACCGCTTCGACCCGACCTGGAGCAAGGAGAAGCTCTCCGACATGGTGTTCTGGATGTCGATGGGCGTCATTGTCGGCGGCCGCCTGGGTTATGTGCTGTTCTACGATCTGAACGCATACCTGGCCAACCCGACGCTGATCTTCGAGGTGTGGAAAGGCGGCATGTCGTTCCACGGCGGCTTCATCGGCGTGATGCTGGCGGCGTTGTGGTTCGGTAAAAAGAACGGCAAGTCGTTCTTCCAGCTGATGGACTTCGTCGCACCGATGGTGCCGATCGGCCTGGGTGCCGGGCGTATCGGCAACTTCATCAATGCCGAGTTGTGGGGCAAGGCGACCGACGTGCCGTGGGCAATGGTCTTTCCGACCGACCCGGCGCAACTGGCGCGCCACCCGTCGCAGCTGTATCAGTTCGCGCTCGAAGGCGTGGCGTTGTTCGCGATCCTCTGGCTGTTCTCGCGCAAGCCGCGGCCGACCATGGCGGTGTCCGGGATGTTCGCGCTGTTCTATGGCATCTTCCGCTTCATCGTCGAATTCGTTCGGGTTCCGGACGCGCAGCTGGGCTATCTGGCCTGGAACTGGCTGACCATGGGCCAGGTACTGTGCATACCGATGATTGTCGGCGGCCTGTTCCTGATCTGGCTGGCCTATCATCGCGCGCCGGCGGCCCCCGCGGCCGCTGTATAAATTCGAACCCCGGGGTGACGACCCCGGGTTCAAGGACACAGGTAACTCATGAAGCAATATCTCGATCTGGTCGCCCACGTCATCAAGAACGGCACCAAACAGGCCAACCGTACCGGCGTGAACACCATCAGTTTTCCCGGTGCGATGCTGCGTTATGACCTGAAAGAAGGTTTCCCGGCGATCACTACCCGCAAGATGGCCTTCAAATCGGCCATTGGCGAGATGTGCGGTTTTCTGCGCGGGGTGAACAACGCCGCCGAATTTCGAGCCCTGGGCTGCAAGGTCTGGGACCAGAACGCCAACGAAAACGCCCAGTGGCTGGCTAACCCGTTCCGCCAGGGCGAAGACGACCTCGGCGAGATCTATGGCGTGCAATGGCGAAAATGGCCGGCGTACAAGCAGATCCCGGTCAGCAACCAGGCCGCTATCGAGCAGACCCTGAGCCAAGGCTATCGCCAGATCGCCGAAGGCGAAGAAGAGGGCCAGGCGTACGTGGTGCTGTACAAGGCGATCGACCAGATCCGCCAATGCGTCGACACCATCATCAAGGACCCGGGCAGCCGCCGCATCTTGTTCCACGGCTGGAACGTCGCCCAGCTCGATGAGATGGCCCTGCCGCCGTGCCATTTGCTGTATCAGTTCCATCCGAATGTCGAGACCAGAGAGATCTCCCTGACCCTCTACATTCGCTCGAACGACCTGGGCCTGGGCACACCGTTCAACCTCACCGAAGGTGCCGCGCTGCTGAGCCTGATCGGTCGCCTGACCGGTTACACGCCGCGCTGGTTCACCTATTTCATCGGCGACGCCCACGTCTACGAAAACCACCTGGACATGCTGAATGAGCAGCTCAAGCGCGAGCCGTTCCCGATGCCGAAACTGGTGATCAGTGATCGTGTGCCGGAATTTGCCAAGACCGGTGTGTATCAGCCGCAATGGCTGGAATTGATCGAGCCGGGCGATTTCTCGCTGGAAGGCTACGAACACCATGCGCCGATGACGGCGCCGATGGCGGTCTAAGCAGGCACCGCTTCGCGGTGTTCGCTGGCAAGCCAGCTCCTACAGGTCACCGAACCATGTAGGAGCTGGCTTGCCAGCGAAGAGGGAGTGTCAGTCGACGGAAATGTTGTCTGACACTCCCTCTTCGCGAGCAAGCCCCACATTTTATCTGTGGCGTGTTTAGTGGCCGTGACTACGGCCCACATGGGAATGCTCCGTCTCCGTCGCCACGACCCCGCCACTCACCTCCAACCGCTGCAATATCCCGCACTGATCAATATCCGGCCCCTCGCCGCAGCGTTGGCGCAGGTCGATCAATTGTGTCTGCAACGCCAGCAACCCATCGATCCGCGCCTTGACGTGATGGATGTGTTCATCGATCAGCGCATTCACGCTTTCGCATTGATCCTGCGGGCTGTCGCGCAAGGCCAGCAGGCTGCGAATTTCTTCCAGCGTCATGTCGAGGGTGCGGCAGTTGCGGATGAAAGTCAGGCGCTCGGCATGGGCCTGGGTGTAGACGCGGTAGTTGCCGTCGCTGCGGGCCGGTTCCGGCAGCAGGTTTTCCCGCTCGTAGTAGCGGATGGTTTCCACGGCGCAGTCGGTGAGTCTGGCCAGTTCTCCAATCTTCATCGCGACAATCTCCAAAAGGATGCTTGACCCTATAGTGGCTACAGGGTCTTTACTTGGCAACAGGCACCTTCATGGACGTGACCAATGAGCGATTCCCTGCATACCCACAAACCCGATGCCGCAGACGATTGCTGCAGCAGCAAACTCAAGCCCGTTCCTCAACATGTGCATGGCGCTCATGGTGATACCTGCTGTTCGTCTACAGCAGCGGCGCCTGCGCTGGTCCAGTTGAGCGAAGCGCCAAGTGCCGATGCGCGGGTGAACAGTTTCCGTATCGATGCAATGGACTGTCCGACCGAACAGACGCTGATCCAGAACAAACTGGGCAAGCTGGCGGGTGTGCAACAGCTTGAATTCAACCTGATCAACCGCGTGTTGGGGGTGACCCACAACCTGGCGAGCACCGCGCCGATCATCGACGCGATCAAGTCCCTTGGCATGCAGGCCGAGCCGCTGGAGCCGGGCGTTGAAGCGCCGGCGCCGGCTGCCGGGAAAAAGCCCTGGTGGCCGCTGGCGCTGTCCGGCGTCAGCGCGGTGGCTGCCGAGGTTATCCACTTCACCAGTGCCGCGCCCGATTGGGTCGTGGCGATCATCGCGCTGGTCTCGATCCTCAGTGGCGGCCTCGGTACCTATAAGAAGGGCTGGATTGCCCTGAAAAACCTCAACCTGAACATCAACGCGCTGATGAGCATCGCGGTGACAGGCGCAATCCTGATCGGTCAGTGGCCGGAAGCGGCGATGGTGATGTTCCTGTTCACCGTGGCCGAACTGATCGAAGCCAGGTCGCTGGACCGGGCACGCAATGCCATTGGCGGCCTGATGCAGATGACCCCGGAACAGGTCACGGTGCAGTTGGCCGACGGCAGCTGGGTTGCGCAGGACGTCAAAATCGTTGAGCTGGGGGCACGGGTACGCGTGCGGCCGGGTGAGCGGATTGGATTGGACGGTGAAGTCGTTGCAGGCACTTCCACCATCGATCAGGCACCGATCACCGGCGAAAGCCTGCCGATCGAGAAGGCTTTGGGCGATAAAGTCTTCGCCGGTACCATCAACCAGGCGGGGTCCCTGGAATACACCGTGACCGCCGCGGCCAACAACTCGACCCTGGCACGCATCATCCACGCCGTCGAGCAGGCCCAGGGCGCGCGGGCGCCCACCCAGCGTTTCGTGGACCGGTTCTCGAAAATCTACACACCGGCAGTGTTCGTCCTGGCCATCGCGGTGGCCGTGATTCCGCCGCTGTTCATGGAGGCGCTGTGGTTCGACTGGATCTACCGCGCGCTGGTGTTACTGGTGGTCGCCTGCCCCTGTGCACTGGTGATTTCCACGCCGGTGACCATCGTCAGCGGCCTGGCGGCGGCGGCGCGCAAAGGGATTCTGGTCAAGGGCGGCGTGTATCTGGAGGGCGGTTACAAACTTGATTATCTGGCCCTGGACAAGACCGGTACCCTGACTCACGGCAAACCGGTGCAGACCGATTATGTGTCCCTCGATCCGACGGCAGTTGAATCGGCCCCTGCCATTGCCGCGGCGCTGGCCGGCCGCTCGGATCACCCGGTGTCGGTGGCCATCGCCAATGCAGCTGTGGATAAACACGCTGCGACCTTGGTTGTGGATAACTTCGAGGCACTCGGCGGGCGGGGTGTGCGCGGCGAAATCAACGGCCAGACCTACCACCTGGGCAACCACCGCCTGGTGGAAGATCTGGGCCTGTGCTCGCCAGCGCTGGAAGAGCAGCTGTTCGCTCTGGAAAAACAGGGCAAGTCCGTGGTGCTGTTGCTCGACGCATCCGGCCCCCTGGCACTGTTCGCCGTGGCCGACACGGTGAAAGAGTCCAGCCGCGAGGCTATCCAGCAATTGCACGACCTGGGCATCAAAACCCTGATGCTCACCGGCGACAACGTGCACACCGCCCAGGCTATTGCAACGCAAGTCGGTATCGATCAGGCGCAAGGCGATCTGCTGCCGACCGACAAGCTGCAAGCCATCGAAGCACTTTATGCACAGGGCCACAGAGTCGGCATGGTCGGCGACGGCATCAATGACGCTCCGGCACTCGCTCGGGCCGAGATCGGTTTTGCCATGGCCGCCGCGGGGACCGATACCGCCATCGAGACCGCCGATGTCGCCCTGATGGACGACGATCTGCGCAAGATTCCAGCCTTCATTCGATTGTCGCGGCAGACCTCCAGCATCCTGAAACAGAACATCGCGCTGGCATTGGTGATCAAGGCGATCTTTCTTGGAGTAACCTTCGCCGGGATCGCCAGCATGTGGATGGCGGTGTTTGCCGACATGGGCGTGAGCCTGTTGGTGGTGTTCAACGGTTTGCGCCTGTTGCGCAAATAAATAATGAGGGAAGGCAGTGCTGAGTGCCGAGCTGAAGGCGTTTTACATGGTTGCCCGCCTGGGCAGCATAACCCTGGCGGCGAAAAAGCTTGGCCTTAGCCAGCCGACGGTGACGACCCAGATCCGCCACCTGGAAAGTCAGTACTCGGTAGAACTGTTCTACCGCGGCGGGCGCCGCCTCAGCGTCAGCGATGAAGGTGCGCGGCTGCTGCCGATGGTCAAGGCGCTGTTGCAGCAAGAAGCCGACATCGAATTCTTCCTGCGCAACAGCGGCCAGGTGCAGGGCACGTTGCGCATCGCCGCCACGGCACCGTATTACATCCTCGATCTGGTGAAAACGTTCCGCGAGCGTCTGCCGCAGGTGGAAGTCTCGGTGGAAATCGGCAATTCCCAGCAGGTGCTCGAGGCGCTTGAAGATTATCGGGTGGATGTCGCGGCGTCATCGCAGTTGCTCGATGATGCGCGGCTGATTCGCCGGGTGCTCGGTAGCGACCCGCTGGTATTGGCGGTGCATCGCCATCATCCGCTGGCGGTTCACGATCATGTGCCGCTGACGGCGTTGGCCGGGCATACCCTGTTGATGCGGGAATCGGGCTCGACCACCCGGCGATTGACCGAGGAGTTGCTGACCAGCGCCGGCGTGAGTTTCGGCCCGCTGCTGGAAATCGGCAGCCGTGAGTCGATTCGCGAGGCCGTGTTGCGCAACATCGGGATCAGCATCATTGCCCGGCAGGAAGTGCCCCATGATCCGCAGTTGCGGGTGTTGACCATCGAGAATGCGCCGCAGATTCCTGAGTATTTGTATTGCCTCAAGGAAAGGAAAGGGGCGCGGTTGCCGGCGGCGTTTTTGGGGTTGGCGCAGGAAATGGCGCCAGTCTGAAATCTTCAGTGCCTGCACTGGCCTCTTCGCTGGCAAGCCCGCTCCTACAGGTTATCGCGTCCCCCTGTAGGCGCTGGCTTGCCAGCGAAGGCGCCGGAACAGACACCACATGACCTGAGCCCTGAACCCAAATCCCCGAATACCACTATCAGCCATTTTTGCCTCACTGCCACATGACGTTCGCATTACATCCCTAGGATGGCCTTCATCTGCTTGATGAGGCCTGTCCATGAACCACTCGATCGCAACTGCCCTGACCAACCCCGGCGCCCCGATGAAAGTGCGCGGCGTGCAGAAACGCTTCGGCGCCTTCACTGCGCTGGATAACGTGTCCCTGGACGTGGCCGCAGGGGAGCTGGTGTGTCTGCTCGGTCCGTCGGGCTGCGGCAAAACCACCTTGCTGCGCTGCATCGCCGGCCTTGAGCAGCAAGACAGCGGCGAGCTGTACCTCGGCGATCGCGACGTGTCCCGCCTGGCGCCTCAGGCCCGGGACTACGGCATTCTGTTTCAGTCCTACGCGTTGTTCCCCAATCTCACCGTCGAGGCGAACATTGCCTACGGCCTCGCCGGCAGCGGTCGCGATGAAGTGCGCAAGCGTGTCGGCCAGATGCTGGAATTGGTCGGCCTGATCGGCAGTGAGAAAAAATACCCCGGCCAGTTGTCCGGCGGCCAGCAGCAACGGGTGGCACTGGCCCGGGCCTTGGCTCCGGCACCGTCCCTGTTGTTGCTGGATGAACCGATGTCGGCACTGGACGCCCGGGTCCGCGAGCATCTGTGCACCGAATTGCGCCAGTTGCAGCGCAGCCTTGGCATCACCACCCTGATGGTTACCCACAATCAGGACGAAGCCATGCTGATGGCCGACCGCATCGCCGTGATGAACAACGGCAAGGTCGAGCAGTACGCCACGCCTCAGGAAATCTACGATCGCCCGGCGACGCCGTTTGTCGCGGAGTTTGTCGGCCAGGGCAACTGGCTGCCGTTCAGCCGCAGCAGCGACAGCCATGCGCAGGTCGGCGGGATGAACCTGCGTTTGGCCGAAGGCAGCGCAAAAGCGGCCTCGGGTCGTCTGTTCTGCCGCCCGGAAGCGATCAACATCAACCCGCCGGTGCATGAAGAAAACCTGTTCCCGGCCAAGGTTCGCGAGATCACCTTCCTCGGCAACCGTTGCCGCATGAGCTTCGAACTCGATCAACTGCCAGGTCATGCATTGCTGGCGGAACTGGCGCCGGAAGCCATGCCGCGTCTGGGTGCGCAGCAGATCATGGTCGCCTTGCCTCCGCGCAGCCTGCAGGTGTTTGCCTGATGAGCGCGAACATCGCGCTGCCGATGCCGCACAAACAGGTTCGGCAGGCCTCCCGTGCCGAGATCGGCGACCGGGTATTCGTGGTCGGCGGCAAAGTCCTTTTGCTGGGGTTGCTCGGCGTCGCGGTGTTGATGCCGTTGCTGGCGATCTTCTGGCGCGGGTTCAGCTCGGAAGCCGGGCAGGGCGGTGGCCTGGTCGCCGCTCGAGAGTTGGTGACCAGTGCCAATTTCCACTGGTTGCTGGGTAATAGCTTGAAGGTTTCCCTCAGTGTCGCGGCGATTGTCGTACCCCTGGCTTACCTGTTTGCCTACGCCTTGCAACGCACATTGATTCCGGGCAAAGGTATCTGGCGTGGCATGTCGTTGTTGCCATTGATGGCGCCGTCGATGCTGCCGGGGATTGCGCTGGTTTATCTGTTCGGCAACCAGGGCATGTTGCGCGGTTTGCTGTCGGACAACATCTACGGCTTCTGGGGCATTGTGCTGGGTGAGGTGATCTACACCTTCCCACACGCATTGATGATTTTGCTGTCGGCCCTGTCCCTGGCGGATGCGCGCCTGTTCGACGCCGCGTCCAGCATGGGCGCCAGTCCGGCCAAAGCCTTCCGCAGCATCACCTGGCCGGCGACGCGTCAGGCGGTGTTCGCAGCGTTCTGTCTGGTGTTCACCCTGACCATCACCGACTTCGGCGTGCCCGTGGTGGTGGGCGGGGACTATCAGGTGCTGGCACTGGAAGCCTACAAGGCCGTGGTCGGTCAGCAACAATTCGGTCGCGGCGCGTTGATTGGCATGGTGCTGCTGTTGCCGGCGCTGTTCAGCTTCGGGGTCGATGCGTGGTTGCGTCGACGTCACGGCGACTCCATGAGTGGTCGTGCACAGGTGTTCAAGCCTGCGCCATCGAAGCTGCGCGACGGTTGCTACCTGGCCATCGTGGTCCTGATCTGCGCAGTATTGCTGTTGGTGTTCGGCATGGCGGTGTTCTCGTCGCTGGTCAAATTCTGGCCGTACAACCTGTCGCTGTCGCTTAACCATTACCAGTTCAACGACACGGCCGGCGGTGGCTGGCTGGCCTATGGCAACAGCGTGAAAATGGCATTGTGCACGGCGTTGATCGGCAGTGTGCTGATCTTCACCGGCGCGTACCTGATGGAAAAAACCAAGGGCCAGCGCGGGCTGAATCTGGCACTGCGCATGCTCAGTTTTGTCCCGATGGCCGTGCCAGGCCTGGTGCTGGGCCTGGGTTACGTCTTCTTTTTCAACCTCACCGGCAACCCGTTGCATGTGCTCTACGGGACCATGACCCTGCTGGTGGTCTGCACCATTGCGCACTATCTGACCACTGCGCAAATGACCGCCACCACCGCGTTGCGTCAGCTCGACGCCGAGTTCGAAGCCGCCGCGCTGTCGCTCAAGGCTCCGCTGTATCGGCACTACCTGCGCGTCACGGTGCCGATTTGCCTGCCGGCGCTGCTGGACATCGTGCGCTACCTCTTCGTCTCGGCCATGACCACCGTCTCGGCGGCGATCTTCCTCTACAGCCCCGACACCATCCTCGCCGCGGTGGCAGTGCTGAACATGGATGACGCCGGCAACGTCGGCGGCGCGGCGGCCATGTCGACCCTGATTCTGTTCACCTCGGCGGGCGTGTCCCTGCTGCTGGCCTGGGCTTCGCGCGGTTTGCTGCGCCGCTCCCAGGCCTGGCGGCAAACCGCGCCCGGCCATTGATTCATACCTTCAACTCATACAGGAATTGCATCATGTTCAAGCCTTTGGCCCTGGCCGCTGCTGTCCTCACCGCTTTCAGCCTGAACGCCTTCGCGGCGACAACCGAGTTGACGGTGTACACCGCCCTCGAAGCCGAACAACTGAAGACCTACAAACAAGCCTTCGAAAAAGCCAACCCGGACGTCGAGATCAAGTGGGTGCGCGATTCCACCGGCATCATCACCGCCAAACTGCTGGCCGAAAAAGCCCGTCCGCAGGCTGACGCGGTCTGGGGCCTGGCGGCGTCGAGCCTGGCGATTCTCGATCAGCAAGGCATGCTGCAAAGTTATGCGCCGAAGGACCTGGGCAAGATTGGCGTCAACTACCGCGATGCCGCCAACCCACCGGCCTGGGTCGGCATGGACGTGTGGGCGGCCACCATTTGCTTCAACACTATCGAAGCTGAAAAGCAGGGTCTGAGCAAACCGGTGAGCTGGCAGGACCTGACCAAGCCTGAGTACAAAGGCAAGATCGTCATGCCCAATCCGGCGTCGTCCGGCACCGGTTTTCTCGACGTCAGTGCCTGGTTGCAGACCTTCGGCGAGAAGCAGGGCTGGCAGTACATGGACGACCTGCACCAGAACATCGGCCAGTACGTTCATTCCGGCTCCAAACCTTGCAAACTGGCGGCTTCGGGTGAATTCCCGATCGGTATTTCGTTCGAATATCCGGCCGTTCAGCTGAAGCGCCAGGGCGCGCCGCTGGACATTATCCTGCCGAAAGAGGGCCTGGGCTGGGAGATCGAAGCCACTGCAGTGATTAAGGGTACGCCGCATGAAGAGGCGGCGAAAAAGCTGGCGGACTTCTCTGCCAGTCCGGCGGCGATGGAGCTTTATAAAGAAAACTTCGCGGTCCTCGCCCAGCCGGGTATTGCCAAGCCGCAGACTGAATTGCCGGCGGATTATGAGCAACGTTTGATCAAGAACGACTTTGCCTGGGCGTCGAAGAATCGCGATGAAATCCTGGCTGAGTGGCGCAAGCGGTATGACGGCAAGTCGGAGAAAGTGGCTGCCAAATAAAGTCTTTATTGGCTGACAGGGCCTCTTCGCTGGCAAGCCAGCTCCTACAGGGGGAGCGCATTCCAACTGTGGGAGCGAGCTTGCTCGCGATGGCGGTCTATAGTTCAAAACGACATTTACGTCATAGGGAGACATCTGATGCGCCGCAACGAACAAGTGGTTGCCAAGGTGTTCGAGCTGTACGAGCGTTTCGGCGCCGATGACTACATCGGCGAACCGGTGTCGCAGATCGAGCACATGTCCCAGGCGGCCGAACGGGCCATGGCCGAAGGCTTTGATGACGAAGTGGTACTGGCGGCGTTCTTTCATGATATTGGCCATATCTGTCCCGCCGAGAATGCCGAAAATATGGGTGGTTTCGGCGTAGTCAGCCATGAACGCCTCGGTGCGGACTACCTGCGCCGCGCAGGCTTCAGCGAACGCATGGCGCGGCTGGTGGAATACCACGTCCAGGCCAAGCGTTATCTGACGCTCAAAGAGCCCGGGTACTACGAGCGCTTGAGCGAAGCCAGTCGCCGGACCCTGGAATATCAGGGTGGGGTGATGACTGCGGCCGAGGCTTTAGCCTTCGAGCAGGATCCGTTGTGCGAGGTCAGTCTGCGGATGCGTCAGTGGGATGAGCAGGCGAAGGAGATGTTGGTGCCGGTTATAGATCTGGATGTATTGAAGGAGAAGGCGTTGCGGCTATTGGCCGAGTAGGGCAGCGGGACCGAGGTGCGGCCTTCGCGAGCAAGCCCGCTCCCACATTTGTTCTGCGGTGAACACAGCATTTGTGAACACCCGAGATCAAATGTGGGAGCGGGCTTGCTCGCGAAGGGGCCAGTTTCGACAACGCAGAAAATAGCTCAGGCCCTTACAACTGCCGCGCCAACACCTCAACCTGCTCCTGTCTTTCCGCCTGATTCAGCTTCGGATGAGGATTAAGCGACGACCATTGCGGATGCGCCCGGGCCTTGTTCAGGGCTTCGGGCAGTTTGCCTTCGCGCCAGGTCTTATCCTGTGGGGTAGCGACCTGAATGCTGTCCATCGCCGCATGCCCACGCGCGTTCAACGCCTGCAGCAGCTGGCGCTGACGCAACGCCAATAATCGCAGCACGCTGTCATCGACGGTCAGTTCCCGTTGGCCTTTGATCTTGCCCATTAACCGGCTGCCATAGCTGCGCGCAGTTTGCAGGGCGCCGCCGGCAATGGCGCCCGCCAGCGCTGCAGCACCGAGGGTCAATCCGCCGACCAGCAAGTCGACCCCGGCCCCTGCCGCCGCGCCGGCCGCGATACCGCCACCGACCCGCACGCCCAGTTGCTTGAGGGTTTCCGGGTTGAACAGATCATCACCCCAACGGCCATCGAGCAGCGGCAGATCAGTGGCCGACGCGTCCTGCGGGCGAAAGGCGTAGAGCTTGAGCAGGGCTTCGACGCAACGCTGTTCCCGCTGTCGAACGGCTTTGCGCAGCTCGTCGATGGCTCGCTGTTCCTGCTCGGCGTTGCTGATCACGCTACGTCGGCAGGCGGCGCAATCGATCAATAAATCGGCAATCAATTGCGCGGCGCTCTGCTCACGCGCCAGGCGTTGTGCTTGCTGATCGGCGATCAGGCGTTCCAGTTGCCCGCGAGCGTTTTCCAGCAGCAGCGCGAGGCTTTCATAGAGTCGGCGTTCGCCATCCTCCGGCGGGGCCACGCTGTCGAAACGCACCAGTGCGTGCAAACCCAGGCGCGCCAACGCCTCGCGCCAGTCCGGCTCGCGGTGGTTGGCGCTGCTGACGAAGTTGAGCACCGGCAGCAACGGTTTGCCGCAACTGGCCAGCACTTCCAGTTCGTCGCGGTACTTGGACAGCACCGGCTCGCGGGCGTCGATCACGTAGAGGCCGGCGTCGCAGGTCAGCAGTTGCCGCAGCACCTTGGCTTCCTGTTCGAAACGCTGCCGGGCCTCGCTGCCTTCAAGGAATCGTGCCAGGCGTGCCGGGCCGTCGAGGCGTTCCCCGGGACGCTCCAGGCGTTCGAGGTAGTCGAGCAGGGCGATGGCGTCTTCCAGGCCGGGGGTGTCGAACAGGTCGAGCAAGGGCTCGCCATCCACCGACAACCGCGCGCCTTCGACGTGTCGCGTGGTACTGGGTCGATGGGAGACCTCGCCGAAACCGACATCCCGGGTCAGGGTGCGGAGCAGCGACGTTTTGCCGACGTTGGTGTGGCCGACCACGGCGAGCTTCAACGGCGGTTTCCAGGGCTTAGTCATGACCGGTCTCCAGCCAGTTCATCGGCGCACTGTCGGCGAACGGCAGTTCCAGCTGTTGCAACGCCACGTGCCAGTCACCGAGGCGCTCGGCGTCCAGCGCTTCGCCGGGCGGCGCTGGCAGCAGCCAGACACGGGTGGCGCTGGCGCCGCGAGCCAGTTCGGCGATCAGCGCAAGGCTGCCGCGATCCGGCGAGCGGCGCGGATCGCAAGCGATAGCCAGGCGAGCAGGAGGAAATCGACTCAGCTGTTCGAGCAGTTTGTGGCGGGATTCGCGGCTGTCGAGGATGCCGGCATTGCTCACGGTTTTCGGCAGTTGTGGCGGCCACTGGCGTTGATCGTCCAGCTCGATCGCCACCAGCAGCGCGCCATCGCTTGGCAGGTCACTGACGCCGTTTTCAATCTGATGCAGCTGTTCCGGGGCGGCATCGCTGATGCCCAGGCGTTCGCTGGTGGGCATCAGTCGTTCGCGCAGTTGGGCGTAACCGGGCAGGTTCAAATCCAGCTGCAAGGTTGCCTGGCCGGTTGTCCAGCGCCAGCGGCAGAACAGCGCCAGCAGCAAACGCGGCAATACCCCGTAGACCAGCAGCACCCCCACCAGCCACGCCGCCCAGGCCTGGCGGGCGCTGTCGATATTCAGCGCGGCATCGCCACTGGCGCGGATCATCTCCACGGTGGGCACGCTGAAACCGAGCAGGGCCGGCAGTGCACCCAGGGCCTGGGTCATGGCGACGAAGGTGTCGCCACCGAGGATGGTGGTTTCCCAGACGAAGCCGTAACGCCGGGTCGCCATCAGCATCAACAGAATCACCAAGGCACTGAGCATCGCCAGTAACCACAAGCCGTTGACGAGCACACCGAGCGCCCAGCGATTGAGTTTTTGTCGTTGCAGTAGCAACAGCAGGGCCGGCGCCAGTTGCGCAGCCTTGGCATCACGAGCGAGTTTTTCGCTCAGCCACAGCCACACGCGTCCCAGCGTTGCGCCGTGTTCACCGGCAAACACCAGGCCCAGCGCCCAGCTCAGCAATAGAATCAGGTTCAGCCCGAGCAGGCTGCCCAGGGCCCAGAACACATTCACCGGAGTCTGCCCGTCGCCCAGCGCCGCAAATGCCAGGCCGGCGCCGCTGATCACGGCCAGCACCGCCATGACAAGCAGCGCCAGTCGCGCACCTTGCCGCCAGTGGTGGAGGGCATGGGTCAGGCCGTCACGCTCGGCCAGCCACAGGGCCCGGCGTTGAATCCGGGCCGGCAGGTCACCGCCCGCGGTACGGGCCAGTCGATTGGCTTCCAGATCATCCAGGGGGCCGGCGTGTTCTTCGCGCAGGCGAATGGTTTCCGTCAGCCAGAGGTTATTCAGTTCAGTCACGCGGCATCCCGTCGCTCAATTGAGTCGTGAGCATAACCGCTGTGACGCTTATCGGGGTACGGGAGGCTCTGGTATCCTCGCCGGCATGACTAAATCACTCCCCCTCAGCCTGATTGCAGCCCTCGGTGAAAACCGCGTGATCGGCGTCGACAACAGCATGCCCTGGCACTTGCCGGGGGACTTCAAATACTTCAAGGCCACCACCCTCGGCAAGCCGATCATCATGGGGCGCAAGACCTGGGACTCCCTCGGTCGCCCGCTGCCGGGCCGGTTGAACATCGTGGTCAGCCGCCAGGCAGACCTGATGCTGGAAGGCGCCGAGGTGTATCCGTCGCTGGAGGCCGCTATTGTTCGCGCGCAAGCATGGGCGAACGAGCAGGGCGTCGATGAGGTGATGTTGATTGGTGGGGCGCAGTTGTATGCGCAGGGGCTGGCGCAGGCCGATCGGTTGTACCTGACCCGTGTGGCGCTGAGCCCGGAAGGGGATGCGTGGTTTCCGGAGGTTGATTCGGGGCGGTGGAAGCTGGTGTCGAATGTGCCGAATCCGGCGGAAGGGGATAAGCCAGCCTACAACTTTGAAGTGTGGGAAAAAGCTTAAAAGCTTCGCCGGCAAGCCAGCTCCTGCAGAATGTGTATTGATCGCGGATTTTGCGAACGACACAACCCCTGTAGGAGCTGGCTTGCCAGCGAAAGCGGTCTATCAGGGCCGATCAAGTGTGCGCCCGCTCCGAATGCTCATCCGCACCCAGCTACTCTCTATCCGTCTGCTGCATGACCTGACTGGTAATCGCCCCCGCCGCAATCGACCCGCTGACGTTCAATACCGGTCCATCGGGTCAAGTCTGACGTGGCGCGCCGAGTTGTCTGACAGATCGCAGGGAAACAGCGTATGGATTGCTTTGGGATAACGGGTCAGTCTGGGCTTTTCCCAAGGAAGCGCACGGATGCGTTATTTGAAAGTGATTGCACAGGATCGTAATGGAGATGGCCGGGCGGATTTGGTTATGCTTGAGTTTTATCAGGCGCCTGGCCCGACCATGAAAAGTGTCGTGGTCAACGAGGCCGTCGCCGTTGATTTCGACGCCGACGGCAAAGTCGACTACAAGAGGGGCGATGTAAATCACAACGGGAAGGAAAACTCGATAGACCAACGGTTGCTGGAAATTTTCGCCAATTCTTATCTCAAGATGAATTGGTTCAACGACGGAGAAATCAGGGATCGCTACATGAAGGTTTTCGCCGAAGACGTCCACTCCGACGGCACACCCAACGTCGTGAAATTGCACTTGCACCATGCCGAGGGTGGTGTCGAGCCTGCGAGCCTGATGTCTTGGCACAGCGTCTTTGATGGGAACAACGATGGCGTGCTGGAGAGCGTCGCCAACGGCGATGCCAATCACGACGGCGTTATCGAGCAGATCGACGGTGTAATCGTTCAATCGCTGGCTAATGTGTTTCTCATGTTCAGGTGGAAATAACGGGACCTACAGTTCGGCGCCTTTTCCGGCCAACACTTTGATTTCCTCCTGTCGTTCCGCCTGTCTCATTTTTTGGATGCGGGTTAAGCGACGACCCTGCGGATGCGCATGAGCCTTGTTCAGTGCCTCGGGCAGTTTGCCGTCGCGCCAGGTTTTGTCCTGGGGCGTGGCCACCTGAGGTTTGAGAGGGCCTGAAAGCAATGCGATGAGGCCCGCTCAAGCAACAAAACACTCAGGCGTGAGCCAACGCCGAATGCTCATCCGCACCCAGCAACGCTTTATCCGTCTGCTGCATCACCTGACTGGTAATCGCCCCCGCCGCAATCGAACCACTGACATTCAGCGCTGTACGCCCCATATCAATCAGCGGCTCGACCGAAATCAGCAGCGCCACCAGTGACACTGGCAACCCCATCGCCGGCAACACGATCAACGCGGCAAACGTCGCACCACCACCGACCCCGGCCACCCCGGCCGAGCTCAGCGTCACAATCGCCACCAATGTCGCGATCCACAGCGGGTCCAGCGGGTTGATGCCCACGGTCGGCGCCACCATCACCGCCAACATCGCCGGGTACAGACCGGCACAGCCATTCTGGCCAATGGTCGCACCAAACGAGGCGGCAAAACTGGCGATGGACTGTGGAATACCCAGGCGGCTGGTCTGCGCTTCGATGCTCAGCGGAATGGTCGCGGCACTCGAACGGCTGGTGAAGGCAAACGTCAGCACCGGCCAGATCTTGCGGAAGAAGCGCAGCGGGTTGATCCCGGCCGCCGAGACCAACAGACCATGCACCACGAACATCAGCCCCAGGCCGATGTAGGAAACCAACACGAAACTGCCGAGCTTGATGATGTCCTGCAGGTTGGAACCGGCGACCACTTTGGTCATCAACGCCAATACACCGTATGGCGTCAACTTCATCACCAGGCGCACCAGGCGCATCACCCAGGCTTGCAGGGTGTCGATAGCGTTGATCACTTTCTGACCTTTCTCAACATCATCCTTCAGCAGTTGCAGCGCCGCGACCCCAAGGAACGCCGCGAAGATCACCACGCTGATGATCGACGTCGGCTTGGCCCGCGCCAGGTCGGCGAACGGGTTCTGCGGGATGAACGACAGCAACAGCTGCGGCACATTCAGGTCCGCGACCTTGCCCGCATAGTCGCTCTGGATCGTTTGCAGCCGGGCCATTTCCTGAGTGCCGGCCACCAGGCCTTCGGCGGTCAGGCCAAAGAGGTTGGTCAGGCCGATACCGATCAGCGCGGCGATGGCCGTGGTGAACAACAGCGTGCCGATGGTCAGGAAACTGATCTTGCCCAGGGACGATGCGTTGTGCAGACGGGCCACGGCACTGAGGATCGAGGCGAACACCAGCGGGATCACGATCATTTGCAGCAACTGCACATAACCGTTGCCCACCAGATCGAACCAGCTGATCGAGGCCTTCAGCACAGGGTTGCCGGCACCGTAAATCGCGTGCAGAGCGACACCGAAACCCACACCCAGCGTCAGCGCCAACAGGACTTTTTTCGCCAGGCTCCAAGTGGTGTGGCGGGTTTGTGCCAAGCCAAAAAGTAATACGAGGAACACCAGCAGATTGAGGATCAGCGGCAGATTCATGAGAACTCCGATAAAGACTTGTGCCAGCCACCTTCCGGGGCAGCTGCGAACCGGCAAGCCTAACAGCTTGATTTCCAATGAATTAATATCAAAAATGTCTGTTAACTGTCGTTTTGGGAATAAGCGCATGTCGCTCTTGGGGATGCAGCTGGCGCGATAGGCACGTTGGCGGTCGCTGACAGGCGAGGAACGTCACACTTATTTGTTAGCGTCGATCTCTTTGAATCAGGGAGATTTGACGATGAGATTTGCACCGAAATTTCTGGTTGCAGCACTTTGCCTGGGCCTTGCCGGCCAGGTACTCGCCACGGATCTGAAACACTGGCCAGCTGATCAGGCCAAGGCGCTGGACGCGATGATCGCCGCCAACGCCAACAAGGGTAACTACGCGGTGTTCGACATGGACAACACCAGTTACCGCTACGACCTTGAAGAGTCGTTGCTGCCGTTCATGGAAAACAAGGGCCTGATCACCCGCGACAAACTCGATCCCTCTCTGAAACTGATTCCGTTCAAGGACACCGCCGAGCACAAGGAAAGTCTGTTCAGCTACTACTATCGCCTCTGCGAACTTGACGACATGGTCTGCTACCCATGGGTCGCCCAAGTGTTCTCCGGCTTCACGCTCCAGGAACTCAAGGGCTACGTCGATGAATTGATGGCCTCCGGCAAACCGGTGCCAGCGACCTATTACGAAGGCGACGTGGTCAAGAAACTCGACGTCAACCCGCCGAAGATTTTCACCGGCCAGCAAGAGCTCTACAGCAAACTGATGGAGAACGGCATCGAGGTCTACGTGATGACCGCCGCCTCCGAAGAGCTGGTGCGCATGGTCGCGGCCGATCCGAAGTACGGCTACAACGTCAAACCGCAAAACGTGATCGGCGTGTCGATGCTGCTCAAGGACCCCAAGACCGGTGAATTGACCACGGCGCGCAAGCAGATCACTGCCGGCAAGTATGACGAGCAAGCCAACCTCGGCCTGGAACTGACCCCGTACCTGTGGACCCCGGCAACCTGGATGGCCGGCAAGCACGCAGCGATCCTGACCTACATCGACGAGTGGAAAAAACCGGTCCTGGTCGGCGGCGATACCCCAACCAGCGACGGCTACATGCTGTTCCACGGCGTCGACGTGGCCAAGGGTGGCATCCACTTGTGGGTCAACCGCAAGGACAAGTACATGACCCAGATCCAAGGCATGATGGCCAAGAACGCCGCGGCCCAGGCCAAGGAAGGGTTGCCGGTGACGGCGGACAAGAACTGGGTGATCGTGACGCCGCAAGAGATCCAGTAAGGGTTTAGATTTCACTGTAGGAGCGAGCTTGCTCGCGATGGTCGTTAACGATAACGCGTACTGTCTGATTTAACGCGGCGTCGTTGCGTTCATCGCGAGCAAGCTCGCTCCTACAGTTGATCCCGGTTATTCACACATAGCATGTGCACTGAAGACCCATTGTGGGAGCGGGCTTGCTCGCGAAAGGGCCAGTCGGTGCAATGAAAGCCTCTGCTTGATCAACTTCTTCCTACAGTCGCAACCTGCACGTTCTTGCGTAAGGGACTACGACTACTTCAGAATTCGCCGACTTGTGCGCCTGTTTGGCGGGTTTTATCTTCTCAGCGTCGCTGCCCATCAGCGATCGGGTTTGGTAGCCCGGTTCTTCCAGGCGCATGACTGCACCTTGGCAGGTTTTTTTCGTTCCTGCTTTTATGGTGGTCATGCGTAGGGCGCTTTCGAGCGCGCCGGCTCCCTGGACCGGTCTACCAACCTGCGTATGGCTGCCACCTTTCGTTTGGTAGCGAAGGTGATAGCTCCTTACTTCCAGGAGAATCATCGATGCTGAAAATTACCCCTGATCCGCCGGACACCGAAAACCTGTCAGCCCACATCAACGCCACCCCGCGCAAACCCAGCCGAACATTCGTCATCGCACCGGGCCTCGACACCGAAACCCTGTTGGCGCACGCCTGCGAATCCCTCGCCTCGGCCAATGTCATGGCCAGCGATTTCGCCGGCCTGCTGGAAGGCTCTCAACGCAGCACGATGCTGGGGATTGCCCAGGTCATCATGTTGGGCGAGCTGGCGGTGAATCAGGCGCTGGATAACCTCGACCCGCAGGAATAACCCGGGCAAAAAAAATGCCCCGCACTTGGCGGGGCATTCCCTCGCTTTATCGCCAGCATACCGACGACCATCCAGCCTCATTTTCAGAAATGCCCTACATCAATCAAAGAAGCATCTGATTCTTCCTCCACTTCGCCTCTTCTAACTTGCGTCCTTTCGATCTGACAAGGACACATTTCGCATGAAGCGCTACAACATCACCGTCGGGGCCAAAACCACCGTCGGCGGCACGGTCGTCAGCGGTTGGCGTCGTGGCAGCATCAATGGCCAGGCCATTGCCCGCGAAGGCGATGAAGTCAAATGCCCGGAATGCGACAGCACGGGGACAATCATGTGCGTCGGCCCACGCCTGTCGGAGGAGTGGGATGGACTCAAGCCCGCCCTGGATGGCGACCTCTGCAAGTGCAAGTGCGATCCACCGCCCAAGTTGATTGCCAATCAGACCATGAGGAGCCAACAGATCGACGTAGGCAACGCTGCGCCGACTGCCCGAGCCGGCGCTCAACTCGCGTCGCCGGCCCAAGCGCGACAACCGACAGTCAAATCGCCCCCCACCGGATTTGCACCTGCCAAGAGCCCCGCAACACCGTCTTTCAGCGAGTTGCCGGGGGTCATCTGCCAGAACCTGTGGCGTAGCTACCAGCAAAGAGCCGAGGCCGTCGTGGCGCCAGGTGGCATTCTGATTGCCGACCCAAAGGCGCGTAATCGCGCGATCAATGCGGCGTACGCCAATATGTGGGTTGAGGATCAGCGTTTCCAATGGGCGGGCCTCGCGGCGTTCGCCTCCAAGCAGGTGGGATGTGGTTTGTTGCATGCCGCTGATTCGATCGAAAAGATCGATGCGGAACAGGAAGCGAAACTACGCCGGGTGGAGGCGCTTAGGAGACGGCCCGCTGGCTTGTTCGGATGGGCCAGTAAGAGTCAGCAGCAGGCGAGAGCGCGGGAGCTTGAGCAGGCTGAACGGGATTACGAGCAAGCCCGCCGCAACAACCCGACGTGGTGGCTCGACGTGCGGAGCCCGAACGAACCGTTGTCGCTCGTGCAGAAGCAACTCCTGTTTGTTCACGACATGCTGGCGCTGGGCAATACCACGCTGTTTCTGGATGTATTTCCGTTGCATGCTTTTTACAAGGAGCGTGGGCTGCAGGCGCTTAAGACTTGCCTGGAATCACGTCAAAAAATTTATGGGCATGATCAGTATCCGGTCCTGTGGCCGATTGAGCAGGAGAAGTTGAAGTTCGGCTATGACTACAAGGAAATCCTGCAAGCTTTCCAAGCCATTGAGGTTGGTAATATCACCGAAAGTGTTGTGCATCTGGCTTGGCACGAACAGCAAAACATCCTGCAACCGGTAATGTACAGCGACGAACTACTGGTAACTCTACTGCGCAGAAATCAGTTCGCTTTTGTCACAGGCATTCCACCTGGTGCTGCAGCCGCTGTCGAACTTACCTTGGCCAGCCAGTGCTATCCCAGCGAAGACGGTCGCACCGTGGGTTTCAGCAGTGAGCATTTCGCCAATTTGGCCGATATTGATCAGCGCATGTCGTTTGTGCTTAAGGCCGCATCGCAGTTTGATCAGCTACTGCGGCGTTCTGATCGCCATTTAATCGAAGAGGCGATTCTGGACATTGCCGCAGGTCGAGGCGTGCGATGATTTTGCGGCGACGCGTTGGTTGGCGACGTGGGATTTTGTTACTCGCCGGCGCAGCTCTGTTGATCTTCTCGATGGTTCGAGCGCTTTCGGGCGAACCTGAGATTGCGCTGATGATTGGCGAGCCTTGGGAAGCGATGCGACAGCGCTCGAGCGCTGTGATCGATCCGGCCATTCCCGGCCATTTTTGGGGAAGATTACCAAAGTCGGATTCTCGTCTTCGTTTCCTGGAGCCGCAATACGGGTTTGTGACTCCGTTAGCTCGCTTTTTCACGGTTAGTTTCGATAGTGACGGGTTAGTCAGCAGTCTCCGTATGTCCCCACAGATCGAGCCTCTCCTGCTCGACGACACGCTCAAGGTTCTGTTGGATCTGCAGGACCAATGGCGCCAAGGGGGTTGGATGCCAATCCGGCTCAATGACTTTCCGTCGTTTGCCGATACTCCTCAATGGCGTGCCAGATTACGAGACGTGAACATTGGCGGCACTGCTTACTGGCGAGCTGACGACAAGTATCAGGTAATGCTGGGAGTTAATCGCTTCAGGGACGATAAGCGTCCCACAGAAGAGCGTTACCTCATTACGTTACAACTTGCCACTCCATGGGGAAGTCCATGAGACTGCGCCTCATAAATAGTCGCAGCATTGATTCCGGCCAAAATAAATTTTCGGTTTATCCGAGACGTGAAACGTTCGTCTGGCCGAGAGATTACTCATCTAAGCAAAGTGTCTTTATGGAGCAGAAGTAGATGGTGATACGCATTCTTTGGGCAACTATTTACATAGTTGGAGGTGCCCTCCCTGCCTTTGGATTGGCTCTGCTAACCTCGTTCCTTATGATGTCTGGGGAAGCCTTTGGCATAATAATGAGTACATTCATATGGTCAGGGACCGCTGGTCTCGGTTTGGCGGCGCTAAATACGCCCAGAGCTACCGGGTTACGTCGCAGGCGTATTGTTTCGGTAATGTTAATAATGGGGTTGATAGTTATGTCCCCTGTATTGTTTACTTCGTTATAGCACCCCAGCGACAAGGTTTGGTTTGATGCGGCAATTCTGGGACCGACATTATTGGCATTTCTATATCTCGGGCAGGCTGCGTTTATTTCCAGCTCCGACAAGTGATGACGCTTAGCCCTGAATTTGCCCTCTGGAGTTTGCTTTACGTTGGTAAGTTAGAAGAATTAACGGCGGAGGTAGTTGAATAATAATTGCGCCCAAAAAAATACCCCGCACTTGGCGGGGCATTTTTATTGCGATAACTGACGCTTACAGCCCATCAAGCATCGCCTTGTTACGCACAGCACCCTTGTCGGCACTGGTCGCCAGCAAGGCATAGGCCTTCAATGCGGTAGTCACCTTACGCGGACGCTTCTCCACCGGCTTCCAGCCCTTCTGATCCTGCTCGGCACGACGCCCAGCCATCTCTTCATCGCTGATCAGCAGGTTGATCGAACGGTTCGGAATGTCGATCAAAACCTTGTCGCCGTCCTGCACCAGACCTATCGCGCCGCCAGCAGCCGCTTCCGGCGAAGCATGGCCGATGGACAGGCCCGAGGTGCCGCCGGAGAAACGGCCATCGGTGAGCAGGGCGCAGGCTTTGCCCAGGCCTTTGGATTTCAGGTAGGACGTCGGGTACAGCATTTCCTGCATGCCCGGGCCGCCTTTCGGGCCTTCGTAACGGATGATCACGATGTCGCCGGCCTTCACTTCATCGGCGAGGATGCCGCGTACGGCGCTGTCCTGGCTTTCGAAGATCTTCGCGTTGCCTTCGAAGACATGGATCGACTCGTCGACGCCGGCGGTTTTCACCACGCAGCCGTCGAGCGCGATGTTGCCGTAGAGAACGGCCAGGCCGCCTTCTTTCGAGTAAGCGTGTTCGACACTGCGGATGCAGCCGTTTTCACGGTCGTCGTCCAAAGTTTCCCAACGGGTCGACTGGCTGAACGCAGTTTGCGTCGGGATGCCCGCAGGGCCGGCCTTGAAGAAGTGATGCACCGCTTCGTCGTCGGTCTGGGTGATGTCCCACTTGGCGATGCCTTCGGCCAGGGTCTTGCTGTGCACGGTCGGCAGGTCGGTGTGCAGCAGGCCGCCACGGGCCAGCGAACCGAGGATGCTGAAGATCCCGCCGGCACGGTGCACGTCTTCCATGTGGTACTTCTGGATGTTCGGCGCAACTTTGCACAATTGCGGCACGTGACGGGAGAGGCGGTCGATGTCGCGCAGGTCGAAATCGATCTCGGCTTCCTGGGCCGCGGCCAGCAAGTGCAGAATGGTGTTGGTGGAACCGCCCATGGCGATATCCAGGGTCATGGCGTTTTCGAACGCCTTGAAGTTGGCGATGTTGCGCGGCAATACCGACTCGTCGTTGTCGTTGTAGTAACGCTTGCACAGCTCGACGATGGTGCGGCCGGCCTGCAGGAACAACTGTTCGCGGTCGCTGTGGGTGGCCAGGGTGGAACCGTTGCCCGGCAATGCCAGGCCCAGGGCTTCAACCAGGCAGTTCATCGAGTTGGCGGTGAACATGCCGGAGCACGAGCCGCAGGTCGGACAGGCGCTGCGCTCGTACTCAGCGACTTTCTCGTCAGAAGCGCTGGAGTCGGCGGCGATCACCATGGCGTCGACCAGGTCGAGACCGTGGCTGGCCAGTTTGGTCTTGCCGGCTTCCATCGGGCCGCCGGAGACGAAGATCACCGGGATGTTCAGGCGCAACGCAGCCATCAGCATGCCAGGGGTGATCTTGTCGCAGTTGGAGATGCAGACGATCGCATCGGCGCAGTGGGCGTTGACCATGTATTCGACGGAGTCGGCGATGATCTCGCGGCTCGGCAGCGAATACAGCATGCCGTCGTGACCCATGGCGATGCCGTCATCCACGGCGATGGTGTTGAATTCTTTTGCCACACCGCCAGCGCGTTCGATCTCGCGGGCGACCAGCTGGCCCAGGTCCTTGAGGTGCACATGGCCCGGGACGAACTGGGTGAAGGAGTTGGAAATGGCGATGATCGGCTTTTTGAAGTCGTCATCTTTCATCCCCGTGGCGCGCCACAATGCGCGGGCACCGGCCATGTTACGGCCGTGGGTGGATGTTTTCGAGCGGTAATCAGGCATGAAGCACTCCGGGCGGCTAATCAGGTATCAAAAGGGAAGTGAGCTTCTATTGACGTCTGGAACACTCAGAAATGGCCGTGTGTCCGGAAGTTGCCGATAACTTTGCGGGATCGCCGCGCGCTTCAGCTTGAGCTCATAAACCCGCCGGGGGATGACTGGCGATGAATGTCGCGATTCTACACGGCTGGCGTCAGGAGGGAATGCCCGTATACCTGTAGGAGCAGTGGTCGACGCTCGATTGCTCCTACGGTGAAGATATCCTGCCATTCGTCAGCCAACCCCAGAGGCCGAAAACGATGAAGCTGACAGCAATCGTCATCAGCAAATGGCTACCGGCTTGCGCAAGGGCGGCGCTACTGACGGCGGCGGTCAGGAACATGATGCTGTTGCCCGCTGATGCTGCAGTACCTGCGCTGCTTGAAAACAACAGCATTGCTGCAGAAATGGCGGCTGGCCGAACCAGGGTGACGGCCAGGGCGCTGATCAGCATCGGTATGAGCAAGGTCAAGGTGGTGATGGCCTCATAGCTGACGACCAGCGTTAGCAGCACGCCTGCGACGCCGAGCAGTCCGAGGCCAATGTTGATTTGCCGGGACAGCGGGATGTGTTTCTGCAAAAACGAGGCAGCAACGCCGCCAAGGAGATAGGCCGCCCCGTACACCATCAGCACCAGCGCGTACTGGTATTCGGACAGCTTCAACGCGTCCATGAAAATCAGCGGCGTCACACTGATCAAGGCGAAATAACAGGTGAATACCAACGCGGCGATCCACCAGTAGCGCAGGAAGTCTCGATTGCCGGCGACGGCTTTCAGCGTGTCGATGATTGATAGGCCGGCTCGGGGCGGGCTGGCCGCCTTGGAAGGCAGAATGCAGAACGCATGGATCAACATTCCGAGCGCCATCAGCGCAAACCCGTAGAAGCTTCCCTGCCAGCCAAATGTGGTTTGCAACCATGAACCTATCAACGGCGACAGCGCGACAAAGGAACCGCTCAAGGTCATGTAGTAGAGCCTCACTCGGGCTCTATCCTGTTCATCGAACAGGTCTTCCACCAGCGCATGACCCAGTACGAAGAAACCACAGCCCATGGCTTGCACCGAGCGAAACATCAGGAAGGTCAGGTAATCCGACGCCAGGGCGCAACCCATCGCACCCAGGATTGACAGCGTGATGCAGCCCAGCAGGACTTCCTTGCGTCCCCATTTATCCGAGAGCGGGCCGGCGACCAGTTGGGAAAGTGAAAAGACCAGGGTGAACAAACTGATGGAGAGTGCGACGTCTGCGGTGGGCGTGTTGAACCTTGCGGCCAGGGCGGGGAATGAGGGCAGGAGAATATTGATCGGGAAGAAGCTGATCAGCGAAATGCAGGTGATGAGGATGAATCGGGAGAGTTGTTGACGCTTTACGTCGCCACTGAGGGCGGGGGAAAAGGAGGACTCAGACATTGTTGTTATTTTCCGGAGTAAATCCAGAAACCGATACTAGTCTGCGAACGAGGGAATTCAATCAAAAGCGTTGTAGGAGGCTTCCCGTATTGATGTGGCTTGCCTCTGTAGGAGCGAGCTCTTGCTCGCGAAAAACGTCAACGATAACGCAGCGCTACCAGGCAGCCCGTGTCGCCTATCCGTTTTTCGCGAGCAAGCTCGCTCCTACAGTGAATTTAACGATCAGCTATTGGGCAACAACCGGCAAGTAATGCTCTTGATGTAACGCGTTTCAGCAATCGCCGGGTGAACCGGGTGATCCGGGCCCTGGCCGCCGCGTTCGAGCATCTGGATGTTGCGATCCAGGTGGCGGGCGCTGGTCAGCAGGATGTTCTGCAGATCGTCTTCCGGCAGGTGCATCGAGCACGAAGCGCTGATCAGGATGCCGTCCTTGCTGAGCAGGCGCATGGCTTGCTCGTTCAGGCGACGGTAGGCGCCTTCGCCGTTCTTCATGTCTTTCTTGCGTTTGATGAAGGCCGGCGGGTCGGCGACGATCACGTCGAAGCGTTCTTCGCTGGCTTTCAGTTCTTTCAGGGCTTCGAACACGTCGCCTTCGATGCAGGTCATTTTCTCGGCGAAGCCGTTCAGCGCGGCGTTGCGCTCGACGCCGTCGAGGGCGAAGGCCGAGGCGTCTACGCAGAACACTTCACTGGCACCGAACGCGGCGGCTTGCACGCCCCAGCCACCGATGTAGCTGTACAGGTCCAGTACGCGTTTGCCTTTGGCATAGGGTGCCAGGCGTGCACGGTTCATGCGGTGGTCGTAGAACCAGCCGGTTTTCTGACCTTGAATGACCGGCGCTTCGAATTTCACGCCGTTCTCTTCCAGCGCGACCCACTCCGGCACCAGGCCGAACACGGTTTCGACGTAGCGGTTGAGGCCTTCGGCATCGCGCGCGGCGGAATCGTTCTTGAACAGGATGCCGCTTGGCTTGATGACTTGAGTCAGCGCCGCGATCACGTCTTCTTTATGGGCTTCCATGGTCGCCGAGGCGATCTGGACCACCAGGATGTCGCCGAAACGGTCGACCACCAGGCCCGGCAGCAGGTCGGAATCGCCGTAGACCAGGCGGTAGAACGGCTTGTCGAACAGGCGCTCGCGCAGGGACAGGGCCACGTTCAGGCGGTGCACCAGCAGCGATTTGTCCAGCGGCAACTTGATGTCGCGCGACAGCAGGCGGGCGCAGATCAGGTTGTTCGGGCTCATGGCAACGATGCCCAGCGGCTTGCCGCTGGCGGCTTCGAGGATTGCCTGGTCACCGGGCTTGAAGCCGTGCAACGGCGTCGCGGCGACATCGATTTCGTTGCTGTAGACCCACAGGTGGCCGTTTCGCAGGCGACGGTCGGCGTTGGCTTTGAGGCGCAGGCTAGGCAGGGACATGACGTCGCTCCGGAAAAAAGAGCGGGAGTATAGCGTGTTGAGGGTGATGGCGGGCTGGGTGGCGATGAAACGCGGAAGACGGCTTCGCTGGCAAGCCAGCTCCTACAGGGTTTTGTGTTGACCACAATTCATCGGTACGCCGGCGATCATGTAGGAGCTGGCTTGCCAGCGAAGCGATTTCAGGCGCTACGCCGACTGTAAGTTCCTGCGATTGGCCCTCCGGTATGTCGGATCCAACTTCATAAAGGTTAGAATCGCCGCCTGACCCTGAGTGCATATATATGTTCCAAGAGCTGACCACCGAACAGATTCGACAGTCCCTGCAAGGCATCAGCGTGCCGGCCCAACCGCAAATCATGGTGGATTTGCAGATGGAGCAGTACATGCCCGACCCGGATCTGGACGTGATCGCCAGGTTGATCTCCCAAGACCCGGGCCTCTCCGGCTCGTTGCTGAAAATCGTCAACTCGCCGTATTACGGCTTGAGCAACAAGATCGCCTCGATCCAGCGGGCGGTGAATCTGCTGGGCAGCCGTTCGATCATCAACCTGATCAACGCGCAGTCGATCAAAGGCGAAATGAACGACGACACCATCGTCACCCTGAACCGTTTCTGGGACACCGCCCAGGACGTGGCGATGACCTGCCTGACCCTGGCCAAGCGCATCGGTGCCCAGGCGGGCGATGAAGCGTACGCCCTGGGCCTGTTCCACGATTGTGGCGTACCCCTGATGCTCCAGCGCTTTCCCGACTACATGAGGGTTCTGGAAGAGGCCTACGCCAGCGCCGGTGCCGAATGCCGGGTGGTGGACACCGAGAACCGGATGTTCAACACTAACCACGCAGTGGTCGGTTATTACACAGCCAAGTCCTGGCGCCTGCCGGAGCACGTGACCGCTGCCATCGCCAATCACCACAATGCCTTGGCGATCTTCACCGATGAGTCGTCGCGCAACAGCCAGCTGAAAAGCCTGCTGGGGATCCTGAAAATGGCCGAGCACATCTGTGCGTCCTATCGGGTGCTGGGCAACCAGGCCGAGGACCACGAGTGGAACAGCATAGGGCCGTTGGTGCTGGATTACGTCGGCCTCTCGGACTACGACTTCGAGACCCTCAAACAAACGATTCGCGACCTCGGCGCGCACCGCTGAGCGACAGCCTGATTCGAGAGCCCCATGCCTGAACTGCCGGAAGTCGAAACCACCCGCCGCGGGATTGCGCCACACCTTGAAGGCCAGCGCGTCAGCCGGGTCATCGTGCGGGAGCGTCGTCTGCGCTGGCCGATCCCCGAAGATCTCGATGTGCGGCTGTCCGGCCAGCGCATCGTGTTGGTGGAACGGCGGGCCAAGTACCTGCTGATCAATGCCGAAGTGGGCACGCTCATCAGTCATTTGGGGATGTCGGGCAATTTGCGACTGGTGGAAGCCGGCATGCCGGCCGCCAAGCATGAACACGTGGACATCGAGCTGGAATCGGGGCTGGCCCTGCGCTATACCGACCCGCGCCGGTTTGGCGCGATGCTCTGGAGTCTCGACCCGCTCAACCACGAATTGCTGATTCGCCTGGGGCCGGAGCCATTGACCGACCTGTTCGACGGCGAGCGCTTGTTTCAGCTGTCGCGCGCGCGCTCCATGGCGATCAAACCGTTCATCATGGACAACGCGGTCGTGGTCGGTGTCGGCAATATCTACGCCACCGAAGCGCTGTTCGCCGCCGGTATCGATCCGCGCCGGGAGGCGAAGAGCATTTCCCGGGCGCGCTATCTGAAGTTGGCGATAGAGATCAAACGCATCCTTGCACACGCCATCGAGCGCGGCGGCACCACATTGCGCGACTTTATCGGCGGTGACGGCCAGCCCGGTTACTTCCAGCAGGAATTGTTCGTTTACGGCCGCGGTAACGAGCATTGTAAGATCTGCGCAACGCAATTGCGGGAAGTCAAACTCGGGCAGCGTGCCAGTGTGTTTTGCCCGCGTTGTCAAAGCTGACAGGTCCTTGGGGCTATAGTCAGTACTCACTGCCTAGCCGAAGGACCGTGCCATGAACCTGTTTCGAACCCTTGTCGTCGTTCTGCTGCTGAGTCTCGGTACGCCCGTGCTGGCAGCGAACACCGGTAGCGGCGACCCGCGTTACACCATCCAGAATCCCCCGGCGTACGCCATGATCGGCGATTTGCTGATCGCCCGGCCCTTGCTGGTCGCGGCGACGGTGATCGGTGCCGGGGTGTTTGTGGTGTCGTTGCCGTTCACCGCGCTGGGGGGCGGTATTGGCGATGCGGGCCAGGCGTTGGTGGTCGACCCGGCGAAAGCAGCGTTTGTGCGATGCCTGGGGTGTATCGGGGAGGGGTTTGAGCAGCGGGAGTGAGGTCAGTTGCATCTTTGGTGTGGCGGATGGCCTCTTCGTCGGAACGCCGCCCGGAGCAAGCCCGCTCCCACAGTGGATGTGTTGTGTTCACACTGTCGGATTAACAACACAGATCCACTGTGGGAGCGGGCTTGCCCGCGAAGGGGCCCGCACAAACGCTACAAAAACCTCAGGCTCACGCCTTGCCGGTAATCTTGTGGTACTTCTCCATCAACTGCTCTTCAGTCTCCGGATGCGCTTCGTCCAGCGGAATGCAATCCACCGGGCAAACCTGCTGGCATTGAGGTTCGTCATAGTGGCCGACGCACTGCGTGCACAGGTTCGGGTCGATCACGTAGATCTCTTCGCCCTGGGAGATGGCGGCGTTCGGGCACTCAGGTTCGCAGACGTCGCAGTTGATGCAATCGTCGGTGATGATCAGGGACATGCTAACTCCAGCCAGGGCGGAATACCCAGGCGCAATAAATCAATGCGCAATTGTGCCGCATTGGCGCTGTAGGAGCCAGCTTGCTGGCGATGGACGTAAGGGTGCCGCGATCATCCAGGCAGCCTTCGTCATCGTTAATGTCCTTCGCGAGCAAGCTCGCTCCTACAGGTGTGCAGGTTACTTCTTGAAGCGTTCGGTCAGCGCGTCCGCCACCGCGGGGTGGACGAATTTGGTGATATCACCGCCCAAGGCGGCGATTTCACGCACCAGCGTCGAGGAAATGTACGAATACCGCTCGGACGGGGTCAGAAACAGACTTTCCACTTCCGGTGCCAGCTGGCGGTTCATGTTGGCCAGCTGGAATTCGTATTCGAAGTCCGAGACCGCACGCAAACCACGCAGGAACACGTTGGCGTTCTTCTCTTTGGCGAAGTGTGCCAGCAGCGATGAGAAGCCGACCACTTCCACGTTGGGCAAATGTTGAGTGACCTCGCGTGCCAGTGCCACACGCTGTTCCAGAGGGAACAACGGGTTTTTCTTGGGGCTGGCGGCGACGGCAATGATCACATGATCGAACAGGCGCGCGGCGCGTTCGACCAGATCGCCATGGCCCTTGGTAATAGGGTCGAAGGTACCTGGGTACAACACTCGGTTCATCGCGTCGTCCTGGCGGAAGTCCGTTGGGGACTCGGATGGTATCGCAGCCTTCCCGCTCGGCCAAGTCGGCTGTTGGGTAAGAAAGCACTATAGACGATCGCAATATTCTCCTTTTTCATGGGTTTTTCAAACGTTCGGCCAAGGAAGTGGCCAGTTGCGCCGTCAGCCCATAGACCGACAGTTGCGGGTTTGCGCCAATGCTGGTGGGGAACAGCGAGCCGTCATGGATCGACAGATTGCCTAGCTGATGATGTCGGCCAAGGCTATCGGTCACGGCGTTTTTCGGGTCTTCACCCAGGGCACAACCGCCCATCACATGCGCACTGCCCAGCCGTGTGCGATACAGCTCAAGGCTCAAACCGTCGATCAGCGTGCGGGCTTCGGCCAGGGTCTTCACATAACGAGCGTCGGCGTGCATTGGCATCACGGCATTGGCGCCACCGGCGAACTGGATCTCGGCCATGCTGTGGAAAGCGCGGCGCAAACCGTCCCAGGCGTAGGGTGAAACCTGATAGTCGAGCACTGGCGTACCGTCACCGCGCAATTCGACGCTGCCGCCGGGGCTGTCCGGGTGAAAGCCGTCTCGCAGTAACGCCAACATCGCATGAGTGTGGGGCAGGTGCTCCATGTGCCGGGCGTTTTCCTTGCCGAAACCGCCGAGCAGGGTCGTGGCCAGCGCAGGATGCAGCGGTGGCACTTCCAGTTTGTAGGACATCTTGCCGGCGGTGCCGTCCTGCCACTGGAAATGGTCGGAGTAGATTGACTGCGGCGCGCCATAGAACGGATTGATCACCTCTTCGAACAGACCCGCGGACATGTTGACCAGGTGCAGGAACGTCCGTTGGCCCAGGCGCTTGTGCGGATCGGGCGCATCGGAGCGCAACAGCAGTGCGGGACTGTTGATGCCGCCGCCGGCCAACACGTAATGCCGGGCCTTGATCGTGATAGTCCTGCCCGTGGGGGCGACGCAACGCGCGTCCATCGCCACGCATTGCAGGCCAGTGACCTTGCCGTCCTTGATCGAGAGTTTTTCGGCGCGGGCGAGGTAGAGCAGTTCGCCACCTTTTTCCAGGGTGGCGGGAATGGTCGTCACCAGCATCGATTGCTTGGCGTTGGTCGGGCAGCCCATGCCGCAATAGCCGAGGTTCCAGCACCCGCGCACGTTGCGCGGGATGACATGCCAGGCGTAGCCAAGCTTTTCGCAGCCCTTGCGGATCACGTCGTTGTTAGCATTCGGCGGAACCATCCAAGGCGCTACGCCCAGGCGTTGTTCCATTTTTTCGAACCAGGGCGCCATCTCCGCCGGGCTATGACCTTTGACCTCATGTTCCCTGGCCCAGTGCTCGAGTGTCGGGTCTGGCGTGCGAAAGCTTGAGGTCCAGTTGATCAGCGTGGTGCCGCCCACCGCCCGGCCCTGAAGAATGGTAATCGCGCCGTCCTTGCTCATGCGGCCGATGCCTTCCTGGTAGAGGCTGGTATACGCCTGGTCTTCGAGCATCTTGAAATCGCTGCTGGTCTTGAGCGGGCCTTCTTCGATCAGCAGCACCTTGTAGCCGGCGGCGCTGAGAATCTCTGCCGTGGTCCCGCCACCAGCGCCGCTGCCGATGATGGCCACGTCCGCTTCGAGGGTCAGGTCCTGGGTCAGTTGTGAACCGTTACAGGTTTTCCAGCCACGGGCCAGGCCTTCGCGGAAGGGATCGGGTACGGGCATGTACTGGCTCTCTTATTTGTTTTGGATTCGGTGGTGATGCGGCTGACGTCTTCGCGAGCAGGCTCGCTTGTATGTTTAGACTTGAAGGGGTGGACGACCCTTTTGCAAACGACTCAAACCCTGTGGGAGCGTAGCTTGCCCGCGATGGGGTCGACTCGATCTCAGACCTTGGGCGGCCCCGGATACCCGCAATGCGCCCACGATTCCGCCCGGCTGTACCAAGCCATCATCACCAGCTGCTGCAACGAGCTATGCCCCATGCGCAGCAAACTCAAGGCGCTGTTTTCCCAACGATCGAGAAATTCGCGGATGTCCTCGCCGCTGGCATTTTCCCAACTCCCCCAGATCCCGGTGAGCGGCCCGCGGGTCACGGTTATCCCCAGCACATCGAACAACTGTCGGGTCAGCTTGAGCATTTCCGGAGACAGGTGATTGAGGCCGTTATCCAGGCAGTGCAGGGTCTGGTCGACCGCCGCCGGCATGTTCTCGAGCGTTATGGCACCGTCGAGCATCACCGGAATCAACGCCCGCAGAAACAGCAGGTCACCGCTGCGCAGAATCGTGAAACCACTGGCCGAGGTGCTGGCGGAACAGCCGCTGAGGCTGGCACCAAGCCCGACCGTGGCCAGGAAGGCACTCGCCCCCAGGCTGAATTTAAGCAAACCGCGCCGTGACAACGCAGGTGTATCGGACAGGCTGAGGCTCATTATTGTGAGTGTCCGGCGCTGATGATCGTTAGCGAATAAACAGCTTCTGAATCAGTTTTTGAAGAGGTTTGCCATACGGCGGGTAGATCAGTTTCGCTGCGTTGAAACGCTGTTTGATCAGCACGCCCTTGGCCTTGCTGAAGGTCAGGAAGCCTTCGTGGCCGTGGTAATGGCCCATGCCGGAGGCGCCAATACCGCCGAACGGCATATCGTCCTGAGCGACGTGCAGCAAGGTGTCGTTCAGGCACACGCCACCCGAATGGGTTTCGTGAAGCACGCGGTTTTGCTCGCGCTTGTCGTAGCCGAAGTAATACAGGGCCAGCGGACGAGGTCGTTGATTGATGTAGGCAAACGCCTGGTCCAGATCCTTATAAGGCACGATCGGCAGCAGCGGGCCGAAGATCTCGTCCTGCATCACCAGCATCTCGTCAGTGACGTTGAGCAGCAGGCTGTGGCTCATGCGTCGGCCCTGGCCCTGGCCCTGGCCCTGGTCGAACAAAGGAATCAGCAGCGCGCCTTTGCTGGTGGCATCACTCAGGTAGCCATTGAGCCGCTGCAGTTGTCGGTCATTGATGATCGCGGTGTAGTCCGGGTTGTCCGCCAGGGTCGGATAAAACCCGCGAACTGCCTGGCGATAGGCTTCGACGAAGGCTCCCACGCGATCTTCCGGCACCAGCACGTAGTCTGGTGCCACGCAGGTTTGCCCGGCGTTGAGCGTCTTGCCGAAAGCGATCCGTTCAGCGGCATCCTTGAGCGGCACATCGCGGGAGACGATGGCGGGCGACTTTCCGCCCAGCTCCAGGGTCACCGGAGTCAGGTTCTCGGCAGCCGCGCGCATCACCTGTTTGCCGACGCTGGTAGCGCCGGTGAACAGCAGGTGATCGAAGCGCAGCCGGGAGAAAGCCACGCCGATATCGGCTTCCCCCAGCACCACGCAAACCAGGTCCTGGGGAAAGATTCGAGCCAGCAGCTCCTTGAGCAGCAGACCGGTGGCCGGCGTCGACTCGCTGAGCTTGAGCATCACCCGATTGCCCGCCGACAACGCGCCCACCAGCGGACCGATAGCCAGGTACAACGGGTAGTTCCACGGCACGATCACGCCGACCACGCCCAAGGGTTGATAAACGACTTTGGCCGAGGCAGGTTGAAAGGCAACGCCGACTTTGCGCCGTGACGCTTTCATCCAGTGTTTGAGGTGCTGGCTGGCGTAATGGATGCCGTGCAGGCTGGGCATCAGTTCGGCAAGCAGGGTTTCATCGGCGCTGCGATGGCTGAAGTCCTGGTCGATCGCGTCGATCAAGGCCTGGCGCTCATTGTTCAGCAGGTCCCGCAGCGCCTTGAGCCATTGCTGGCGTTGCGCCGCTGGCGGCATGGGGTTGCCGGCATACGCCGCACGTTGGGCGTTGAACAAGGCTTGGAGTTCTTCCAGTGGCTGCTGTAGGTTCTGCATGTAGGCGATGTCAGCAGTCATTGTCGGCTCCGGATTATTTTTTATTAGGAACTTTTTAGAGTCTATACTCTATAAAGTCAAATGGCATCTGACGCAGCTTTGTTTTATCCGCGTCCGGATAGGTCGTAAGATGCCCGCCACCGCACTCTGAATTTAAGCTCAAGCCATGGCCCCCAGGATCAAAACCAGCGAGCGCATCGTGCAGAACAGCCTGGAGCTGTTCAATCAGCAGGGCGAGCGCAGTATCAGCACCAACCACATTGCCGCCCACATGGAAATTTCCCCCGGCAACCTGTACTACCACTTCCCTAACAAGCAGGCGATCATCGCCGTGCTGTTCAGCGAGTACGAAAGTCTGGTGGACAGTTTCCTGCGCCCGCCCCAGGGCCGTGCCGCGACAGTCGAGGACAAGCGTTACTACCTCCAGGAGTTGCTGGCAGCCATGTGGCGCTATCGGTTTTTGCATCGAGACCTCGAGCATTTGCTCGACAGCGATCCGGAACTGGCCGCCCGTTACCGCCGTTTTTCCCAGCGCTGCGTGATTCAGGGATCGGCCATCTACAAGGGATTCGTCGAGGCCGGCATTTTGAAGATGGACCGGGTGCAGATCGAGTCGCTGACCCTCAACGCCTGGATCATCCTCACATCCTGGGTGCGTTTTCTGTGTACCACGCGAGAAAATTCCAATCACTTGAGCGAACAAGCGATTAAACGTGGTGTTTACCAGGTGCTGGTACTGGAAGCCGGCTTCGTCACGGATCAGTCCCGCGACGCGGTCAACGCGCTGTTCGAGGAGTTTTATGTGCCACTCGCCCAGGCACTGGAAGAAGTGGGATAGAAACAGCAACACGATCGACTACCGCCATCACAGGAGCCCGTTATGCCCATTGCGCAACTGATCAGCCCGCAAGCGTTGGACCTGAAAAAGGAGGCGCCAGGACTGGTGATTCTGGATTGTCGTTTTGCCCTGGAAGACTTGGACTACGGCCAGCGCAGCTATGCCGAAGGGCATATTGCCGGGTCGAGCTTTGCCGATCTCGAGCGTGATTTGAGCGGGACGGTGGTCAAGGGGGTGACGGGTCGCCATCCGTTGCCTGAACCCGACGACTTGATCGAACGCCTGCAAGCCTGGGGCATCAACGCCGACAGCGATGTGGTTTTATACGACGACGGTCCCGGTGCCTTTGCGGCTCGCGCCTGGTGGTTGCTGGCCTGGCTGGGCAAGCGCGACGGCGTGTTTATTCTGGATGGCGGGCTCAAGGCCTGGCATGCGGCAGGGTTGCCGCTGAGTCTGGATGCGCCCGATATCGAGCGTGGGAGCTTTACCGGGGTGCCGGACAACTCGCTCATCCTGGGCGCCAATGCTCTTGCGCAACGTCTCGGCCAGCCAGCATTGACCTTGCTCGACGCCCGGGCCTTGCCGCGCTTCAAGGGCGAAGTGGAGCCGATCGACCCGGTTGCCGGGCACATCCCGGGCGCGCAATGTGCGGCGTTCACCGACAACCTGGGCAGCGACGGGCGTTTCCTGCCGGCCGATCAGCTCAAGCAGCGGTTTGCCGCGAAACTAGGCGATCGTTCGCCGACTGATCTGGTAGCGTATTGCGGCTCCGGGGTAACGGCTTGTCACAACCTGTTCGCCTTGTGCCTGGCGGGTTATCCGCTGGGGGCGTTGTATGCGGGGTCGTGGAGCGAGTGGATCAACGATCCGGCGCGGGGCATCGCCACCGGCGAGTAAACGCACTGCGATATGCGCCGGGCCCGACGCCGTACACCTGCTTGAACTGCCGACTCAGGTGACTCTGGTCGGCGAAACCCAACTGCGTGGCCACTTCCAAAGGCAGGCAACCGCCCTGTAGCAACGCCCGCGCCCGGGCGATGCGCTGCTGCATCAGCCAGGTGTGCGGCGGCAAGGTGTCGGTCGGCAGTTCGAGCTCGGCCAGCAGCGAGAGAATCTGAGCGCTGTCGGGATAAAACGCCCGATACAACCAGCCGTCTTCCGTGCCTTTATGGCCGGTGTGCAGTTCATCCGGATTGATCAACACCAGTGTGCCGCTACCCGCCAGATGCTCGGCGCCACGGTAGCGATAACGCTGGGCACCCGCCATGATCATGCCGATCACATAGCCGTCATGCACGTGGGGCGCGAAGCGGTGCTCGATGTAGCGCGCAGACAACAATTCGACCCCGGCCAGCGGCGCCGTTTGCCAAAAATGAATCGACTCGCCTTGATCCGTATCCATCGGCTTACTCGCGACCCACAGCGGTCAGCCACTGAGGAATGCGCCGTTCCAGGTAGTAGCCCGGTTGCCTGAACGAGCCATCGACGAAGCCGACATGCCCGCCCTTGGCTTGTAGCTCGAATTGGGTGCAGGCGGATAATTCTGCTGCGTGCGGCAGGCTATGCGGGAAGACAAAAGGGTCGTCAGCCGCCTGAATGATCAGGGTCGGCGTGCAAATCTCCCCCAGGAAATATCGGCTCGAAGCGCGACGATAATAATCTTCGGCATCGGCGAATCCGTGCAACGGCGCTGTCACCCGACCATCGAAATCCCAGAAGGTACGCATGTTCTCCAGCGAACCCAGGGCCGCCAATGCCGCCAGCCCGTCCTCGCGTCCGTCGTGCTGGAACTGCCGCTGCTTATTCTTGATGTAGGCCACCATCTCGCGCATGAAATGCGCCTGATAAATTTTCGAAAAACCTTGGCCAATACGATCGGCACATTGGTCCAGCCGAAACGGCACGGACACCGCGACTGCGCCGAGCACGCCGCTGTCCTTGCCGGTCTCGCCCAAATGCTTGAGCAAGACGTTGCCACCCAAGGAATAACCGACCGCGTACAGGGGGGCGAGCGGCCGTTTGGCCCGCAGGTGCCTGATGGTTTCGGCCAGGTCTTCGCTGGCGCCGGAATGGTAGCTGCGCGGGAGCAGATTGGGTTCGCCCGAACAGCCGCGCCAGTTCAGCGCGACGCTGGCCCAGCCCTGGATCGCCAGCGCCTTTTGCAATCCGGCCACGTAAGGCGAGTTCGCCGAACCGGTCAGTCCGTGCAACACCAGCACCAGTGGCGCATTGGCGCTGTGCGGGCCGTGCCAGTCCAGGTCGAGGAAGTCACCATCCTCGAGCCACAGGCGTTCGCGCTCGCGTTCGATATGGGTGGTTTTGCGCCAAAGGGGTCCCCACAAGGTTTGCAAGTGCGGGTTGCCCAGGCCGAAGGCGGGGATGAAGCGTTCTGACGGAAGGGACACGGTGGCTCTCGATGCAGCGGTGCGCAACCTGTGCGCACCTTTTCAGGCCGGTCGGTTAACCGGCGATCTCTGCCATACGTTGCCACAACGAGTAGTACACGCGCCCGGATTTCTGTTCGCGGTGCAGGCGCCAGTTCTCCGGCAGGCCAAGCTTCGAAGGCGCGGTTTCGCTTTCGGTGTACACCCAGGCGTCATCGGCCAGCCATTGGCGTTCTTCAAGCAGCGCGCACACGGCAGGCAACAGATTCTGATTGAACGGCGGGTCGAGGAACACCAGGTCGTAGGCAACCGCTGGCTGGGTTTCCAGGTAGCGCAAGGCATCGGCCGTCTGAATCTGGCCGGTCGAGCAGCGCAGGGTACCCAGATGTTCCTTGATGCTCGCTACCGCGATGTTGCTCGCATCCAGCGCCTGGCCCATCGCTGCGCCACGGGATAAAGCCTCGAGAAACAACGCGCCGCTGCCGGCGAATGGATCAAATACTTTTGCCCCGGCGACATAGGGTGCGAGCCAGTTGAACAGGGTTTCGCGCACCCGGTCCGGGGTCGGGCGCAGGCCCGGTGCATCGGGGAAGCTCAGCTTTCGGCTGCCCCATTCACCGCCGATGATACGCAGTTGGTTCACGCCGTTATGCACGTTGTGTACGGGTTTTTTAGGACGAGTGGCCATCAATGCTCCGGAACCCCGAGCGGTTGCTCGGCAGGTTTATCAGAAGGGGCCGGTAACGGCTTTTGTGGCACGGTCGGGCCAGCGCTGACGATGACCAGTTTGTCCGTGCTCAAGTGTTTGTTCAGTGCGGTTTTGACCTGTTCGACGGTCAGGCTCTGGGATTGCTGCATGAAATCTTCCAGATAGCTCAACGGCAGGTTGTAGAAACCCATGGCGCCGAGCTGACCGACGATATCGGCGTTGCTGGCGGTAGACAGCGGAAAGCTGCCGGCCAGTTCACGCTTGGCGTCGTCGAGTTCTTTTGCCGTCGGGCCGGTCTTGAGGTAGTCGGCGAGTACATCCTGCACCAGTTTAAGTGTGCCTTCGCTCATTTCGGCGCGGGTTTGCAGGTTGATCATGAACGGCCCGCGCGCCTGCATCGGGGTGAAGCCCGAATAGACGCCGTAGGCCAGGCCACGCTTCTCGCGCACTTCGCTCATCAGCCGGGTGCCAAAACCACCGCCGCCAAGGATCTGGTTGCCCATGGACAGTGCCGCGTAGTCCGGATCGTCACGGTCGATGCCCAATTGCGCGAGCATCAGGTTGGTCTGCTTGGACGGAAACTCGATATGGCCAATGCTGGCTTTGGGTTCTGCCGGTTGCGGGATCTTCGCCAGGGCCGGTCCTTTGGGCAGCGCACCGGATACCTGTGCGGCAATCGCCTCGGCTTCGGCGCGGGACAGGTCGCCTACCAGCGCAATGACCACGTTGCCGGAGGCGTAGGCTTTTTCATGGAACGCCTTCAGTTGCGCCAGGGTGATCGCCGGTATGGTTTTCTCCGTGCCATCGCTGGAATGCGCGTAAGGATGATCACCGTACAGGCGGTTCATCAGCTCCATACTCGCCAATTTGCCAGGGTTCTGCTTCTGGTATTCGAAACCGGCCAGCATCTGGTTCTTGATGCGCGCGAACGAATCGGCAGGGAAGGTCGGTTTGCCGACCACTTCCGAGAACAGTTTCAGCGCGGGTTCGCGTTTGTCCGCGGCGCTGAGGCTGCGCAGGGAGGCCAGTGCCATGTCCTTGAATGCGCCGTTGCCAAAGTCCGCGCCCAGGCCTTCGAAGCCCTGGGCGATGGCGCCGACATCTTTACCGGCCACGCCTTCGTTGAGCATGGCGTTGGTCAGTACGGCCAGGCCCGGCGCGTCTGCGTCCTGGCTGCTGCCGGCGGAAAAGATCAGGCGCATGTCGAACATCGGCAATTCGCGAGCCTCGACGAACAGTACCTTGGCGCCTTCGGCGGTGTTCCAGGTCTGCACATCCAGACTGCGGCGGCTGGGTGCCTTGCCATCGAGCTCGGCCAGCGATTGCAGTTTCTGGCTGGCCTTGGCCTTGTCCAGGGCTTCGCTGGCCTTTGATTCGTCGGTCTTTGCAAAGTAAAACACGGCAGACCCGACCAGTGCGGCGACGATCAGGCCGGCCAGGGCCAGGCGGGTTTTTTTACGCTCACTCATGAGTCGTCTCCTGTGGCAGGACATGGGCGACGCTGAGACGTTCGCGGGTGAAGTACAGCTTGGCGGCGTTCTGGATATCTTGCGGAGTGACGCTTTCCAGGTCGGCCAGTTCGGTGTCCATCAACTTCCAGGACAGGCCCACGGTTTCCAGTTGGCCGATTGCGGTGGCCTGGCTGGTGATCGAGTCACGCTCGTAGACCAGGCCGGCAATGACCTGCGCGCGGACGCGTTCCAGTTCTTCGGTGGACGGCGCCGTGGTTTTCAGCTGTTCAAGCAGCTTCCACAGGCCGGCTTCGACCTGGGCCATGGTTTTGTTTTTCTGGGTGTTCGGTGTTGCCGACAGGGTAAACAGGCTGTCGCCACGGGTATAGGCGTCGTAGCTCGACGAACCGCCCGACACCAGTTCTTCGCCGCGTTCCAGTTGCGTCGGGATGCGGCCGCTGTAGCCGCCATCGAGCAGGGCGGAAATCAGGCGCAAGGCGTTCACCGGGCGTTTGTCTTCGGCGGTGGCGATGCTGGGCACGTTGAAGCCCAGCATCAGGCTTGGCAGTTGGGTCTGCACGTGCAAGGTGATCTGGCGTTCGCCGGGTTCGGCCAGCTCCAGCGGGATTTTCGCCGCCGGCACGTCACGCTTGGCGATCGGGCCGAAGTAGCGTTGGGCCAGGGTTTTGACTTCATCCGGCGTCACGTCGCCCACCACCACCAGGGTGGCGTTGTTCGGCACGTACCAGGACTGGTACCAGTGGCGCAGCTCTTCGACCTTCATGCGGTCCAGGTCCGCCATCCAGCCGATGGTCGGCGTGTGGTAGCCGCTGGCCGGGTAGGCCATGGCCTTGAAACGTTCGTAGGCCTTGGACATCGGCTTGTCGTCGGTGCGCAGGCGACGTTCCTCTTTAATGACCTCGATCTCGCGGGCGAACTCGTCCGCCGGCAGGCGCAGGGTGGCCATGCGGTCGGCTTCCAGCTCGAAGGCCACGCCCAGGCGGTCGCGGGCCAGGACCTGGTAATAGGCGGTGAAGTCGTCGCTGGTAAAGGCGTTCTCTTCGGCACCGAGGTCGCGCAGGATCAGGGAGGCCTCGCCGGGGCCGACTTTCTCGCTGCCCTTGAACATCATGTGTTCCAGGGCGTGGGACAAACCGGTCTGACCCGGCGTCTCGTAGCTGGAGCCGACCTTGTACCAGACCTGGGAAACCACCACCGGCGCACGATGGTCCTCGCGCACGACGACCTTCAGGCCGTTATCGAGGGTGAATTCGTGGGTGGGTTGTGGATCGGCAGCCAGGGCCGAAAGGGGCAGGCAAACTGTGCTGAGCAGCAGGCCTGCAGCGCGGCGGGCTAGAGCATTCATTCGTTTTTAAACCTTTGGGGCTGCCCGCTTGTTCTTAGCGTCAGCGGGCGAGAGGGTGCTAGGATACTGATCCGTTTTACTGGCGGCCACGCCTATCAGGCCTTTGTGTTTGATCAGGTTGTATGGGTTTGCGGCAAAAGGCTGTGGTTTATCGACTAGACTTTGCTTTTTCGCCGATTTTGCCGCTTCAGTCCTTCGTGAAATCGATTTTGTAAGGTGCCGTTTGCACCTCGATAAAATGTTGCGCGTGAACAAGCTGGATCAATCGCAGTCTGTTCAGCATCGAATATTCATTTGCCGAGGCGCCCTTTGGCGCGTCGCTACTGTGAGATAGCCGTCCTCCATGTTTGGTTCCAACGACGACAAGAAAGCCCCAGCTGCGGCTGGCGAGAAGAAAAGCCTGTTCGGATGGCTGCGCAAAAAGCCGCAGGAACCCGTCGTCGAACAGCCACAGCCACAGCCACTTCCCGAGCTGCCTGAGCCAACGCCTGCGCCGGTCATCGATGAACAGCCCGCGCCGGTGGTCTTGCCGATCGCCGAGCCGGTGTTGCAACCGGTCACCGAGCCTGAACCCCGGGTCGTGGCCGACACCGTACCCCAGTATCCGTTGACCCCCACCGCCGAGCCCTGGCTGACATTGCCTGTGGCGGAGGAGCCGGTGGCATTGGTCGAAGATGAACTGGCGCCGCATATTGCGCCACCGATTCCAGCCCCGACTGCCTTTGCTCCCGAGCCGGTTCAGCCACCGGTGGTCGTTCCCGTTGTGGTGGCCGAGCCTGTTCCAGTGATCCCGGAGCCTGTGGCTCCAGCGTTTATTGCTCCGGTTGCTCGAGAACCCGTTCCCGTTGCGGCTCCGGTTGCTCCAGCTCCAGCTCCTGTTCCCGTTGCGGCTCCGGTTGTCCCAGCCCCCGCGCCTGTCGTTGTTCCGGTTGTTCCGGCACCCGTTCCTGTTACTGCCCCCGTTGCTCCGGCACCTGCCGTCCCCGTCGAAGCACCCGCAGCGCCTGTGCGTACTGAGGAAACCAAGGCCGGTTTCTTCGCCCGTCTCAAGCAAGGCCTGTCCAAGACCAGTGCCAGCATCGGCGAAGGCATGGCCAGCCTGTTCCTGGGCAAGAAGATCATCGATGACGAGCTGCTCGAAGACATCGAGACCCGTCTGTTGACCGCCGATGTGGGCGTCGAAGCCACTTCGGTGATCATCCAGCGCCTGACCCAGAAGGTCGCGCGCAAGGAGCTGGCCGATGCGGATGCGCTCTACAAGTCCCTGCAGGCCGAGCTGGCGGCAATGCTCAAGCCCGTCGAGCAGCCGCTGAAGATCACCTCGCAGAACAAGCCGTTCGTGATTCTGGTGGTCGGTGTCAACGGTGCCGGCAAGACCACTACCATCGGCAAGCTGGCGAAGAAGCTGCAGCTCGAAGGCAAGAAGGTCATGCTGGCGGCGGGTGACACGTTCCGCGCCGCAGCGGTCGAGCAGTTGCAGGTCTGGGGCGAGCGCAACAAGATCCCGGTGATTGCCCAGCACACCGGCGCCGACTCGGCATCGGTGATCTTCGACGCCGTGCAGGCCGCCAAGGCCCGTGGCATCGACGTCCTGATTGCCGACACCGCCGGTCGCCTGCACACCAAAGACAACTTGATGGAAGAGCTGAAGAAGGTGCGCCGGGTGATCAGCAAGCTCGATGCCGACGCGCCCCACGAAGTGTTGCTGGTTCTGGATGCCGGCACCGGCCAGAACGCCATCAACCAGGCCAAACAGTTCAACCAGACCGTCGAATTGACCGGCCTGGCACTGACCAAACTCGACGGCACCGCCAAGGGCGGGGTGATTTTCGCCCTGGCCAAGCAGTTTGGCCTGCCGATTCGCTACATTGGCGTCGGTGAAGGCATCGATGATTTGCGTACTTTTGAAGCAGAACCCTTTGTCCAGGCACTGTTTGCCGAGCGGGAGCGTTCATGATTCGTTTCGAACAGGTCGGTAAACGCTACCCGAACGGTCACGTCGGCTTGCATGAGCTGAGCTTTCGAGTCCGTCGGGGCGAATTCTTGTTTGTCACCGGCCATTCCGGCGCCGGTAAAAGCACCCTGTTGCGGCTGCTGTTGGCCATGGAACGCCCGACCACGGGCAAATTGCTGCTGGCCGGGCAAGACCTGGCCACCATCAGCAACGCGCAGATACCTTTCCTGCGTCGGCAGATCGGCGTGGTGTTCCAGAACCACCAGTTGTTGTTCGATCGCACGGTGTTCAACAACGTCGCATTGCCGTTGCAGATTCTTGGCCTGTCCAAGGCCGAGATTGTCAAGCGTGTGGACTCGGCCCTGGAGCGCGTGGCGCTGTCGGACAAGACCGATCTGTACCCGGGCGATCTGTCTACCGGTCAGCAACAGCGCGTCGGCATCGCCCGTGCAATCGTCCACCGCCCGGCCCTGCTGCTGGCGGACGAACCGACCGGTAACCTCGACCCGCGCCTGGCAGCCGAAATCATGGGCGTCTTCGAAGACATCAACCGCCTGGGCACCAGCGTACTGATCGCCAGTCACGACCTGGCGCTGATCGCTCGCATGCGTCACCGCATGCTGACCTTGCAACGCGGCCGATTGATCGGCGACGGGGAGGCCGCGGTATGAGCGCGACACGCAGCCCCAAGGTGTCCGAGCGCGTAGCGCCCAAGGGTGCCGATCCGCAACCGCAGAAGAAAAAACGCGACGATGACGATGGGCCGGATTTCGCCACGCTGCTGCGCGCCTGGATCGAAAGCCATCGTGCCAGCCTGGTGGATAGTTTGCGGCGCCTGGGCAAGCAGCCGGTCGGCAGCTTTTTCACCTGCATGGTGATGGCGGTTGCTCTCAGTCTGCCCATGGGCCTGTCACTTTTGCTAGGTAACGTCGAACGCCTCGGCGGTTCCTGGCAGCGTGCGGCGCAGATTTCCCTTTATCTGCAAATCGACGCCAGCCCGACCGAGGGCGAGGCGTTGCGCGAGCAGATCAAGGGCATGCCCGGGGTCGCGGAGGCCGACTATGTCGGCCGCGATCAGGCGCTCGAAGAGTTCCAGCAACAGTCCGGACTGGGCGAGGCCCTGAAGGAATTGCCGGAAAACCCGTTGCCAGGCGTGGTGCTGGTGACCCCGAACGAAGTCGACAAGCCTGCTCTTGAAGCATTGAGACAAAAACTTTCCGAGCTGCCGAAGGTACAACAGGCACAACTTGATCTAGTCTGGGTCGAGCGTCTGGCAGCCATCCTCAAGCTGGGCGACCGTTTTGTCTTCGGTCTGACCGTGCTTCTGGTTTCTGCATTACTTTTGGTGATAGGCAATACCATTCGTCTTCATATTGAAAACCGCCGCACAGAGATAGAAGTGATTAAACTCGTGGGCGGCACTGACAGCTATGTGCGCAGGCCTTTTCTGTATATGGGTGCGCTGTATGGCTTTGGTGCGGGGATTCTTTCATGGGGCGTACTGGCGTTCGGCCTGGACTGGCTGAACGACGCGGTAGTCGGGCTGGCCGGTTTGTACGGCAGTGATTTCGCGCTGGCCGGCGTGCCGGTTGCCGACGGTCTGTCGCTCTTGCTTGGCGCGGTGCTGTTAGGGTATATCGGTGCATGGATTGCAGTCGCACGCCACCTGAGGGAGCTTGCGCCTAAGTAGTATCATTTTGCTCGTATTGACCTTTCAGCTTTTATGGGTTTAGGGAACTTGTTCTTTGGTTTCCGGTCAATTTTCGCAGTGCTGAACTGCACGAGTTTGTAAGTCGGAGGTTTTTTCGTATGACCAATTCTTTGCAACCTGCATATGCTCTGGTCCCGGGTGCGAACCTGGAGGCCTATGTGCACACCGTCAACAGCATTCCATTGCTGACGCCGGAGCAGGAGCGTGAACTGGCCGAGAGTCTCTATTATGAGCAGGATTTGGGGGCGGCTCGGCAGATGGTGCTCGCCCACCTGCGTTTTGTCGTACATATCGCCCGTAGCTATTCCGGCTACGGCCTGGCTCAGGCTGACCTGATTCAGGAAGGCAACGTCGGCCTGATGAAGGCCGTGAAGCGCTTCAACCCGGAAATGGGTGTGCGTCTGGTTTCGTTCGCTGTGCACTGGATCAAGGCGGAAATCCACGAGTTCATCCTGCGCAACTGGCGCATCGTGAAAGTCGCGACCACCAAGGCCCAGCGCAAGCTGTTCTTCAACCTGCGCAGCCAGAAAAAACGTCTGGCGTGGCTGAACAACGAGGAAGTCCACCGTGTGGCGGAAAGCCTTGGCGTAGAGCCGCGGGAAGTGCGCGAGATGGAAAGTCGCCTGACCGGCCATGACATGGCCTTCGACCCAGCCGCGGAAGCGGACGACGACAGTGCATTCCAATCGCCGGCCAACTATCTGGAAGACCACCGGTACGACCCGGCCCGTCAACTGGAAGATGCCGACTGGAGCGACAACTCCAGCCACAACCTGCACGAAGCGCTGGAAGTGCTGGACGACCGCAGCCGTGACATCCTCTACCAGCGCTGGCTGGCAGAAGAAAAAGCCACGCTGCACGACCTGGCGCAGAAGTACAACGTGTCGGCCGAGCGTATTCGTCAGCTCGAGAAGAGCGCGATGAACAAGCTCAAGTTGTCGATTGCTGCATAACCTGCACACCGGCAATAAAAAACGCCCCGTTCATTGATCGGGGCGTTTTTGTTGGTGCCCAGAATCTTAAGCCTGGCGCGGCTCTTGTAGGAGCTGGCTTGCCGGCGAATCAGGCGACTCGGTGTGTCAGGCATACCGCCTTCGCTGGCAAGCCAGCTCCTGCAAGGGGCGCGGCGTTAATTTGACCAAGGCGCCCGGCGCGAATCGTTGATGCCCACCAGATAACTGTCGCCACCCAGCTGGCTCATCTGTTGCCGAATCCACCCCGCCCGCCGGGCTACGTAGTTGGTCGGATGACTGGCGCTCCACACGCGCGGGTTGGGCAGTACGGCCGCCAGCAAACTTGATTGCTGTCGGCTCAGCCCCTTGGCGCTTACGCCAAAATGATGCCTGGCCGCCGCTTCAGCGCCAAACACCCCTTCATCCCACTCCACGCTGTTGAGGTACACCTCAAGAATCCGCTGCTTGGGCCACAGAACTTCGATCAGCCCGGTAAACCAGGCTTCCAGGCCTTTGCGCAGCCAGCTGCGGCCGGACCACAGGAACAGGTTTTTCGAGACCTGCTGGCTCAGGGTGCTGGCACCCCGGATCGTGCCGCCGAGCTCGTTGTGGGCCAATGCTTTCTGGATCGCACCGAAGTCAAAACCCCAGTGCTCCGGGAATTTCTGATCCTCACCCGCAATCACCGCGACTTTCAGGTCGTCGGAGATTTCATCCCAGGGCTTCCAGGTGCGTTGCAGGTCAATCGGCTCGCCGTCGATCCAGGATTCGATCTTGCGCTCGACCATCAGCGTGGTCCCTGGCGGTGGCACCACGCGAAAAATCAACACCAGCACTACGCTGCCGCCCGCGAACCAGAGCAGGGCCTTCATGAATCGTCGTAAGAATAAACGCAGCATAGAGATGGCTTGGCCGAACCCGTCGAGCGGGCCATTATACAGACCCTGTGGATCGAGTCTGACTGGAGTTCTTCATGCTGCGTGGCTTTCTGATGCTGGCCGCTTTCTTCGGCTTCACCGGCGTTGCCCTTGGCGCGTTCGCCGCTCACGGCTTGAAAAGCCGTCTGACGCCCGAATACCTGGCGATCTTCCACACCGGCGTCACCTACCAGTTGGTGCACACCTTGGCATTATTGGGCGTGGCGCTGCTGGCCACGCAGATCCCCGGTCGCTTGATCGGCTGGGCCGGGGCGTCCTTTGCCATCGGCATCCTGCTGTTTTCCGGCAGTTTGTACGTGTTGACCATGACCGGCATCAGCAAGCTGGGCATCATCACGCCCTTCGGCGGCCTGGCATTCCTGGTTGGCTGGTTCTGCCTGGGCCTCGCCGCCTGGCGGTTGGCCTGATCCCCCCCCCTGTAGGAGCTGGCTTGCCAGCGAAGGCGTACTTTCAGACAACAATGATGTCGACTGTAAGGGCCTCTTCGCTGGCAAGCCAGCTCCTACAGGGGGCAAGGCGCGTCTGTCCAAATCATGACGAATGGCTTGGGTCGCCAAGACTGATCGGGCTAGAATGCCAGCCCCTAAAAATGATGGCGGCCCTTCGGTATGCGCATTCAATTGAACGGCGAATCCCTTGAACTGCCCGACGGTGAAACCGTTGCGGCCCTGCTGACCCGTCTGGAGCTGACCGGACGCCGGGTGGCGGTCGAACTCAATCTGGATATCGTCCCGCGCAGCCAGCATGCTGAAACCACGCTGAACGACGGCGATTCGGTCGAAGTGGTCCACGCCATCGGCGGCGGCTAGCCGTCGGGCCCGCAAGGGCACAGAATTCTGCAAGAACCTCACCCCAACAGAGGATTTCCCATGAGCATCGTTCGTAGCGACAAGCCCTTCGTCCTGGCCGGTCGTACCTACCAGTCGCGTTTGCTGGTAGGCACCGGCAAGTACCGCGACATGGAAGAAACCCGCCTGGCCATCGAAGCCTCGGGTGCCGAGATCGTCACCTTCGCCGTGCGCCGCACCAACCTCGGCCAGAACCCGGGCGAACCGAACCTGCTCGAAGTCCTGTCGCCGGACCGCTACACCTTCCTGCCGAACACCGCCGGTTGCTTCGACGCGACCGAGGCTGTGCGCACTTGCCGCCTGGCCCGTGAGCTGCTCGGCGGCCACAACCTGGTGAAGCTGGAAGTACTGGCCGACCAGAAAACCCTGTTCCCCAACGTGATCGAAACCCTCAAGGCCGCCGAAGTGCTGGTCAAGGAAGGTTTCGACGTGATGGTCTACACCAGCGATGACCCGATCATCGCCCGTCAACTGGCGGAAATCGGCGTTATCGCGGTCATGCCGCTGGCCGGTCTGATTGGCACAGGCCTGGGGATCTGCAACCCGTACAACCTGCAGATCATCCTCGAAGAAGCCAAGATCCCTGTGCTGGTGGATGCCGGTGTCGGTACCGCCTCTGACGCCACCATCGCCATGGAACTGGGCTGCGAAGCGGTGCTGATGAACTCGGCCATTGCCCATGCCCAGCAGCCGATCATGATGGCTGAAGCCATGAAACACGCGATCGTCGCGGGCCGCCTGGCCTACCTCGCCGGCCGCATGCCGAAAAAACTCTATGCCAGCGCGTCCTCGCCGCTGGATGGTCTGATCAAGTAAGAGCCATTGATGACTGAATCAAACGACACGCCTATCCAGACGGAAGAAGGCGACGAGCGCCAACACCGCCGCATCAAGAGTTTCGTGATGCGCGCCGGGCGCATGACCGAAGGCCAGCAGCGCGGTCTGGACCAGGGCGCGCCGCTGTTCGTGCTGCCGTTGGCCGATGCGCCGGTGGACTTCGATCAAGTGTTCGGCCGTTCGGCGCCGCGCTCGCTGGAAATCGGTTTCGGCATGGGCCATTCGCTGCTGGAAATGGCTGCAGCCTCGCCGGAACAGGATTTCATTGGCGTGGAAGTGCACCGTCCGGGTGTTGGCGCGCTGCTCAATGGCGTGCTGACCCAGGGCCTGACCAACCTGCGGGTCTACGATTGCGATGCGATCGAAGTGCTCAACCGTTGCGTGGCCGACAACAGCCTCGATCGCCTGATGCTGTTTTTTCCGGACCCGTGGCACAAGAGCCGCCACCACAAGCGCCGTATCGTTCAGGCCTCGTTCGCGGAGCTGGTGCGCAGCAAGTTGAAGGTCGGCGGGGTGCTGCACATGGCCACCGACTGGGAACCGTATGCCGAGTACATGCTGGAAGTGATGAACGTCGCGCCGGGTTATCGCAACCTGGCCGAAGACGGCAAGTGCGTCCCGCGCCCGACCGAGCGTCCGATCACCAAGTTCGAACGCCGCGGCGAACGGCTTGGGCATGGGGTTTGGGATCTGAAGTTCGAAAAACAGTCTTAAATCATACGCCATACCAACTGTGGGAGCGGGCTTGCTCGCGAAGGCGGTGTATCAGTCGATATTAATGTCGACTGACACTCCCTCTTCGCGAGCAAGCCCGCTCCCACAGTCGTTTTGTGTTGTGTTTGAGTCAGCGGCGGTCGGCTACCACGCCGATCAACACCAGCACCACCAACAACACCGGCGCCAGGCTGTAGTTGTTGAACTGACTCAGGCCTTTGATGATCCACGGTGTGGCGTAGATCAGCGCCACGCCGCTGCCGACCATGCACACCAGGGCCATCAGCGGCACGCGCAAGGCGCCGGCGATGCTGCCCAGGCGTTGATCGACCCAGCCTTTTATATCCGCGCCAAACAGCACCAGCAGACAACCCACCAGGGCCAGGGCGATTTCCGAGAGATTGCTGCGACTCCAGCGGGACGCTGTGGCGAGCAGGTCGAGTACCAAATCCATTCGATTTCCTTATGTCAGAAATGTCTGCAACAAGTCATTGAGAAACAGTTGTCCGCGCATCGTGGCTGCCAGACGTGACGGTTCGACCTGCAACAAGCCACTTTGTTCGGCCTCGCGACGGCCTTCGGCGAGGCTTTCCAGGGTCATGCCGGTGCGCTCGGGGTACAGTCGCGATTCGACGCCTTCGGTCAGGCGCAGGGCGTTCATCAGGAATTCGAACGGCATCTCTTCGTTGGTCAGGGCTTTCTCCCCGGCCTGGAAGCTTTTGGCGGGATTGAGGTAGTCCTTCGGCAGGCGCGTCTTCCAGGTACGCACGATGCGTCCGTCCGGATGGCTGAGCTTGCCGTGGGCGCCGGCGCCGATGCCGATGAAATCGCCGAAACTCCAGTAATTGAGGTTGTGCCGCGCCGCACGCCCCGGTTGGGCATAGGCCGAGACTTCGTATTGCGCATAACCGTGCTCGGCCAGCAGGGCCTGACCGGCTTCCTGGATGTCCCACAAGGTGTCGTCTTCCGGCAGCGTCGGTGGCTGGTTCCAGAACACTGTGTTCGGCTCCAGCGTCAGCTGGTACCAGGACAAGTGGGTCGGCTTCAGGGCAATGGCCTGGCGCAGGTCGCCCAGGGCGTCGTCCAGGGACTGATCGGGCAGCCCGTGCATCAAGTCCATGTTGAAGTTGTCGAAGCCTGCCTGGCGGGCCATGCCGGCGGCACGCACGGCTTCATCGCCGTTGTGAATCCGCCCCAGGGCCTTGAGTTTTTCTTCCTGAAAGCTCTGGATGCCGATCGACAGGCGATTGATCCCCAGTTTTCGGTAGGCGACGAACTTTTCCTGCTCGAACGTTCCTGGATTGGCTTCCAGGGTGATTTCAATGTCGCTGGCAAACGCTATGCGTTGCTCGACGCCTTTGAGCAAGCGGCCCAACGCCTCGGCGCTGAACAGGCTTGGCGTACCGCCACCAAAAAAGATCGAGCTCAGCTCACGGCCGTAGACGGCGTGCAGGTCCTGATCGAGGTCGGCCAGCAAGGCGTCCACATACTCTTCTTCCGGCAGCACCGGGCTGGCGGTATGGGAGTTGAAGTCGCAATAGGGGCATTTGCGCACACACCACGGGATGTGGATGTACAACGCCAGGGGCGGCAGCATGGGGAGCGCAGCCCGTGGCGATTGTGCGGCACCGCCGAAGATCAGCGGCGACGCGGACGAGTCATGGGTCATTTCAAGCCCAAACGCTGGCGCAGCAGATCCATTGCACGGGCGCGGTGGCTGATGAGGTTTTTTTCGCTCGGGCTCAGTTCTGCACTGGAGCAATCGCGCTCCGGCACCCAGAACAGCGGATCGTAGCCAAAGCCGTGTTCGCCACTGGCCGCAGGCAGGATACGCCCGTGCCACAGGCCTTCGCAGAGGATCGGCAACGGATCCTCGGCATGCCGCACCAACGCCAGCACGCAGACGAACTGTGCGCCACGCTCGGCTTCAGGCACGTCTTTCAAGGCGTCGAGCAGTTTGGCGTTGTTCGCCGCATCGCCCAGACCGTCGGCATAACGCGCCGAATAGATCCCTGGCGCACCGCCGAGGAAGTCCACCGCCAGCCCCGAATCGTCGGCCAGCGCCGGTAAACCGGAGATGCGCGCGGCATTGCGGGCCTTGAGGATGGCGTTTTCGACGAACGACAGGCCGGTTTCTTCAGGCTCGACGCTGCTGAACTCGCCGATCGAGCGCAAGTGCACCGATTCGCCGAGCATGGCCTGGAGTTCCTTGAGTTTGCCGGCGTTATGGCTGGCCAGTACGAGTTGCGTGAAATTGATCATTCGCCGGGGAAGAGCTCTTGGTTGAAATTGATGGTGTTGATTTTATCGCCGTTCTGCACCTTGATGTTGAAGGTCCGGATTTCTTGCTGATCGACCGGGAACTGGGCGATGTAGTAGATCGCGCCTTGTTCAGTGATCTGTTTGAACTTCAACGGCACGGTCTGGCTGGTCAGGTCTTTCACCGATCCGCTGACTTCAGCGGTCAGAGGCTTGCCATCCTTGAGCACGGAGACGTTGATCACACCCTGGTTCTTGCTTCGCGTCAGCCCGGCCGCTTTGGCGATATCGGGTGTCAGGAAGGTGGAATTGAACGTGTTGTAATGCACCGTCACGTCGCCAAAGGTTTCTTTGCGCTCGCCCTTGATGACGTCGGCGGCCATGGCCGTGACGCTCAGGCAGGCAGTGAGTAAAAACAGCGCTAGACGACCCATGATGTTCTCCTCGTAGTGTCGCTGTTCAGACCGCGACCTTGTGGTCTTGCAGCCCCGGGCTGCTGACGCGGTAAATACCGATCTCACCTAACAGATTAGGCCATAGCTTACTGGCCCACCCGTGCCGATGCTGTTGATCCACGGCCAGCCGATCAATGACCTTGGCTTCACGTTCGCGGCACAAGGCTTCAAAGTCGGCGAAGGTGCAGAAGTGGATGTTCGGCGTGTTGTACCAGGTGTAGGGCAGAAACTCGGAAACCGGCATCCGCCCCTTGCTCGCCAGGTACCAGCGGCAGCGCCAGTGGCCGAAGTTGGGGAACGTGATGATGCATTGGCGACCGACCCGCAGCATTTCGTCGAGAATCCTGTCCGGGTAATGCACCGCTTGCAGCGCCTGGGTCATGACCACGATGTCGAAGCTGTCGCTGGCGAAGTTGCCGAGGCCCTTGTCCAGGTCCTGCTCGATGACGTTGATGCCCTTGGCCACGCATTCGGCGATGTTGTCCGGGTCGTTTTCCAGGCCATAGCCGGTGACCTGCTTGTTGTCCCGCAGCCAGGTCAGCAACTCGCCATCACCGCAGCCGAGGTCGAGCACGCGGCTGCCGGCGGGGATCCATTCCTGGATGATTTCCAGATCGGCTCTCATGTCTTCCTCAAAGCGATATACGTTTCATGTAGTTGCTGAACGCCTGCAGATAACGCGGGATCGGAATCAGGAAGGCGTCATGACCTTGCGGAGCGTCGATTTCCAGGTAGCAGACGTCTTTTTTCGCCGCCATCAGCGCATCCACCAGTTCCCGCGAGCGGGCCGGAGAGAAGCGCCAGTCGGTGGTGAAGGACATCACGCAGAATTTGGCGGTGGCGCCGGCGAAGGTTTTCGCCAGGTCATCGTCGAAGTTCGCCGCCGGGTCGAAGTAGTCCAGCGCCTTGGTCATCAGCAGGTAAGTGTTGGCGTCGAAACGCCCGGAGAACTCTTCGCCCTGATAACGCAGGTAGCTTTCGACCTGGAACTCGACGCTATGGAAGTCGTAGTTGAGCTTTTCGCTCTTCAGGCCGCGGCCGAATTTCTCGCCCATGGAGTCGTCGGACAGGTAGGTGATGTGCCCGACCATCCGCGCCAGCATCAACCCGCGCTTGGGGATCACACCCGCTTCCTGGAAGGAGCCGCCGTGGAATTCGGGGTCGGTGAGGATCGCCTGGCGCGCCACTTCGTTGAACGCGATGTTCTGCGCCGACAGCTTGGGTGCCGAGGCGATGGCCAGGCAGTGCCGCACGCGGTCCGGATAAGTGATGGTCCACTGCAGCGCCTGCATGCCGCCGAGGCTGCCGCCAATCACGGCCGCCCACTGGCGGATGCCGAGCAGGTCGGACAAGCGTGCCTGGCTGTGCACCCAATCTTCCACGGTCAGTACCGGGAAGTCGGCACCGAACGGCTTGCCGGTCTCCGGGTTGATGCTGCTCGGGCCGGTAGAGCCGTTGCAGCCGCCGAGGTTGTTCAGGCTGACCACGAAGAACGTGTTGGTGTCGATCGGTTTGCCGGGGCCGATGCAGCTGTCCCACCAACCGGGTTTGCGGTCGTCGGGGCTATGGAAGCCGGCGGCATGATGGTGGCCGGACAAGGCGTGGCAGATCAGCACGGCATTGCTCGCCGTGGCGTTCAGCGTGCCGTAGGTCTCGTAGATCAGGTCATAAGCTGGGAGCGAACGGCCACAGGCCAGGGCCAGGGGTTCGCTGAAGTGCGCCACTTGCGGCGTCACCAGACCAACAGAATCGGGGGGGAAGGCAGTTGGCATCGACCCTGCTCTCGTTGAAATGAGGCGTAAGTCTAAAGACCGGGGGGGTTAGCGGCAAGCAAAGGCCGGGCCTGATTGTTTCATGTCAAATCGAGGCGCGGCCTTCGCGGGCAAGCCTCGCTCCAAAGGGATCGCATAAATCCCGTAGGCGCGAGGCTTGCCCGCGAAGAACGATGACGCGGTCAGCCTGCCTTACGCAGCAGATCAGGCAAATCCGGCAGCTTCTTCGGCGAACAAATCCGCATCCGCTTCTGCCGGTTCAACTCGCCACTGATCAAGCTCACCGGATCAGATCAGCCCGAGCAGCCCGTTGGGCATGAGGGCGAAGTACGCAAGGCGTGGGATCAGCCAGCTTTGCAGCAGCTGGATCACGATAAACGCGAAGATCGGCGAGATATCCAGACCACCCAGGCTCGGAATGATCCGGCGGAACGGAGCGAGTACCGGTTCTGTGATCTGTGCGACCAGTTCAGCGCCCGGATTGTGGCTGCCCGGTGCAACCCAGGACAGGATCACGCTGATGATCATCGCGTAGAAAATAATATTCAAAAACAGCGAGAAGAGCGCGATCAGTGCCCATGGCACCAGAAGCAGCCAGTCGACCATGAAGCCTTTGAGCAGCAGGATGACTGCAATCAACAGCATCTGAATGATCAACGCCAGTACCAGCGACGACATGTCCAGCCCGAACATGCTCGGGATCACCCGGCGCAGAGGCTTGAGCAGCGGTTGCGTGGCTTTGACGATGAACTGGCAGAGTGGGTTATAGAAGTTCGCCCTGACCAGTTGCAGGATGAAGCGCATCAGCACAATCAGCAGGTACAGGCTGCCTAGGGTTTTAATGATGAAAATGGCAGCGTCATTGAGTCCGAGCATCTTTGATTCCTTTGTAAGAGCTGATTAGCGACCGAGTTGCTCAGCCATCTCGGCCGAGCGGTGAGCAGCGGCGCCGAGTGCTTTTTCTACCAGGGCTTCGAAGCCCCCGGCCTGGAACGACTTGATCGCAGCTTCCGTAGTGCCCGCAGGCGATGTCACGCGACGACGCAGTTCGGCGGCATCGACGTCACTGGCGACTGCCATGTGCGCGGCGCCCAATGCAGTTTGCAGGGTCAGTTGTGCGGCGATATCCGCTGGCAGGCCGAGCTTTACGCCGGCAGCGGTCATGGCCTCGATCAGCAGGAAGAAGTACGCCGGGCCGCTGCCAGAGACGGCGGTGACTGCGTCCAGTTGCTGCTCTTCGTCCAGCCACAGCGCGATGCCGACGGCGGATAACAACGTTTGCGCCTGCTGGCGTTGTTCGGCGTTCACTTCGGCCGTTGCGTACAAACCGCTTACGCCCTGACGCAGCAGCGCCGGGGTGTTGGGCATGCAACGCACGATCGGTTGGGCGCCGAGCCAGCTGTTCATGCTGGCGCAGGTGATACCGGCGGCGATCGACACCACCAGTTGATTCGGCTTGAGGCTTGGGCGAATGGCTTCGCAGACGGCTTTCATCGCCTGGGGTTTGACTGCCAGCACGACCACATCGGCGTCCTGGATGGCTTGGGCGTTGTCGGCGAATACTTCGATGCCGTGCTCGGCGTTCACACGGGCGCGGGTGTCGGCGCCCGGATCGCTGGCGCGGATCTGCGCAGCGTCCAGACCCTTGGCGCGCAAGCCGCCGATCAGGCTGGCGGCCATGTTGCCGGCACCGATAAAGGCAATACGAATGTTGCTCATGTCAGGTCCTTATAGAGAGAGGTGTCAGCCATGGTTTCAAGGCTGGCTATAGTCGCGGGCACCAAAGAGCGCCGTTCCGATACGGACCCAAGTGGCACCTTGGGCAATGGCCGACTCCAGGTCGTGGCTCATGCCCATGGAAAGTGTGTCGAGCGGCAGGTTCAGGCTGGCTTGCAGACTCTGCACGGCAGCAAAGGCTGCATCCTGTTCGGCGCGGTCTTCAGTCGGCTCGGGAATCGCCATCAGTCCGCGCAACTCGAGATTCGGCAGGGCGCTGATGGCATTGGCCAGGGCCGGCAGATCGGCCGGGGTACAGCCGGATTTACTCGCTTCACCGCTGACATTGACCTGGATGCAGATGTTCAGGGGGGGCAAATCGGCGGGACGTTGTTCGGACAGGCGTTGTGCGATTTTCAATCGATCCACGGAGTGCACCCAGGCGAAGTGCTCGGCGATAGCGCGAGTCTTGTTCGATTGAATGGGGCCGATGAAGTGCCAGATCAAGGGCAGGTCGGCCAATTCGAGCTGTTTGCCCAGGGCTTCCTGCAGGTAATTTTCGCCAAAGTCGCGGATCCCGGCGGCATAGGCTTCGCGCAGTGCTGCAGCGGGCTTGGTTTTGCTCACAGCCAGCAGCTGGACGCTGTTTTCGTCACGATGGGCGGCAACAGCCGCGGCGTGGATGCGTGAACTAACCTGAGTGACGTTGTCTGCTATCGTGGACATTCGAAAGGCGCCAGCGGGTCTGAGGGTCGCGGCATTCTACTGGAATTGAGGAACGCTATGGATATCACTGAGCTGCTGGCCTTCAGCGCCAAACAAGGTGCGTCCGACCTGCACCTGTCTGCCGGCCTGCCACCGATGATTCGCGTCGATGGCGATGTGCGGCGCATCAATCTGCCGGCACTGGACGCCAAGCAGGTCCATGAGTTGATCTACGACGTCATGAACGATGTTCAGCGGGTGGAGTTTGAAAAACACCTGGAGGCCGATTTTTCCTTTGAGGTGCCCGGTGTCGCGCGTTTTCGGGTCAATGTGTTCAATCAGAACCGCGGTGCTGGCGCGGTGTTTCGGACCATCCCGTCCAAGGTGCTGAGCATGGAGGACCTGGGGATGGGGGAAGTGTTTCGCAAGATTACAGAATCCTCCCGCGGCCTGGTGCTGGTGACCGGTCCGACCGGCTCCGGCAAGTCCACCACCCTGGCGGCCATGATCGATTACCTGAACAACCATCGCCACCATCACATTCTTACCGTCGAAGACCCGATCGAGTTCGTCCACGAATCGCGCAAATGCCTGATCAACCAGCGCGAAGTCCATCGCGATACCCGCAGCTTCGCCACAGCCCTGCGCTCGGCGCTACGGGAGGATCCGGATGTGATTCTGGTGGGGGAGATGCGTGATCTGGAAACCATCCGCCTCGCGCTGACGGCCGCCGAGACCGGTCACCTGGTGTTTGGCACGCTGCACACCACTTCGGCGGCGAAAACCATCGACAGGATTGTGGATGTGTTTCCGGGGGATGAGAAATCGATGGTGCGTTCGATGCTGTCCGAGTCGCTGCTGGCGGTGGTTTCCCAGGCCCTGGTGAAAAAGATCGGTGGCGGGCGAATAGCCGCCCACGAAATCATGCTGGGCACATCGGCGATTCGTAACCTGATCCGCGAAGACAAGGTGGCACAGATGTACTCGTCGATTCAGACCGGGGGATCGATCGGGATGCAGACGCTGGACATGTGCTTGAAGGATCTGGTGAACAAGGGCTTGATCAGCCGGGAGCATGCGCGGGAGAAAGCGCGGTCACCGGATAGTTTTTGAGGGGATTTGTGGCGCTTTCAAGGGCCTCTTCGCGGGCAAGCCCGCTCCCACAGGATCAATGCAGTCCTTGTGGGAGCGGGCTTGCCCGCGAAGAGGCCGTCATGATCGGAGCATGTTCCGGATCAGAACAAGAGATTCAAATCAGCGCTGAACAACCTGTAGGGTGTTCTGCTCTATCGGCAGAACCCGCTTGGCAACCACATAGTGTTTTTCCCAATACGGTTTGTTCAGGGTATCGATGCTGACCGATTTGCCACGGCGAGGTGCGTGGATAAAGCGGTCGTTGCCCAGGTAGATGGCAACATGATTGACCCTGCGACTCTTGATGTTGAAGAAAATCAGGTCGCCAGGCTTCAGATCCTTGCGATCGACTTTCTCGCCATGACCGCTGGCCATGGCGTTCGACGTGCGCGGCAGGTCAAACGTGGCGTCGTTGAACGCGTATTTCACCAGGCCGCTGCAATCGAAACCTTTGCTTGGGCTGCTGCCGCCCCAACGGTACGGAGTGCCGAGCACGTTGACGGCGCGGCTCAGCACATTGCTGCTTTCCTTGCTCGCCATTGGCGGAACCAGGCTGCTCTTGTTCTTGCTGGTGCTGGTATTGCTGCTGTTCAGGTAAGGGGAACGTGGTCCTGCTTTCTTGTACTTGCTCGAAGGAACAGATACATGGGATTTGGGGGTGTAACCATTAACGTTTGGAAGACGTTGCTCACGGTTGGTGGCGTGGGCGGCCAGGGGCAATAATAGGCAAATGGTTAGCCATGTCTTGAAAAATGGACGCATTAGGCAAGGCTCATATGGGTGAACGCGCAACTTTATAACAGCTTTTTGGTCTTTTTTAAGTCCGTTGGTCGATTCCGCCTGGTCGCAAAGGAACCAAATAAGCAAAAAGTTGACGCGGGTTTTGGCAATAAGTCTTTTGCGAACAAGGCTTTGGCGCAGATTGACGTGGCCGGATGCCATGCGTCGGCCACCTGTAAAAAAGTCACAAAGTTTTAAAGAATATTTATCTATCGTGTGAATCGAGGTCCTCCATGAACACCTATCAACACCCCGTTCCACATCAGGACACCCACAGCAAAGTGATCGGCTACCTGCTGTGGATTTTCGGTTTTACCGGGGCTCACCGCTTCTATTACGGCAAGCCGGTGACCGGGACGATCTGGTTCTTCACCCTCGGTTTGCTGGGTATCGGCTGGCTGATCGATCTGTTTCTGATCCCGGCCATGGACCGTGAAGCGGACTTGCGATTTACCGCCGGGCCTATCGAATACAACGTTGCCTGGATTCTGCTGACGTTTCTTGGGGTATTCGGCCTGCACCGGATGTATCAGGGCAAATGGATCAGCGGGTTGCTGTACCTGGTGACGGGCGGGTTGTTCTTTCTGGGGGTGCTGTATGACTTCTGGACGTTGAACGACCAGGTGTCGATTCGCAATGCGCAGAACAGAGGTGCCTTCCAGTAAGTCTTCGTGAGCAAGCCCGTTCCCACAGTGGATCTTTAGTGAACACAAAAATTGTGTACACCACCGATCAAATGTGGGAGCGGGCTTGCTCGCGAATGCAGGCGACGCGGTCTTAAGCCTGGTGAGTGATGCGCCCATCCACCAGGGTGTACCGCACCACACCCGGCAAACTGTGCCCCATGAACGGGCAGTTCTCACCCTTGGACCGCCAGGTTTCGCCGGCCACGGTCGAGGTTGCAGGGTCGAACAGCACGATATCCGCCGCCCCACCTACCGCCAACTTGCCCGCCGGCAGGCGCAAGGCCTCGGCAGGTCCGGCGCTGAGGCGCGCCAATAACGTTGGCAGATCCAGCAAACCGTCTTCCAGCAACGTCATCGCCAGTGGCAGCAACAACTCGACGCTACTGATGCCCGGTTCGGTGGCACCGAACGGCGCCAGTTTCGCATCCCGCTCATGGGGCTGATGATGGCTGGAAATCGCTGATATCACACCGGACTTCACCGCCTCGCGCAGGCCATCGCGGTCGGTACGGGTGCGCAGCGGCGGCTGGACGTGATAGAGGCTGCTGAAGTCGATCAGCGCTTCATCCGTCAGAATCAGCTGGTACAGCGCGACATCGGCCGTTACCGGCAGGCCGCGCGCCTGGGCCTGGGCGATCAGGGCGACGCCGCGTGCGCTGGTGAGCTGGCTGAAGTGCGCTCGCACGCCGCTTTGCTCGACCAGCAACAGGTCCCGAGCCAGGGCCACGGTCTCGGCCGTTTCCGGAATGCCCGGCAAACCGAGAAAACTGGCGGTCGGGCCATCATGGGCCAGGCCACCTTCGGCCAGATCATGGTCCTGGGAGTTGAAAATCACCGTCAGGTCGAAGGTCGCGGCGTATTCCAGCGCCCGGCACAAGGTGCGGGTGTTGCGGAAGCTCTCCAGGCCATTGCCGAAAGCCACGCAGCCGGCATCGCGCAATGCCACGAGCTCTGCCAGCTGTTCGCCGTCCAGGCCTTTGCTCAGGGCGCCAATCGGAAACACCTTGGTGTTGCCGGCCTCGCGGGCGCGATCGAGGATCAGTTCGGCCACGGCCGAGGTGTCCAGCACCGGTTTGGTCTGCGGTGGGCAGCACAGGCTGGTCACGCCGCCGGCTGCGGCAGCGCGGGTTTCGCTGATGATCGAACCTTTGCGGCTGTAACCCGGTTCGCGCAGGGCGACGTTCAGGTCAACCAGGCCAGGCGCGGCCACCAGGCCTTGGGCGTCGATGGTGTCGACGGCGACAAAACCGGCCGGGGCGGCGCCAATGGCGACGATCTTGCAGGCTTCAACGTGGATATCAGTCACTTGATCCAGGCCGCTGCTTGGATCGATAACGCGGGCGCCGAGAATGCTGAGCTTCACTGGGCGTTCTCCTGCTCGAATTGGCCTTGCTCGAATTGACGTTGCGCAGTCTGCCCGCTCATGGCCATGGACAGCACGGCCATACGAATGGCGATGCCATAGGTCACCTGGTTGAGGATCACCGAGTGCGGGCCGTCCGCCACGGCGGACTCGATCTCCACCCCACGGTTGATCGGCCCCGGGTGCATGACGATGGCATCCGGTTTGGCGCCGGCCAGGCGCGCGGTGGTCAGGCCGAACAGGCGGTAGAACTCGCCTTCGCTCGGCAGCAGGCCGCCGGCCATGCGCTCGCGCTGCAGGCGCAGCATGATCACCACGTCGACATCTTTCAGGCCTTCGGTCATGTCGGTGTAGACCTTGACCCCGTATTGCTCGACGCCGATCGGCAGCAGGGTTTTCGGCGCGATCACGCGAATGTCCGGGCAGCCGAGGGTTTTCAGGGCCAGCATGTTCGAACGCGCGACCCGCGAATGCAGGATGTCGCCGACGATGGCCACCGAGAGGTTTTCGAAGCTGCCTTTGTGCCGACGGATGGTGAGCATGTCGAGCATGCCCTGGGTCGGGTGGGCATGTCGGCCGTCGCCGCCATTGATGATCGCCACTTGCGGGCAGACGTGCTCGGCAATGAAGTGGGCCGCGCCGGAGTCACCGTGACGCACGACGAACATGTCGGCGGCCATGGCTTCCAGGTTGCGCAGGGTATCGAGCAGGGTTTCCCCCTTGCTCGCCGACGATGTGGACACGTTGAGGGTGATCACGTCGGCCGACAGCCGCTGGGCCGCCAGTTCAAAGGTGGTGCGGGTGCGGGTGGAGTTCTCGAAGAACACGTTGCACACGGTCTTGCCCCGCAGCAACGGGACTTTCTTCACCGCCCGGGCGCCGACTTCGAGGAACGAGTCCGCGGTGTCGAGGATTTCCGTCAGCAACTCGCGGCGCAGACCGTCGAGCGAGAGGAAGTGGCGCAGCTGGCCCTGATCATTGAGCTGCAGCGGGCGCTTGGTTTCTAGAGGCGTCATCGCGAGGGGGACTCTCAATAGGGCGAATTAAAAGGCGAGGTCTTGCAGTTCGAGCTTGAGCTCCGGACCGGACAGTTTCACGCGCTCGTGGGCGGCCAGCGACAGGGTCGCGCCCACTACGTCCGGGCGAATCGGCAACTCGCCGGCGTCCAGGTCCAGCAGGCAGACCAGCGTCACGCTGGCCGGGCGGCCATAGTCGAAGAGTTCATTCAGGGCGGCGCGGATGGTCCGGCCACTCATCAGCACGTCGTCGATCAGCACCAGATGCTGGCCTTCGATCTCGAAGGGCAGGGCGGACGGGCGCACTTGCGGGTGCAGGCCGTTCTGGCTGAAGTCGTCACGGTAGAAGGAAACGTCCAGCGTGCCCAAGGGCGAGTCGCTGCCCAGTTCGTCGAGCAGCGCCTGGGCGACCCAGATGCCGCCGGTACGAATGCCGATGTAGCGCGGTTCGCTGATGCCGCGGTGTTCCAGGTGGTCCTTGAGGCGAATCGCCATCTGGCTGATCAGTTCGCCGGGATTAGGCAGGCTCATGGTTTGCTCCTTCTTCGGCCCGAGCCGGGCTTTTGCGGTATAGCGCTTGGGCAGGGCTCGGGTTGTAGCTAAAAGAGACGCGCAGCGGCTCAACAGGATCGGTTGCGGTCAGGATTCGAACAGTGCGGTGTTTTCGTCGAGCCAGCCTTGCAGCAGCAGGGCGGCGGCGATGGCGTCGACCGGGTTGTCGCGGTAACTGCCCTTTTGCCCGCCGCGATCACGCCGCTCGCCCTTGGCTTCAAAGGTGGTCAGGCGTTCGTCGTGGGTATAGAAGGGCAGGTTGTAGCGGCCGTTCAGGCGCCGGGCGAATTTTTCCGCCCGCAGGCACATGTCGCTCGGTGTGCCGTCCATGTTCAATGGCAGGCCGACCACCACGGCATCGGGTTTCCACTCCTTGATCAGCGCTTCGACCTGATTCCAGTCGGGAATGCCGTTCTGTGCCTTCAAGGTGCACAGCTCGCGCGCCTGGCCGGTAATCACCTGGCCGACCGCGACGCCGATCTGTTTGGTGCCGTAATCGAAACCCAGAATCAACCGCAGGGCCATCAGGCGTGCCCCGCCTGGCTGGTCAGCAGGCTGAGGTTGACGCCCAGGTGCCTGGCCGCCGCTTCCAGGCGCAATTCACTGCTGGTGTTGAACAGGATGTCGGCGTCGAACGGGCAGGTCAGCCAGGCATTGTCGGCCAGTTCGGCCTCCAGTTGCCCGGCTTCCCATCCGGCGTAGCCCAGGGTGATCACGCTTTTCGCGGGGCCGACGCCGTCGGCGATGGCGAACAGCACGTCCTGGGAGGTCGACAGCGACAACTCGCCTTCCAGATCAACGGTCGCCTGAAAGGTTTTTCCCGACGGGTGCAGGACAAAACCGCGATCGGTCTGCACCGGCCCGCCGATAAAGATCGGCACATGCTGGCAGAGGGCCGGCGGTTCGATGTCGGGGCGCAATTGCTCGAGGATATCGGCCAGGTTCAGGTCTTGCGGACGGTTGACCACCAGCCCCATGGCACCATTGGCCGTGTGCTCGACGATGTAGGTCAAGGTGTGCGCAAAGTTCGGGTCGGCCATGTGAGGCATGGCGATCAGGAAGTGATGCTTGAGGTAGCTTGGGCTGACGTTCTTCATGAGCGCTAGTGTGGCGTTGGAGGGGCAAACTGACAAGCCGGGGAATCAATGTTTGCTCGAGATTGATCACCTGTAGGAGCCGGCTTGCCGGCGAAGGCGTCTTCATAGGCGATGCAAGGCTTGAGGACGCTTTCGCCGGCAAGCCGGCTCCTACAGGGGGCGTCAGTTACTGGAGAGCCGGTCCCCACGGGCGAATTTCCAGGTACGGATGATTTCCAGCCGGTCGATGTCCGACAAGTCCCCGGTAAACGGCGAAAACGGCGCCGCAAGCCGCACGATGCGCTGCGCCGCCTGGTCCAGCAGCGGTTGCCCGGACGACTCCAGCACCAGCACTTCATACAGCGAGCCGTCGCGGTTGATGGAGACCATCAGGCGCAAGTTGCCGTAGATCTGTTTGCGCCGGGCCTCGTCCGGGTAATTGAGGTTGCCGATGCGCTCGACCTTCTTGCGCCATTCATCCTTGTACCAGGCGCCCTTGTCGCGCATGGTCGAGGCGGCGCTCAGGCGGTGGATACGCGGGCGCTTGGCGTACAGCTGTTGTTCGTTGGCCAGCTCCGCTTCGAGGCTGGCGATGTCGCTGGACAGCTGTTCACTGTCGAACGTCGGCGCCGCCACCTTGGGTTTGGTGTCGGTCTTGGGCTCTGCGGTCTTGGCCGGGGCTTTTTTCGGTTTGGGCGCGACGGTGGTCACGGCTGCCTTGGGCGGGGCTTCCCGTACTTCAGGCTTGGCTGCCGGTGGTGGTGTGACTTTCTTTACCTTGTTGTCCTGGAACGGCGCGACCTCGGTGGTCTTGGGGATCGCCTTCTTTTCCAGGGTGCCGCTGCCTTGCTGGTTTTCCTGGGCAAGGAAATCGGCTTTTTCCGGCTTTTTTTCGCTTTTGAAGGTGGCGAGGGTGATTTCCAGGGTTTTGCTGATCTGCTTGGGTTCGACCATCGTAAAGCCGACACCCAAGAGCAAGGCCAGGTGAATCAGCGCCGCCAGGAACAGGGTAAAACCGAGGCGATCGACCGGGCGCACGCCACGATGGGCGAGTTCAACGGGCAGATCGGACGGAAGCGTCATGACAAAAAAACCAACATCGCGTTTTTACGGGCCCGGCATGATAACGCAATGTTGGTTTTTAGCTTCAAGCGACAAGCTTCGAGCGACAAGCTGTATGCCGCGTGCTTCAAGCTTGCGGCTTGAGGCTTGCAGCTTGCAGCTTCTTCTCGATGGCATCCATCAGCAGGCCACCGATGTCGGTGCCGAACGCATTATCAATCTCGCGAATGCAGGTCGGGCTGGTGACGTTGATTTCCGTCAGGTGCTCGCCGATTACATCGAGGCCGACGAACAGCAGGCCTTTCTCGCGCAGGGTCGGGCCGACCTGGGCGGCGATCCAGCGGTCTTTCTCGGTCAGCGGACGCGCTTCGCCACGCCCACCGGCGGCCAGGTTGCCGCGGGTTTCGCCCGCTGCCGGGATGCGCGCCAGGCAGTAATCCACCGGTTCGCCATCGATCATCAGGATGCGCTTGTCGCCATCGACGATCGCCGGCAGGTAACCCTGGATCATGATCTGCTGATTGCCGTGCAGGGTCAGGGTTTCGAGGATCACCGACAGGTTCGGGTGGCCGGCGGTGTGGCGGAAGATCGACGATCCGCCCATGCCGTCCAGCGGCTTGAGGATCACGTCGCCGTGGTGATCGGCGAACTCACGCAATACGTCCGGGCGACGGCTGACGATGGTCGGCGGCGTGCACTGCGGGAACAGCGTGGCGAACAGTTTCTCGTTGCAGTCGCGCAGGCTTTGCGGCTTGTTGACCACCAGTACGCCAGCGCGCTCGGCCTGCTCCAGCAGGTACGTGGAGTAGACGAACTCCATGTCGAACGGCGGGTCCTTGCGCATCAGGATCACGTCCAGGTCGCTCAGCAGCGAATCCTGCTCGGCGTCCAGTTCGAACCATTTTTCCGGGTTGGCGAAGACTTTCAACGGACGCATCCGCGCCCGCGCTTCGCCTTCGGCCTGGTACAAATCCCGCTGTTCCATATAGAACAGTTCCCAACCGCGCTTCTGCGCGGCCAGCAGCATGGCCAGCGAGCTATCCTTTTTATAGGAGATGCCGGCAATAGGATCCATGACAATCCCGACGCGAACGCTCATGGGTGTTTCCTCAAGATTTGGGGGGGCTATGGCGATCTGCTGTAGGAGCAAGCTTGCTCGTGATGGCCGTCAACGATAACGCTGGTAGCCTGACACCCCGCGGGGTTCTCAGGTTCATCGCGAGCAAGCTCGCTCCTACACAAAAAATCAATCCACAGGACCGTATAAAAGTGGCGTCAGAGTGGCGCTGAGTGTGTTCCGGGTCAAGGAAAAACCGCCGCGCCGGTCCCCCGATAGATTGGATTTGGAGACTGTGCTAAAAAGGCTGCCATATCGTGTGGGGCCTTGAACATCAAGGGTTTCAAGCCTCCGGTGGGCGCGCATGGACAATTTGATTCGCAAAGGCGACGGTAGAGCACTTATGGAACAGCATTCCAGCGCCTTGAAGGTCATGGTGATCGACGATTCGAAGACGATTCGCCGCACCGCCGAAACGCTGTTGAGGAACGTGGGTTGTGAGGTCATCACGGCCATCGATGGTTTCGATGCCCTGGCCAAGATTGTCGATAATCACCCCGGCATCATCTTTGTCGACATCATGATGCCGCGTCTGGACGGTTATCAGACCTGCGCCTTGATCAAGAACAACAGCGCGTTCAAATCCACACCGGTGATTATGCTGTCGTCCAAGGACGGGCTGTTCGACAAGGCCAAGGGGCGCATCGTCGGCTCGGACCAGTTTTTGACCAAGCCTTTCAGCAAGGAAGAACTGCTGAACGCGATCCAGGCCCATGTACCGGGCTTCGCCGCCGTTTTGCCGCAGTAAGACACCACAGTGACGCTCGGCCAGCGGGCCCGGTGTCGACAAGAATGGGGAAGACCATGGCACGTATTCTGATCGTCGATGATTCGCCGACCGAAATGTACAAACTGACCGGCATGCTGGAAAAGCACGGTCATGAAGTGTTGAAAGCCGAAAACGGCGCCGACGGCGTGGCCCTGGCCCGCCAGGAAAAACCCGACGCGGTGCTGATGGACATCGTCATGCCCGGCCTCAACGGTTTTCAGGCGACCCGCCAGCTGACCAAAGACCCGGAAACCGGACACATTCCGGTAATCATCATCACCACCAAGGATCAGGAAACCGACAAGGTCTGGGGCACGCGTCAGGGGGCCAAGGACTACCTGACCAAACCGGTCGACGAAGACACCCTGATCAAGACCCTGAACAACGTACTGGCCGGTTGATATCCCCGCCATGACCGAGTCGCTGACCGCCTTCGAACTGCTGCTGCAGATCGATCGGCGTTGTCGTCTGCTGGCGGCGGACCTGCCGTCCCAGCCGTTCCGACAGGACAGCTGGAGCGGTATCGGTTTTCGCCTGGGCGAGCGCTGGTACGTCGCGCCCATGGGCGAAATCAGCGAAGTGTTGCACGAACCGCGGTGCACTCAGCTGCCGGGCGTCAAGCCCTGGGTCAGGGGCGTTGCCAACTTGCGTGGGCGATTGCTGCCGATCATGGATGTGTGTGGCTTCTTCGGTCATGAACTGTCGCCTCTGCGCAAGCAGCGGCGGGTGTTGGTGGTGGAGCATGGCGATATGTTCACCGGGTTGATGGTCGATGAAGTCTTCGGCTTGCAGCACTTCGCCCAGGACAGCCTGGAGCCAGTGCCACCGAGCGAGCTGAACGGCCCGATCGGAGCCTTCGTCAAAGGCCGGTTTCAGCGTGAGCATAATTGGCAGGTGTTCAGCCCGTTTGCGTTGGTGCAGTCGCAAAGTTTCCTGAACGTCGCGCTGGACCCCTGTAGGAGCGAGCTTGCTCGCGATGGTCGTCAACGATAACGGTGCAAGCCTGACACCCCGCGGTGTTCTCAGGTTCATCGTCGGAGCGCCGCCCGGAGCAAGCTCGCTCCTACAGGAGTTCTCGGCAAGGATCACAGGTTGGGTTAAAGGCGAGGACCGATGACAAAAGCAAAAACAGGCAAGCCGGAAGGGTCGCGTAGCCGCTCGCAGATTGTCGCGCTGTTCATCGCGCTGATCGTCTTCATCATGCTGCTGTTCGCCCACTTCGCTTACCTCAATACCCAGGCCACGTACGACAAGCAGTACATCGGTCACGCCGGCGAACTGCGCGTGCTGTCCCAACGCATTGCCAAGAACGCCACCGAAGCCGCGGCGGGCAAGGCGGCGGCGTTCAAGCTGCTCAGCGACGCGCGCAATGATTTTGCCCGGCGTTGGGGCTATTTGAAGAACGGCGACCCTGCCACCGGCCTGCCGCCGGCGCCGTCTACCGTGCGCCCGGAGATGCGCGCCGTGCAGCTGGATTGGGAGCGTCTGCTGAAAAACACCGACACCATCCTCGCAAGCGAACAGACCGTCCTGTCCCTGCATCAGGTTGCCGCCACCCTGGCCGAAACCGTGCCGCAGCTGCAGGTCGAATACGAAAAGGTCGTCGAAATCCTCCTGCAGCGCGGTGCGCCGGCCGCACAGGTGGCGATGGCCCAGCGTCAGACGCTGCTGGCTGAACGTATCCTCGGCGCGGTGAACACCGTGCTGTCCGGAGACGAAAGCTCGCAACAGGCCGCCGACGCGTTTGGGCGCGACGCCGCGCGATTCGGCCAGGTGCTCACTGGCATGCTCCAGGGTAACCCGGCGCTGAAGGTGAGCCAGGTCGAAGACCGCGATGCCCGCGCCCGGTTGATCGAGATTTCCGAACTGTTCGAATTCGTCTCGGGTTCGGTGGACGAAATCCTCGAAACGTCGCCAGAGCTGTTCAAGGTCCGGGAATCGGCCAGCCACATTTTTACCTTGTCGCAAACCCTGCTCGACGAAGCCTCGCTCCTGGCCACCGGGTTCGAAAACCTCGCCGGCGGGCGCAACACCGACACCATTGGCGGCTATGTTCTGGGCCTCGCGGCACTGATGTCGATCATCCTCATCGGGCTGGTGATGGTGCGCGAAACCAATCGTCAGTTGCGCGAGACGGCCGAGAAGAACGAGCGCAACCAGAACGCAATCATGCGGCTGCTGGACGAAATCGAGGACCTGGCCGACGGCGACCTGACCGTGACCGCCACGGTGACCGAAGACTTCACCGGCACCATCGCCGATTCGATCAACTACTCCGTCGATCAGTTGCGCGACCTGGTGGCGACGATCAACCTCACGGCAGGCCAGGTTGCCGCCGCCGTGCAGGAAACCCAGGCCACCGCCATGCACCTGGCGCAGGCCTCGGAGCATCAGGCCCAGCAGATTGCCGAAGCGTCCACGGCGATCAACGACATGGCCGAGTCCATCGATCAGGTCTCGGCCAACGCGGCCGAATCTTCGGCGGTGGCCGAGCGTTCGGTGGAAATCGCCAACAAGGGCAACGAAGTGGTGCATAACACGATCCGCGGCATGGACAATATTCGCGAGCAGATTCAGGACACCGCCAAGCGCATCAAGCGACTGGGTGAGTCTTCCCAGGAAATCGGCGATATAGTCAGCCTGATCGATGACATTGCCGACCAGACCAATATCCTCGCCCTGAATGCGGCGATCCAGGCATCCCTGGCCGGTGACGCCGGACGCGGTTTTGCCGTGGTGGCCGACGAAGTGCAACGACTGGCCGAGCGTTCGTCCGCTGCGACGCGACAGATCGAAACCCTGGTGCGGGCGATCCAGACCGACACCAACGAAGCGGTGATTTCCATGGAGCAGACCACCACCGAAGTGGTGCGCGGCGCGCGTCTGGCGCAGGATGCCGGGGTGGCCCTGGAAGAAATCGAAGGGGTGTCGAAGACCCTGGCGGCGCTGATCCAGAGTATTTCCAACGCCGCGCAGCAACAGACGTCCTCGGCCGGGCAGATTTCCCTGACGATGAACGTGATCCAGCAGATCACCACGCAAACCTCGTCCGGTTCCACGGCCACCGCCGAAAGCATCGGCAACCTGGCGAAAATGGCCAGTCAGCTGCGACGTTCGGTGTCCGGGTTCACCTTGCCGGCCACCCGGGCGCAGGCTGCTGATAAAGTGTGAAGCGCCCTGGGGCGTATGATTCCTGATTGGGGTGCGGACTGGAGTGGTTATGGGTGATCGGCACGACTATGTGGCCCTCGAGTGGGTCAAGGGCGAGATTGCCGAAACGTTGAAAGTGGCGCATCAGGCGATCGTCACCTTGCTGGATGACCCGCAGGCGACGCACGCCCTGAGCGAGTGCCTGGCGTGCATCCATCAGGTTCATGGCAGCCTGCAGATGGTCGAATTCTACGGCGCGGCGCTGTTCGCCGAAGAAATGGAGCAACTGACCCGCGCCCTGCTGCGCCACCGTGTCAGCCTTCGCGAGGAGGCGATCCATCTGTTGCTGCAGGCCCTCGGGCAACTGCCGATCTACCTCGACCGGGTGCAAAGCGTCCGTCGGGACCTGCCGCTGGTCATGTTGCCGTTGATCAACGATCTGCGCACCGTCCGCGGCGAAAGCCTGTTGTCGGAAACCAGCCTGTTCATCCCGCAATTGCCGGACCTGCCGCCACTGGATGAGCAATCCCTGGCGTTGCTGGAGCCGGCGGATTTGCCTGATGTGCTACGCAAGCTGCGGCAGATGTTGCAGATGGCCCTGGCCGGTTTGCTGCGCGAACAGGATGAGGAGGCTAATCTCGGGTATCTGGCCCAGGTGTTTTCGCGCCTGGAAGGGCTGTGTGGCCCTGCGCCACTGGGGCCGTTGTGGCAAGTCGCCTCGGCGCTGGTCGAAGGCATGCGCAGCGGCGCGATCGCCAACAGCCCGGCCTTGCGAAGCCTGTTCAAGGAGGCCGATCAGGAACTCAAACGGCTGCTCGAACGGGGCATGCCCGGCATCAATCAGCCGGCGCCACCGATGCTGCTCAAGCGTTTACTGTTTTACATTGCCAAGGCCGAACACCCCACCGGGCAGATGCTGACCATGAAAGATCGCTACGGACTGGACGATGCGCTGCCTGACAGTGCGATGGTCGATGAAGAACGGGCACGGCTGGCCGGCCCCGACCGCGACGCCATGCGCTCGGTGCTTTCAGCGCTGTGCGAAGAACTGGTGCGGGTCAAGGAGCGCCTGGACCTGTTCGTGCGCAGCGATCGCCAGCACACCTCGGACCTCGAGAGCTTGCTGGCGCCGCTGCGGCAAATCGCCGACACCCTGGCGGTGCTCGGTTTCGGCCAGCCACGCAAGGTCATCATCGACCAGTTGGCGGTGGTACTGAGCCTAGCCCAAGGCCAGCGCGAGCCCAATGACGCAATCCTGATGGATGTCGCCGGCGCCTTGCTCTATGTCGAAGCGACCCTGGCCGGCATGGTCGGCACCGTCGAGCCGCAAAGCCAGGAAGAAAGCCGTCTACCGACCACGGACCTGACGCAGATCCACCAGATCGTGATGAAGGAAGCCCGCATTTGCCTGCAACAGGCCAAGGACATGATCGTCGACTACATCGACGCCGACTGGGATCGCCAGCACCTGCAGCCACTGCCGGCGCTGCTGACCCAGGTGCGCGGCGCGCTGGCGATGATTCCGTTGAGCCGCGCGGCGAGCCTGATCGAAACCTGCAACCAGTTTATCCACGAGCATCTGTTGCTGGATCCGGATCACCCCGGCTGGCAGGAACTCGACAGCCTGGCCGACATCGTGACCAGCATCGAGTACTACCTGGAGCGCCTTGGCGACGATCCCGAAGCGCCGGGCGAACATCTGCTCGACGTCGCGCAAAAGAGCCTGGCCGCCCTCGGCTTTTTCCCCAGCGAGCAACAGGTGCCGGTGCTTGAAGAGGTGCTCAGCCCGACGCAGGCACAGGTGATGCGCGATCATCAGGAACTGGACGATCCGGCCCTCCTGCAGACCCTGGCCGATGTGCTGGGCAATCCCGTCGCTGCCGACAACCCGCCGGCGGATGAGGTGACGCAGGATGTTGCGGCGCTTGATCCGGTGTTGCTGGAGATTTTTCGCAACGAAGCCGAAACCCATCTGGGCAGTCTCAACCGCTTCCTCGACCGGGCTGCCGAGCAGCTGCCGTTGCAGGCCAGCGACGAGTTGCAGCGGGCCTTGCACACTCTCAAGGGCAGCGCCTCCATGGCGGGCGTTTTGCCGATTGCCGAGCTGGCAGCGCCGCTGGATCAATTGACCCGGGAATACAAGGCCCACCTGCTGGCGCTGGATCTGGATGAAGTCGAACTGTTGCTGGAGGCCGAAGGCCTGTTCCGCCTCGGGCTGCGGCAACTCAAGCGCGACCCGCTGGCCGGGATTCCCGGTGCCCGCTCGTTGATCGAGCGCACCCAGGCGTTGCTGGCCGAGCGTCTGCAAAGTCTACTGAGTGCACCCAATACCGGGCTGCGCATCAAGCGCGATCCGCAGTTGATCAACAACTTTCTCGCCCAGGGCATGGACATTCTGCTGGATGCCGAAAGCCTGTTGCGGCGTTGGCAGGAACATCCCGGCGAGCGGCAGGAACTCAGTGCACTGCTGGACGAATTGACCACCCTGGGCGAAGGCGCGCACCTGGCCGATCTGCATCCGGTGGATGAGCTCTGCGAAGCCTTGCTCGACCTCTATGGCGCAGTGGAGGAAAGCAGCCTGGCGGTCAGCGAGCGGTTTTTTCACGAGGCGCAAAGTGCCCACGAAGCATTGATCAACATGCTCGACGAACTGGCCGCTGGCCAGGAAGTCAGCCCGCAACCGGAGCGGATCCAGGCCTTGCGCGGCTTGCTCGATGAGGGCCTCGATCCCTCGGCCATGGGCCTGATCCGTAGCGACGGCAGCCGAACCCTGAGCATTCGCGAGCTGGGCAGCGCTACGGCTGAACTGGCACAGACCGCAACCGAATTCGGCCTCCCGCAATCCCCTGATGTAGGAGCTGGCTTGCCAGCGAAGGACTCACAGGCGCCGCGTTTATCCATGGAAAACGCGTCATCGTTAACGACCTTCGCTGGCAAGCCAGCTCCTGCAGGGGGCCGTGTCGGGCTGGACGATGAGATCGTCGCGATCTTCCTCGAAGAAGCGGTGGATATCCTCGACAGCGCCGGCCAGGCCCTGCAACGCTGGCTGGGCGACCCGGACAACGCCGCGCCGCTGTTGTCCTTGCAGCGTGACCTGCACACCCTCAAGGGTGGTGCGCGGATGGCCGACGTCGACCCCGTCGGTGACCTGGCCCATGAGTTGGAAAGCCTTTACGAAGGCCTGGTCGATCGCCGTTTCAGTCACGGCGAAGCCTTGGCGCAGCTGCTGCAACACAGCCATGACCGACTCGCCGAGTTGCTTGAGCAACTGCAACACCAGCAGCCATTGACCGATCCGGGGGAGTTGATCGACGTCATTCGCCACTACCGTCAGGACAATGCCCGTACCCTTGAGCGGGTCGAGCCCGCGCCGGCCAACGACACGGCCGCCCATGATCCCGAGTTGCAGGACATCTTCCTCGAGGAAGGTTTCGACATCATTGAAAACTCTGGCGCGGCATTGGTGCGCTGGCAAGCCGAACCGACCAATCGTCAGGAAGTGGAAACCCTGTTGCGCGATCTGCACACCCTCAAGGGGGGCGCGCGGATGGTCGAGATCGTCCCGATCGGCGACCTCGCCCATGAGCTCGAATTTCTCTACGAGGGCCTGTCCGCTGGCGTGCTGCAAGCCACCCCCGCGTTGTTCGCGCTGCTGCAAAGCAGCCATGACCGCCTGGCGCAAATGCTCGACGCGACCCGCGCCGGGGACCCGTTGCCAGCGGCCGATCAACTGATCGACGCGATCAGGAATTTCAGCCACCCAGCGGTGCCTGAAACGCCGGCTGTCACACTCGCAACGCACAAGCCCGAGCCACTCGTGCTGCCACCTGACGCCGGCGCCGACATGGTCAAGGTCTCGGCTGAACTGCTCGACGACCTGGTCAACCTGGCCGGCGAAACCTCGATCTTCCGGGGGCGGATCGAGCAACAGGTCAATGATGCGCGCGTGGCCCTGAGCGAAATGGAAACCACTATTGAGCGCATGCGTGATCAGTTGCGCCGCCTCGATACCGAAACCCAGGGGCGGATTCTCAGCCGTCAGCAGGTCGATGCCGAACGCCTGGGCTACGAAGAATTCGATCCGCTGGAAATGGACCGTCATTCGCAGTTGCAGCAGCTGTCGCGGGCGCTGTTCGAATCCGCCTCCGACCTGCTCGACCTCAAGGAAACGCTCGACCGGCGCAATCAGGACGCGGAAAACCTGCTGCAACAGCAGGGCCGCATCAACACCGAATTGCAGGAAGGCCTGATGCGCACGCGCATGGTCCCGTTCGAGCGCATGCTGCCGCGCTTGAAACGCATCGTCCGCCAGGTCTCCAGCGAACTGGGCAAGGACGTGGAGTTCATCGTCGGCAACGCTGAAGGCGAGATGGACCGTAACGTGCTCGAACGCATGGCGGCGCCGCTGGAGCACATGCTGCGCAATGCCGTGGACCACGGGCTGGAGTCCGCCGAGGTGCGTATCGCGGCCGGTAAACCGGCTCAGGGGCGGATTACCCTCGACCTGTCGCGAGAGGGCGGCGACATCATTTTCGACATCCGCGACGACGGGGCCGGCGTGCCGCTGGACGCGGTCCGGCGCAAGGCGATCAAGCGCGGCCTGCTGGCGCCGGACAGCCACATCAGCGACCGCGACGTGCTGCAGTTCATCCTGCAACCGGGGTTCTCCACCGCCGAGAAAATCACCCAGATTTCCGGGCGGGGCGTCGGCATGGACGTGGTTCACGAAGAAGTCCGGCAACTCGGCGGCACGATGAGCATCGACTCCGTGCCCGGGCAGGGCGTGCACTTCCGGATTCGCCTGCCGTTCACCGTCTCGGTCAACCGCGCGCTGATGGTGCAGTGCGGGGAGGATCAATACGCGATCCCGCTGAACACCATCGACGGTATCGTGCGTGTGTTGCCCAACGAACTCGAAGGGCATTACCGGCTCGATCCGCCGACCTACAACTACGCCGGGCAACACTATGAACTGTGTTACCTCGGTGAATTGCTCAAGACCAGCGCCCGTCCCAAATTGCTGGGCCAGAGCCTGCCGCTGCCGGTGTTGCTGGTGCAGTGCAACGAGCGACATGTTGCCGTGCAGGTCGATGCCATGGCTGGCACCCGCGAGATCGTGGTGAAAAGCCTCGGTCCGCAGTTCGCGGCGGTACAGGGGTTGTCCGGGGCCACGATCCTGGGTGATGGCCGGGTGGTGCTGATTGTCGATCTGCTGGCACCGATCCGCGCCATGCAGGCACGTGTGCCGCAGCGAGCATTGGCTCACGACGCGGAACCCGAGCCGCACAAACCGTTGCTGGTGCTGGTGGTCGACGATTCGGTCACCGTGCGCAAGGTCACCAGCCGTTTGCTCGAACGCCACGGCATGAACGTGCTGACCGCCAAGGACGGTGTCGACGCCATGTTGCTGCTCGAAGAACACCTGCCGGACCTGATGCTGCTGGACATCGAAATGCCGCGCATGGACGGCTTCGAAGTGGCGACCCGGGTGCGCGCGGACGAACGCTTGCGGCACCTGCCAATCATCATGATCACCTCGCGCACCGGCCAGAAACACCGCGACCGCGCCATGGCCATCGGCGTCAACGACTACCTCGGCAAGCCGTACCAGGAATCGGTGCTGCTCGACAGCATCGCCCTATGGAGCAAGACCCATGCTTGAGCATCGCACCAGCAACCTCACCGGACTGCTGTTGCCCCTGGCCGACCGTCACCTGATTTTGCCCAACGTCGCCGTCGCCGAGCTGATCGATTACCAACCGGGCACCTTCGATCTCGATGCGCCACCCTGGTGTCTCGGGCGGGTCGCGTGGCGTAACCGGCAGATTCCATTGCTCAGTTTTGAGTCGGCCTGTGGCAACAAGATCGTCATCGGTGAGCGGGCGCGGATTGTCATCCTCAATGCCCTTGGGGGGCTGCCGGAGCTGAAGTTCATTGCGCTGCTGGTGCAGGGGATTCCGCGCTCGTACAAGCTCGACAGTCAGTTGAGCTATGTGGATGTGCCGTTGTGTTCGCTGGAACAGGCGGCCGTGCAAATAGGGGAGCAGGTGGCGAAGGTGCCGGATTTGCTGGCGCTGGAGGCGTTGTTGGTGAGTGCCGGGCTCATATGACCGGACGCCTTCGCCGGCAAGCCGGCTCCTACAGGGGTTTGTGTTGACCACAATTGATCGGTACGCAGGTGGTCATGCAGGAGCTGGCTTGCCAGCGAAGAGGCCCTTCCAGTCGACATCATTGTTGGCTGAAAGGACGCCTTCGCCGGCAAGCCGGCTCCTACAGGGGTTTGTGTTGACCACAATTGATCGGTACGCAGGTGGTCATGTAGGAGCTGGCTTGCCAGCGAAGAGGCCCTTCCAGTCGACATCATTGTTGGCTGAAAGGGCGCCTTCGCCGGCAAGCCGGCTCCTACAGGGTTTTGTGTTGACCACAATTGATCGGCACGCAGGTGGTCATGCAGGAGCTGGCTTGCCCGCGAAGAGGCCCTTCCAGTCGACATCATTGTTGGCTGAAAGGACGCCTTCGCCGGCAAGCCGGCTCCTACAGGGGTTTGTGTTGACCACAATTGATCGGTACGCAGGTGGTCATGCAGGAGCTGGCTTGCCAGCGAAGAGGCCCTTCCAGTCGACATCATTGTTGGCTGAAAGGACGCCTTCGCCGGCAAGCCGGCTCCCACAGGTTTTTGTGTCTGGCCAAAAAATTGAGTCGCTGCACGGACACTGTGGGAGCCGGGCTTGCCCGCGATGATGGCAGTACCGGCTACAGAGATCTCCTGTCGATCATTACTCTGACCGTAACGATCCGTCTCCCTGCTTGATTGATGCCCCCACCCAACACTCCTAATGTGACTCCCACGACAGCGAACCCGTGGAGTGGTCATGACAACAACAATATCCCCCGACTCGCGATGGACGCGGCGGCGCAGCGAAAAGCAGCGGCGTCTCGCGCTGGTGCGAGATCTCGCCGACGGTGTGGTGTTGCCCACCGACAAAATCGTGGCGGCGCTGGAGGCCTTGATCCTGCCCGGCGACCGTGTGGTGCTGGAAGGCAATAACCAGAAGCAGGCGGATTTCCTCTCGCGCTCCCTGGCCAAGGCTGACCCGGGCAAGCTGTATGACCTGCACATGATCATGCCCAGCGTCGGTCGCGCCGAGCATCTGGACCTGTTCGAACGCGGCATCGCCCGCAAGCTCGACTTCTCCTTTGCCGGCACCCAGAGCCTGCGCATCAGCCAGTTGCTCGAAGACGGCCTGCTGGAAATCGGCGCGATCCACACCTACATCGAACTCTATGCGCGACTGGTGGTGGACCTGATTCCCAACGTCGTGCTCTCGGCCGGTTTCATGGCCGACCGCGCCGGCAATATCTACACCGGCCCGAGCACCGAAGACACTCCAGCATTGATCGAACCCGCCGCCTTCAGCGACGGTATTGTCATCGTCCAGGTCAATCAGTTGGTGGACGATGTCAGTGACCTGCCGCGGGTCGACATCCCGGCCTCCTGGGTGGACTTCGTGGTGGTGGCCGACAAACCGTTCTACATCGAACCGCTGTTTACCCGTGATCCACGGCACATCAAGCCCGTTCACGTGCTGATGGCGATGATGGCGATCCGCGGGATCTACGAAAAGCACAACGTCCAGTCCCTCAACCACGGCATCGGTTTCAACACCGCCGCCATCGAACTGATCCTGCCGACCTACGGTGAATCCCTCGGCCTGAAGGGCAAGATCTGCCGCAACTGGACCCTCAATCCGCACCCGACCTTGATCCCCGCGATCGAAAGCGGCTGGGTCGAAAGCGTGCATTGCTTCGGCACCGAACTGGGCATGGAAAACTACATCGCCGCCAGGCCAGATGTGTTCTTCACCGGTCGCGATGGCTCCCTGCGTTCCAACCGCATGTTCTGCCAACTGGCGGGGCAATACGCGGTGGACCTGTTCATCGGCGCGACCCTGCAAGTCGATGGCGACGGGCATTCCTCTACCGTGACCCGCGGCCGCCTGGCCGGTTTCGGTGGTGCGCCGAACATGGGCCACGACCCGCGCGGTCGTCGCCACGGCACGCCGGCCTGGCTCGACATGCGTCACGACGATGCGCCCGAAGCGTTGCTCGAACGCGGCAAAAAGCTGGTGGTGCAAATGGTCGAGACCTTCCAGGAGGGTGGCAAACCGACCTTCGTCGAAACCCTCGACGCCGTCGAGGTGGCGAGGAAAAGCGGCATGCCGCTGGCGCCGATCATGATCTACGGCGATGACGTCACGCACCTGCTGACCGAAGAAGGCATCGCCTATCTATACAAGGCTCGGTCCCTTGAAGAACGCCAGGCAATGATTGCCGCTGTCGCCGGGGTGACGGTCATCGGCCTGCGCCACAACCCGAAAGACACTGCGCGCATGCGCCGTGAAGGCCTGATCGCCTTGCCTGAAGACCTCGGCATCCGCCGCACCGACGCCACCCGCGAATTGCTCGCCGCCAAAAGCGTGGCCGACCTGGTCGAGTGGTCCGGTGGCCTGTACAACCCGCCCGCCAAATTCAGGAGCTGGTAATGCATGCATTCAACCTGCAACCCAAACCGCTGTCACTGGCCGAAAGCCTGGCGGACCTGGCGGTGGACGCGCTGATCGACGAAGCCGACCTGTCGCCAAAACCGGCGCTGGTCGACCGTCGCGGCAATGGCGCTCATACCGATTTGCACCTGGGACTGATGCACGCTTCGGCGCTGTCGCTGTGGCCGGCGTTCAAGGAAATGGCGCAAGCGGCCAGCGAGTTTGGCGAGGTCGGTTTGCCGCTGCGCGAAGCCATCGGGCGGATCGGTCGGGAAGGGGAGCAAGCGATGCTCGCCACCACCAAAGGCGTCAATACTCATCGCGGAGCGATCTGGGCCTTGGGTTTGTTGGTCACTGCCGCCGCGCTGGAACCTGAATCCACGACCCCAGGCGCGATTGCTTTGCGCGCCGCACGCCTGGCGTTACTCGATGACCGTTACGCGCCGCATCCGCTCAGCCACGGCGCACAAGTCGCCCAGCGTTACGGTGCTCGTGGCGCTCGTGAAGAAGCGCAGCTGGGATTCCCGGCGGTGATTCAACGGGCGTTGCCGCAACTCAAACACAGCCGTGCTGCCGGCCATGGCGAGCAGAACGCCCGGCTCGATGCCTTGCTGGCGATCATGAGCATCCTGGCCGACACCTGCGTGCTCTACCGCGCAGGCGAAACGGGCCTGCAGACCATGCAGCTCGGCGCCCAAGCGGTGCTCGAGGCGGGTGGCAGCGCCAGCCTCGACGGCCGCCGCCGTTTGCATGAGCTGGACCACCAATTAATCGCATTGAACGCCTCGCCCGGCGGCGCTGCGGACTTGCTCGCCGCCTGCCTGTTCATCGACCGTATCGAGTCGGGCCACGGCGTCAACCAGGGAGCCTTCTGATGGAAACCTTATCTTTTGAATTCCCCGCTGGGCAGCCGCCACGCGGTCGCACGCTGGTGGGTTGTGTCGGCTCGGGCGATCTGGAAGTGCTGATCGAACCGGGTCAGGCCGGCACGCTGACGATCAAGGTGCAGACCTCGGTCAATGGCGCCGAACAGCGCTGGCAGCATCTGTTCGCGCGGATGTTCGACGGCCAGAACCCACTGGCGATGGCGATTGATATCCATGATTTCGGCGCGACCCCTGGCGTGGTGCGCCTGCGTCTGGAACAAGGCTTCGAGGAGATTGGCCATGACTGACAGTGCAGCCCTCCTTAAGCCATACCTGCAAAGACGCAGCTTCATCGAACTCGGTGCCCGGCAACGGGCGAAAGTCTTGCTCGATGCCGGCACCTTCCGTGAATTGCTCGACCCGTTCCAGCGCGTCATGTCGCCCTGGCTGTCGCGCCAGGGCGTGGTGCCGCAGGCCGATGACGGCGTGGTGATCGCCAAGGGCAGCATCGCCGGTCTGCCGGTGGTGATCGCGGCCATCGAAGGCGCATTCCAGGGCGGCAGCCTCGGTGAAGTCGGCGGAGCGAAGATTGCCGGTGCACTGGAACTGGCCGCCGAAGACAACCGCAATGGCATTCCCACCCGCGCCGTGTTGCTCCTGGAGACCGGCGGCGTGCGCTTGCAGGAAGCCAACCTCGGGTTGGCGGCGATTGCCGATATTCATGCCGCGATTGTCGATCTGCGCCAGTACCAGCCGGTGATCGGCGTCGTAGCCGGCAGTGTCGGTTGCTTCGGCGGGATGTCGATTGCCGCCGGGTTGTGCAGTTATTTGCTGGTGACCCAGGAAGCGCGGCTCGGCCTGAACGGCCCGCAAGTGATCGAACAGGAAGCCGGGCTTGAGGAATACAACTCCCGTGACCGGCCCTTCATCTGGAGCCTGACCGGTGGCGAGCAGCGTTTTGCCAGTGGCTTGGCAGATGGTTTTGTCGCTGACGATGTGGCGCAGATTCAGGAGCAAGTCAGCCGGTTGCTGCAAAAGGGCTTGCCTGAGCAACAACGCAGCCGTCAGGCCGAGCTGTTCCTGCAACGGCTGGCCCGCCTGGATGCCGAGCCGCAAATCGAGCCGGCGACGGTTCGCGATCTGTATCAAGGAGAGCGCTCATGAGTTCGTATTCCCTGAGAGGCTTGCACTGGTTCAATGCCTTGAGTGCAGGCGCTAAACCGGTTGAGGGTTTACCGGCTTCGTTGAAGGTTGCCGATGGTGTTCTGGGTGATCGTTGCGTTCGATTCATCGCCGTAGTCGCCGACCCCGACAACCGCTTCGTCCGCGCCCGTAATGGCGAGGTGGGTCTGCTGGAAGGTTGGGGCCTGGCCAAGGCTGTGGATGAAGCGATCGCAGCCGATCTGGATAAAACGCACAAACGCGCCTTGATCGCCATCGTCGATGTGCCCAGTCAGGCCTACGGTCGACGCGAGGAAGCGCTCGGCATTCATCAGGCCCTGGCCGGGGCGGCAGACAGTTATGCCCGTGCGCGCCTGGCCGGCCACGCCGTGATCGGCTTGCTGGTGGGCAAGGCCATGTCCGGGGCGTTTCTGGCGCATGGTTATCAGGCCAACCGGCTGATCGCCCTGCGGGATCCGGGGGTGATGGTGCATGCGATGGGCAAGGCTTCGGCGGCGCGGGTGACGTTGCGCAGCGTCGAAGAACTCGAAGCACTGGCCGCCAGCGTGCCGCCGATGGCGTATGACATCGACAGTTACGCGAGCCTTGGGTTGCTCTGGGAAACCTTGTCGGTGGAACAGATCGAGCAACCGACCGCGGCGGATCTGACGCGGGTGACTGAATGCCTGACCCAGGCGATTGGCGATGTCGCCACCAGTGGCCGAGACCTGAGCAGCCGCTTGGGTGCGACCAGCCGCGCGGCGTCGAGCAAGGTTCGCCAATTGCTGAGAGAGCAGTGGTGAACACGCTACTGGCCCACGACCTGCTCTGGGGGATGACCCCGGAGCAGTTGCCTGCGGATGCGCCTTCGTGGGTGATCGAGTCGATCCGTGCGGGTCAACCGGTGGTGGTTCGGCGTGCGTTGAGCGCGGCGGATCACATCGCAGTCGGCGTGCGTGGGCGGTTGCGTGAGCAGCGGTATGCAACGGTGATGTCGGTCCATGCGATTCAGCGTCAGGTACGGCCGGAAGCGCTTTGCAATGTCTCGATTGATCGGGATTTGCCGGCAGTGCGCGCTCTCAATCAACTGCGGCGGATGCTCGATTCCTGTGAGTGGGTGTGGGGTGTCAGCGGCAGCGCCGGGTTTGAATTGGCCAGCGGGTTTACCGCCTTGCACGAGCACAGCGACCTCGACCTTATCCTGCGTACACCGCAACCTTTGGAGCGAACTCAGGCGCAGGAGTTGGTGAAGCTTCTCGATGCGGCGGAGTGCTTGGTGGATATGCAACTGCAAACGCCAAACGGCGCTGTCGCCCTGCGCGAATGGGCCGGTCCCTCGAAACGGGTCCTGCTAAAAAACGCCAGTGAAGCCTGTTTGGTAACCAATCCCTGGAACCCGCAGGAGCAAGCAGCGTGAGCAGTTTGCTGGTGTTCCCAGGCCAGGGCGCGCAGCAGCCGGGCATGCTTCATCGTTTGCCTCGGGAAACAGTGATCGAGGCGAGTGAAGTCCTCGCGGAAGACGCTTTTCTTCTGGATTCAGCCGAAGCGCTGAAGTCGACAAGAGCGGTTCAGCTCTGCCTGCTGATCGCCGGCGTCGCGGCTTCACGCCAGTTGTTAATGACGGCGGATTACGTGGCGGGATTGTCTATCGGTGCTTACCCGGCGGCAGTGGTTGCCGGTGCTTTGAGTTTCAGCGATGCGCTGCATCTGGTCAGCCTGCGCGGTGAGCTGATGCAACAGGCTTATCCACAAGGCTTTGGCATGACGGCAATCATCGGTCTGGATCTGGCCACGGTGGAAAGTTTGCTGGCAAAAGTTCACAGCGATGCCACGCCGGTTTACCTGGCCAATATCAACGCCGATACCCAGGTGGTCATTGCCGGCAGCGATGGCGCGATGAAAGTGGTGGCCGAGTTGGCGAAAAGTCACGGTGCAGGTCTGGCCAAGCGTCTGGCCGTCAGCGTGCCGTCCCACTGCCCGCTGCTGGAAACCTCTGCGAAAACCCTGGCCGAAGCCTTCGCCAGGGTGCAGCTGAAAACACCGACGCTGGGCTACCTGAGCGGCAGTCGCGCCCGGCCCGTGATCGATACCGAAGCCTTGCGCGACGACCTGGCTTTCAACATGTGCCGCGTGGTGGATTGGCGCGGCACGGTACAAAGCGCCTACGAGCGCGGCGTACGGCTACAGATCGAACTGCCGCCCGGTGCGGTGCTGACCGGGCTGGCGCGCCGGGTGTTCGAGCAGGGCACGGTGATTGCCTTCGACGGTGCACGGCTCGATACCTTGCAGGCGCTGTTGCGTGAGGAGGGTCACCGCCAACCCTAGATCACGACTCAGGCCTTCGAACAACAAAAACAACATTCGACGATGCATTTTGAGGACGACAATAATGATTATTTACGGTGTGGCGTTTCTCGCCTTTTGTACCCTGACGGGTATTTTTATCGGCGAGCTGCTCGGCAAGCTGATAGGCATCCCGGCCAATGTCGGCGGTGTCGGTATTGCGATGCTGCTGTTGATCGGGCTCGGCAGTTACCTCAACAAAAGCGGCTGGTTCAAAGGTAAAACCGAACAGGGCGTAGAGTTCTGGAGCGCAATTTACATTCCGATTGTCGTTGCCATGGCGGCACAGCAGAACGTTTATGGCGCGCTCAAGGGTGGTCCAATGGCGATTCTGGCGGGTGTGGCTGCAGTCACCATCGCTTTTGCCTTGGTGCCGGTCCTGGTTCGTATCGGCAACAAAGAACCGGCCTCGGTCATTCCTCCCAAGACTATAGGGTGATCGCCATGTACGAATCGATGATGAAGGTGATTACCGGTTACAGCCTGATCAGTGGCTTTGCGATTGTCGGCGTGACAATGTGGATATCCTACTGGATTTCCAATACGTTCACCAAAGGCCGCTTGCACGGCTCGGCCATCGCCATTTTGCTCGGTCTGTTGTTGTCGTATTTCGGTGGTGCGTTGACCGGTGGCCAGAAAGGCGTGGTGGACATCCCGTTGCTGTCCGGGATCGGTCTGCTGGGCGGTGCCATGTTGCGGGATTTCGCCATTGTGGCCACGGCGTTCGGCGTCAGTGTCGATGAGCTCAAACGTGCCGGTTTTGTCGGAGTACTGGCGTTGTTCGTCGGCGTCGGGACGTCGTTCATCGCCGGTGTCGCCGTGGCTATGGCCTTTGGATACACCGATGCGGTAAGCCTGACCACCATTGGCGCCGGGGCCGTGACGTATATCGTCGGTCCGGTCACCGGGGCTGCCATCGGTGCCAGTTCTGAGGTCATGGCGCTGTCGATTGCGGCAGGGTTGATCAAGGCCATTCTGGTGATGGTCATGACGCCGTTCGTGGCGCCAATGATTGGTCTGAACAACCCACGCAGTGCGGTGATCTTCGGGGGCTTGATGGGGACCTCCAGCGGTGTGGCGGGCGGGTTGGCGGCCACGGATCCGAAACTGGTGCCTTATGGTTGCCTGACCGCCGCGTTCTATACGGCGCTGGGCTGTTTGCTTGGGCCTTCGGTGCTGTTTCTGATCATGCGCGGAATAATGGGCTGATGTCGTCGAGGGTAAGCCTCGCGCCTGCAGGGGTTGCATAACCCCTGCAGGCGCGAGGTTTGCTCGCGAAGGGACGCTGCGCTATCAAGCCTGGCGATTGGCATACATCCGACACTCCGCCAGCAACGCCAGCAAATTCGGATCCCGCTCCTTGGCCTTCAAGAACACCACGCCAATGTGTTGCTGCAACCGATACTTTTCCTGCAACGGAATCAGCTTCACCCGGTTCTCGTACACCGCCGCGATCCGCCCCGGCAGCAACGCATAACCCACCCCCGAACTGACCATGCTCAGCAAGGTGAAGATATCGTTGACCTGCATCGCCACCTTGGGCTCGAACCCTGCCTGCTCGAATACCCGTTTGCCGTCCTGATGCGTGGCGAAGCCTTGGGTCAGGGTAATGAACGTCTCGTCGCGCACTTCGGCCAGATCCACTTCGGTTCGTTGGGCGAACTTCGAGTCCGCCGGCGTAGCCAGGAAGATATCGTCGGAAAACAGTGGGATCTGCTCGCAATCCGGGTCGTTGATGCTTTCGTCCAGTGACACCAGGATCGCATCGACCTCCATGTTCTTGAGCTTGTACAACAGGTCGAAGTTCGAGCCGAGGATCAGGTCGATGTTGAGCTCGCTGCGCCGGATCTTCAGGCCCATGATCAGCTGCGGCACCGTTTTCACCGTTAGTGAATACAACGAGCCGAGCTTGAAGCGCTCGGCGGAAAAACCGGCCGCTTCACGGGTCAGGCGCACGGTTTCGACCACGTCCTGAATCAGCTTCTGCGCCCGTTCTTCCAGCACATAAGCGCTTTCCAGCGGTGTCAGGTTGCGGCCTTCGTGCTTGAACAGCGGGCAGCGCAGGGCGCTTTCCAGGGAGTGGATCGCCCGGTGCACGCTGACATTGCTGGTCTGCAACTCGGCCGCGGCCCGGGCCAGATTGCCGGTGCGCATGAAGGCCAGGAACACCTCGAGTTTTTTCAGGGTCAACTCTTCGTCGATCAGCATGATGCAGACTCTTATTCGAATGGCTCGATTGTGCCCAATTCCCGAGGCTCACGCTTGCTGCCCTTCGTAGGAGCTGGCTTGCCAGCGAAGGCGTCCTGAAGAACACCACCAGTCTCGAGGTCCTTTCGCCAGCAAGCCGGCTCCTACAGGGGGGATTTGCGTGCTGAAACATTGCGCTTTTAGTCTCAAGGCCTGAGCCTTGCGCGATGTTGCAACGAATTTCGAGGTGAGCAACACATGTATCACGGGGAAAGATTGAACGCCTGGACGCATCTGGTCGGGGCGGTAGCGGCGTGCGTCGGGGTGGTGTGGATGCTGGTGATCGCCGGCATGGACGGCAGTCCGTGGAAAATCGTCAGCGTGGCGATCTACGGATTCACCTTGCTGGTGCTCTACAGTGCGTCGACCGTTTACCACAGCGTTCGCGGCCGCAAGAAAGAGATCATGCAGAAGGTCGATCACTTTTCGATCTACTTGCTCATTGCCGGCAGTTACACACCGTTCTGCCTGGTGACCCTGCGCGGGCCCTGGGGTTGGACGTTGTTCGGGATTGTCTGGGGGCTGGCGCTGATCGGCATCCTGCAAGAGATCAAGCCGCGTTCGGAAGCGCGGGTCTTGTCGATCGTGATTTACGCGGTGATGGGCTGGATCGTGCTGGTGGCGGTCAAGCCGTTACTGGCGGCATTAGGCAGTACAGGTTTCGCCTGGCTGGCATCTGGCGGCGTGCTGTACACCGTGGGCATTGTTTTTTTTGCGCTGGATAGTCGTTTGCGCCATGCGCACGGGATCTGGCATCTGTTCGTGATCGCCGGGAGTTTGCTGCACTTCGTGGCGATTATGTTTTATGTCTTGTAGACCGCGTCGCTGCCATTCGCGAGCAAGCCCGCTCCCACATTAGATCGGTATGTTGCTGAAGATTTGTGAATCACCACAAATCCCCTGTGGGAGCGGGCTTGCTCGCGAAGGGGCCCTAGAAATCGCCCCAAAGCTGCTGGGCCACCGCCAATGCCACCACCGGCGCAGTCTCTGTGCGCAACACCCGAGGGCCGAGGCGGGCGGCATGAAACCCGGCAGATTGCGCCTGATCAACCTCCGCATCCGACAATCCACCCTCCGGCCCGATCAGAAACGCCAGCGTCGCAGGTCTGGCATGACTGACCATCGGTTCGGCCACCGGATGCAGCACCAGCTTCAACTCTGCTTGAGTCTGCTTCAACCAATCGGCCAATAGCAGCGGCGGATGAATCACCGGCACCCGTGAACGTCCGCACTGCTCGCACGCGCTGATCGCAACCTGGCGCCAATGCATCAGGCGCTTGTCGGCGCGCTCGTCCTTGAGCCGGACTTCGCAGCGGTCACTGAAGATCGGGGTGATTTCAGTCACGCCCAGTTCGGTGGCTTTCTGGATTGCCCAGTCCATACGCTCGCCACGGGACAGGCCTTGGCCGAGATGGATCTGCAGCGATGACTCGACTTGTCCGCTGAAGCTTTCATCGATCCGCACCACGACGCGCTTTTTGCCGACCTCTACCAGCGTGGCGCGAAACTCGTGGCCCGAGCCGTCGAACAATTGCAGCGCGTCACCCTCGGCCATGCGCAGTACGCGGCTGATGTAATGGGCCTGGGCTTCGGGCAGTTCGTGCTCGCCGGTGCTCAGGGGGGCGTCGATAAAGAAGCGGGACAGTCTCATGCGGGTTCTCTGGAGAAAAGGTGTAATCGTCTGAAGGTCGTGTCGACCTTATCGCTGGCAAGCCAGCTCCTACAGGATTTGTGGTTACCGCAATTTTTGTGCACGACATCTAACCTGTAGGAGCTGGCTTGCCAGCGAAGGCGGCAGTCCAGGCACCCACAAGCTCAAGTGAAATCAATCAACCCGGATCACGGAAACCCGGATGAAAGTCCTTGGGCACCGAAACACTGACGCTATCACGGGTCGCAATGTCGATGCCTTCACTGGCCACTTCCGCCAGGAAATCGATCTGCTCCGGCGTGATCACGTAGGGCGGCAGGAAATACACCACGCTGCCCAACGGTCGAAGCAAGGCACCACGCTCCAGCGCATGCTGGAACACCTTCAAGCCGCGACGTTCCTGCCACGGATAAGCTTCCTTGGTGGCCTTGTCCTTGACCATCTCGATCGCCAGCACCATGCCGGTCTGGCGCACTTCCGAGACGTTCGGGTGGTCAGCCAGGTGAGCGGTGGCGGAGGCCATGCGCTGGGCCAACGCCTTGTTGTTCTCGATGACGTTGTCTTCTTCGAAGATATCCAGCGTCGCCAATGCCGCCGCACACGCCAGCGGGTTGCCGGTGTAGCTGTGGGAATGCAGGAAGGCGCGCAGGGTCGGGTAGTCGTCGTAGAACGCGCTGTAGACATCTTCAGTGGTCACGCAGGCCGCCAGCGGCAGGTAACCGCCGGTCAGGGCCTTGGACAGGCACAGGAAGTCCGGACGGATGCCGGCCTGTTCGCAGGCGAACATTGTCCCGGTGCGGCCGAAGCCGACGGCGATTTCGTCATGGATCAGGTGCACGCCATAACGATCGCAGGCTTCGCGCAGCAATTTGAGGTACACCGGGTGGTACATGCGCATGCCGCCGGCGCCCTGGATCAGCGGTTCGACGATCACCGCAGCGACAGTGTCGTGGTTCTCGGCCAGGGTCTGCTCCATCGCGGCAAACATGTTACGCGAGTGTTCTTCCCAGCTCATGCCCTCCGGCCGAAGGTAGCAATCCGGGCTCGGCACCTTGATGGTGTCCAGCAGCAGCGCCTTGTAGGTCTCGGTGAACAGCGGCACATCGCCCACCGACATCGCCGCCATGGTTTCGCCGTGGTAGCTGTTGGTCAGGGTGACAAAGCGCTTCTTGTCAGGCTGGCCGCGGTTGAGCCAGTAGTGAAAGCTCATTTTCAGCGCGACTTCGATGCACGATGAGCCGTTGTCGGCGTAGAAGCACCGGGTCAGTCCCTCGGGCGTCATCTTTACCAGGCGCTCGGACAGCTCGATCACTGGCTGATGGCTGAAACCGGCGAGGATCACGTGTTCCAGCTGATCGACCTGATCCTTGATGCGCTGGTTGATTCGCGGGTTGGCGTGGCCGAATACGTTGACCCACCAGGAGCTGACAGCGTCGAGGTAACGTTTGCCCTCGAAGTCTTCCAGCCACACGCCTTCACCGCGCTTGATCGGTATCAGCGGCAGTTGCTCGTGATCTTTCATCTGGGTGCAGGGATGCCACAACACCGCGAGATCGCGTTGCATCCACTGATTATTAAGGCCCATGTTCAGTCTCCTCGAGGCGGTCCGTGACATCTGCGGACATACAATCGCGCAAGCCTATGCAATGCGCGTCCCCGGAACAACCCATTGCGCCGTTTGAGCTACTTTATATAGGACGAAAGACGTCACTGGCGGCCTTTTGATAGCTAACGTATTCTTCGCGGTTCTTTGGGTCGTCTGACTCGTAAAACCGCTATTTCCTTGTGTATTTTCGGAGTTCTCTGAATGTCTGCTGGTTGGCTGCGCGCCTGTGCGCTGGTGATGTTGGGGCTGTTCAGCGTGTCTGCGCTGGCCAAGGATAAAACGGCGATCGTGATCGGCGGCGGCCTGGCGGGCCTCACGGCTGCGTATGAGCTGCAGAACAAGGGCTGGCAGGTCACGTTGCTGGAAGCCAAGCCGAGCCTGGGCGGCCGCTCCGGCATGGCCACCAGCGAGTGGATCGGCAACGACAAGACTCAGCCGGTGCTGAACAAATACGTGTCGACGTTCAAGCTGGGCACCACGCCGGCCCCCGAGTTCGTGCGCACGCCGGGCTATTTGATCGACGGCGTGTATTACTCCGCGGCCGATCTGGCCACCAAGGACCCGACCACGGCCGAAGCGCTCAAGCGCTACGAGAAGACCCTGGACGACCTGGCGCGCTCGATCGAAGACCCGCAGAACCCCTCGGCAAACAGCACGCTGCATGCGCTGGATCAGATAAACGTTTCCAACTGGCTCGACCGGCTGACGTTGCCAGCGACCGCCCGCCAGCTGGTGAACCAGCAGATCCGTACCCGCTATGACGAACCATCGCGCCTGTCGCTGCTGTACTTCGCCCAGCAGAGCCGGGTGTACCGCGGCGTTTCCGACCGTGACCTGCGTGCCTCGCGCCTGCTCGGCGGTAGCCCGGTATTGGCCCAGGCTTTCGTCAAGCAACTGAAAACCATCAAGACCAGCGCCCCGGTCTCGGCGATTATCCAGGACAAGGACGGCGTGACCGTCAAAGTCGGCAGCGTCGGTTATCAGGCCGACTACGTCGTCGTGGCCGTGCCGTTGCGCGCACTGAACAAGATCCAGATGACCCCGGCGCTGGATGCCCAGCACCTGGCCGCGATCAAAGGCACCAACTACGGCTGGCGCGACCAGATCCTGCTGAAGTTCAAGACGCCAGTGTGGGAAAGCAAAGCGCGCATGTCCGGCGAAATCTACAGCAACACCGGCCTGGGCATGTTGTGGGTCGAACCTGCACTGAAGGGCGGCGCCAACGTGGTGATCAACCTGTCCGGCGATAACGCTCGCGTCATGCAGGCCTTCGGCGACAAGCAGATGGCCGATCAGGTATTGATCCGCCTGCACGCTTTTTATCCACAGGCGCGCGGTTCGTTCACCGGTTATGAAATCCGCCGCTACAGCACCGACCCGTCGATGGGTGGCGCTTACCTGGCCTTTGGTCCGGGACAGATCAGCAAGTACTGGCGCCTGTGGGAGCGTCCGATTCAGCGAGTAGCGTTCGCTGGTGAACACACGGACACCTTGTACCCGGGCACCCTGGAAGGTGCCTTGCGCACGGGGCAGCGGGCGGCCAGCCAGGTGGAAGACCTGGCGGCGGGCAAATCCTTCGAGCCTGCGAAGGTTGTTCCGGCGGCGGCCGCTGTGGCAGCCGGCGCGGTGGCGGCGAAGAAGGGCAACTTCTTCAGCAATCTGTTTGGTGGTTCGGATGACAAGCCAGCACCGGTCAAGGCGCCTGAACCAGTCGCTCCGGTTGCACCGGCACCGGCTCCAGCGCCAGTTCCGGCCCCTGCGCCAGCGGCTGTTGAAGCACCAAAACCGGCGGCACCGGTGAAGGCCGAACCGGCGAAAAAAGCGCCGGCCAAGGCACCGGTGAAGAAGCCTGCGGCCAAAACCGAGGCTAAAAAGGCTCCGGCAAAGAAAGCTGAAACGGTGAAAAAGCCAGCGGCCAAACCGGCGGCGACCACTGAGACCAAGGCTCAGTAACGTTCAGGGGTAAAAAAAGCGCGGCTCAAGGGCCGCGCTTTTTTTTGCTCATTTATCAAGCATGTAGCACCCCGGTTTTGCCTGCGCGGCGCCCTGGAGTCGCCAATCCACGATCCGGGTCCTACACGCCTCAGCGATATATCGGATGCTTCCCACAAAGAAATCGGATCGAAATGATAGATAGCGCCTGACCTTAAATTCTATGTTCTTCAAAAAACTGGAGAGCATCATGAAAGCACTGGCGGCAATAATAATATTGATAGCCGTATCTGGCTGTGTAGATGGTCGTCAAATGACAACAAATGGCACTGAACTAGCGCACAAATGCCAGATAGATCCGTACCACCATGATTGCTTGCAGCCCCCTTCAGTTTTCCATAATTAGAGTGAAAAATCCCATGTATAAATCTTCATGCCGTTTGGTAGTTCTTTAAGCAGTTTATTCGTTGCCTTTGCAAACCGACCAGGCACGAAGCCAAAGCGGGCCCAACACAGGTTTCCCGTGCGCTGATCGTAAATGACTACATTCCCATCATCTTGCATTGTCATACAAGTGTTGTACCAAAGCGATTTGTCCCTACTGTGAGTGCTTTCAGCAATCCATAAACGCCTTCTTGACGGATCATAAAGAAAACCACTGTTGCTTATCACAAACTGCAAAGGCTCGCGCATTTTTTCGGGTACAAAGTTTTGCTATAAATCTGGTTTTCATCTGCAACCCAGACTACCGCGCCGCCATCCGTAATGACCAAATTTCCATCAGCCTGCAATACCAACTGGAATCGCCCGTTTTCGGACATAAGATACTGTCCCGGTGACATCGTTTGATTGGGAGGCAGAACCGAGGTGCCACTTGCTTGAAATGGGGTATAAGAAATAGCCATGTTTTTACCTTAATCAATGAAGGATTGAGCGCTCATTGAATCAAGTTTAAATATGGAAATGGCCATACATATTTATCGCATGTCTTAACAATATTCATCGCAGGTTTGCGTGTAACAGAATGGAATCGGCAGCCATCAAGTGCTCTGGATCGATGAAGACTGAGCCTGCCAAGAAAGCGCCGGCCTATCGCCGGCGGAAAAACTGGTCCCGGTCCTACACGCCTCGGCGATATATCAGATGCTTCCCACAAAGGAATCAGATCGAGATGATAGACAGCGCCTGACCTTAAACTCTATGTTCTTCAAAAACTGGAGAGCATCATGAAAGCACTGGTAGCAATAATAATATTGATAGCCGTATCTGGCTGTATAGATGGCCGTCCAGTTCTTGAAGGACACAGCGTAGAACTGAGCCACAAATGCCAGATGGACCCGTATAAGCCTGATTGCTTGCAGCCCCCTCCGGTCTTCCATAATTAGGATGCGGTGACGGCCAAGCCGGTCAGAAGGCTTTAGCCGCTGAGGCATGGCGCAGTGAGGCTTTGGCGTGAACAAAAGTGCGGTTCATTGGCTGATGCCATTCAGTGAAGCGAATGCGGTTCCTACAGGGTTCTGTGGTAGACACCTGTCTTGGGTTCACGCTGATCCACTTTGGGAACGAGACCGGCTGCCGGCGAAGGGGTTCTCGAACACCAGTTTTTCCTCGACTACCACTAACATCCCGCCACAAACTCGCCTTTAATCCTTCCTTAACTCAGCTACCTCAGACTCTTGATCGTATTTCTCGATATTTCAAAGCGAAATTTTCCGCTTTAAATCGATAGATAACTCGATAGTCTTGGTCGCAGTTCTCACGGGATTTGGGCAATGCAGCTACGTAACTCTTCTTCGCGCTACGGTTGGATCAGCGTGTTCATGCACTGGGGTGTGGCGCTGGCAGTCTTCGGTCTGTTTGCGTTGGGCTTGTGGATGGTCGGTCTCGACTACTACAGCACCTGGCGCAAAGACGCGCCGGACCTGCACAAGAGCATTGGTCTGGTGCTGTTCGCCGTCATGCTGCTACGGGTGCTGTGGCGTTTTATCAGCCCACCGCCGCCGGCGCTGCAAAGCTACAGCCGCATGACGCGCATTGGCGCCACGTTCGGCCATGCGTTCCTCTACCTCAGCCTGTTTGTCGTGATGATTGCCGGTTACCTGATTTCCACCGCAGACGGTGTCGGGATTCCGGTGTTTGGCCTGTTCGAAGTTCCTGCGCTGGTGTCCGGACTACCGGACCAGGCAGACACCGCCGGTGTGATTCATTTCTATCTGGCGTGGGTGCTGGTAATTTTTTCCGGCCTCCATGCGTTGGCAGCATTGAAGCACCACTTTATCGATCGTGATGCGACCCTGACACGAATGCTGGGTCGCAAAGCTTGAAGTTCAACCTCGACTCCAAAGGAATAGAAAGCATGTTGAAAAAGACGCTCGCCGCTCTGGCAATCGGTTCCGCTCTGCTGTCCGCAAACGTAATGGCGGCTGACTACGTTGTCGACAAGGAAGGCCAGCACGCCTTCGTCGACTTCAAGATCAGCCACCTGGGCTACAGCTACATCACCGGTACCTTCAAGGATATCGACGGCAAGTTCAGCTTCGACGCTGCCAAGCCGGAAGACAGCAAGATCGAGTTCAACGTGAATACCGCCAGCGTGTTCACCAACCATGCCGAGCGCGACAAGCACATCGCCAGCAAAGACTTCCTGAACGGGTCTAAAGCGAAGTTCGTCTCCACCAGCGTCAAATCCACCGGCAAAAACGCCGATGGCAAAGACACTGCCGACGTGACCGGCGACCTGACAATCCTTGGCGTGACCAAGCCAGTCGTGGTCAAGGCCACTTTCCTGGGTGAAGGCAAGGATCCATGGGGCGGCTACCGTGCCGGCTTCGAAGGCACCACCAGCATCAAGCGTTCGGACTTTGGCAAGCAGAAAGACCTGGGCCCAGCGTCCGATGCGGTCGAGCTGTACGTTACGTTTGAAGGTGTGAAAGCGAAGTAATGCTGAGACTGTAGGAGCTGGCTTGCCAGCGAATGCGACATCTGCGACATCTGCGGCACCGCAGAAACCGAGTTGCCCCCTTCGCCAGCAAGCCGGCTCCTACAGGTAATACATAAAAAAAATGCCCCGGATCGCGAGATCCGGGGCATTTTTTATGGCAGTGCTAAATCAGCGGTTGCGAGTCAGCAACGCTGGTTTTTCACCGCGCGGACGGCCTGGCAGTTGATCAAGTTGTTCAGGTGTCGGGAAACGATCGGTTTTCGACTCCTTGTGAATGATCTTCGGTGCCGGGCCGCGAGGGTTTTGCACGGCCGGTTCCGAGAGCGGCTTGTCGTCGCTACGGGCCGGGCGGCGGTTGCGGGACTCTTCGCGACGGGCCTGGCCGTCACGTGGAGCACCATTGCGCGGGCCGCTGCGCTTGGCCGGTGGCGTGCCGGTGGTGGCGCCGTCACTGCTGCGCGGACCGCTCTGACGACCCTGTGGCTTGCCGCCGCGCGGAGCGCCTGCTGCGCCTGCGCCAGCTGCCGCGCCTGGTGCCGGAGCACCCGGACGACGACCGCGGCCTTGAGCCGGTTTGGCTTGAGGCACGTAGTCGACGCGGTTACCGAAGTTATCGATATCGTCGTCCAGGAACTCGTCCGGCGCACGATCAGCGGCGGCGCGAGGGGCCGGGCGCTGCTGTTCGCGGGCCGGGGTGCCTTCGCGTGGCTTCTGTTCACGGGCCGGACGCTCGCCACGGCCAGCGGCCGCAGGTTTTTCCTTGCCGCCCTTGTCCTTGCCTTTGTCTTTACGACCGCCGCCACCGCCAGTGCCGTTCGGACCGTCGCCGCGCGGGCCACGTGGGTTGCGCGGGTTACGCACATCCGGACGCTCGCGAACTTCAGGTTTTTCGGCTTCCACTGCGCTGGAATCGAAGCCCATCAAGTCGCCGTCGGCGATTTTCTGGCGGGTCATGCGCTCGATGCTTTTCAGCAGTTTTTCTTCGTCCGGGGCGACCAGGGAGATCGCCTCGCCCGAACGACCGGCACGGCCAGTACGGCCGATACGGTGCACATAGTCTTCGTCGACGTTCGGCAGTTCGAAGTTGACCACGTGGGGCAACTGGTCGATGTCCAGGCCGCGAGCGGCGATGTCGGTGGCGACCAGGATGCGCACTTCACCGGCCTTGAAGTCGGCCAGGGCTTTGGTGCGGGCGTTCTGGCTCTTGTTACCGTGGATCGCGACGGCGCTGAGACCGTGTTTGTCCAGGTATTCGGCCAGGCGGTTGGCGCCGTGCTTGGTGCGGGTGAACACCAGCACCTGTTCCCAGGCACCGGCGGTGATCAGGTGCGCCAGCAGCGAACGCTTGTGGTTGGCAGGCAGGCGGAATACGCGCTGTTCGATACGCTCGACCGTGGTGTTCGGCGGCGTGACTTCGATGCGTTCCGGGTTGTGCAGCAGCTTGCCGGCGAGGTCGGTGATGTCTTTGGAGAAGGTCGCCGAGAACAACAGGTTCTGACGTTTGCTCGGCAGACGGGCCAGGACCTTTTTCACGTCATGGACAAAGCCCATGTCGAGCATGCGGTCGGCTTCGTCCAGCACGAGGATTTCCACGTGGGACAGGTCGACGCTGCCTTGGCCGGCGAGGTCGAGCAGGCGGCCGGGGCACGCCACCAGCACGTCGACACCGCGGGACATGGCCTGAACCTGCGGGTTCATGCCAACGCCGCCGAAGATGCAGGCGCTGACGAACTTCAGGTCACGGGCATAGACCTTGAAGCTTTCATGCACTTGAGCCGCGAGTTCGCGAGTAGGGGTCAGGACCAGGACGCGCGGTTGGCGCGGGCCGTGGCGCTGGGACTTGTCCGGGTGACCGTTAGGGAACAACCGCTCCAGGATCGGAAGGGCGAAGCCACCGGTTTTACCAGTACCTGTCTGTGCCGCAACCATCAGGTCGCGACCTTGCAACACGGCGGGAATGGCCCGCTGTTGCACCGGAGTAGGCTCGGTATAGCCCGCTGCCTCGATGGCGCGGACTAAAGCCTCGGAGAGACCGAGGGAAGCAAAGGACATGAGTAATCCTGTTCTAGTTAGGGCTTGGCCCAATGGGAGTCTTGCCTGGCGCGAATGGCGTTTAAGGGGACGCAATCCCGTCCGGTCCTGCTGGGCCTCGAAGGCTCATCTGGAGCGCTCGCGCGGGCTGAAAGCTGCGCTGTAGCGGGATCGAGATGCCTTGAACGAGTCCGAGCGTCCGGGCGTGAGCCTGGCGGGAAGGCCGGAGTATAACAGAGCAATCACTGCGCGCCGCTTTCCTGCTGCTCAACGGTTTTGCGGGTCGTGACCGCGGCCCCGGCGGCCTTTGCGCCCGTTGCCGGGCTGGCACCATAGCGGGCGCTCAATTCAGCGTAGGCGGGTTCGCGCTTGAAGCGCTTGAGCTCGGCGCCGAAGCGCTGTATCAGCAAGTCCATGCCCGCGTTGCGCCGCACCGCCAGGAACTGGCTTTGCTGGCTGATGACGACCGGGTTTTCGGTGATCTTGTCGCGAATCTTCAACTCGTCAAGCAAATGCTGGCCGACCCGGCGATCAGTAATCAGCAGATCGATCCGCCCGCGCACCAGTTTGCCGAAGTTGGCTTCATGACTCGGCGCCGGCTCCCGGGTAAATAGCGATGATTCGCGAAAATCCTTGCTGTACAGATAACCCGGCGAGGTGCCGACGGTCAGGCCGCGCAATTCTTCCAGGGTCCGAAACGGATGGGGCCGTGCGTTGGCATAGAACATCACGAACTCGACTTCCGAGAGAGGTTCGCTGGGGTAGAGAAGGGTCGCGTCGCGTTCATCGCTGTGGAAGATATCCAGCGCGCCGTCCGCCTGACCTTGTTCGAGCATCGACAGGCAGCGTTTCCACGGCAGGAACTGCCAGTCGACTTCTATCCCCAGGCGCTTGAAGACAATGGCCGTGGTTTCGTAGTCCAGGCCTTGGGCTTTGCCGTTTTCTTCATACACATAAGGCGCCCAGGGTTCGGTGACAATGCGCAGTTTCTCGCCCCGGGCAGCGAAGCTCAGGCAAGTAAAAAGCACGGCTGTCAGCAACTGGGAGATAAGGGGCATGGCCTGAGGTTAGTACTCTCAAGGCTTAATGAGAAGCGCTGGCATGCCTGTTTCACGCGGACTGTCAGGGAATTGTGCGCCAGGCCTCTATTTGCAGGACGAATTGAGCAAATGGTCGTGAATGGCTTTGCATCGGCTGCCCAGGATCAGCTGCACCAGTTCCCTGTCGAACCAGCGTTCGAGCAAGCGCTGAGTGACCGGCTTGCCAAGGCGTTCCTCCTGGTTCTGCAACGCTTTTTCCCACCATACCGGTCCACACGCCTGGTCGAACTCGTTGGGGTGTTCATAACAGCCGTAGAGGATTTCGCGGATGAACTGACGCAGATGGGCGGGCAGCGCCAGGGTGATGAGCTTGTAGAGCAATCGCTGGGTCCGGGGCGGTCGCGGCAGGTGCATCGTCACCCGGCGAGTGTCATCCAGTGCCGCCTGACTGGTCGGGTTCCTGGCGTGTTTGGCAACCCAGGCTTTGACTTTGGCCCTGAACAGTTGCTTGCGGCTCCAGTAGTGATGGATCAGGTCCGGGCACTTTTTGACCTGCATGCTGCGATAGGCCGCGACCGACAGGCAGAACTCCTCAAGGGTATATGCCCCGCGTGCCATGGGAAACAGTTCGTCGATCAGAGCAATGGAGTGGTCAAGCACTTGAGCGTCCTGCTGATGCAGGCCGATCACGCCGGAGTTGAGCAGCATCATCTGATCGTCCGCCAGGCCTCTGTCCCTGAGCGTTGTCGACAGCGCACTGTAGAGCATATTTTCTTTATTGGTGCCGAATCGGGTGTAGTAGTCGTTGCACAGCAGGGTGCCGGGTTGCACGCGATCGAACAATTCGACCGGTGAGCGATGAAAGAAGGTGTCGGTGTCGATCAGCAAAGCGACTGGCGACTCCTCGAGCACCTTGCGCAAGGCGACATGCTTGGCTCGAAAATGATAACCGTGGGGTGCGTTCCAGCGTTGGCGAGTAGCCTCGTCGAGTATGCGCACGCGGACCGGCAGGCGCGCGTAGGGCTGGGGATTGTCGCAGAACACCTGGATGTCGAGTTCTGCCTGGGGTGTCTCACGCAGCCAGGTCAGGGCACTGGCGATGCTGAACAGTGCTTCCTGGTGGTAGGTCTCGGCGCCGAAAGCCAGGTAAACCAGTTGCGGGCGCGATGGGGATAGCTCAGTCATGGGGAACAACTTTCCATGGGCTGTTGAATGTAAAAGACCCTCAGAAGAGGGCCTTTGGGTACGGCGTGGTCACTGTCAGCGCGGTAGCTTTAAGTTGTTCCACACGGCCAGGCTCGCCTCGGCCTGGTTAAGGGTATAGAAATGCAGCCCCGGTGCGCCGCCCTGCAATAAACGTTCACACATTTCAGTAATGACCTGCTCGCCGAAACGCTGAATGCTGGCGGTGTCGTCACCATAGGCTTCCAGCTGCTTGCGGATCCAGCGCGGGATTTCCGCACCGCAGGCGTCGGAGAAGCGTGCGAGCTTGCTGTAGTTGGTGATCGGCATGATGCCCGGCACGATCGGGATGTCCACGCCCAGCGCCCGTACACGCTCGACGAAGTAGAAGTAGCTGTCGGCGTTGAAGAAATACTGGGTGATCGCACTGTCGGCGCCAGCCTTGGCCTTGCGCACGAAGTTGGCGATATCGTCTTCGAAATTGCGCGCTTGCGGGTGCATTTCCGGGTAAGCGGCGACTTCGATGTGGAAGTGATCGCCGGTTTCTTCACGAATGAATTCAACCAGGTCATTGGCGTGGCGCATTTCGCCACTGGCCATGCCCATGCCCGAAGGCAGGTCACCGCGCAGGGCGACGATTCGGGTGATGCCGGCGGCCTTGTATTGCGTCAGCAGGCCGCGCAGGTCGTCCTTGCTGTCGCCAACGCAGGACAGGTGCGGTGCGGCAGGCACTTTGACTTCGCTTTCGAGCTGCAACACGGTGTTGAGCGTTCGATCACGGGTCGAACCGCCAGCGCCGTAGGTGCAGGAGAAGAAATCAGGGTTGTACTTGGCCAGCTGACGAGCAGTGGCGAGCAGCTTTTCATGCCCAGCATCGGTCTTCGTAGGGAAGAACTCGAAGCTGTAGCGACGGTCTTGGGACATGGTCATATCCTTGGAAACGCATGAGGCGGACGCTGGCCCCCCTGTAGGAGCGAGCTTGCTCGCGAAAAACGTCAGGGCAACGCGTTATTCCAGACAGCACGCGTTATCGTTAACGTCCATCGCGAGCAAGCTCGCTCCCACAGTAGAGCCGACCTATCAGTAACGGTAAGCGTGCGGCTTGAACGGGCCTTCGACCGTCACACCGATGTAGTCGGCCTGGGTCTTGGTCAATTGAGTCACGACGCCGCCGAAACCGCGGACCATTTCCAGGGCCACTTCTTCGTCGAGCTTCTTCGGCAGTACTTCAACAGTCAGGCGCTCGGCTTTCTGGGCTGGCGACAGGTCGGCGTACTTCTGGCCGAACAGGAAGATCTGTGCCAGCACCTGGTTGGCGAACGAACCGTCCATGATGCGGCTTGGGTGGCCGGTAGCGTTACCCAGGTTAACCAGACGGCCTTCGGCCAGCAGGATCAGGTAGTCGTCGTTCTGGGCATCGAATGCGCCAGGACCGGTACGGTGGATCTTGTGAACCTGTGGCTTCACTTCTTCCCATGCCCAGTTCTTGCGCATGAAAGCGGTGTCGATTTCGTTGTCGAAGTGGCCGATATTGCAGACAACGGCGCGCTTCTTCAGGGCTTTGAGCATGTTCGAGTCGCAAACATTGACGTTGCCGGTGGTGGTCACGATCAGGTCGATCTTGCCCAGCAGCGCTTTGTCGATGCTTTCTTCGGTGCCGTTGTTGATGCCGTCGATGAACGGCGAAACCAGCTCGTAACCGTCCATGCAGGCTTGCATGGCACAGATCGGGTCGACTTCGGAGACCTTGACGATCATGCCTTCCTGACGCAGGGACTGAGCGGAGCCCTTGCCCACGTCACCGTAACCGATGACCAGCGCTTGCTTGCCGGACAACAGGTGGTCGGTACCGCGCTTGATCGCGTCGTTCAGGCTGTGACGGCAGCCGTACTTGTTGTCGTTCTTGCTCTTGGTCACCGAGTCGTTGACGTTGATGGCCGGGATTTTCAGCTCGCCCTTGGCCAGCATGTCCAGCAGGCGGTGAACGCCGGTGGTGGTTTCTTCGGTCACGCCGTGGACGCGGTCCAGGATCGCCGGGTATTTCTTGTGCAGCAGCTCGGTCAGGTCGCCGCCGTCGTCGAGGATCATGTTGGCATCCCATGGCGCGCCATCTTTCAGGATGGTTTGCTCCAGGCACCACTCGTACTCTTCTTCGGTTTCGCCTTTCCAGGCATAAACCGCGATACCGGCAGCGGCGATAGCGGCAGCGGCCTGGTCTTGAGTCGAGAAAATGTTGCAGGACGACCAACGCACTTCGGCACCCAGGGCAACCAGGGTTTCGATCAGCACGGCAGTCTGAATGGTCATGTGGATGCAGCCGAGAATCTTCGCGCCTTTGAGCGGCTGCTCACCGGCGTACTTGCGGCGCAGACCCATCAGGGCTGGCATTTCGGATTCGGCGATGATGGTTTCGCGACGACCCCAGGCCGCCAGGGACATGTCGGCGACTTTGTAATCGTTAAAATCTGCAGGCGTGATAACAGCGCTCATGATGAGCCTCCATTCGTAATGTATGCGAATGGGCGCCGTTGTGCGTTTAGTGTCTGGCCGTGGCCAGGCAACGCCCCATCCGAGCCTGACAGGTCGAACCTGCTGCAGCGCCCCTCGGACAGGTGGCGGGAAAACGGTATCAATGGAACGTTACCGTTTTGAAACGGTGGCGATTATAGCCGTGTGAGCGATACTTCCAAAGTGTTTCTGTTGATCAATGTCTGAACGGTAATCGAGACCATAGTTGAAGCTTAATAGAGCTCCAGGTCGGGCTCTGCCATGATGTCCAGCATCATTCGGCAAGACGCTCAGGAGTGAATATGAATTTCCACACCCGCAAATGGGTAAAACCCGAAGACCTCAACCCCAATGGCACGCTGTTCGGCGGCAGCCTGTTGCGCTGGCTCGACGAAGAAGCGGCGATCTACGCGATCGTCCAGCTGGGCAATCAGCGCGTGGTCACCAAGTACATTTCCGAAATCAACTTCGTCAGCGCCTCGCGCCAGGGCGACATCATCGAGCTGGGCATCACCGCCACCGAGTTCGGTCGCACCTCGATCACCCTCAAATGCGAAGTGCGGAACAAGATCACCCGCAAAAGCATCCTGACGGTGGACAAGATTGTCTTCGTCAACCTGGGCGAAGACGGCTTGCCCGCACCCCACGGCCAGACCGAGATCAAGTACGTTAAAGATCAGTTCAGGGACATGGACAAGGACGAGTAATGCGAGTCCGTAGGAGCTGGCTTGCCAGCGAAGGCGCCCTCAGCATCACTACAGAAACCCCAGAAACCCCAGAAACCCCAGAAACCCCAGAAACCCCAGAAACCCCAGAAACCCCAGAACCCTAAGAATCCCAAAAACCGAGTCGCCCCCTTCGCCAGCAAGCCGGCTCCTACAGCCGGTTTGTTTATACGAGCAGTGAACAGCTCCGCCCCCCGCGTGTCGTATCTACATGACACGCCACCGGTTCCGGAGCTATATGGACACGCAAAAAGACGGCAAGACCCCGAACCTGTCGGCGCAAGAGAAGAAGGAAGTCGACAAGAGCCAGCCACCGCGCGCCGCGGTACTGCACGAAATCATCCGCACCCAGGGCGACCTGGAGCTCGAGCGCAGTGTCGCCGCCTTGTGGTGGTCGGCCCTGGCTGCCGGCCTGACCATGGGGCTGTCACTGATGGCCATGGGCTTGCTCAACTCCCGCCTGCCGGACGGCGAAGGCTTCAAGGTGATTGCCAGTTTCGGTTACTGCGCGGGCTTCCTGGCGGTGATTCTCGCTCGTCAGCAATTGTTCACCGAGAACACCCTGACGGCTGTGCTGCCGGTCATGACCAAACCCTCATTGAACAATTTCGGGCGATTGCTGCGTCTGTGGTCGGTGGTGCTGGTGGGCAACCTGTGCGGCACGATACTGGTGGCGTATGTGATGCTGCACCTGCCGATTTTCGACAGCAAGACCGACCTGGCCTTCCTCGATATCGGCCGCAAGATCATGGAAAACGACGCCAGCCAGATGTTCGCCAAGGGCATCGTGTCAGGCTGGATGATCGCGACCATGGTCTGGATGATTCCGTCCATGGAGAGCGCCAAGATGTGGATCATCATCCTCATCACCTACCTGATGGCGCTGGGCGACTTCACCCACATCGTGGTCGGTTCGGCCGAGGTGTCGTATCTGGTGTTTGCCGGCGAGTTGCCGTGGAAGGATTTCTGGCTGATATTCGCCGGGCCGACATTGGCGGGCAATATCATCGGCGGCAGCTTTATCTTCGCGCTGATCAGCCACGCGCAGATCCGCAGTGAAAGCGGGCCGCCGAAGGAATCTGCAGATCAAGGCCAGGACCCTGACCCTGACCCGCAGAAGAGCAGGAAGTAATCAGTGATGCCCGGCCTGTGCCTCTGGCGCAGGCTCATCACGGGTGACATGTTTGACCAGCTTGCCGATGCTCAAGCCCTGCAACAGGATCGACGACAGCACCACGATGTAAGTGATGCTCAGCAGCAAATCGCGCTCAGGACCCAGCGGCAGGGCCAGGGCCAGCGCCACCGAAACACCGCCACGCAAACCACCCCAGGTCAGGATCCGGATCGTTCCGCGCGGCACGGTGCGCCAGCGTCGCAGCAAGACGATGGCCGGCGCCACGGTCAGCAGGCGCGACAGCAGAATCGCCAACGCGAGCAAACTCGCCGCCAGCACGTGCAGCCAGTTGAACGGCAGCAGCAACAGCTCCAAACCGATCAGGGCGAACAGCAGCGCGTTGAGCATGTCGTCGAGCAGCTCCCAGAAACCGTCCAGGTACTTGCGGGTCATGTCGTTCATCGCCAGGTTGCGGCCCAGGTTACCGATGATCAGGCCGGCGACGACCATCGCGATCGGTGCCGAAACGTGCAGCTCCGAAGCCATGGCCGAGCCACCGATCACCAGCGCCAGGGTCAGCATGACCTCGATCTGGTGCTGCTCGATGCTCTTGATCATCAGGTACACCAGATAACCGATCAGCCCGCCGAACAGCACGCCGCCCAGCGCCTCGTGGGCGAACAACATGGCGGTGGCGCCCAGGGTCGGGGTTTCGCCCAGTTGTGCGATACCGAGCAGCACGGTGAACACCACGACGGCGGTGCCATCGTTGAATAGCGACTCGCCGACGATGGTGGTTTTCAGTGGCTTGGACGCATTGGCGGTCCGTAGCACACCGAGCACCGCGATCGGATCGGTGGGGGAAATCAGCGCACCGAACAACAGGCAATAGAGAAAGCTGACGTGCCAGCCGAACAGGGCAAAAATGTAATACGCCAGGCTGCCGATCACGGCGGTGGCAATCAACACACCGAACGTCGCCAGCAGGCCGATCGGCCAGCGGTAGCTGCGCAGGTCATTCAGGTTGACGTGCAGGGCGCCGGCGAACAGCAGGAATGACAGCATCCAGTTCATCAGCAGATCGCCGAAGTCGATCTGGCCGATCAACTGTTGCACTCGTTCCTCCAGGCCCGGATAGCCGATAAAGCTCAGGCCTTGCAGCAGCAGGGAGAACATCAGCGCCGTGACCATGACGCCGATGGTCGGGGGCAGGCCGATGAAGCGGAAATTCACGTAGGTGAGCAGTGTGGTGAGGCAGATAAACGCAGCGACGAGTTCAAGCATCCGGGGTCCTTGGATGGGAGGTGGATTGGTTTTTTTGGCAGTTGCACCGTGTGAGCTTCTTCGCGGGCAAGCCTCGCTCCTATAGGGTTAGCGTCGAACACGTAATGTATGACCGACCCCAAAACCGTAGGAGCGAGCGGTGCGGCGATCCGACTTGCCCGCGAAAGCAATGTCACTGGCGACGCACCATCAGCCGGACACATTGACCGCAGCGACACCGCGACGTTGCAGATAGATAAAGAAAAGCGCCGTCAGCACCGTCAACCCACTGACCAGCGCGCCGGTCCACGCCAAGTCCGCCAGATCCGCACCGCTGGCCACCACCAGCCCGCCAATCCATGCGCCAGCCGCATTACCCAGATTGAATGCACTCTGATTCAGCGTCGATCCAAGATTCGGCGCCTCATGCGCCTGGTCGATGATCAGCAGTTGCAGGATCGGGCACAGCGCAAACGCGAAAATCCCCCACAACACCAGCGTGATCGCCGCAGGAATGACTGAATGGCTGGTCTGGGTGAAAGCCGCCAGGACCACGACTACCGCCAGCGCCATACCCACCAGTGATGGCAGCAAGCGACTGTCCGCCAGCCGCCCACCGAGCATGCTGCCCGCCGTCAGACCGACCCCGAACAACAGCAGCATGATCGTCACCCCGTGAGGGCTGACGCCGGTGATGTCCTGAAGAATGGGGGCGATATAAGTAAACACGCTGAACAGGCTGGTCGACGCCAGCACACTCATGCCCAGCGCCAGCAACACATTGACCTTGCCCAGCACTTTGAACTCACTGGCCAGGTTGGCCTTGTCCATCGTGATGTCTTTCGGCAGCCAGGCCCACTGTGCGATCGCCGCAATCACGCCGATCACCGACACTGCCCAGAAGGTCGAACGCCAGCCGGCGTATTGTCCGAGCGCGGTGCCCAAGGGCACGCCGAGCACGTTGGCCAGGGTCAGGCCGGTAAACATCATGGCGATCGCCTGGGCGCGTTTGTTCGGTGCCACCAGCCCCGCCGCAACGACCGAGCCGATGCCGAAGAAGGCGCCATGGCACAGCGCAGTGATTACGCGCGCGGCCATCAGCGTGGCATAGTTCGGGGCCAGGGCGCAGAGGATATTGCCCAGGATGAACATCAGCGTCATGCCCAGCAGCGTCGCTTTGCGCGGCATATTGGCGGTACCGACCGCGAGGATCGGTGCGCCGAACACCACGCCCAGGGCATAGCCGGTGATCAGCAGGCCGGCGTGGGGAATGCTCACGGCAAGGTCCCGGGCGACGTCGGGCAGCAAGCCCATGATGACGAATTCAGTGGTGCCGATGCCGAACGCGGCAACAGCGAGGGCAAGCAAGGCGAGTGGCATGCGCAAGGTCTCTGTCGGTAGTCTTGACGCTTTGATCAGGCATACGCATGCCGATGACCGTTCTCGACGAGAGCGGGCGGTGGCAGGAATTATTGGAATTAGTCTGTGCGCAACTGAGTGCGGCGTGGTCGCTTGCAGTATAAACAGCTGCGGACATATGGCGAATCAATTCTCTACCGGGACCCTGTAGGAGCTGGCTTGCCAGCGAAGGTCGTCAACGATAACGCGTGTTTTTCTGCTTAAACGCGGTGTCCTGGCGTTTTTTCGCTGGCAAGCCAGCTCCTACAGGAGGGGCGGAGACAACAAAAGGAGTGTGCCGTGCTAGCAACGGCTTTGGTGTTAGTGGCGGCACTGTTGCATGCGGCGTGGAATACCCTGATCAAATTCAGTGCTGAACGCCTGCTGGTGGTCGCCTGCATGGACAGTGTGGCGATGCTCTTCGTCGCGGTGATGCTGCCGTTCGTAGCGTTGCCACCCATGGAGCTCTGGCCGTGGATCCTGGCATCGGCGGCGTTCGAACTGCTCTATCGCTACTTGCTGATCCAGGCTTATCGGGTGGGCGATCTCGGGCTGGTTTATCCGTTGATGCGTGGTTTGTCGCCCTTGGTGGTGCTGGCGCTGACGCTGATCTTTGCCGGCGAAGTGCTGACGAACCAGCAGATTTTCGGAATCCTGCTGATCCCGCTCGGCATGCTTTGTCTGCTATGGCAGGGGGGTGGCGGCGCACGGCTGCCGTGGTCGATGCTGCCGGTGGTGGCGTTGATCGGCCTGTGCATCGGCTGCTACACCTTCATCGATGGCCAGGCGTTGCGGCGCTGGTCCCATCCACTGGACTACCTGGTCTGGGTGACGTTACTCAGCGCCTGGCCATTCCCATTGCTGGCGTTGGTGCGCAAGCGGCCGGCGTTCATGTTGTTCTGGCGGGAACAGTGGCGACTGGGGCTGTCGGTCGGGTTTTGCGTGTTGTTCAGCTACGCTCTGGTGCTGTGGGCGATGCAGCTGGGCTCGATTGCCGAAGCGGCGGCATTGCGCGAGATCAGTGTGATTCTGGTGGTGCTGTTCGGCATGCGTTACCTGAAAGAACCTTTCGGCGGGCCGCGGCTCTTAGCCTGTGGGCTGGTATTGATCGGCATGCTGGTGATGAAGTTTTGACTGGTTCACTGTCGACGAAAACATCGACGCACGAAACTTGAAGAAGGGATGGCTTTATGACGGTTGCTTTTTGGTGCATTTTGATCGCGATTTTCCTGCCTTACCTGTGCACGGGCGTGGCCAAGATCAGTGGCGGGTTCGGGTTGAACGACAACCATGATCCCCGGGATTTTCTCGAGTCGCTAAACGGATTGGGCCGGCGTGCCCATGCGGCGCAACTGAACGGTTTTGAAGTGACCCCGGCGTTCGCCGCGGCCGTGATCGTGGCGTACCTGGCCGAAAATGCCGAACTGGTGACGATCGATGTGCTGGCTGTGTTGTTCATCACCAGCCGGCTGCTGTACATCATTTGCTACCTGGCGGACTGGGCGATTTTGCGATCGTTGGTGTGGTTTGTGGGGATGGGGTTGATCGTCAGTTTGTTTGTGGTGTCGGCTTAGAGGCAAGATCAAAAGACCGCAGCCTGCGGCAGCGCCTGCAGATGCCGTAATCCATCCGCGATATAGCGGTGAATGCGTTCAAGTGTAGGCGTTGCCGAAGGCTGCGATCTTTGCTTTTAAAGCTTGTCGGCAACCTGCGGCACTTGCGGTAGTGCCGCGCCTTTGGGCCACAGCATCCAGATCTGCCCCTGCTGTTTCATGTCGCCCGCCAGCTGCCCGGCCGCCTCGCCGGTGCCCCAGAACAGGTCCGCCCGGACTTCACCCGCGATCGCGCCGCCGGTGTCCTGAGCCGCCACCGGACGAACCAGTGCCGAACCGTCCGGTTTGGTGGTCGATAACCACAACAGACTGCCCAACGGAATCACTTTACGATCCACTGCCGCACTGTAGCCGGCGGTCAGCGGTACGTTCAGCGAGCCGCGAGGCCCTTCATTGCTGTCCGGGTTGCGGGTGAAGAACACGTAGCTGGGGTTGCTGGCGAGCAGTTCGGGAATGCGCGTCGGGTTGGCCTTGGCCCAGGTGCTGATGGCGCCCATGGTCACGTCTTCTTTCTTCAGCTCGCCCTGTTCGACCAGCCAACGGCCGATGGGCCGATAGGGATGACCATTCTGGTCGGCATACGCAATGCGCAACTGCCGGCCACTGTCGAGCTGGATGCGTCCCGAACCCTGGATCTGCAGGAATTGCAGGTTCATCGGGTCAGTCAGCCAGGCGACGACCGGTGCCTTGACCCCGTTGGTCTCGATCGTGGCCGCATCGTCGTAGGGCTTGAGCACGCGTCCTTCGAGCCGGCCGCGCAGGCGTTTACCCTTCAGTTCCGGGTAGAGGCTGTCCAGGGAGACGATGATCATGTCTTCGGGTACGCCGTACACCGGGATATTCGCCACGTCGGTCTGGGTCAGGCTGCCTGGATAGACCGGTTCGTAGTAGCCGGTGATCAGGCCGTTGGGGTTGTCATTGGCCGCACGCAGGCCATAGACATCCAGGTTCTGCTTGAGGAACCCGCGAATCTCGCCGGCGGTTTGTGGCACGTTGGCGGCAGCGGCGCAGGTCGAACCCCAGACCGGGTCGGCCTTGAGTCGGGTACATGCGCTGCGCCACGAACCGAAGCCGGCCACCAGGTCAGTGTCGGACACCACGGGAAGCGCTTCCCAGGTGGCGCTGGAGTAGGTCGCCAGGGCGTGGGTTTTCGGTTTGTCGGGTTCGCCGCCGGTGCAGCCCGCCAGCACGGCAATCATTGGAAGGGTCCAGGCCAGGCTGTGACGCCATGCCTTGTAACGGCTGTTCATGAAGTAATTCCTTTGCCGGTTGCCCGAGTGCTCGCTGCGCTCATGCAACCCGTATTGATAATAGGGCTATTGGTGTTTGCGGGTGACACGGGGATACTGGCGGCCGTTTCCAGTGACCTGAAGCCACCATGACTTTCAAAAGACTTTCCATTGTATTGCTGGCCTGTCTGACCTTGTCCGCGTGCGGCGGTGTGGACCCCAACTCGCCGCTGGGCCAGCGCAAGGCGATCTTCAAGCAAATGCTCAAGACCAGTGAAGACCTTGGCGGCATGTTGCGTGGCCGTATTGCGTTCGACGGCGGGCGATTCGCTGACGGGGCGGTGAAACTTGATGCGCTGTCCCGCGAGCCGTGGAAACATTTTCCGCAGGTGCGCGAAGAAGATCACACCAGCGCCAAGGACGATGTCTGGCAGCAGCAGGCACGCTTCCAGGAATTGGCCCGCAGCCTTGAAGCCGCCACCGGTGACCTGGTGATTGCCAGCAAGGTCCAGCCCTACAAGGCCAGTAACCTGGGACCGGCCGTGCAGAAAGTCGAAGATGCCTGCAGTGCTTGCCATAAAGAATTTCGGGATCACTGAGTTGCGGTGCTCTAACTGACGTAATCGCTGGCAAGTCGGATCGCCGCACCGCCGCTCCCACAGAGAATGCGGTCAACTGTAGGAGCTGCGGTGCGGCGATCCGGCTTGCCCGCGAAGGCGTTTACATAGGCGCTGCAAGGCTCAAGGCCGCCTTCGCTGGCAAGCCAGCTCCTACGGGGCAAGCCCGGCGCCGACAGGGTCACTTGTCCAGTTCGTCGAGCGCTTCCTGCAGTTCCTTGCGGGACTCGGCGAGTTTGTCTTTGCGCTTGTTGATTTTCTCGGCATCGCCCTTCTTCATCGCCTTGTCGAGGTCGGCCTGGCGCTTGCTCACTTCGTGCTTGGCGTCGAGCACTTTGTTCTCCCGCTCTTTCTTCAGGGATGCCTCGGTGCAATGGGCGGTGACTTCGCTCAGGGCCGTTTCAAGGCCAGCCTGTTGATCGGCGTTGCCGCGAGACTTGGCCAGTTCGATCTGGTTGATGATGCCCTGTTTCTTGGCGGCGCACCCGGTCAGGCCCGGAGCTTCTTCGGCGGCCATCAGCGGAGCGGCCATCACACTGCATAGGGTCAACAGGGCGAGGGGTGAAAGAAATTTCATAAAAGCTCCATGTGAAGGCAATCGGGTCGATGTGGCGATGGGATGTTTGAGCCCGCCGACACCATTGGGTTCCAGGTGTGGCGGGCATCAACGGCCGCTAGAACCCGTCAATCCCCGCCACACGTAATGTTTCACTCAAGGCCAGGACCTGCGGATCGCGGAAAAATGCGCTCAATTGCGCCGCGCGTCCCGGACCGATACCGGTTTCGGCCTGCCATTGTTCGGTGTTGCGTTGCGCCAGTACCTGCCATGAGTCGGCGAGGCGTGCCTGGCCGGTCGGCGGCATGCCCAGGGCTTTGAGCCAGCGCACGAACGGTCGTTGCCGGGCGATGCTGAAACTGTTCAACAGGCGCGCACTGCTGCGCTCGCCGAAGCCGTCAATGTTAGCAAGCTCTTGGGCATCGAGGGTTAACCAATCCAGCAGTCCGTTCAGGTGGCCTGTTTCGAGAAGTTTCTCCCAAGTGCCCGTACCGACATGGGGCAAGGCCAGCCCCTGGTTGCCACTGAGCCAGGCCAGGCGTGCAAGAAATTGACTTTCGCACCCCGGAGTCGGCTGCCAACAACTGAGCGGATGAAAGTCCGCTGCCAGCGGCACCTTCAACTCAGTGCGTTCGGTGCTGCGCAGGACCACACCATCGAGCCTGGGAATGGTCAGGCCCGCCAGGCTGATGGCGACCTGATCGCCTGGCCGGATGTCCATTGCTTCCCAGCGTTGCAGAGAGCTCACACTGACTCGCTTGACCTGCCGGTCATCGAGCCTCAGCGGCGTCAGTTCCAGCACCGGCGTGATGCGCCCGGTCCGGCCGATCTTGAAGTCGACCCTGCGCACCTCGGCCAGCGCCTGGGCAAAGGGGTATTTCCAGGCAACGATCCAGTAAGGTGCCTTGGCCTGCCAGCGTTCGGCGGGTGGACGTTGCTCCTGGCGCAGGACGATGCCATCGCTGGCAAAGGGCAGGGGGGAGCGGTACCAGTGATCGCGCCAGCGTTCAGCATCGGCGAATGTCTTGATCGGTTGACTGTAGGGCGCAGTGCTCGAGAACCCCAATTCATCCAGTGCTGCCGTGCGTGCGGTCAAACTGGCCGGCCCTTGGGGCCAGTCCCAGACAAACAGGCCGACCCCGGCAGCGTGCTCGGCACTCAGTACCTTGCGGGCCATCAGGCCGGCCACGGTGCCGCGGGCACTGAGGCTGCCAGCCTGCGCTTGTACGTGGTCGGTCACGCGCAAATAGAGTTCGCCTTGCACCAGCAGATCCAGTGGTTGTGTCAATTGCTGGGGGATGCCGGCAATCTGGCGTGCCGGGGTGGTCCAGTCCTGGCCAGTGAGTCCGTCGCCGCGACTGATCGCCTGGGCCAGCAGGCCTTTGCGGTAGATCAGTGTCACCGCCACACCGTCGACCTTGGGCTGAATCCAGACATCGTTGCGACCTTGCAGCCAGGCTTCGACGGCGCGACTGTCATGCAGTTTCCCCAGGCCGGTCTGGGCGATGGGGTGAGCAACGGGGCCACCTGCCGTGCGCAACGGTTCGGGGGAGGAGCCGGCGGCGAAGCATTCTCGCCATTCGTCCAGTCGAACACGGGCCTGGTCGTAGAGTTCGTCGGCGACCAATGAGCGACCGTCGCGATGATAGCTGTCGTCCCAGAGGTCGATCTGTTTTTGCAGTGCGCTGATTTCGGCCTGGGCGCGAGTCGGCGGCCAATCCGGGCATTCGGTGGCGTGGGTGGTCAGACAGAGAAAGCTCAGTACGAAACCGAGTAATGCACGCAGGTCGGGGAGCATCGAGAGCGTCCTTGCTCGTTGGGGATGCTCGAAGGTTAGTCAATATTGTCTGGCGAGCAGGGTGGGTGTTTTGCCTGGTGTTTCTGTGGTGATCGGGCTGGCCTCTTCGCGAGCAAGCCCGCTCCCACAGGGGATTTGTGAACGACGCAGATTCACTGTGGGAGCGAGACCGGCTTGCCGGCGAAAGCGGCGACGCAGTCTAAAGTGCAAGACAATAAAAAGCCCCGCACGGCGAACCGGGCGAGGCTTTTTGTACTGCCAGGAAAGTCTTACAGGCCGGCAGCCGAACGCAGGGCGTCGACGCGATCGGTTTTTTCCCAGGTGAAGGTGGTGAACGTATCGTCACCCACGGTCTTGGTCGCCGGCGTGCGACCGAAGTGGCCGTACGCAGCGGTTTCCTGATACATCGGGTGCAGCAGGTCGAGCATGGTGGTGATTGCGTAGGGACGCAGGTCGAACACTTCGCGGACCAGGTTGATGATTTTCTCATCGCTGATCTTGCCGGTGCCGAAGGTGTTCAACGAGATCGACGTTGGCTGGGCCACTCCGATGGCGTAGGACACCTGAATCTCGCAACGCTCGGCCAGGCCGGCAGCAACGATGTTCTTGGCCACGTAACGACCGGCGTAGGCGGCCGAGCGGTCAACCTTCGACGGGTCTTTGCCGGAGAACGCACCGCCACCGTGGCGAGCCATGCCGCCGTAGGTGTCGACGATGATCTTGCGGCCGGTCAGGCCGCAGTCGCCTACCGGGCCACCGATGATGAATTGGCCGGTCGGGTTGATGTGGAACTGGGTGTCCTTGTGCAGCAGTTCAGCAGGCAACACGTGCTTGACGATCAGCTCCATCACGCCTTCGCGCAGGTCTTTGTACGACACTTCAGGGTTGTGCTGGGTCGACAGCACGACCGCGTCGATGCCCACCACCTTGCCGTTTTCGTAACGGCAGGTGACCTGGGACTTGGCGTCCGGACGCAACCACGGCAACAGGCCGGATTTACGGGCTTCGGCCTGGCGCTGTACCAACTGGTGAGAGAAGGTGATCGGTGCGGGCATCAGCACGTCGGTTTCGTTGCTGGCGTAGCCGAACATCAGGCCCTGGTCACCGGCGCCCTGATCTTCAGGCTTGGCACGGTCGACGCCCTGGTTGATGTCGGGAGACTGCTTGCCGATGATGTTCATCACGCCGCAGGTCGCACCGTCGAACCCGACGTCGGAGCTGGTGTAGCCGATGTCGGTGATGACGTCACGAACGATCTGCTCAAGGTCAACCCAGGCCGAGGTGGTGACTTCTCCGGCAATGATTGCCACGCCGGTTTTCACCAGGGTTTCGCACGCCACGCGGGCGAACTTGTCTTCAGCAATGATGGCGTCCAGCACTGCATCGGAAATCTGGTCGGCGATTTTGTCCGGATGCCCTTCAGACACGGACTCGGAGGTGAAGAGGGAGTATTCGCTCATCTCGATTTTTTCCTGAATTTACCGATGGTGAGTGTCGCCAGTCGGTCGCTGAAAGTGGCGGACCTGAATCTGGAAACCATTACGTAAGCCTACATAGAGGCTTTCCCCGGGAACGAGTCCCGCGGCGGTGGCCCAACGGGCGAGATCGTCCTGTTCAAACCCCAACCAGAGATCACCGCAGGCCTCCCTGGCCCAACTCTGGTTGTGGCTACATAACTCGGTCACTAACAGGCTGCCGCCGGGGTGCAGCAGGCTGGCCATGTGCTTGAGCGCATCGGCCGGCGCGGCAAAGTGGTGCAGCACCATGTTCAGTACAACGCAATCGGCCTTGAGGCTCACACCATTCAATGCATCGGCCAGTTGCAGGCTGACGTTGAGCAGGGACTCGCGCTCGCAGACCTGGCGCGCCAGTTCGAGCATGGCCGGGCTGTTGTCCAGCGCCGTGACCCCAGTGAAGCGGCGCGCCAGTTCCGGCAGAAAGGCGCCGTCGCCGGGGCCGACTTCAATGGCCGTGGCGCCTGGGTTGAAACTCAGCTTGTCGAGCAATGCCACCACGCTTTCGCGGTATTGCGACAGGCCGGCGATCAAGTCTTGCTGGGCGCGAAACTTCTCCGCTACCCGTGAAAAAAAGTCCTGGCTGGCCGCGGCTCGTTGTCCATGGACCTGAGCGATGCGCGACTGCACGTCGGCAGGCAAGCTCAGGTTATCCACCTCATCCAGCAGCGCGGCATGCAGCTTGCCGCCCGGCAGGTCGGTGTGGGGCAGGGCGCGACGGTAAAAAATCGCATTGCCTTCACGGCGGGTGGCCACCAGGTCGGCCTGGGCCAGCACCTTGAGGTGATGACTCATGCCCGATTGGCCGATGCCGAAGATCTGCGCCAGTTCCAGTACGCCAAACGAGTCATTGGCCAACGCGCGCAATACCGTCAGGCGCAGAGGATCGCCACCGGCCTTGCACAGGGCCGACAGCTCATCGCAAGGGTCATGTCGAATGGAGCGCGCGCGTAAGTTCATAGGCCGGCAGTCTAGTGACGCTCAGATAGCATCGCAAGGGCAATATCAAAAAGTTTTGATATTGCTCGATAGATGGCACTTCTCAGGCCCAGGTTCACTCAATAGACGGATAGCGGAAAGGTTTCATCAGGCGAATACGCGGTTATCCATTGGAAAAACCTTCTCAGATGATTATCTGTCATTGCCCCGAGGCGTGTCGGTGAGGGAAAATGCTCGCCTTTTTTCCGTTTCGTTTTATTCACTCTCGATTCAGAACCCGCAGGAGAACAGCGATGCCCAGCCGTCGTGAGCGTGCCAACGCCATTCGTGCCCTCAGCATGGATGCCGTGCAAAAAGCCAACAGCGGCCATCCCGGTGCCCCTATGGGTATGGCGGATATCGCCGAAGTACTTTGGCGTGACTACCTCAAGCACAACCCGAGCAATCCATCGTTCGCCGACCGTGACCGCTTCGTGCTGTCCAACGGTCACGGCTCGATGTTGATCTACTCGCTGCTGCACCTGACCGGCTACGACCTGTCGATCGATGACCTGAAAAACTTCCGCCAGCTGCACAGCCGCACCCCGGGTCACCCGGAATTCGGCTACACCCCGGGCGTGGAAACCACCACCGGTCCACTGGGCCAGGGTCTGGCCAATGCCGTGGGTTTCGCCCTGGCAGAAAAAGTCCTGGCGGCGCAGTTCAACCGTCCTGGCCATAACGTTGTCGATCACCACACCTACGTGTTCCTCGGTGATGGCTGCATGATGGAAGGCATTTCCCACGAAGTCGGCTCCCTGGCCGGGACTTTGGGCCTGGGCAAGCTGATCGCGTTCTATGACGACAACGGCATCTCCATCGACGGCGAAGTCGAAGGCTGGTTCACCGACGACACGCCCAAGCGTTTCGAAGCCTACAACTGGCAGGTGATCCGCAACGTCGACGGTCACGACCCGGAAGAAATCAAGACCGCGATCGAGACTGCACGCAAAAGCGAGCAACCGACCCTGATCTGCTGCAAGACCACCATCGGTTTCGGTTCGCCGAACAAGCAAGGCAAGGAAGATTGCCACGGCGCCCCATTGGGTGACGCGGAAATCGCCCTGACCCGCAAGGCACTGAACTGGAACCACGGTCCATTCGAAATCCCGGCCGACATCTACGCCGAGTGGGACGCCAAGGAAGCCGGTCACGCGGCCGAAGCCGAATGGGATCAGCGTTTCGCGGACTACTCCGCCGCCTTCCCTGAGCTGGCCAACGAGCTGGTGCGTCGTCTGAGCGGCGAACTGCCGGCTGACTTCTCCGAGAAGGCCGATGCCTACATCGCTGAAGTGGCGGCCAAGGGCGAAACCATCGCCAGCCGTAAAGCCAGCCAGAACGCATTGAATGCCTACGGCCCGCTGTTGCCGGAACTGCTGGGCGGTTCGGCTGACCTGGCCGGTTCCAACCTGACCCTGTGGAAAGGTTGCAAAGGTGTCACGGCGGAAGATGCCAGCGGCAACTACATGTACTACGGCGTTCGCGAATTCGGCATGAGCGCGATCATGAACGGCGTGACCCTGCACGGCGGTCTGGTGCCGTACGGCGCGACCTTCCTGATGTTCATGGAATATGCGCGCAACGCGGTACGCATGGCTTCGCTGATGAAGAAGCGCGTGGTGTTCGTCTACACCCACGACTCCATCGGCCTGGGCGAAGACGGCCCGACTCACCAGCCGATCGAGCAACTGACCAGCCTGCGCAGCACGCCGAACCTCGACACCTGGCGTCCAGCCGATGCCGTTGAATCGGCCGTGGCCTGGAAGCTCGCCCTGGAGCGTAACGACGGTCCGTCGGCGTTGATCTTCTCCCGGCAGAACCTGCAGCACCAGACCCGCAATGCGATTCAGATCGAAGAGATCGCGCGTGGCGGTTACGTGTTGAAGGACTGCGCCGGCGAGCCGGAGCTGATCCTGATCTCCACCGGTTCGGAAGTCGGCCTGGCGGTTCAGGCATACGACAAGCTGACCGAGCAAGGTCGCAAGGTGCGTGTTGTTTCGATGCCGTGCACCAGCGTGTTCGATGCCCAGGACGCCGGCTACAAGCAAGCGGTCCTGCCATTGCAGGTCAGCGCCCGTATCGCGATCGAAGCCGCGCATGCGGACTACTGGTACAAGTACGTGGGCCTGGAAGGTCGCGTGATCGGCATGACCACCTACGGCGAGTCGGCGCCTGCGCCAGCCTTGTTCGAAGAGTTCGGCTTTACCCTGGAAAACATCCTTGGTCAGGCTGAAGAGCTGCTGGAAGACTAAAGCACGACGCGGTTGCCCAGGCTGCCGCGGTCCCTGTGTAGGAGCTGGCTTGCCAGCGAAGGCGGTGTTTCTGTCACAGAATATGTGATGGATGTACCGGCCCCTTCGCTGGCAAGCCAGCTCCTACAGAGGGTTGTGTTGCACATGAGAATTTCGTCTGGCTGCGCATTATCGAGAACCCCATGCCTCAACCGCGTCCCTACAAAGTTGCACTCAACGGCTACGGCCGGATTGGTCGTTGCGTCTTGCGTGCGTTGTTTGAGCGAGGCTCGACGGCCGGGTTTGAAATTGTCGCGATCAACGATCTGGCTGACATGGCCAGCATCGAATACCTGACACGCTTCGACTCCACCCACGGGCGCTTTCCCGGCGAAGTGAAGGTCGATGGCGATTGTCTGCATATTAATGGCGACTGCGTGAAAGTCCTGCGCAGTGCCACCCCCGAAGGCATCGATTGGGCGTCGCTCGGCGTCGATCTGGTGCTGGAGTGCTCCGGCGCTTACCACACCCGTGAAGATGGCCAGCGTTTCCTCGACGCGGGCGCACCGCGGGTGCTGTTTTCCCAGCCGATGGCCAGCGAGGCGGATGTCGACGCCACCATCGTCTATGGCGTGAACCAGGATTGCCTGACCGGCGACGAGTTGCTGGTGTCCAATGCATCCTGCACCACCAACTGCGGCGTGCCGCTGTTGCGCCTGCTGGATCAGGCCATTGGTCTGGAATATGTATCGATCACCACCATCCATTCGGCGATGAACGACCAGCCGGTGATCGATGCCTATCATCACGAAGACCTGCGCCGCACCCGATCGGCGTTCCAGTCGGTGATTCCGGTGTCCACTGGTCTGGCGCGTGGCATCGAACGCCTGTTGCCGGAACTTGCCGGGCGAATTCAGGCCAAAGCCGTACGGGTGCCGACGGTTAACGTGTCTTGCCTCGATATTACGATGCAGACCGTCAGCGACACCGACGCCACCGAGGTCAACCGGATTCTGCGCGAGGCCGCCACCCATGGCCCGCTCAAAGGCCTGCTGGCCTACACCGAGTTGCCTCACGCAAGCTGTGATTTCAATCATGACCCCCATTCGGCCATCGTCGATGCCAGTCAGACCCGAGTTTCCGGCCCACGGCTGGTGAACATCCTGGCCTGGTTCGACAACGAATGGGGTTTTGCCAACCGAATGCTGGACGTTGCCGAGCACTATCTGCAAACAGCTACCAAGCTTTCAGTTTCTTAAAAACAGTAACCCAGGAAATGCGACCCATGACCGTGTTGAAGATGACCGACCTCGATCTGCAAGGTAAGCGCGTACTGATCCGCGAAGACCTCAACGTCCCAGTCAAGGACGGTGTTGTCACCAGCGATGCGCGAATCCTGGCCTCGCTGCCGACCATCAAGCTGGCCCTGGAAAAAGGCGCGGCGGTGATGGTCTGCTCGCACCTTGGCCGTCCGACCGAAGGCGAGTTCTCGGCCGAGAACAGCCTCAAGCCAGTCGCTGACTACCTGAGCAAGGCGCTGGGTCGTGAAGTGCCGCTGGTGGCCGATTACCTGGGCGGCGTTGACGTGCAGGCCGGCGACATCGTGCTGTTTGAAAACGTGCGCTTCAACAAGGGCGAGAAAAAGAACGCCGACGAACTGGCCAAGCAATACGCCGCCCTGTGCGACGTGTTCGTGATGGACGCTTTCGGCACCGCTCACCGTGCCGAGGGTTCGACCCACGGCGTGGCCAAGTTCGCCAAAGTCGCCGCTGCCGGCCCTCTGCTGGCGGCCGAACTGGATGCACTGGGCAAGGCCCTGGGTGCCCCGGCTCAGCCAATGGCGGCCATCGTTGCCGGCTCCAAGGTCTCGACCAAACTCGACGTACTCAACAGCCTGAGCCAGATCTGCAATCAACTGATCGTCGGCGGCGGCATTGCCAACACCTTCCTGGCCGCTGCCGGTCACCCGGTCGGCAAGTCCCTGTACGAGCCGGACCTGCTCGACACCGCGCGCGAAATCGCCGCCAAAGTCAGCGTGCCACTGCCGGTGGACGTTGTCGTGGCCAAGGAATTCGCTGAAAGCGCCACCGCTACCGTCAAGCTGATTGCCGACGTGGCCGCAGACGACATGATCCTGGACATCGGCCCACAGACCGCGGCGAATTTCGCCGAGCTGCTGAAGTCGTCCAAGACCATCCTGTGGAACGGCCCGGTGGGCGTATTCGAATTCGATCAGTTTGGTAACGGCACCAAGGTCCTGGCCCAGGCCATCGCAGAAAGCTCGGCGTTCTCCATCGCGGGTGGCGGCGATACACTGGCAGCCATCGATAAATATGGCGTAGCTGATCAGATCTCCTACATTTCCACCGGTGGCGGCGCGTTCCTCGAATTCGTCGAAGGCAAGGTACTGCCGGCCGTTGAAGTGCTTGAAAGCCGGGCCAAGGCCTGAGACTGCCGATCTGACCAGGCAAAGGAGTGTTCACATGGTCAAGACGTTAGCGCTGTTGATCGCTGCGGGGATGCTGGCGGCTTGCGGGAGTAACCCGAAAGCCCCGTCGGTGCCCGAGACGCCTGAACAGGACAAAGGCTGCTACCAGGCCGACTGGCAGGCCGAAACCAACCCGGTGATCAACAAGCGTTCCGGGCCTGATGGCCTGGAAAAATACGAGACCCAGACCCCGGCCAAGGAACATGGTTGCCCTTGACGGGTCTGACACTTTACTCAGGACTGGCGGCGTGCGCCGTCAGTCGAGGAACATGGATGAAAGGTTTTATCGCCATTACGGCGCTGGCCCTGCTGGCAGGTTGCTCCAGTCTGAACCTGTTCAAGCCTGCCGAATCGACGGACAGCTGGACCACCTGGACCTGCGACAGCCAGGCCAAGGTGCTTTGGCGCTACACCGACGCCGCCCGCAAGGACGTCGACGTTCGCCTGGGAGGTGCCGATCAGGTCTACCGTTTGAAGCTTGAACCGGGCGCCGAAGGCTCGCTGTACAGCAACGACATGCTGGCGTTTCACATAAAAGGTGAGGAAGGCCTGGTGTACTGGGTCGCCACCAATGATCTGATTGGCCGCGGTTGCCACTTGTAGGAGCGAGCTTGCTCGCGATGGTCGTTAACGATGACGCTGGATACCAGAGTGTCCGCGTTGTCTGGGCCACCATCGCGAGCAAGCTCGCTCCTACAGAAGGGCTGACGTTTAGAGTGATGCAACATCCGAATTCGCAGCCCGGACCAACCCCCGATCTGCAAAAACTTGAATAGCCGCCGCCGCTCCGGCAGGCTGGCACGATTAACGACCCAAACCGGGAGAGACACGCACAATGGCACTTATCAGCATGCGCCAGATGCTGGACCACGCAGCCGAATTCGGCTACGGCGTTCCAGCCTTCAACGTCAACAACCTTGAGCAGATGCGCGCCATCATGGAAGCCGCTGACAAGACTGACTCCCCGGTGATCGTCCAGGCTTCGGCGGGTGCTCGCAAATATGCTGGCGCCCCGTTCCTGCGTCACCTGATCCTGGCGGCAATCGAAGAGTTCCCGCACATCCCGGTGTGCATGCACCAGGACCATGGCACCAGCCCTGACGTCTGCCAGCGCTCCATCCAACTGGGCTTCAGCTCGGTGATGATGGACGGCTCCCTGGGCGAAGACGGCAAGACGCCGACCGACTACGACTACAACATCCGCGTTACCCAGCAAACCGTGGCCATGGCTCACGCCTGCGGCGTCTCGGTAGAAGGCGAGCTGGGCTGCCTGGGTTCGCTGGAAACCGGCATGGCCGGTGAAGAAGACGGCATCGGCGCCGAAGGCGTTCTGGATCACAGCCAGATGCTGACCGACCCGGAAGAAGCCGCCGACTTCGTCAAGCGCACGCAGGTCGACGCCCTGGCCATCGCCATCGGCACCAGCCACGGCGCCTACAAGTTCACCAAACCACCGACCGGTGACGTGCTGGCCATCGACCGCATCAAGGAAATCCACAAGCGCATCCCGAACACTCACCTGGTGATGCACGGTTCGTCTTCGGTACCGCAAGACTGGCTGGCGATCATCAACCAGTACGGCGGCGACATCAAAGAAACCTACGGCGTGCCGGTTGAAGAAATCGTCGAAGGCATCAAGCACGGCGTGCGCAAGGTCAACATCGACACCGACCTGCGCCTGGCGTCCACCGGTGCGATGCGTCGCCTGATGGCCACCAACCCTAGCGAATTCGACCCGCGCAAGTTCTTCGGCGCGACCGTGACTGCAATGCGCGACGTGTGCATCGCTCGTTACGAAGCCTTCGGTACGGCTGGCAATGCTTCGAAGATCAAGCCGATCTCGCTGGAAGGGATGTATCAGCGTTACCTGAAGGGTGAGTTGAACGCCAAGGTCAACTAAGTCCTCAGCGTTTTAGCAGTATTAAAAAACCCGCATTAATGCGGGTTTTTTATTATTTTGGATTGTGCGATCCAGTTACTTATCGTGATCAATATCCAGCTTGGTGAACGTTACCTTCCCGCCTTCACTGGTGTACCCGGTGTGGTCCTGCACATACACCCCGGCCTTGAAGTACAGCGGCTTGACGCTCCAGGTCTTGCTGATGTCGGTGTCCCACTGGTAACCGGCGGCACTGATGCCCAATGCGCCGCGAGGGCTCAGGTGAATCATGTAGGAGAATTGCTGATCCAGTTTCACGCCGGTGGCAATGGTGATCACCCGACCCTCGCCGTCATCGGGGCGCATGCGCACTTTGGCGACAATGTTGCCTGTCTTCGTGCTGGTCTTGTACTGGTACTCGACCTTCACCATGGGCTTCTGGCTTTTATAAGCGTGAATCTGGCCGATGACGATCTTGCCGGAACTGGGTACCTGGTTGACGGCCAGCGTGGCACGCAGGGAGTTGTCGGCGTCCGGGTAGAGCCAGTTGCGCAGGGTTCCGTTGCTATAGGTTTCGCGCAATTCAGTGCGAGGATATTTTGCGTTTTCAGTGCGCGTACCCGTCACCGGCGACCAGAAAAAAAGGGTGCCGGTATTGGAGTGGAAGTATTGATCCTTGAAGCCGTTCACCAGTTTTGGAGTGTCGACGGTGTACGGCGGATTGCCGACGGGAACACTCAGGTTCCAGGTTGCGAGATCGATCATAGTCAAAAAGCTTCCACGATTTTTTTGCTGCACGCACGTGCCAGATGCTCTAGTACGCGCCTTGGAGGGCGGTCTTTATAATCGCAGCAGGCTGATTTGTTAATGCCCGTCGGGCAGATGATTGGCGTCAACATCCTGTCGAAATGCCATCTTTCCCGGTTTCAGGGGCCTGTAGGGGCGACCGTTAGTCGGCAAATGTACGCAATGGTTAAATGATGGCGTACTGACACCTTCTGCTTTCACAGATCCCGGTCTAGAGTGAAGGCTTAGTACCGGTCCGGCTTTCATCAGAAGCCGGCCTGCCGCCCCAAAAAAGAGAAGCAGCATGGAATGCGCGCAAGCGACGCCAGCCGAAGCCAGCTCAATTCTTTTAATCGTCGATGACTACCCCGAAAGCCTGATCAGCATGCGCGCGTTGCTCCAGCGCCAGGACTGGCAGATCTTGACCGCCGCCTCGGGCTTCGAAGCCCTCGACCTGTTGCTCGAATACGATGTCGACCTGGTGCTGCTGGATGTGCAGATGCCAGGGATGGACGGCTTTGAAGTCGCGCGACTGATGCGCGGCAGTCAGCGTACCTGCCACACGCCGATCATTTTCCTCACCGCCAACGAACAGTCGCAGGCCGCCGTGATCAAGGGCTATGCCAGTGGCGCGGTGGATTACCTGTTCAAACCGTTCGACCCGCAAATCCTCAAGCCGAAAATCCAGGCGCTGCTTGAACATCAGCGCAATCGCCGCGTATTGCAGCGCCTGAGCCATGATCTGGAACTCGCTCGCGCGTTTAATGCCTCGGTTTTGGACAACGCCGCCGAAGGCATCCTGGTGGTGGGTGAGGAGGGGCTGATCCGCTTTGCCAATCCAGCGATGTCGCGGCTGCTCAATGCCACGGTGCAAGACCTGCAGGGCAAGGAGTTCCTGGATTTCCTGCAAAAGCCACACATCCCGGTCTGGGCCGATTCCGAATTGCTCCGCGGTTACAGGCGCGGTGAGACCCTGCGCCTGCATGATGCATTGCTGCGCACGGCGCCCGGCCAACAAGTGCCGGTCGCGCTGTCCTGCGCACCTTTACCCGCCGAGCAACAGGCCATGGTGGTGACGGTGCTGGACATGTCGGTCGTGCGTCATTTGCACCAACAGCTGGAGTATCAAGCGGTCACCGACCCGCTGACCGGGCTGCTCAATCGTCGGGGTTTCTACCAGACGGTGGAAAACCTTCTGCTGCGGGGCGAACGTACTGACAGTGTCTGGGTATTGCTGTATCTGGACCTCGACGGCTTCAAACGGGTCAATGACTCCCTCGGTCACGATGCCGGTGACCGGGCACTGCGTTGGGTCTCCGAACAGTTGAAAGCCTGCCTGCGATCTTTCGACATTCTGGCGCGCATGGGCGGCGACGAGTTCACGGCGTTACTGGACCTGGAATTCCCCGAGCAGGCGGCAAAGATCGCCGAGAAGCTGATTGAGCGTGTGTCGATCCGTCAACAGATCGACGGCCTGGATATTGCCTTGGGCGCGAGCATCGGTATTGCCACTTTCCCGGATTGCGGGGCCAATCTCGACGGCTTGCTGCGAGCGTCGGACATCGCCATGTATGAAGCCAAGCGTGCCGGCCGCCAGCAGTATCGCTTCTACGATCACGAAATGAATGGCCGGGCACGCTCGCGGTTGATGCTCGAAGAAAGTGTGCGCACGGCCATCGATAACCGTGATTTCAATCTGGTGTATCAACCTCAGGTGGCCATTGCCAGCGGACAGATTCGTGGCTTTGAAGCGCTGCTGCGCTGGCACCATCCGAGTGTCGGCGATGTGCCGCCAGGGTTGTTTTTGCCGTTGCTGGAAGAGGCGCGGTTGATCAGTCGGTTGGGCAGCTGGATCTACCAGCGCGGGGCAGGCCAGCGCAAGGCCTGGGAAACCTTGTTTGCCGAGGACCTGGTGCTGGGTGTCAGTTTGAGCGGCACGCAGTTCGGCATGCCCAATCTGGTCGCCGAGTTGCGCCAGGTGCTGGAGCGCAACGGTTTGCAGGCACGCCATCTGGAAGTCGAGATCACCGAAGAGTCCTTGATGCACAATCCCGACGAAACCCGCAAACAGCTGCGCTTGCTGCGCAACCTGGGGGTGCGGGTGGCCCTGGATGACTTTGGCACCGGGCCGTGTTCGCTGTCTCATCTGCGCGACCTGGAACTGGACACACTCAAGCTCGACCGGCACTTGATCTCTCGGCTGCCGGCGTCTTCACGGGATGCGGCGCTGGTGCGCAATGTGATCGACCTGTGCAGGCAATACGGAATGCTGGTAGTTGCCGAGGGCGTAGAAACCGTTGCGCAATATGAGTGGCTGCACGCCAATGGCTGCGAGTACGTACAGGGGTTTTTGGTCGCTCGGCCGATGATGGCCGAGGACGTCGGCGATTTTGTGCAGCCGTTCGACTGGAGCACGCTGGTCCGCTGAATTCGCTACACTGGCGGCCTGTTCGTTCTGATGTTGTCCGTCCCGATGACCGTGTTGAAATACCTCCAGGCCTATCCTGCTGCATTGCAGGACCAGGTGCGCCAGCTGATCGCCGAAGGTCGTCTGGATGCCTATCTGAGCCAGCGTTACCCGCAGAAGCACGACGTGCAGAGCGACAAGGCGCTGTATACGTACGCGCTGGAATTGAAGCAGGCGTTCTTGCGTAACGCCCCGGCCATCGACAAGGTCTTGTTCGACAATCGCCTGGATCTGACCCATCGTGCCCTCGGCCTGCACACCACGATCTCCCGGGTGCAGGGCGGCAAGCTCAAGGCCAAGAAAGAAATTCGCGTGGCCTCGTTGTTCAAGGAGGCACCATCGGAGTTTTTGAAAATGATCGTGGTGCATGAGCTGGCGCATTTCAAAGAGTCGGATCACAACAAGGCGTTCTACCAGTTGTGCGAACACATGTTGCCGGGGTATCACCAGGTGGAGTTTGACTTGCGGGTGTACCTGACTTGGCGGGATATGCAATAAAGATCAAGATCAAAAGATCGCAGCCTTCGGCAGCTCCTGCGGGCTGCGATCTTTTGATCTTCTGTAATGCGGAGCGCAGGGATGGATGTCAGCAAGACTAAAAGCAGCTTCTACCGCCGGTTGTACGTGGCGTACCTGATCGACAGTGGCCTGGCGAGCAGCGTCCCGGCGTTGACCGACGTGACCGGAATGCCCCGGCGCACCGCGCAGGACACCATCGCGGCGCTGGCGGATCTGGATATTGTTTGCGAGTTCGAACAGGAAGAAGGCGCGCGCAATCATGCCGGGCGTTACCGGATTCGCGAGTGGGGGGCGATTGACCGGGGGTGGATCGAGCGTCATTTGCGGCAGATCAAGGCGGTGTTGGATTACCCCTAGCTTCTGCGGCGTTTGATTTGTCGCCTTCGCTGGCAATCCAGCTCCTACAGGGATCGCGGATGGAATACAAATTTGTAATCCCGCCCGGAACCTGTGGGAGCTGGCTTGCCAGCGAAGGGGCCCTCAGGAACGACGCATCCCGATATGCGGAATGTCATCTTCCAGAAATTCCTCCCCCGCCACCACAAACCCGTACCGCCCGTAGTAACCCTGCAAGTGCGACTGGGCCGACAGATAGATCGGTACTTCAGGCCAGCGCTTTTCAGCTTGCTTCAATGCCTGATTGATCAACTCGTGACCCAGTCCCTGGCCTCGTGCCTCTGGTGCGGTAATCACCCGTCCGATCACTACATCGCCACCCTGTAGCTCCGGGTCAAGCAACCGCAGGTACGCCACCAGCCGATCACCGTCCCACGCCATCAAATGGCAGGTGTCGCCTTCCAGATCCTGGCCGTCCACGTCCTGGTAGACGCATTTCTGCTCGACAACGAACACCTGCGCACGCAACTGCAGAATGGCGTACAGCTGCTCTTTGCCCAAGTCACTGTGGTGTTTGCAGACCCAATCGATTGTCATCTTCACATTCCTTGATCAACTCGCTCCGATACTAAGCGCCCAGGCCAAAGATGTCTTTATGGCGAACAAATCAGTGACAAAGGGGCTAAATGTCACTGGGCATTTCGTACCTCTCACGCCTCGTTCGTATCCTTGATCAAATGCGCCGCCAACGTGCGTAACGGTCCCAGTTGCCGGCAGATCAAGCCCAGCTGTGTCTGCACCAGCCGCTGCCCTTCATCGATCTCATCCGGCATGTGTTCCAGCTCATTGGCCAGCGCCTCTTCCTCATCGCTCTGAATCGCAATCGGCAGTTTGCTCGCCAGCCCTTGGGCGATCTCATCGATACTGGCCGCCAGTCTCACCCCTGCACCCTCGATCAAATGCTCGCGCACCTCCGGCGGTAGCCGGGTTTCGCGATGCGCGCCCAGACCTGACAAATAGCTGAGCAAGGTGTGCGACAGCACCAGAAACCGAAACCCGACATCCGCCTCCTTACGGAAATGCCCCGGCTCCATCAGCATGTTCGCCAAGGTGGTCGACAGCGCGGCGTCGGCGTTGTGGGCGTTGCGTCGGGCCAGGCGATACGCCAGGTCGTCGCTTTTGCCGACGGCGTATTGCTGCATGATCTGGCGCAGATAAACGCTGTTGCAGGTCAGTGTGTTGGCCAGCACTTTGTTCAGGCGTCGACCCTGCCAGTCCGGCAGGAACAGGAACACCGCCAGCCCGGCGATCAGGCTGCCGAGCAAGGTATCGAACAGTCGCGGCAGGAACAGCCCGTAGCCGTCCCCGACCTGATTGAAGCAGAACAACACCAGCAGGGTGATCGCAGCCGTCGCCAGGGTGTAGCGGGTGGTGCGGCTGATAAAGAACACCACCCCGGCCGCGATCGCGAAGCACGACTGGATCAAGGGGTTGGGGAACAGATCGAATAACGCCCAGGCCACAGTCAGGCCGATGCCGGTGCCGATGATCCGCTGACCCAGCTTGAGTCTTGTGGCGCCGTAGTTTGGCTGACAGACAAAGAGCGTGGTGAGGATGATCCAGTACCCCTGGGACGGGTGGATCAAATGCACCATGCCGTAACCGATGCTCAAGGCCAGGGGCAATCGCAGGGCGTGGCGGAACAGCAGCGAGGTCGGTGTCAGTTGGGTGCGCAAGCGTATCCACACATCCTTGAGGCTGTGTGGCGAACGGTCGAGCAGGCTGCTGTCGGTGGCATCGGCCAGCGCGTCGGGGTTGCTGGCATCGCTGAGCAAGCGGTCCAGGGTGCCGAGGTTGGCCGCCAGTGCGCGCAATGACCGCAACAGGCCGCGCCAGGCCGGGTTGCTCTGGTTGCGCAGGTGTTCGAGGGAGGCGTGCAGGTCGCTCAGGGCCTGGGCAAAACTGGCGTCATAAATGAATGGCTGGCGCATCTGGATCGACTCGGCCAGCGCGCGGCAGGCTTTGCCTTGCTGGCGCAGCAGGCGCTGGCAGCGGAACAGCACGTCGCTGTGGAAGAAGGCATCGGCCAGGGCGTTGTAAGGGTAGTGCGAGGAACTGGCGCGCTCGTGGATGTCCTGGGCGAGGAAGTACAATTTCAGGTAACGGCTGACTTTCGACCCTGGTCGACCATTGCCGACCCGGTGCAGGATGATTTCCTTGGCGGCGTTCAATGCGGCCACCACTCGGCCGTTCTGCTGGGCCAGTTCCAGGCGCTGTGCTTCGACGTCCATCTGCCGGATCGGCTCGAACAGCGACGATTTCAGCTTCAGGTAATAACCCAATTCACGGAACAATCGCGCCAGGCTCTGCTGCACCGGCTGGTTGGAAAACATCGCCTGCCACAGCACCGAGAGCAAGCCGTACCAGGCCGCACCGGCCACCAGCAGCAACGGTTCGTGCCAGAAGTCGGTCACCGCTCCGCCGCGCTGGTCGACACCGATCATGGTGTAGACCGACAGGATCAGCGTTGCCGACGCAATCGCACCATAGCGTTCGCCCAAGGCGCCCAGCATGGTCAAGCCGAAACTGGCCAACGCGAGGGCAATGACAAAGACGATGGGGTAGGGGAAGAGCAGTTCGACGGATAGGGCGGCGACGCTGAAACACACCAGCGTCACGGCCAGGGCGTTGAGACGGCCTTGCCAACTGTCGTCGGTCTCGGCCAGGGCGCTGGCGATGATGCCCAGGAACAACGGGATCAGCAGCGCCATTTCATCCTGATACCAACACAGCGCCATGCTGCCGGTCAGGGCGATGAACACCCGCACGCTGTAGCTGAATTTATCCAGCGCCCAGAGGCGCCGCAGTGACTGACTGAACGGGGTCGATGACATGAAGTGCGAAGGCCTTCCGAGGCAATGACGCTAAATTGAGCCAGTAATGACGTCGACGCAATGGCGCCGATCACATCTGACAGCAAAATCTGTTCCTTCTCCGTGCGAACCATCCCCTCATTTGAAATGCGATCCCCTGTAGGAGCTGGCTTGCCAGCGAAGGCGGACTGTCAGGCAACAACGATGTGAATTTGCCGGCCCCTTCGCTGGCAAGCCAGCTCCTACAGGGGGCGATGTGGTTAGACGAATTGCGCGGCCGCGTACCCGGAGGCCCACGCCCACTGGAAGTTGAAACCGCCCAGATGCCCGGTCACGTCGAGCACTTCGCCGATGAAGTACAGGCCAGGGTTTTTCAGCGATTCCATGGTCTTGGACGAAACCTCACGGGTGTCGACGCCGCCCAGGGTCACTTCCGCCGTGCGATACCCTTCGGTGCCGGCCGGCACGACTTCCCAGTTCGCCAGTTTTTCTGCGATGTCGGCAATTTCCGCGTGGGTGTACTGTTTCATCGGCTTGGAGACGAACCAGTTGTCCGCCAGCAGGTTGGCCATCTTCTTGGTGAAGAGTTCACCGAGCAGGGTTTTCAGTTCGCTGTTCGGGCGTTCGGCTTGTTGCTGTTGCAACCAGCTTGGCACGTCGTGATCCGGCAGCAGGTTGATCTGCACCGTGTCGCCGGACTCCCAGAACGAGGAGATCTGCAAAATCGCCGGGCCGCTGAGGCCGCGGTGGGTGAACAGGATGTTCTCGCGAAAGCTCTGGTCGTTGCAGCTCACCAGGCAATCCACCGATGTGCCGGACAGCTCGGTGCACAGTTCTTTGAGCTGGTCGGTGATGGTGAACGGCACCAGGCCGGCGCGGGTGGGTAACAAGTCGTGGCCGAACTGCTTGGCCACTTGATAACCGAAACCGGTGGCGCCCAGGGTCGGGATCGACAAGCCGCCGGTGGCGATCACCAGCGATTCGCAGGTGATTTGGCCGAGGGTGGTGTCCAGCAGGTAACCCCGTTCGAGTTTCTCGATGGTCTGGATCGAAGTGTCCAGGTGCAGGCTCACGCCGACCTGCTCGCACTCGTTGAGCAGCATCTCGAGGATGTCACTGGATTTGTTATCGCAGAACAGCTGGCCGAGTTTTTTCTCGTGGTACGGCACGCCGTGTTTGGCGACCATTCCGATGAAATCCCACTGGGTGTAACGTGCCAGGGCGGATTTGCAGAAGTGCTCGTTTTGCGAGAGAAAATTGCCCGGTTCGCTGTACATGTTGGTGAAATTGCAACGGCCACCGCCCGACATCAGGATTTTCTTGCCGGCCTTGTTCGCATGATCGAGCAACATCACCTTGCGCCCACGCCCGGCGGCGGTCAGCGCACACATCAATCCTGCGGCGCCAGCGCCAATGATCACGACTTCGGTAGAGCGCAAAACGGTGTCCTCTTACAAATCTCAGGGCTAACCCGGACCTTGTAGGAGCGAGCTTGCTCGCGAAGGACGTCAACGATAACGCTGGCAGCCTGGCTGAACGCGATGAGCTCGGGTTTTTCGCGAGCAAGCTCGCTCCTACAAGTGGGTGGCGGTGTTCTTACAGGATACGCACGCGCAGCGAACGGCCTTTGATTTTACCGTCGTTCAGGCGCTGCAGGGCCTGCTTGGCGATCCCGCGCTCCACGGCTACAAATGCCTGGAAATCGAAGATCGCAATCTTGCCCACCTGGGCACCCGGGATCCCGGCATCGCCCGTCAGCGCACCCAGAATGTCACCCGGACGCACCTTGTCTTTACGGCCCGCGCCGATGCACAGCGTGCTCATCACCGGCAGCAGCGGTGCGCCGCCCTGGGAGGTGAGGTTGTCCAGCTGATCCCAGCTCAACGGTGACTTCTGCAGTTGCTCGATGGCCTGGGCGCGGTGCGCTTCGGACGGCGCGACCAGGCTGATCGCGATGCCTTTCTCACCGGCGCGGCCGGTACGGCCAACACGGTGGATGTGGATTTCCGAGTCACGGGCCAGTTCGACGTTGATCACCATGTCCAGCGCATCGATGTCCAGGCCGCGTGCAGCGACGTCGGTGGCGACCAGTACCGAGGTACTGCGGTTGGCGAACATGGCCAGCACCTGGTCACGATCGCGCTGTTCCAGATCGCCGTGCAGGCCGACGGCAGAGATGCCTTTGGAGGTCAGGTGATCAACGGTTTCCTGCACCTGCTGCTTGGTGAAGCAAAAGGCCACGGTAGATGCCGGGCGGAAGTGGCCGAGGACTTTGGTCACGGCGCTCATGCGCTCTTCCGGGGAAATCTCGTAGAAGCGCTGCTCGATCTGGGTATCGTCGTGGAACGCCTCGGCCTTCACTATCTGAGGAGTGCGCATGAATTTCGCCGCCAACTGCTTGATACCCGTCGGGTACGTGGCGGAGAACAGCAGTGTCTGGCGGCGTTCCGGGGTCTGGGCGATGATTTCTTCGATGGAATCGTAGAAACCCATGTCGAGCATGCGGTCGGCTTCGTCGAGGATCAGGGTGTTCAGGCCATGCAGCACCAGCGAACCTTTACGCAAATGCTGCTGCAGACGGCCCGGGGTACCGACGATGATGTGCGCGCCGTGCTCCAGGGAGCCGATCTGCGGACCGAACGACACGCCGCCGCACAGGGTCAGGACCTTGATGTTGTCTTCAGCGCGGGCCAGGCGACGGATTTCCTTGGCGACCTGGTCGGCCAGCTCACGGGTCGGACAGATCACCAGTGCCTGGCAACCGAAGAAGCGCGGATTGATCGGGTTCAGCAGGCCGATGCCGAAGGCGGCGGTCTTGCCGCTGCCGGTCTTGGCTTGCGCGATCAGGTCCATCCCCTTGAGGATCACCGGCAAGCTTTGCGCCTGGATCGGCGTCATCTGGGCATAACCGAGGGAGTCGAGGTTAGCCAGCATGGCGGCGGACAGCGGCAAAGTATTAAAAGCGGTGGCGATGGTGGTCACGGGACTGGCCTGCAAAACAAAATGTCGCGCAGTGTATCAGTCCCGGGGCCGTTCACCCTAAGGCTCGATGTGTTCTTCCGGACGCTTGACGCGCCGTCCGTCTTCCTTTGAAAGCTGGGAGAAGATAGTCGCGGCCAGCATCGCCATGATTCCTACCGTCACGAAGGTCAGCTGGAACGCCCCGAGCACCGTGTCTACGCCGTCGTTTCCGGCCTCCGCAGTGAACCCGCCGAGCAAGGCACCGGCGCAGGCAACACCCAGGCTCAGGGACAATTGCGCGACCACCGACAGCAAGCTGTTACCGCTGCTGGCGCTGGCGTCGTCGAGGTCGATCAGGGTCACGGTGTTCATCGCGGTGAACTGCAGCGAGTTGATGGCCCCGAGAATCGCCAGCATCCCCAGCAACAGCCAATAGGGTGTCTGCTCGCTGACCAGGCCCATGCTCGCCAGCATCATGCCCAGGGCCAGGGTGTTGCCGGTCAGCACGATGCGATAACCCAGGCGCTCGATCAGTGGCCGCGCCACCGACTTGGCGACCATCGCCGCGGCCGCCAGCGGCAACATGCTCATCCCGGCCTGGGAGGGCGAATAACCCAGCGCCACTTGCAGCAGCAACGGCACGAGGAATGGCAGCGCGCCGCTGCCCAGGCGGGCGAACAGGTTGCCGAGAATGCCCACGGCAAACGTCCGGGTCTTGAACAGCGAGGGCGCGAACAGCGGATTCTCGATGTGTCCGGCCCGCAGCCAGTACGCAGCCAGGCACGCCATGCCGCCGAACAGCAGCAACATCACACGCAGGTGCGGCAGGTGCAGTTCGCCGAGTCCTTCCATGGCAATGGTGATCAGCACCATCGCCGCGCCAAACAGCAAAAAGCCCAGGCTGTCGAAACGGGTGCGCTCGGTGCCGCGCAGATCAGGGATGAACTTCCACACGGCGTAGCAACCGATGGCGCCCACCGGTAGGTTGATCAGGAAGATCCAGTGCCAGGTCAGGTATTCCACCATCCAGCCGCCCATGGTCGGGCCGAGCAAGGGGCCGAGCAGACCGGGAATGGTGATAAAGCCCATGATCCGCACCAGCTCCGAGCGCGGGTACGCGCGCAGCACCACCAGGCGTCCGACCGGCAGCATCAGCGCACCGCCCAGGCCCTGAATCACCCGGGCGCCGATCAGCATGCTCAAGGTGTTCGACAGGGCGCAGAGCAAGGAGCCGAAGCTGAACAGCAGGATCGCGCCAAAGAAGATTTTCTTGGTACCGAAGCGGTCGGCGATCCAGCCCGAGGCCGGGATCAACAAGGCAACGGTGAGCATGTAGGCGATGATTACGCCTTGCATGCGCAGCGGATCTTCGGCCAGATCTCGGGCCATGGCGGGCAGGGCGGTATTGAGGATGGTCCCGTCGAGGGACTGCATGAAGAAGGCGATGGCAACCACCCAGGGCAGCCAGCGGGCAGTGACAGCATCGAGAGGTTGGCGGTTGGGCATGGGGCCTCTTGTCAGGGAGTGTCTGCGTTACACCGACTCCCTGTAGGAGCTGGCTTGCCAGCGAAGGCGGGCTGTCAGGCAACAATGATGTTGAATGTGCCGGCCCCTTCGCTGGCAAGCCAGCTCCTACAAGGGTTTTGCGGGGTTACAGGGTTAGCGTCAGGCGGCTGACCAGCGCCCCCGGCAACAACGCCGAGGCCGTGGCCCGCTGACTGTAGGTACTGGCCGACAGCAGCAACTCGCGCTCTTCGGTCAACGCTTCTAGCTGCGAACCGAGCAAACTGTAAGCACTGTCATCAAAGCGCATGGTGCTCACCGGCGCCTGGATCTCGCCGTTCTCGACCCAGAAGGTCGCAAACCGCGTCATGCCGGTCAGGCGTGCCGCCGGCTGGTCCGAGTAGTTCAGGTACCAGAGGTTGCTGATGTACAACCCGGTGCCCAGCTGCTTGAGAATCTCTGCATCAGGCAACTCTCCGGCCGCCATGTTCAACGCGTTCGGCATTTCACCGCCGCTGGCGCCATTGGCCGTCAGGCCATATTCGGCAGCGCTGCGGGAGCTGACCATCTGCGCGCCGGCCTTGCCCTTGACGATCAACTCAAGATCGCTGCGCGGATAGCCTTCGCCGGAGAACGCCGGGCTCAACGAACCGCTGACCTTTTCCTCGAGCGACACCAGCGCACTGAACGAACTGTCCCCCGCGTAAAGCTTTTGCAGCGGACTGTTCTTGCTGGCAATCGACTGCGCCGAGAAACCGCCCCAACCCAGCATATCCATGATTTCACCCATGGCTGCCGGCGCCAGGTAGGCGCGGTACTGACCCGGCGCCAGGGTGCGTTGCGGCCTGCCCAGGAACGCCAGCTGCTCGCGCGCTTGCGCAAAACGTCTGGCGAACCCTTCGCTGTCCCAGTCGTGCCCGGCGTAGCTGGCTTTGACGGCCTGGCCATTGTCATGGAACAGGCTGAAATCGAAGTTGAAGCTGTTGGCCTGATGCCAGCCAAACGCGCCCGAAGAACTGGCAAAACCCCGACTGATCGGGCCGGCGGCGTAGAAGCCCACCAAGTCCAACCCTTCGGCTGCCTGGGTGATTTGCGCGACCACTTGCGCGGTGTCCGGCAGCGGATGCTCCTGCACATTGGTGCTCTGCCAGCCGGTATAGTTGAGCAGCAGGTACGGGTCCTGCGGCAGCAGCGGTAAGGTATCGCGCAGCTGCTGCAACCCTTCGGCCAGGCGCTGAACATCGACCTGCGCATCACCGGAGAGGGTAATGTTCAGGTCGGCATGGCGCCCATCGTCGATCAGCTTGAAGCCGATGCTTGCTTGCTGCACCTGGCCGGCCTGGCGCACCTTCGCGTGGTTGAATCGCACGAAGGCCGACGACTCGGCGGCGTAGCTGAGGGTGAATTGTTCCGGTTCGCGCACCGCATCGCGCAACCAGTGGACCAAGGCCTTGAACGCTTCGGCCTGATTGTTGGACGTACTCATCAGGCGTCTCCCCCAAACACATCAACTTTGCTGAACACGCAGGCCGGCGACGCATGACCGACGCGGATCACCTGATTCGGTTCACCCTTGCCGCAGTTCGGAGTGCCGAGGACCTTGACGGTGCTGGCGTCGCCGACGGCGCTGAGGTTTTTCCAGAATTGCGCGGAAATCGCCCGGTAGTTGGGGTTTTTCACCACGCCCTTGAGTTCGCCGTTTTCGATCAACTGGCCCCACTCACAACCGAACTGGAACTTGTTGCGCGCATCGTCGATGGACCAGGAACGGTTGGTGCTCATCAGGATGCCGTTCTCGATCCCGCCGATCAGTTGCGCCAGCGGTTGATCCCCAGGCTCGATGTTCAGGTTGGCCATGCGGTCGATCGGCGGACGGTTCCAGCCGCAGGCGCGGCTGTTGGCGACGCCGTTCATGCCGGCACGGAATTGCGACAGTGCGCCGCCCAGTGGCCGTAGCAGCAAACCTTCTTTAATCAGGAATTGCTTGCTGGCGGCGGTACCGTCGTCGTCATGACCGTAGCTGGCGAGCTGTTCAGGGATGTCCGGATCGAAGGTCACGTTCAGCAGTTCGGAGCCATATTGCAGGCTGCCGAAGTCTTGTGCCTTGACGAAACTGGTGCCGGCGTAATTGCGCTCGTCGCCGAGGATGCGGTCCAGTTCCAGGGGGTGACCGATCGACTCGTGGATCTGCAGCATCATCTGATCCGGCATCAACAACAGGTCGCGCGGGCCTTGTGGCGTGTTCGGCGCCAGCAACAATTGCAGCGCCTGGTCGGCGATTTTCGGGCCGGCACCCACCAGGCCGCAGCGGCTGATCACATCAAACCCACCCTGTTGGCCGAAGTTCTCGCGGCCGAGGGTGCGGGTCTGGCTGTCGCTGCCGTCGTAGGCAGTGACTTCCAGGCTCGGATAGACAAAACGCTGTGCCTGACGCAGTTCGGCGCCGGCGCTGTTGAGGTAGATCTGCTCGACGTCAGTAATGCCGATGCTCACCTGCCAGTTCACCAGTCGCTCGTCCTTGGGCACGGCCGCGGATTCGGCGCCGAGCAGCTGGTAGCAATCGCTCAGGGACGGGAAGGGCTGGTCGAGGTTCGGCGAGAAGTAATCGGCGCGGTCACTGGAAACGGCTTGCTCGCGCAGGTCGAGCAGGGCGTGGGGCTTGAGTCGGCGAGCTTGTTGCTCGGCGTTGTCCAGCGCGGCTTGCAGACCGGATTGGGACAGGTCGTTGGTCGCGGCATAGGTCTCCACACCGTTGACCCGAACGGTCAGCATCGCGCCTTCGTCACGGCTCAGGCTCGGCGGCTCGGCAACGTTCTTGCGCACTGACAGGTACTGGCCGGACTCGCGCACATAGCGCAGCGAAAAGAATTCAGCGCCCGTGCGCAAGGCAGCAAAGCGCTGCTTGAGCTGGGGGTGGAAATCGAACATTCGTGGACCTCCTTGGTATGGAGCATCGGTGTTGCGAGGGGGGGTGAAACGATTGCGTGGGGCTAGATTAGGCCTGGGCGGGGAGCGATATCAAGGGCGGGGCGGTGTAGGAAAGGATTACTTCGGGAGGTATGGTGCTTGGTCTGGCGTCTTCGCGGGCAAGCCTCGCTCCTACAAGGAATCGCGTTCTCCTGTAGGAGCGAGGCTTGCCCGCGAAGGGCGCGCCTCGGTGTTATGACTTACTGAGCAGTCAGGCTCACATCCCGCAACGGCTTGCCACGCACCGGTGCATCACCGGCGACATAGTAATCAGCCTTGCTGCGCGGCAACGGCTGGCGGCCCCGGATCTTGTCGGCGATTTTCTCGGCGATCATGATCGTCGGCGCATTCAGGTTGCCGGTGGTGATGATCGGCATGATCGAGGCATCGACCACACGCAGGCCCTGCATGCCATGCACACGACCTTCGCCATCGACCACGGCCATCTCGTCGGTGCCCATCTTGCATGAGCAGGACGGGTGGAACGCGGTTTCGGCGTGTTCGCGGATGAACTTGTCGAGCTGCTCATCGGTTTGCACCTCGATGCCGGGGCTGATTTCGCGGCCACGGAAGGCGTCCAGTGCCGGCTGTTGCATGATTTCCCGGGTCAGGCGGATGCCGTCACGGAATTCCTGCCAGTCCTGCTCGGTGGCCATGTAATTGAACAGGATGCTCGGGTACTCGCGCGGATCCTTGGACTTGGCCTGGATGCGACCGCGGCTCGGCGAGCGCATGGAACCCATGTGCGCCTGGAAACCGTGCTCTTTCACTCCGTTGCTGCCGTTGTAGTTAATCGCGACCGGCAGGAAGTGGTACTGAATATTCGGCCAATCGAATTCCGGGCGGGAGCGGATGAAACCGCCGGCTTCGAACTGGTTGCTGGCGCCGATGCCGGTGCCGTTGAACAGCCACTCGGCACCGATGGCCGGCTGGTTGTACCAGAGCAGCGACGGGTACAGCGACACCGGTTGGGTGCACGCGTATTGCAGGTACAGCTCGAGGTGATCCTGCAGGTTTTCACCGACGCCCGGCAGGTCGTGGACCACCGGGATGTCGAGTTTTTTCAGCAACTCGGCGGGGCCAACGCCGGAACGTTGCAGGATTTGCGGCGACGCGATGGCGCCGGAGCACAGCAGCACTTCCTTGCGGGCACGGGCTTCAATGCGCTCTTCAGCGGCACCGATCAAGTAACGCACGCCGACCGCACGCTTGCCTTCGAACAGGATCTTGTCGGTCAGGGCGTGGGTGACGATGGTCAGGGTCGAGCGCTTCTTGGCGATGTCCAGGTAACCGCGGGCGGTGCTGGCGCGACGGCCGTTCGGCGTCACGGTACGGTCCATCGGGCCGAAGCCTTCCTGCTGGTATCCGTTCAGGTCGGAGGTAGCGGGGTAACCGGCCTGCACGCCTGCTTCGACCATCGCATGGAACAGCGGGTTGTTGCCGGCTTTGGGCGTGGTCACGCTGACCGGACCGTCGCCACCGTGGTAGTCGTTCGGGCCGATGTCGCGGGTTTCCGCTTTTCTGAAGTACGGCAGGCAGTTGAGGTAGTCCCAGTCTTCAAGACCTGGAAGCTTGGCCCAGTTGTCGTAGTCCATGGCGTTGCCGCGGATATAGCACATGCCGTTGATCAGCGAAGAGCCACCGAGGCCCTTGCCGCGACCGCATTCCATCCGGCGACCGTCCATGTGTGGTTCCGGGTCGGTTTCGTAGGCCCAGTTGTAGCGACGGCCTTGCAGCGGGAACGCCAGGGCGGCCGGCATTTGCGTGCGGAAATCGAGACGGTAGTCCGGGCCGCCGGCTTCGAGCAGCAGGACGGTGACGCCTTCGTCTTCCGTCAGACGGGCCGCCAGGGTGTTACCAGCCGAGCCGGCACCGATGATGATGTAGTCGAATTCTTGGGACATTGAATGCACCCTCTTTGAAGTTGGTCAGGTCGGGCCATGGCGAGTGCTTCGCACTCGATCGCCGGCAAGCCGGCTTCTACAGGATCGGGGTAGCCGATGATTTGGCGAACGACGCCAAACCTGTAGGAGCGAGGCTTGCCCGCGAAGGCGGCCTCGCAGGCGAAACAAATATCGCCTTAGAACACCGAGGCGTAATCGCCCAGTTCGACCTGTACCGATTTGATGCGTGTGAAGTTGTTCAGCGAACTGATGCCGTTCTCACGGCCCACGCCCGACTGCTTGTAGCCGCCGACCGGCATCTTCGCGTCGGACTCGCCCCAGGCGTTGATCCAGCAGATACCGGCTTCCAGTTGATGAATCACGCGGTGAGCGCGGTTCAGGTCCTTGGTGATGACGCCAGCCGCCAGGCCGAAGTCGGTGTCGTTGGCACGACGGATCACTTCATCTTCGGTCTCGTACGTCAGGATGCTCATCACCGGGCCGAAGATTTCTTCGCGCACGATAGTCATCTCGTCGGTGCAGTCGCTGAACACGGTCGGGGCGACGAACGCGCCCTTGGCGAATTCGCCTTCGGTCAGGCGAGTGCCGCCGCACAGCAGGCGAGCGCCTTCTTCCTTGCCCTTGGCGATGTAACCCAACACGCTTTCCATATGGGCAAAGCTGACCAGCGGGCCGAAGTTGGTGTTCTCGTCTTCCGGGTTGCCGATGCGGATGCGCGCGACGCGCTCAACGATCTTGGCTTCGAACGCGGCTTTCAGGTGGCTTGGCACGAACACGCGAGTGCCGTTGGTGCAGACCTGGCCGGAGCTGTAGAAGTTGGCCATCATCGCGGTGTCGGCGGCGCGATCGAGGTCGGCGTCGTCGAAGATGATCAGCGGGGATTTGCCGCCCAGTTCCATGGTCACGTCTTTCAAGGACGAGCCGGAAGCGCTGGCCATGACCTTCTTGCCGGTGTCGGTGCCGCCGGTGAAGGAGATTTTTTCGATGCGCGGATGCTCGGTCAGCCAGGTGCCGACTTCACGGCCGCTGCCGGTCAGGACGTTGAACACGCCCGCCGGAACGCCAGCTTCGGTGTAGATTTCCGCCAGTTTCAGCGTGGTCAGGGACGTGACTTCGCTTGGCTTGAAGATCATCGCGTTACCGGCCGCCAGGGCTGGCGCGGACTTCCACAGGGCGATCTGGATCGGGTAGTTCCATGCGCCGATACCGGCCACGACGCCCAGCGGCTCGCGACGGGTGTAGACGAAAGACGTGGTGCGCAGCGGGATCTGCTCGCCTTCGATGGCCGGCACCAGGCCTGCGTAGTACTCCAGCACGTCGGCGCCGGTGACGATGTCGACGTACTTGGTTTCGGAGAACGACTTGCCGGTGTCCAGGGTTTCCAGGGCAGCCAGTTCATCGTTGCGCTCGCGCAGGATGTCCACGGCGCGACGCAGGATGCGCGAACGCTCCATGGCGGTCATCGCGGCCCAGATTTTCTGGCCCTTTTCGGCGCTGACCACCGCGCGCTCGACGTCGTCCTTGGTCGCACGTTGTACGGTTGCGAGGACTTCACCGTTAGCCGGGTTGATGGCTTCGAAGGTGGCGTCGCTGCTGGCGTCACTGTAGCCGCCATCGATATAGAGTTTTTGCAGTTCGAAACGGGCCATATAGTCCTCGCAAGTGCATAAGTTTGGTTGGCGTTAACCACTGGGGCGTGCCGTATGACGTTGGCGGCGCTGGTCAGTGGCGGTTCAGGGGCTGAGCGGTTATGTGTGCGCTAGCTCACCTGCTTGGCCAATTGGAAATCCATGTATTCGTAAGCGATGCGGTGCGCCTGCTCGGTGTCGAATGCATCTCCCGACAGGGCGCCGCGCAACCACAAACCGTCAATGAGGGCTGCCAGGCCTCGAGCTGCACTGCGCGCATCATCGAGCGGCAATACACGGCGGAACTGGCAGCACAGGTTGGAATACAGGCGGTGATCGTTGATCCGCTGCAACCTGTGCAGTGACGGGTGGTGCATGCTGGTGGCCCAGAAGGCCAGCCAGGTTTTCATTGCCGGGCCATTGACCTGGCTGGCGTCGAAGTTGCCTTCGATAATTACCTGGAGGTGGGCCCGCGGGCTGCTGTCCTCCAGCGCCTGACGGCGCGCGGTGACGTTCACGCTGAGGACACTCATCAGGTACTGCGCCGTGGCGGCGATCAGGCCGTTCTTGTCCTTAAAGTAGTGACTGATGATGCCATTCGAGACACCGGCCAAACGGGCGATCAGCGCAATGCTGGCGTCCCCCATTCCGACCTGGTCCACCGCCTGCAGCGTGGCTTCGATCAACTGCTGACGGCGGATGGGTTGCATACCGACCTTGGGCATCTTGCACAACTCCTTAGGCGTTACCGGCGGACATAAAAGGTCTCGAATTGACGACCAGTCTATTTTGTTTTGATTGAACGTTCAATCAACAAAAAATAAGTCCGACGACAAGTCGTCGCTTTCAAGATGGCGCTAAAACAAAAACGCCGCGATCCTTTCGCGGCGTTTTTGGGTGTGTGGCCCTTACCCCAGGTTCTTGCCGAGCAGTGCGTGGTACAGCTCGCTGTCGCCCAGGATCCCCACCACCTTGTTGTTATCGTGCAGCACCAGCTTGTTGCCGGTCTGGTAACGAATCTGCAGCGCATCGCGCATGCCGATGTTGGAGTCCACCAATGTCGGCCGACGCCCCAACCCTTCAACCGCTTGCCCTGGAATCCAGTTCTGCAGGTCCAGGCTGGCACCGTTCTGGCGTGCGCCTTTAATGGTGTTGCCTTCGGCCAGGTCCAGCCACGAATCGCCGCCCGGATCGAGGCACACCGAACCGTTGATGCGTTTGCAGTTGTCCAGGGTGCGCATCAGGCTGCGCCCGCACAGCACGTTCAGCGGGTTGGTGTGGGCGACGAAGGTCCGGACGTAGTCGTCCGCCGGGTTCAACACGATCTCTTCCGGCTTGCTGTACTGGACGATCCGGCCGTCTTTCATGATTGCGATACGGCTACCGAGCTTCAGGGCTTCATCGAGGTCGTGACTCACGAATACGATGGTTTTGTTCAGCTTGCTTTGCAGCTCCAGCAGTTCGTCTTGCAGGCCTTGGCGGATCAGCGGGTCGAGGGCCGAAAACGGTTCGTCCATCAGCAGAATGTCGGCGTCCATCGCCAGCGCACGGGCCAGGCCCACGCGTTGTTGCATACCGCCGGACAGCTCGTTGGGTTTCTTGTTGCGCCATTGGGTCAGGCCCACCAGCTCAAGTTTTTCATCGACCAGTTTTTTCCGCTCTTTCTCCGGACGACCCTGCATTTCCAGACCGAAGCTGATGTTCTCGCGAACGGTCAGCCAAGGCATCAGGGCGAACTTCTGGAACACCATCGCAATGCGCTTGGTGCGCATCATTTTCAGTTCCGCCGGGGTGCAGGAAGCGATGTCGATCTGCTTGCCTTCGTGCTCGACGAACAACTTGCCGCGGCTGACGGTGTTGAGGCCGTTGATGCAACGCAGCAAGCTGGACTTGCCGGAGCCGGACAGGCCCATCAGTACGCAGATTTCACCTTTTTCGACATCCAGGCTGGCCTTTTCGACGCCAACAATCTGCCCGGTCTTTTTCAGGATCTCGTTACGGGTCATGCCTTGATCCAGCAGCTTGAGTGCCTCGCGTGGATCCTTGGTGAAGATTACGTCGACGTCTTCGAAGCGAATAATGCTCATGCGTCACCCCCTACTTTGGCTTCGGGTTGTTTGCAGATACGGTCGAGCATGATCGCCAGCAGTACGATCGCCAGGCCGGCTTCGAAGCCCAGGGCGATATCAGCAGTGTTCAGTGCGTTGACCACGGGTTTGCCCAGGCCATCGGCGCCCACCAGTGCCGCGATCACCACCATCGACAACGACAGCATGATGCACTGGGTGATACCGGCCGCGATGCTTGGCATGGCGTGGGGCAGTTCGATTCGCGAGAGCAGCTGACGTCGCGAGCAGCCAAAGGCCTTGCCAGCGTCCATCAATTCTTCCGGGACATCGCGAATACCCAGGTAAGTCAGGCGGATAGGTGCGGCAATCGCGAACACCACCGTAGAGATCAGGCCCGGGACCACACCCAGACCGAAGAGTGTCAGGGTAGGAATGAGGTAGACGAAGGTCGGCACGGTCTGCATCAGATCGAGTACCGGCCGCATCAGTGTATAGAACATCGGTTTGTGCGCGGCGACGATGCCCAGCGGCACGCCGATCACCACGCAGACCAGGGTCGCGAAGAGCACCTGGGCAAGGGTTTCCATGGTTTCCTGCCAGTACCCCAGGTTGAGGATCAGCAGGAAGGAGGCGATGACAAAAACGGTCAGGCCCCACTTGCGTTGAATGAAGTGTGCCAGTAGCGCGATGAGGCCGATCAATGCCAGCGGGTTGAACCAGGTCAGCGCAAAAGTCACACCGTGGATCATCGTTTCCAGTGACACGGCGATTGCGTCGAAGGTGTTGGCGCCGTGTTGCGTCAACCATTCAACGAAGCCTGCGATGTACTGGCCTAAAGGTATTTTCTGATCAATCAGCATGGTAGTGAACGTCCGCATGCAAGGAATAAACAGCCCGGGCGAGCTGGCTCGCCCGGCGTAAGCGATGCTTCCTGATTCAAGGCTGCGCGAGCTTGGTTTTCACGGCCTCCAGGCCTGGTTTACCGTCAATGGTGGTCACGCCAGCGAGCCAGGTATCGAGCACCTGTGGATTCTTTTTCAGCCAGGCCTTGGCGGCCGCGTCAGGCTTCATTTTGTCGTCCAGGACGTTGCCCATCAGCGTGCTTTCCATGTCGAGGGTGAACACCAGGTTTTTCAGCAACTGACCCACGTTGCTGCATTCCTGGGCGTAACCCTTGCGGGTGTTGGTGAAGATGGTCGCCTGACCGAAGTTCGGGCCGAAAAAGTCGTCGCCGCCGGTCAGGTACTTCATCTTGAAACGCGTGTTCATCGGGTGCGGTTCCCAGCCCAGGAACACCACGGCGGTGTTGCGGCGCTGGGCGCGATCGACTTGCGAGAGCATGCCTGCCTCGCTGGATTCGACCACCTTGAAGCCGGCGTCTTTCAAGCCGAAGGCGTTCTTGTCGATCATGCTCTGAATCAGGCGGTTGCCGTCGTTGCCCGGTTCGATGCCGTAGATCTTGCCGTCGAGTTCTTTCTTGAACTTGGCGATGTCGGCGAAATCTTTCAGACCCTTGTTATACAACTCTTCGGGGACGGCGAGTGTGTATTTTGCGTTTTCGAGGTTGGCGCGCAGGGTGTCCACAGTGCCGGCATCGCGGTAAGCCTTGATGTCGTTTTCCATGGTCGGCATCCAGTTACCCAGGAAGACGTCCATGTTCTTGCCATCGGCCAGGGATTTGTAGGTCACCGGCACGGAAATCATCGTGGTCTTGGTCTTGTAGCCCAGGGCATCGAGCACGACGCTGGTGGTGGCGGTAGTCACGGTAATGTCGGTCCAGCCGACATCGGAGAAGTTTACGGTTTTGCACTGAGCCGGTTCGGCGGCTTGCGCCAGAATCGGCAGACTCAGCATGGCGGCCAACAACAACGGCGGGGAACCTTTCATGAATGGACTCCTTGGTGTTTTTTTTGGCAGTGTTCCGACTGGACCACCGCACTTATAGGTTGCGGTTGGATGGCGTTTTGGAGACATCTCTACCACGGCGCCTTGCAATCGAGTCGATACGATCATGTACCAGTGAAAATCTGACGCCTACAGGGTGCGTCGTAACCAGTACAGGGAGGGTCGCATCCAGTGTCGGTGACGTCGCTTACAGCTTTTTTCAGCCCTGTTTGCTGTTCTGAACTGCAAAAAAACGGCGAAAACACAGCGTAAAACGCACGCGGCGTTTGTGGACAAGAGTACGTCGGTGTCAGACGTCGAATGACCCGGCAAAAGCCTGATGATGCAGCCATACCGGCGGATTGCAGCTTGAGCGTAGCAGCTCCGTCACCAGGCGCTTTTGCGTCTGGAGTTGGCACATCCAGGAGTTCGGCAGTAATGGCTATCAGCGTTTTCGACCTGTTCAAAATCGGTATTGGCCCTTCCAGTTCGCACACCGTGGGGCCCATGCGTGCCGCTGCGTTGTTCGTGCAAGGTTTGCGTGAGCAGGGGCTTGTGGAGCAAGTGCGGCGCGTCGAGGTTCAGCTGTATGGGTCGCTGTCGGCCACCGGCATCGGTCACGGCAGCGATAACGCGGTGATCATGGGGCTGATGGGCGAGTGGCCGGACGCGATCGATCCGTCGCAGATCGGCCTGCGCATCGCCACCCTGCGCGAAACCGACACGCTGTTGCTTGATGGGCGTTTGCCGGTGTCGTTCATCTGGGCCCGGGACATGCGCCTGATCGACGAAAACCTGCCATTCCACCCCAACGCCATGACCCTGGTTGCCGAGGGCGATGACGGTGAGCTGCATCGCGACACCTACTACTCCATCGGTGGCGGCTTTGTCGTCGATGAGGCACAAGCCAGCAGCGGTGTGGTGGACCTGGATCGCACGGTGTTGCCGTACGATTTCTCCAGCGCCGTCGAGCTGCTCAGTCTCTGCAAACAACACAACCTGCGTGTGGCCGAATTGATGATGGCCAACGAGAAGGTCTGGCGCAGCGAAGAAGAAATCCGCGCCGGCCTGATGACGCTCTGGCGCGCGATGCAAGATTGTGTCGAACAGGGCCTCAAGCACGAAGGCATCCTGCCCGGCGGCCTGAATGTACGTCGACGCGCCGCCAGGCTGCACCGTAGCCTGCAGGAGTTGAACAAGCCGAACGTGATTGGCTCGACGCTGAGCGCCATGGAATGGGTCAACCTGTTCGCCCTGGCGGTCAATGAAGAAAACGCCGCGGGCGGGCGCATGGTCACGGCACCGACCAATGGCGCGGCGGGGATCATTCCGGCGGTCCTGCATTACTTTATGAAGTTCAGCGAAGCGGTGACTGACGCCAACGTGGTCGACTATTTCCTCAGTGCGGCGGCGGTGGGGATTCTGTGCAAAAAGAACGCTTCGATTTCCGGTGCGGAAGTCGGCTGCCAGGGCGAGGTCGGATCGGCTTGCGCCATGGCGGCGGCTGGACTGGCCGAGATCCTCGGTGCCACCCCGGAGCAACTGTGCAACGCGGCGGAAATCGGCCTGGAGCACAACCTCGGGCTGACTTGCGACCCGGTGGGCGGGCTGGTGCAGGTGCCGTGCATCGAGCGCAATGCGATTGCGGCGGTGAAGGCGATCAACGCGGCGCAGATGGCGCTGCGGGGCGACGGTCAGCACTTTATCTCGCTGGACCGGGTGATCCGTACCATGCGGGATACCGGGGCTGATATGCATGACAAATATAAAGAGACATCGCGGGGTGGGTTGGCGGTTAGCGCCGTCGAGTGCTGACACGCCGCGACCCCCTGTAGGAGCTGGCAAGCCAGCTCCTACAGGTGAAGGCGGTGTATCTGATACACCGCGCCGCCCGGTTCGCCAGCAAGCCGGCTCCTACAGATAGCGTCGGACCAGTCAAAACTGCGCGCAAAGTGAACACCGAAATGAAAACGCGCCACGTTTTGGCGCGTCGCTTACAGATAAGCGCCTTCAGCTGGATCACGGATCCAGGTTGGCCATTACCGCCTGTCACCTGTGCTTGTGGTGACACTCTTCATCAAGTCGCTGTAGCCCTGTTCCCACAAGTGCTACCGATTTGCTCACGCCTGACGGGGCAGAGCGCCTGCCGCCAATAATGGCACTTATAGCCCCTACTCGCAGCGCGGCTTATACAGACACATCGCGACGTCGTTTTCAGGAGTTATTGAACGCGCATTCAATTTTAGGCATGGCAATTGCTCTGTCATTACAAAGCCCGTCTCCCACGCGAGAACGATGGCAATAACAAGAGCCTCCGCCTGAGGCCATCACCCGCTTTGTGTGAGGAGATTCTGCGATGACGACGTTCAACTCCGGGGCTCAACCCCAGAACCGTGCGCCTCAATCCATCGGCTTTCTGCTGCTGGACAATTTCACGCTTATTTCTCTGGCCTCCGCAGTGGAACCGCTGCGCATGGCCAACCAATTGTCCGGTCGCGAGCTGTATCGCTGGACCACGATCACCGTCGACGGCGGTCAGGTCTGGGCCAGTGATGGTCTGCAGATCACCCCCGATTGCTCCATGCACAAAGCGCCCGCCCTGGACACCATCATTGTCTGCGGCGGCATCGGCATTCAACGCACTGTTACCCGCGAACACGTGTCGTGGCTGCAAAGCCAGGCGCGTCAGTCGCGCCGTCTCGGCGCGGTGTGCACCGGCAGCTGGGCTCTGGCGTGCGCCGGTCTGCTGGACGGCTTCGACTGCAGCGTGCACTGGGAATGCCTGGCCTCGATGCAGGAAGCCTTCCCGCGTGTGGCCATGAGTACTCGTCTGTTCACCCTCGACCGTAACCGTTTCACCAGTTCCGGCGGCACCGCACCGCTGGACATGATGCTGCACCTGATCAGCCGCGATCACGGGCGTGAACTGTCGGCCGCGATCTCGGAAATGTTTGTCTACGAGCGCATCCGCAACGAGCAGGATCATCAGCGTGTGCCGCTCAAGCACATGCTCGGCACCAACCAGCCGAAGCTGCAGGAAATCGTCGCGCTGATGGAGGCCAACCTGGAGGAGCCGATCGACCTCGATGAACTGGCGGTGTATGTCGCCGTGTCGCGTCGTCAGCTGGAGCGGCTGTTCCAGAAGTATCTGCACTGCTCGCCGTCGCGTTACTACCTGAAACTGCGCCTGATCCGCGCTCGGCAGTTGCTCAAGCAAACGCCGATGTCGATCATCGAAGTGGCGTCGGTGTGCGGCTTTGTGTCTACGCCGCACTTCTCCAAGTGCTATCGCGAATACTTCGGTATTCCGCCGCGTGACGAACGCGTCGGTTCCAACACCACGCAGCAAGTGGCGATGATGCCGCTGCCGCAGGCACTGGTGCTGTCGCCGTTGTCCGGGCCGCTGTCGGCGTTGAGTCAGGCGCGTAACGAGTCGACTTTCGCCAGCGTAAGGCTCTAAACCGAGGCGCCTGCATTCGCGAGCAAGCCCGCTCCCACAGTTGACCGCATTCCCCTAAGAGAACTCGGTCAATGTGGGAGCGGGCTTGCTTGCGAAGGCGTTCTGTCAGGCGCTACGGCTCTGTTGATACGCCGCCAATGCCGGCAGCAATTGCTTGTCGATAGCCTGACGCACGGCCGGCAGGATGGTCGCGCTGCTGGTGTACATCTGCTTGACCATGGTCCGCAGCACTATCGCCCGCTCATCGTTCAAGCCTCGCACCGCACACTCGCAAGCCTGCTCGGCGGTGGAGCCGCTCGGTACTTGAAAACCCAACGACTTTAGTTGGCCCAACAGGTCTTCCTGGTCAATCAAATCAGCGTGCATCATGACGCAAATCCTTCTTCAGGGAACGTGGTCTTGGCTCGATTCTGGTTGGGGCTCGAGGTGGCGGCAAGGGCAATTTGTCGCAATGACCGCATTGGCTATGAACATGTCGTTTTCGGCTAACTTTCCAAAGAGCGCAGAGGGCACACTGGGCTCAGCTGGCTTCACGAAGGTTTGGTCACCCTCGCGCAACGGCTCCTCAACAGTACCCACCTCTGCCTCGATCCTGTCACGGCTTGATCGGGGTTTTTTTTGCCTGTGAATCGGGGAGGCAGGTAGCGTCTGGGCTGACGCCTTCGCGAGCAAGCCCACACACACACACATTGGATCTGCTTCGTTCACAAATCCCCTGTGGGAGCGTGGCTTGCCCGCGAAGAACGATGACGCGGTCTAACGCTGTAAAACGAGGATCCGCGACAACAATTCATCCCGGTCAACATAGCAACCCTGGAAATGCCGAGCGCCAGTGGCCGGGTCGAAAGCATTGCGCGCATGGAGAGTACGGCGGTTGTCGAAACACCACAGCTCCCCGGGATTGAGCCTTTGCATCAACCGGAATCGAGGCTCGCGGGTCATGGCAATAAAGCGCCGATAAGCGCGATACAGCTTGGGCATCTGTTCCACCGACGCATCGAACGGGCCGCGCAGGAAGTTCGCCATGCGGATCTCCGACACCTGTCCAACAGCATCCAAAGCGATGATCGGCGCGAGACGGCGGTAGTCGCTATGACGATCCTTGTTGCGAAACTCCACGGGAATTTCACACAAGGCCTGGAACGCTTCGGGGTCTTCCTCGCGCAACGCTTCGGCGATGGCAAAACCGTCGACAAAAATATTCTCGCCGCCATCGGCGTCATTCACCAGGCAATGCAGAAATTGCAGCCCCGGTTGCAGCTCCCGGGTCGGCAGGTCGCTGTGCAGCGGCAGGTTGAAGGCGGTGTAGGCATTGCTGTCGGCATCGGCCTTGGATTGCACGTTGAACAGCACACCGAAATTGCTCTCGCGGATGAAGGAAATCCGCTGGGCGATCAGTTTCAGCGAGCCGGGCTCGGTGGGCACGCCACGGACCTGGGTCAGGCCGATGTCGCGCACCGCCAGCAGCCACTGCAACAAGGCGTCGTTGTCGTTCATCAATGCCTGGTAGTCGAACACCGGCAACTGCAAATCGCTGTTCCAAAGCCTGGCTTGCGGTTTTCCCGCACGGCGCTCGGTGCGGGACTCATCGTCATAGGCGTGGGCGCGCAGCCAGCCCGGATCGAAGCGACTGCGGTGGCCGTCCTGCCATGCGACACAAAGGCAACCTTCAGCATCGACGCTCGTCTCCGCAGGCATCAGGTCTTCTTCGACATCGACGATTTCCAGCACCTGCTCGCGAGTCACCGTGTACACGCAGAGCGGGCACGGGCAGTTGTCCCGCAGCCATGGGTGATGAAAGGGGCTGACTCGGTCGTCGGCCCATTTCACCAGGACACGATCCGCCAGGGTCTGCACGCCAGCCAGCGCGCTGATCAACGGATAGGTACGGAAGTCGGCAAAAGCGGCGGCAGTGTTCAAGGGCGATCTCCTTGTTCGGGGGTGGTTATTTTGCCGGGGGCAGTGCGATCACGCGGCCAACGCAGGCGGGGGCGGGCAAGTCGGCCTGCTCGGCGACGATGGCTTGCAGTTTGCTCAAGGTCTCTGCACTGAAGGGCGCGGATCGCGGCCCGGCGAGGTCGACGTGCAGCAGCATTTGCTCATTGCCCGCCAGTTCCTTGTCATCGCCCACCAGGTGCAGGCTGTGGTAGAGGTGCAGGCGTTTGCTGTCGTGGCCGATGATCTGCGTGTGCACTTCGACTTCGGCATCGAGCTTCACTTCGTGCAGATAGTTGAGGTGCAATTCGAGGGTGAACAGCGAGTTGCCGCTGGCTTCGCGGTTGTTGCTGTCCATGCCCAGACGATCCATCAAGGCATCGGTGGCGTAGCTGAAGATCAGCAGGTAGAAGGCGTCGCGCAGGTGGCCGTTGTAGTCGACCCAGTCGGGGATGATTGCGGTTTGGTAGGTGGTGAGGGTGGGCATGATGAGTAATCCAAGAAGTGTGGTGACTGGACTGCCGCTTTCGCGGGCAAGCCCGCTCCCACAGTTGATTTGAGGTGTGGATACAATCTATGCCACACAGCAAATCCCTGTGGGAGCGGGCTTGCCCGCGAAGGGGCCGGTCCTGCTGGATAATTATTCGGCGAACGCCATCCCATGCTTCTCTTTAGTAGTCTTCACCGCTTCCAGCACCGCCAGCAGGCAATCATCACGATAGCGCTCCAACGCCGAAATGCTGTGCGTGCCCAGCTGATCACTGGTGCCATCCACCACATCATCGATCAACTTGTCTGTCAGTTCCGGCGCCGGCAAATAAGTCCACGGCAACTGCAATGCCGGGCCGAACTGCGCCATGAAGTGGCGCATGCCCGCGTCGCCTCCGGCCAGGGTATAAGTCAGGAACGTACCCATGAACGACCAGCGCAGACCGGCGCCAAAACGAATCGCATCGTCGATTTCACCGGTGGTCGCCACGCCATCGTTGACCAGGTGCAGGGCTTCACGCCACAGCGCTTCGAGCAGGCGGTCGGCGATAAAGCCCGGTACTTCCTTGCGCACATGCAGCGGGCGCATCCCCAAGGATTGGTAAACTTTCATGGCGGCCTGCACGGCTTCAGGGGCAGTGTTTTTGCCACCCACCACTTCCACCAACGGCAACAGATAAACCGGGTTGAACGGGTGCCCGACCACGCAGCGTTCCGGGTGGGTCGAGCTCTCGTAGAATTCACTCGGCAGCAGGCCGGAGGTGCTGGAACCGATCAGGGCATTTGGCTTGGCCGCCGCGCTGATTTTGCTGTGCAGTTCCAGTTTCAGGTCCAGACGTTCCGGCGCGCTTTCCTGAATGAAATCCGCGTCGCGCACGCACTCTTCAATGGTGGCGACAAAGCGCAAGCGATCCTGTGATGCGCCGGGGGCCAGGCCTTGTTTTTCCAGCGCGCCCCAGGCATTGGCGACGCGTTTGCGCAGGGCCGCCTCGGCGCCGGGCGCCGGGTCCCAGGCCACCACGTCGAGGCCGTGGGCGAGGGCGCGGGAGACCCAGCCGCTGCCGATGACACCGCTGCCGAGGGCGGCGAAGGTTTTGATTTCGGTGATAAAGGTCATGGCGACGTCCTGAAAAGATCTGGTGATCCCCTGTAGGAGCCGGCTTGCCGGCGAAGGCGGTGTTTCTGTCACAGAAGATGTGGCGGATGTACCGGCCTCTTCGCTGGCAAGCCAGCTCCTACAGGGGTTATGTGTGGGTTTAGCCGCGCTGGGTCAGGCCCATTTTTGCCCGGCCTTCAGCCGGCGTCAGCACCCGGGCACCGAGGCGACTGAGGATTTCCGTGGCACGTTCGACCAGTTGGCCGTTGGTCGCCAGTACGCCTTTGTCCAGCCACAGGTTGTCCTCCAGGCCGACCCGCACGTTGCCGCCCAGCAGCACCGCTTGTGCGGCCATCGGCATTTGCATGCGGCCGATGCCGAACCCGGCCCAGACGGCGTCTGCCGGCAGGTTGTCGACCATGGCTTTCATGGTGGTGGTGTCCGCCGGGGCGCCCCACGGGATGCCCAGGCACAGCTGAAACAATGGGTTATCCAGCAGGCCTTCCTTGATCATCTGCTTGGCGAACCACAGGTGGCCGGTGTCGAAGATTTCCAGCTCGGCCTTCACGCCCAGCTCTTGAATGCGTTTGGCGCCAGCGCGCAGCTGGGCCGGGGTGGACACGTAGATGGTGTCGCCGTCGCCGAAGTTCAGGGTGCCGCAATCGAGGGTGCAGATTTCCGGCAGCAATGCTTCGACGTGGGCCAGACGGGTCAACGGGCCGACCAGGTCGGTATTGGGGCCGAACTCCATCGGGTTTTCGCCGGCGCCGATTTCCAGATCGCCGCCCATGCCGGCGGTGAGGTTGACGATGATGTCGACGTCCGCCTCGCGGATGCGCTCCATCACTTCGCGGTACAGCGCCACGTCGCGGCTGAATTTGCCGGTTTGCGGGTCGCGAACGTGGCAGTGAACCACGGTGGCACCGGCCTTGGCGGCTTCCACGGCGGACGCGGCGATTTGTTTCGGGGTGACCGGCACGTGTGGGCTTCTGGCGGTCGTGTCGCCAGCACCGGTGAGTGCGCAGGTGATGATGACGTCGTGGTTCATGAGGGGGGTTCCTTGCAGGCGTGATGATTCCGTCCGCAGCCCGGTCGGGCTGCGAATCGGTGGTTCAATCGGGTTTATTTGGTGGTCAATTTCAGGTTGTCAGCCGCCGGTTTGCCATCGAAGGTAGTCACGCCTTCGAGCCAGCGTTGTTTGTCTTGCGGGTGATCCTTCAACCATTGTTTGGCCGACTCGAAGGCGTCCTTGTGCTCCAGCAACGGCTGCATCATCCGGCTCTCGTCTTCGGCGGTGTAGGTCAGGTTGCTCAGCAAACGACCAATGTTCGGGCACTGCTCGGCGTATGTCGGCGAGGTGACGGTCCAGACCGTGGCCATGCCTTCGTTCGGGCCCAGGGCGTCTTCGCTGCCGGTGAGGTAAGTCATCTGCACGTTGACGTTCATCGGGTGTGGCGCCCAACCGAAGAACACCACCGCTTCCTTGCGCCGCACGGCGCGATCCACCGCGGCGAGCATGCCGGCCTCACTGGACTCGACCAGCTGGAACTTGCCGAGGCCAAACTGATTCTTGGCGATCATCGCCTTGATCTGGGTGTTGGCGCCCGAGCCAGGCTCGATGCCGTAGATCTTGCCGCCCAGCTCTTTCTGGAACTTGGCGATGTCGGCAAAGGTTTTCAGGCCCTTGTCGGCGAGATAAGTCGGAACGGCGAGGGTGGCGCGGGCATCTTTCAGGCTGGGCGCTTCCAGCACCTTGACTTGATTGGCCTGGACGAAAGGCGTGATGGTCTGCGTCATCAACGGGTTCCAGTAGCCCAGGAACAGGTCCAGGCGCTGGTCGCGGATCCCGGCGAAGATGATTTGCTGGGATGCGCTGGTTTGTTTGGTGTTGTAGCCGAGGCCGTCGAGCAGCACCTGGGTCATGGCGCTGGTGGCGATCACGTCGGTCCAGTTCACGACGCCCATGCGCACGTTCTGGCACGATGCAGGTTCGGCCGCCATGACACCGGCGCTCAATAAGGCGGTACCGCTGAGTGCAAGAACACAGCTGCTGATCAGTCGTTTCATGTCGGGTTCCTCGGCAGACGTTATTGTGGGTTCCGGCATCTTCGTGCGCCGGTAATGACAAGTTACGCAGCATAGACCCCGTGGAAGCGCACTACGGCGACCAGCTCTTGCACTGCAGCGACCTGTGCCCTTGAATGCCGCGTGCAACTGGCGTATCAACGTCGACACGCTTCCGCCTCTCGTTACCTGCCAGTCGAGTGCGCTCCATGTCCCAGGATTTCTACTTTTTGTTGATGCCGGGTTTCTCGGCCATCGGCTTCATCTCGGCCATCGAGCCGCTGCGGGTCGCCAATCGCTTTCGCGGCGAGCTGTATCGCTGGCATGTGCTGAGCGCCGACGGTGGCGCGGTATTGGCCAGCAACGGCATGTCGGTCAACGCCGACGCCGCGCTGGAACCGCTGAAAAAAGGTGCAACCCTATTGGTGGTCGCCGGTTTCGAACCGCTGAAATTCGCCACCCCGGCCCTGGAGCACTGGTTGCGCCGCCTGGACAACGAAGGCGTGACCCTCGGCGCCATCGACACCGGCAGCTTCGTCCTCGCCGAGGCCGGCCTGCTCGACGGCCATCGCCTGACCTTGCACTGGGAAGCCATCGACGCGTTCAAGGAGTCCTACCCGCAGCTCAGCGTTACCCAGGAGCTGTTCGAGATCGACCGGCGGCGTATCACTTCAGCGGGCGGCACCGCGTCCATCGACCTGATGCTCGACCTCATCGGTCAGGCCCACGGCCCGGAACTGGCGATCCAGGTCAGCGAACAATTCGTGCTCGGCCGCATCCGCCCGCGCAAAGACCACCAGCGCATGGAAGTCGCCACGCGTTATGGCATCAGGAACAAGAAACTGGTGCAGGTGATTGGGGAGATGGAGCAGCACAGTGAGCCGCCGTTGAGCACGCTGGAACTGGCAGAATCGATCAAGGTGACGCGCCGGCAGCTGGAGCGGTTGTTTCGCCTGCATTTGAACGACACGCCGAGCAACTTCTACCTGCGCTTGCGGCTGGAAAAGGCCCGGCAGTTGTTGCGTCAGACCGACATGAGCGTGCTGGAGGTGAGTATCGCGTGCGGGTTTGAGTCGCCGTCGTATTTCACCCGCAGTTATCGGGCGCGGTTTGCGCGGTGCCCGCGGGAAGACCGGCGACAAACCCAGAAAGCATAACGCCGTTCCTGTAGGAGCCGGCTTGCCGGCGAAGGCGGCGTAACAGTCAACATTGATGTTGAATGTGATGGCCTCTTCGCTGGCAAGCCAGCTCCTACAGGATGTGTGTCATTACTTTTTCATCAACGCCGAACACGCCGCCTTGTACGCCTCATGCTGATACTTGTTCAACGTCGCCGGCAGCTCGAAATCGAACTTTTTGTTCTGCGCATTGATGGTCTGCGGCGACAGCAGCGTCACCTCGCAATTTTCCAGCAACTGGAAAACCCCTTCGATCTTGAACGTGGTCGGCCCTCCGGCAAATTCGCCTTTCTTGCTGCGTTTCTTGATCGCGATCCGATCGATGGAGTTCTCGCGCACAAACGACGCCACTTGAGCCGCAAACACTTTGACGTTTGCCGCCTCGTCGTCATCCTCCAAGGCGATTTTCTTGGTGGCCAGGGCGACATGGCTCAGCGCCAGACCGTCGAGGGAGGCCAACGCGATAATCGCTTCGCTGCCTTTGATTTCGATGCCGCAGATAATCATTTCAATCCCTTTTTCCGATGCTGGCGTGCAGGTTACAGCTCTAACTGGTTGGCGGTGATGCCAAACGCCGCGGCAATTTTCTCACGGGTCGCCCTGCGAGGCTTGGCGACGGTTTCTTGCTGGGCGAAGGCCGGCTGGGAAATGCCCATGCGCTTGGCCACTTCGTCCTGTGTAAGGCTGAGGTGTTCGCGCCAGGCGCGAATAGGCGTTGCACCGTCGACGATGCGACTGACCACCTCGTGGGGAATCAGATCGGGCTCGATCTTTTGCGCCACATACTGGGCGTAGGGGATGACCACGAACGCAGGGTTTCCCTCTGCGTCGTTGATGATTTGAACGTCAGCAGGTGCGTTCATCGCGTTTTTTGACCTCTTGAATACTGATCACTTTAATTGCGCCGTCCCAGTCGAACATAACCCGATAATTGCCCACACGCAGACGATAGGAGCAGTCATGACCAACCAGTGCTTTGACTTTGCCTACATCAGGCATGCCAGCCAGCACCGTGACGGCATCACGTACCTGGATCTGATGAGCGGAGTGCAATTTCAACAGTTGCTTAACGGCCTTTCGCGTCCAGTGGATGCTGTTCATAGGAGAATATAAGTCTTTTATAAGATTTGCCAATCTTTGCTTATATTTCGACAGCGTCCAACCAGCGAATCATGTCGGCATGGTGCCCGAATAGTATGGTTAGACAGTGGCGGGAGGGGCCTTGTAGTCTTAGTAAACCGATGTCGTAGGAAAAAGGGCCTTATCTAAGATTGAAAGCTGACAATAGCGCCAGCTTCCCACAGGCCATCAGGATTACTCCTGCCCGATCGATTCCAGAAACTCCGACCGCTCATCACTCATCCGCGCCACGCAATCATTCTGCGCAATGGTGAACGCCTTGCTGCCGCTGGTCGCCGGAAACGCCTCGACGGCGCAATCGGTGTCCCGGGTTTTCAGCCACTGTTGCTGGGCCGCCTTGAGCTTGGCGGTGATGTCGGTCAGTTGCGCCGGGTTCTTGCCGTAGCGCATCTGCATGCGCTCGGTCAGGCTTTTGTAGTTTTCGCTCAGCAGGTCTTCGGCAGTGGTTCTGCTGTAGGCCGAGCATTCCAGAGTCTGGATGTCGTTTTCGACGGCGTCGCAGGGGTTGTCGTCGGCCTCTTCAGCCGCCTGCGCGCCGGTCGCTATCAGTGCCAAAGCCAGGATGATCGATTTCATTGCGTCGCCGCCCCTAAATCCAGTTAAAAAACCCAGTGATGCAACGGATTCTGGCGCAAGCGGACGGGCTTGAACAGGTGGCTTATCCGGCCGGTGGACGGCCCTTTGTCGCGGATTGACGCTTTCGGCAATTCCCCTGTCGTTTTTGCACCCGGCTGCCAAGGCACCGAGGCATATGCTGGCCCCAAAGCGCCGGCACACGATTCGGCGCATGAATCGCTAATAGGGGACAGCCTGATGAGCCCAGCCGAATTGCACGCCGACAGCATCGTTATCGACGGGCTGATTATTGCCAAGTGGAACCGCGAGCTGTTTGAAGACATGCGCAAGGGCGGTCTGACCGCGGCCAACTGCACCGTGTCGGTGTGGGAGGGCTTCCAGGCCACCGTCAACAATATCGCCGCCAGTCAGAAGCTGATCCGCGAGAACAGCGACCTGGTGATTCCGGTGCGCACCACCGCCGACATCCGCAAGGCCAAGGAGCAGGGCAAGACCGGCATCCTGTTCGGCTTCCAGAATGCCCACGCCTTCGAAGACCAGATCGGCTATGTCGAGGTGTTCAAGCAGCTGGGCGTCGGTATCGTGCAGATGTGCTACAACACCCAGAACCTGGTCGGTACCGGTTGCTACGAACGTGACGGCGGCCTGTCGGGTTTCGGTCGCGAAATCGTCGCCGAGATGAACCGCGTCGGCGTGATGTGCGACCTGTCCCACGTCGGTTCCAAGACTTCCGAGGAAGTCATCCTCGAGTCGAAGAAACCGGTGTGCTACTCCCATTGCCTGCCGTCGGGCCTGAAAATCCACCCGCGCAACAAATCCGATGAAGAGCTTAAGTTTATTGCCGATCACGGCGGTTTCGTCGGCGTGACCATGTTCGCGCCGTTCCTGGCCAAGGGCATCGATTCGACCATCGACGATTACGCCGAAGCCATCGAATACACCATGAACATCGTCGGCGAAGACGCCATCGGCATCGGCACCGACTTCACCCAGGGCCATGGCCAGGACTTTTTCGAATACCTGACCCATGACAAGGGCTACGCCCGCCGCCTGACCAGCTTCGGCAAGATCATCAACCCGCTGGGCATCCGCACCGTCGGCGAGTTCCCGAACCTGACCGAAACCCTGCTCAAGCGCGGCCATTCCGAGCGCGTGGTGCGCAAGATCATGGGCGAGAACTGGGTCAACGTCTTGAAAGATGTCTGGGGCGAATAAGCCGCCGCACTTCTGAATCCTTTCCTGCGGCCATCCGCGCCGCAGGCAACACCAAAATTTTTCTGGAGTTAAGTTTCCATGGCCAAGATCGCCCCGCAATTGCCTATCGAAGTCGACAGCGAGACCGGTGTCTGGACCTCCGACGCCCTGCCGATGCTGTACGTACCGCGGCACTTCTTCGTCAACAACCACATGGGCATCGAGGAAGTGCTGGGCGCCGACGCCTACGCCGACATCCTCTACAAGGCCGGCTACAAGTCCGCCTGGCACTGGTGTGAAAAAGAAGCCGAATGCCATGGCCTGGAAGGCGTCGCGGTGTTCGAGCACTACATGAAGCGCCTGTCGCAACGCGGCTGGGGCCTGTTCAAGATCCAGGACATCGACCTCGACAAAGGCACCGCCAGCGTCAAGCTCGAGCACTCCGCATTTGTCTACGTGTATGGCAAGGTCGGGCGCAAGGTCGACTACATGTTCACGGGCTGGTTTGCCGGGGCCATGGACCAGATCCTGCAAGCCCGTGGCAGCCAGATCCGCACGGTTGCCGAACAAGTCTACGGTGGCTCCGAAGAAGGCCACGACGACGGTTTATTCACCGTCAAGCCGTTGTAAGTCGAGGATCCCGCCATGGCTTTCGAAGCAATGTTCCAGCCGATCCAGATCGGCAAACTGACCATCCGCAACCGCGTGCTCAGCACCGCGCACGCCGAGGTCTACGCGACCGACGGCGGCATGACCACCGACCGGTACGTCAAGTATTACGAAGAGAAAGCCAAGGGCGGGATCGGCCTGGCGATTTGCGGCGGTTCCTCGGTGGTGGCCATCGACAGCCCGCAGGAGTGGTGGAGTTCGGTGAACCTCTCCACCGACCGCATCATTCCGCACTTCCAGAATCTCGCCGACGCCATGCACAAGCACGGCGCCAAGATCATGATCCAGATTACCCACATGGGCCGTCGCTCGCGTTGGGACGGCTTTAACTGGCCGACGCTGATGTCGCCCTCGGGCGTGCGCGAGCCGGTGCACCGTGCCACCTGCAAGACCATCGAGCCGGAAGAAATCTGGCGGGTGATCGGCAACTACGCGCAGGCAGCCCGCCGGGCCAAGGCCGGGGGCCTGGATGGCGTCGAACTGTCCGCTGTGCACCAGCACATGATCGACCAGTTCTGGAGCCCGCGCGTCAACAAACGTACCGATGAATGGGGCGGCAGTTTCGAGAATCGCATGCGCTTCGGCCTCGAAGTGCTCAAGGCCGTGCGGGCCGAAGTCGGGCCGGATTTCTGCGTCGGCATCCGCCTGTGCGGTGACGAGTTCCACCCGGACGGCTTGTCCCACGAGGACATGAAACAGATCGCCAAGTACTACGACGATACCGGCATGCTGGACTTCATCGGCGTCGTGGGTTCGGGTTGCGACACCCACAACACCCTGGCGAACGTGATTCCGAACATGAGTTATCCGCCGGAGCCGTTCCTGCACCTGGCGGCCGGTATCAAGGAAGTGGTCAAGGCGCCGGTGTTGCACGCGCAGAACATCAAGGACCCGAACCAGGCGACCCGTATCCTGGAAGGCGGTTACGTCGATATGGTCGGCATGACCCGCGCCCACATCGCCGACCCGCACCTGATCGCCAAGATCAAGATGGGCCAGATCGACCAGATCAAACAATGCGTCGGCGCCAACTACTGCATCGACCGGCAATACCAGGGCCTGGATGTGTTGTGCATCCAGAACGCCGCGACATCCCGCGAGTACATGGGCCTGCCGCACATCATCGAAAAGACCACGGGCGTGAAACGCAAGGTCGTGGTGGTCGGCGCCGGTCCTGCCGGGATGGAAGCCGCCCGTGTGGCCGCCGAGCGTGGCCACGACGTGACCTTGTTCGAGAAAAAGGAGTTCATCGGCGGGCAGATCACCACCGCGTCGAAAGCACCGCAACGGGACCAGATCGCCGGTATCACGCGCTGGTACCAGCTGGAGCTGGCACGCTTGAAAGTCGACCTGCGCCTGGGCGTGGCGGCCGATGCGCCGACCATTCTCGATCTGCGCCCGGACGTGGTGGTGCTCGCCGTCGGCGGTCATCCCTTCATCGAGCAGAACGAGCACTGGGGCGCGGCTGAAGGCCTGGTGGTCAGCAGCTGGGACATCCTCGACGGCAAGGTTGCGCCGGCCAAGAACGTGTTGGTCTACGACACCATTTGCGAGTTCACCGGCATGTCGACCGCCGATTTCCTCGCCGACAAAGGCAGCCAGGTCGAGATCGTCACCGACGACATCAAGCCCGGCGTGGCGATCGGCGGCACATCGTTCCCGACCTACTACCGCAGCATGTACCCGAAAGAAGTGATCATGACCGGCGACATGATGCTGGAGAAGGTCTACCGCGAAGGCGACAAGCTGATCGCGGTACTGGAAAACGAATACACCGACGCCAAAGAGGAGCGGGTGGTGGACCAGGTGGTCATCGAAAACGGCGTGCGCCCGGACGAAGAGATCTACTACGCGATGAAGGAAGGTTCACGCAACAAGGGCCAGATCGACGTCGAAGCCCTGTTCGCGATCAAGCCGCAACCTTCGTTGAGCCAACCGGGCGACGGCTACTTGCTGTTCCGCATCGGCGACTGCGTGGCGCAGCGTAACGTGCACGCGGCGATCTACGACGCCCTGCGGCTGTGCAAGGATTTCTAAGAGCTTGTGGATAACCCTTGTAGGAGCGAGCTTGCTCGCGATGGACGTGAACGATGACGCGGGGAGTCTGTTTTAACGCGACGTTCTCAGGTTTTTCGCGAGCAAGCTCGCTCCTACACAGGGCATCGGGCAAGGCATCCAGGTAGTTTGGCCTGCAAGACCGTGCGGTCTTTGGGAGCTTCACCATGTTGAACACCCTTCTTCCAATCCTGTTGTTCGCTGCCCTGGGCCTGGCTGTCCTGGGCGCGTTGCGGCGGGTGGCTATGTGGCGCCGGGGCCGGGCTTCGAAAGTCGACCTGATCGGCGGCCTGTTCGCCATGCCCAAGCGCTACATGGTCGACTTGCACCATGTCGTCGCGCGGGACAAATACATTGCCAACACCCACGTGGCCACAGCCGGTGGTGCGGTGGCGTCCATTGTGCTGGCGATTCTGGTTCACGGTTTCGGCCTGCACAGCCGCATTCTCGGTGCTGCCCTGTTGATTGCCTCGGCGGTGATGTTCGTCGGCGCGATTTTCATGTACCTGCGTCGTCGCAACCCACCGGCTCGCCTGTCCAAAGGGCCATGGATGCGTCTGCCGAAAAGCCTGTTGGCATTCTCGGCGAGCTTCTTCCTGTTGACCCTGCCGGTCGCCGGCATCCTTCCGGAAAACTTCGGCGGTTGGGTGGTGGCGGCGATCCTCGGCGTCGGTGTGCTGTGGGGCGTATCGGAATTGTTTTTCGGCATGACCTGGGGCGGGCCGATGAAGCACGCCTTCGCCGGTGCTTTGCACCTGGCCTGGCACCGTCGCGCCGAGCGTTTTGGCGGCGGCCGTTCCACCGGTTTGAAACCGCTGGACCTGAACGATCCGAGCGCGCCGCTGGGCGTGGAAAAACCCAAGGATTTCACCTGGAACCAACTGCTCGGCTTCGACGCCTGCGTGCAGTGCGGTAAATGCGAAGCCGCGTGCCCGGCATTTGCCGCCGGCCAGCCGCTGAACCCGAAAAAACTGATCCAGGACATGGTGGTCGGCCTGGCCGGTGGCACCGACGCCAAGTTCGCCGGCAGCCCGTATCCCGGCAAAGCCATCGGCGAACACGCCGGTAACCCGCATCAACCGATCGTCAACGGCCTGGTGGACGCCGAAACCTTGTGGTCCTGCACCACCTGCCGCGCCTGCGTCGAAGAATGCCCGATGATGATCGAGCACGTCGATGCCATCGTCGACATGCGTCGCCATCTGACCCTGGAAAAAGGCGCGACCCCGAACAAGGGCGCCGAAGTCCTGGAGAACCTGATCGCCACCGACAACCCGGGCGGCTTCGCCCCGGGCGGGCGGATGAACTGGGCGGCGGACTTGAACCTGAACCTGCTCAGCGAGAAGAAATCGGTCGACGTGCTGTTCTGGGTCGGCGACGGTGCCTTCGACATGCGCAACCAGCGCACCTTGCGCGCCTTCGTCAAAGTGCTGAAAGCGGCCAAGGTCGACTTCGCCGTACTGGGGCTCGAAGAGCGCGACAGCGGCGACGTTGCCCGCCGCCTGGGTGACGAAGCGACCTTCCAGTTGCTGGCCAAACGCAACATCCAGACCCTGGCCAAATACAGCTTCAACCGCATCGTGACCTGCGACCCGCACAGCTTCCACGTGCTGAAAAACGAGTACGGCGCCTTCGACGGCAACTACCTCGTGCAGCACCACAGCACCTACATGGCGGAAATCATCGGCGCTGGCGCCCTGAGCCTCGGCCAGCACAAAGGCAGCAGCGTGACCTATCACGACCCGTGCTACCTCGGCCGCTACAACGGCGAATACGAGGCGCCGCGTGAAGTGCTGCGCGCCCTCGGGATTGAGGTGAAAGAGATGCAACGCTCCGGTTTCCGCTCGCGCTGCTGCGGCGGTGGCGGCGGTGCGCCGATCACCGACATTCCGGGCAAGCAACGTATCCCCGACATGCGCATGGACGACATCCGCGAAACCGGCGCCGAACTGGTGGCCGTGGGTTGCCCGCAATGCACCGCGATGCTCGAAGGAGTGGTCGAACCCCGTCCGTTGATCAAGGACATCGCCGAACTGGTCGCCGATGCCTTGCTCGAAGACGGTGCCCCAAGCAAACCCATTGCGCCGGCCAAACGTGAAGAACCTGCGGAGGCCCACTGATGAGCGACATTATCCGCCGCGACCCACGCGCCGAATGGATTGCCCGCAACCGCCTGCATCCGCTGCATGCGGCGATGCAACCGGTGCAACACAGCTGGATGGGACCTAACGGCATCATCCGCAAGAATCCCCATGGCATTGGTTTTATCGGTCCCAACGGTATCAAGCGCATCGACCGCAGCGGCGCCCAGCAGGGCGGGGCGAGCAAACGCTCGGCCGCGGTTGAAGTGCAATTGCCGTTGCATCAGGTGCCTGCACCTGCGTTCTACATCAGCGTGGTGCCGGACATGGTCGGTGGCCGCTTGAGCAGCCATGACCGCGACCTGCTCGGCCTGGCGCATCAACTGGCCGGCAAGGACGGCGCGGTATTGGCCGTGGTCTTCGGTGAACACAAGGAAAATGCCTTCGCCACCGCGGGCGTCGATCGCTTGCTGGTGCTCGATGGCGATGAATTCAGCGGTTATGCACCGGAACAACGGGTCCAGGGCCTGCGGGCTGTGGATAACCAGTTCAGCCCGCGCCACTGGTTGCTGCCGGACAGTCGCACCGGTGGCGGCGAACTGGGTCGACGCTTTGCCGCAGCGCTTGGCGAACGCCCGGCCACTCGCATCTGGCAGGTCAAGGATCAGGCATGCATCGGCCGCGCCGGTGCCGGCCTGCAAGATCTGGCACGCCCGGTGGCGCGCTTGATTCTGGCCGCCGTCGAATGTGCCGAACCGGTCAGCGAAACCCGGCATGAGGCGCTGCCGGTGGAGTTATCCACAGCCATCGCGCGCAGTTTGTCGCGCATCGAGGATCTGGGCGCGGTGGCGGTGGACCCGGCGGCCATTCCGATGGCCGAAGCGGAATTCATTTTCTCCGGCGGCAACGGGGTCAAGGATTGGGCTCTGTTCCACCAGACCGCCGCCGCCCTTGGCGCTACCGAAGGCGCGTCCCGCGTGGCGGTGGACGATGGTTTCATGGCCCGCGACCGTCAGGTCGGCGCGTCCGGCACCTGGGTCACTGCGCGGGTCTACGTGGCGGTGGGGATTTCCGGGGCGATCCAACACCTGCAAGGCATCGGTGCCTGCGACAAGGTGGTGGCGATCAACCTCGACCCTGGCTGCGACATGATCAAACGGGCCGACCTGTCGGTGATCGGCGAGAGCGCCGAGATACTTCAAGCCTTGATCGCGGCGGTAGAGGCCTACCGCAACGAAGCCAAGCGCGATGCGGCTTAAGGGAAGGAAAGGGTTATGAGCACGAAAATCATCAGCCTGGTGTCCATCGGCGCCCACCCGACCTCCGGCCGGCCACGTCGCGCGGAGCAGGATGCGCGGGCGGTGGAACTGGGCTTGCAACTGGCTGGGGATAACTTGCAAGTGCTGCATGCCGGCGATGTTGCCGAACCTGCGCTGCGGGCGTATCTGGGCATGGGCCTGGAACAGCTGCATGTACTGGAGCAACCTGCAGGCGCCGATGCGTTGCCCGCATTGACCGCCTATTTACGTGACGCCGGCGCTCAGGTCGTATTGACCGGCAGCCAGGCGGAAACCGGCGAAGGCTCGGGCATGCTGCCGTTCCTGCTGGCCGAAAGTCTTGGCTGGCCGCTGGTGGTGGGGCTGGCCCAGGTTGAATCCATCGACGGCAGTTCGGCCCTGGTGCTGCAAGCCTTGCCCCGGGGTCAGCGTCGTCGGTTGAAAGTGCGGTTGCCGTTTCTCGCCACTGTGGATAACGCCGCGCCGAAGCCTCGGCAGAGCGCCTACGGCCCGGCTCGGCGTGGCGTGTTGCAGGCCGACGAAGTTGAAGTGGTCGATGATGAGTTACTGGCTGTTGCGACGCTGCAACCGGCCAAGCCACGGCCCAAGCGCTTGAAGGTGATCAAGGCCAAGAGCGGCGCGGACCGGATGAAGGCGGCCACGGCCAAGGCCAGTGGCGGTGGTGGGCAGGTGCTCAAAGGGCTGAGTCCCGAGGCGGGGGCTGAGGCCATTCTCAAGCTGCTGATCGAAGAAGGCGTGGTCCGCTAGCGTTGAGCTTCAACAGCAACAACCAGATATATAAGCATCCCTTCGGCGCGTTGTAGCGTCTGCAGCGTCCGTGTAAAAACGGACGTTCGATGTCCTGTGGAGTCAGGTAAATGGCAGTTGAATTTCGTTCGGCCGTGCGTGCGGACGCGCGGGAAATAGCCCGTTTGTTTCAGATCACATCAGAGGGGGCTGCGGATTACATCTGGAGCCAATTGGCGCAGCCCGGTCAGGAACTGCTGGATGTCGGCGCCATTCGATATGCCCGCGACGACGTGGACTTCTCCTGGCAGAACTGCCTTATCGCCGAGTCGAACGACCAGGTCATTGGCATGATGCACAGCTACGTGATGCGTCACGATCCGCTGGCGGAGCCGACCACGGACCCGGTCCTGGCGCCCTACGCGACGATGGAAATCCCCGACACCCTCTACATTTCCAGCCTGGCGCTGCATGAGGGCTGGCGCAACCAGGGGTTGGGCAAGCAATTTCTCGCCTATGCCTACGACCGTGCCAACCAGCTCGGCCTCAATGGCTTGAGCCTGATCGATTACGCCGCGAACACCGGCGCCCGCCGATTTTATGAGCGACATGGCTTTCGTATCGTCGATACCTGCCAGATAACGCCGCATCCGCTGATTCGGGTGACGGGTGAGGCCTATCTGATGTATCGGCCGTAGGATGGGGGGTGCGGCTCCTCTTCGTCGGGTTTGCGGGTGATCCTAGCAGAACTGCTAGTGTCGGTTTTACGGGTGGTTTGTTACGTTGCTGGACAGTTCATGCCCGCTTACCCTGAGCGGGGTGATCGCCGGTTCACCCGCGAATTTGCTGTAACACTGCGGGTCCATTACGCCAGCAAAAGGACGCTGCCGATGCCCGCTCTTCGTCAAACCCGAGGTCTTGTCCGCTCTCCTGCGGCGGCCTTTTCGCGAACCCTGTTGCTGGCGCCTGATCTGCAACAAACCATTCTCGCGGAACTCGACCGCACGGGTCCGAATCGTCTTGGCTATACCCCCTATGGTTCCCGGAGCAGCCTGCTTGCAGCGCAAAGCAGCCTTGGCTTCAGTGGGCAGCTCATGGAGCGGCCAACGGGCTGGTATCACCTGGGCAATGGCCATCGTGTGTATAACCCGGTGTTGATGCGCTTTCATAGCCCGGACCGGTTGAGTCCGTTTGGTCGTGGCGGGCTGAATCCCTATGTCTATTGTTCGGGCTCCCCCATTAATCGAGTCGATCCATCGGGTAAATCCTGGCTGTCAGTGCTTGGGAGTGTTGTAGGTTCCGGGTTGAACCTGATTTTCGCGGGTGCAGCGGTCAATAGGGCCGCAGCGGCAATCGTCAGTAACACCACTCCAGCTTGGCTTACGCGGGTTGGTAATACGCTCAGTTTTTGGGGGGGCGCCACAGGCCTGCCAGCTCGTACTGTGGGAATACCTGAAGCGTTGGCCCAGGCGATGCCAAGCACTTCGAGATCACTGGTATCGAACGCGGGCACGATTCTTAGCCAGGTATCCACCGGTGCGGGTGCTGTCATGCAGAATTTCGCTAGCGCCGGTCAATGGATCACGAGGGCTCGCGCCAATGGACAGTCGACATTGAGCGTGTTGTGGGAGGCAGGCAAGGAGGCAAGCGGATGGAACCTGGTCCGCAGACAAGCGCCTGGTCGAGTCCCGGTCAGAATGCCAGACGTGCCTTTGAGCCAAGTCCGGGTGGAATCCGCAGGCGCAGTCAACCCGCAAGTAGTGCCCTCTGACCCGGTGGATGTTGTCAGTTCAATACGTCAACTGAGATAGTTATCCCAGGGGTGCCGTTTACTTGCCCACAATCTCTGTTAGCGCTTCTGTGGATAACCTGTTCGCCCCTGGCTCCAGCCTATGTAAACCAAGCCCTGCAGCCCGTCGTACAAAAAACACTCAGCCTAACCCACGGTTTTTTCGAGCTTTTTCAAGAGGATAAGTTTGTCGGCGAGCCAATACTTGCCCCCAATCTCTGTTGGCGCTTCTGTGGATAAGATGTTTGCTTTCGGCTACAAGCCATATAAACCGGGCTTCTTAGGTGTCTGATTAAAAAACAGCCAAATCAGCGTTTTATTCTTGAATACCCTGCGCAAACCCCGATTTATCGCGGGTTTGCGTGGTTTTCCACAGATCGACCATAGTTGCCCCCAAAGTCTGTTGGCGCTTCTGTGGATAAGGTGTTCGCCATCCTCTGGGGGCCAGGTAAACCGTGGCTTACAGGCTTTAGATCAAAAAACAACCAATTATCGCCAGGAACCCTGTATCCAGATAAGTCACGGATTTTCTTCGCATTCTGTGAATAAAATTTCCACCAATTGCACACTTGTCCCCATTAGCTGTGGGTGGAGTTGTGGATAACTTGTTCGCCAAACCCTGTAAGCCACGATCAGCATAGGCCTGAACGCAATAGATCAGATTTCATACAGTTCTAAGGCATGTGTTGATTCAAACCGGTCACCTGTTCGCTTACACGGCACAAGGACAGCTGGCAATAATCCACATCCGGTTCAGGGAGAGCGCGCGATGGATAACCTCAACGTACCCGGATCGGGTGTTGAATGGTTATGTGAAGGTGCGGTGGGTGGGGGAGAGGAGAGCGTTATCGAGGAGTTTATGGGGAGGAGGGGGCGTGCGGTGGTCTTCAAAGTAAAGTAGTGAATGTGCCGGCCTTATCGCGAGCAAGCTCGCTCCCACAGGGGATTGGTGGTGTCACAAATAGTGTGAACGACTTCAATCCCTGTGGGAGCGAGCTTGCTCGCGATGTTTTTGCAGTTAGCCCTGAACCGGGACGCCTTTGAGGTAAGGCGCAGGCTCGGCCCCGAGGTTGTTCAGCAGGCGCTCGCTGTACCAGTCGACAAAATTCACCACACCAAACTCATAGGTCTTGGAATAAGGCCCAGGCTGGTACGCCGTGGAGTTGATCCCGCGCTGGTTCTCTTCCGCCAGGCGACGGTCCTGGTCATTGGTTGCATCCCAGACCTGGCGCATGCGCTCCACGTCATAGTCCACGCCTTCGACCGCGTCCTTGTGCACGACCCACTTGGTGGTGACCATGGTTTCCTGGGCGCTGATCGGCCACACCGTGAAGACGATGATGTGGTCGCCCATGCAGTGGTTCCACGAATGTGGCAAATGCAGGATGCGCATCGAGCCCAGGTCCGGGTTCTTGATGCGACCCATGAGTTTGGCGCAGCCCTGCTTGCCGTCCAGGGTCATCGACACGGTGCCCTTGAGCAGCGGCATGCGCACGATGCGGTTACGCAAGCCGAAGCTGGCGTGGGCGTAAGGAATCTTCTCGGCTTCCCAGGCGGCGGCGGAGGCGGCTACGTGGTCCTTGAACGCCTGGTCGGCCCGCGGGTCGGTGACGTCGTCCCATTCCAGCAGGGTTTTGAGCAGTTCCGGGTGCGAGGCGTTGCAGTGGTAGCACTCGCGGTTGTTCTCCAGCACAAGCTTCCAGTTGGCCTTTTCCATCAAGGTGGTGGTAATCGCCACCTTGGTGTTCTCCATGTCGTACGGTTCCATGTAATGGTTCAGCGTCGCCAGGAAGTCATCGATGGCTGGCGGGTTCTCCGCCAGGCTGATGAAGATGTAGCCGCCGGCGGTCTTCACGCTCACTGGTTTGAGGCCGTATTGCTTCATGTCGAAGTCGGCGCCCATTTCGGTACCGGCGAACAGCAGCCGACCGTCCAGCTCGTATGTCCACTGGTGGTAGTGGCAGACCAGCTTGGCGACCTTGCCCTTTTCACTGGTGCACAGCCGCGAACCACGGTGGCGACAGACGTTGTGGAATGCATGCACCACACCTTCGGCGCCGCGGATCACGATGATCGGGTTCTTGCCGATTTGCAGGGTCAGGTAGTTGCCCTTGGCCGGGATCTCGCAGGTCATGCCGGCGATCAACCACTCTTTCTGGAAGATTTCCTGCATGTCGATATCAAACAGCCGCTCGTCAGAGTAAAACGGCTGCGGCAGCGAAAAAGTGCGCTCGCGCTCCTGCAGCATTTGCGCGGTGGCCTTGCGTGCGGGTTCCAGCGGATCGCCCAGGCTGATTTTTGCGGTGACGTCCATCGATTTGATCCTCATGGCCATTCTGTGTGGCCGGCGAATAGTGGCTGATACGGTTGCTACGCAAGACACAAACAGCATTTATCTGTTGAGGCGAGTGTGGGGCCGGCGCCGCCCGGAACCTTATCCATGGGCGACATGGCCCAATCTGTTCCCGACGCGCAACCCCCGGTAGTTGGGGGCTGGTCGCGATAAGTATGTGAATGTCGCAGATAGGTAAATGGGTGGTTCGCGGTATACGCAGAATCGCCAACATAAGGCCGACCATCGGCGGTGGAGAACAGCATGTCCAACAGCTTCCTGAATCCGGTAACCACCCAGACCTGGGCCAATGGTCGACATATCGTCCGTTGCGTCAAAGTCATCCAGGAAACCTGGGATGTGCGCACCTTCTGCTTCATGGCCGACCAGCCGATCCTGTTCTTCTTCAAACCGGGGCAGTTCGTCACCCTGGAGCTGGAAATAGAAGGCGTGCCGATCATGCGCTCCTATACCATTTCCAGCTCGCCGTCGGTGCCGTACAGCTTTTCGGTGACCATCAAGCGCGTGCCGGGCGGCAAGGTCTCCAACTGGTTGCACGACACCCTGCATGAAGGCCAGGAACTGGCGGTGCACGGACCGGTCGGGCTGTTCAACGCGATGGACTTCACTGCGCCGAAAGTGCTGTACCTCAGTGGCGGCGTCGGCATCACGCCCGTCATGTCCATGGCGCGCTGGTTCTACGACACCAACGGCAACGTCGACATGGTGTTTATCCACAGCGCCCGTTCGCCCAAAGACATCATTTATCACCGCGAGCTGGAACACATGGCGTCGCGGATCGACAACTTCAGCCTGCACCTGATCTGCGAGAAGCATGGCCTGGGTGAGCCATGGGCCGGTTATCGCGGTTACCTGAACCAGAAGATGCTCGAGTTGATGGCGCCGGATTTCCTTGAGCGCGAAGTGTTCTGCTGCGGCCCGACGCCGTACATGAACGCGGTGAAACGCATGCTCGAATCGATCGGTTTCGACATGTCGCGTTATCACGAAGAATCCTTCGGCGCGACGCCACCGGAAGCCCGCGCCGATGCGGTGGAGCAGGCCGAAATCGCCGCGGACGCACCGGACATCGACGTGGCGGATTTGCATCAGGTGGAGTTCACCGCGTCCGGCAAGAGCATTCGCGTGGCACCGGGGGAAACCGTGCACGCCGCTGCTGCCAAGTTGGGCCTGTTGATTCCGAAAGCTTGCGGCATGGGGATTTGCGGGACGTGCAAGGTGTTGAAACTGGGTGGCGAGGTCGAAATGGACCACAACGGCGGGATCACCGAAGAAGACGAAGCGGAAGGGTTCATTCTTTCGTGCTGCAGCGTGCCGAAGGGCGACGTGCGGATCGAGTTCTAATACACCACACAACCTGTGGGAGATTCTATGTTGCAGGGGAACCCTGCAACCTTAAATTCGGCTGGTATTCGCTTTGGTTTTTCATGAGTGCGAATGCCACCCGGCACAGCTTGCGGGCGAGGATGACCAGGGCTTGGGTTTTGCCAAGCCTCAAGCCTTGCAGCGCCCATGAAGACGCCTTCGCCGGCAAGCCGGCTCCTACACAGGGTTGCGTGTCGTGACGAAGGTTAGCGGGCCATCACTTCGCGAATATCCGCCGCCAGTTCCCGCACACGCTCTTCTTCAGTGTCCCACGAGCACATGAAGCGGGCGCCGCCGTTGCCGATGAAGGTGTAGAAACGCCAGCCCTTGGCGGTCAGCGCGGCAATGGCCGGTTCCGACAGTTGCAGGAATACGCCATTGGCCTGCACCGGGAACATCAGTTCCACGCCCGGAATGTCGCTGACCAGTTCCGCCAGCAATTGGGCGCAGTGGTTGGCGTGGCGGGCGTATTTGAGCCAGGCGTCGTTTTCCAGGATCCCGACCCACGGGGCCGAGAGAAAGCGCATTTTCGACGCCAGCTGGCCGGCCTGTTTGCAGCGGTAGTCGAAGTCTTCGGCCAGTTTGTGATTGAAGAACAGGATGGCCTCGCCGACCGCCATGCCGTTTTTCGTACCGCCAAAGCACAACACGTCGACACCGGCCTTCCAGGTCAGGTCGGCGGGTGAGCAACCGAGGAATGCGCAGGCATTGGAGAAGCGCGCGCCGTCCATGTGCAGGTTCAGGCCCAGTTCTTTGCAGGTGGCGCTGATGGCGCGGATTTCTTCGGGGGTGTAGATGCTGCCGACTTCAGTGGCCTGGGTCAGGGTCACCACGCGCGGTTTGGGGTAGTGGATGTCCTGGCGCTTGAGGGCGACTTCGCGGATCGATTCCGGGGTCAGCTTGCCGTTTTCGGTACGGGCGACGAGCAATTTTGAACCGTTGGAAAAGAACTCCGGTGCGCCGCATTCGTCGGTTTCGACGTGGGCGGTTTCCGAGCAGATCACGCTGTGGTAACTCTGGCACAGCGACGACAGGGCCAGGGAGTTGGCGGCGGTGCCGTTGAAGGCGAAAAACACTTCGCAGTCGGTTTCGAACAGTTTGCGAAATTGATCGGCCGCGCGGGCGGTCCATTCATCGTCGCCATACGCGCGCTGGTGGCCGTGGTTGGCCTGTTCCATGGCAGCCCAGGCTTCAGGGCAGATACCGGAGTAGTTGTCGCTGGCGAATTGTTGGCTCTTGTCGGTCATGGCCGGCTTCCGTGAACGAGGCTCTTATGATGAAGAGCTTCGTGGTCAATGATGGTGCGTACTTTACCGAAGGTCGTTCGGGGAGCACACGGGATCTTTCTGTAAGAAAAATACAGGGCAATTATGCACATGACTCAACGGGACGGGGCACTGGATCTGCTGAAGTGGCTGGCGCTATTGAGCATGGTGCTCGATCACCTGCGATATGTCGGTTATTCCGTCGATATCCTGTATGTGCCCGGCAGGCTGGCGTTCCCGTGGTTCTGTCTGGCGATGGCGGCCAATCTGTCGCGCGCCCCAAGCGCCACCACCGACGGCCAGTGGCGTTATCTGGGGTGGTTGCTGCTGTTCAGTGCCATCAGTGAGATTCCCTACCGGCTGTTCATCCCTGATCCCGACACCTTCAATGTATTGCCCACGCTGGCACTGGGCCTGGTGGTGGCGCGTGGCTGGCAGCAACCGCTCGTGCAATCGCGATTGCTGGCGGTCGCTGCCGTGGTGTTGGCGGCACTGTTCCCGGAACGACTGATGTTCGGTTTTTTCGGGGTGTTGTTGCCGTGGGTAATGTTGCTGGTGGTCAGGCGGCCCTGGTATTTGAGCTTGTTGCCGGGGCTGGTGTGCCTGGCGGCCAATCAGTGGGAGGTGCTGTATTACTCGGCCCGGCTCGGCAATGGTACTGCCATTCTGGGCATCGCCGTTTGTCTGGTCGCGCCATTGCTGGGGCTGGTCTTGTTGCGACATGCCGGGCATTTCAAGCCGCCACCGATGCGGCGTTGGGCGTATGCCTTGTATCCACTGCATTTTCTATTGCTGCTACTCATCCGCAAGCTCGCCGCTTAACCCTGTAGGAGCTGGCTTGCCAGCGAAAGCGGTGTGTCAGTCGACACATGTACTAACTGACACACCGCCTTCGCTGGCAAGCCCGCTCCTACGGGGGGCTCTGCTGAATTGGAGATCGTGTTCAGTGTGCCATTTCGGGCCATGTCGTAAACGCACCTTTGCGTGGCGTCCGTAGGCATTTGGCCTGTCTGCGCCGGTCATACCATCGCATTCAAAGGGCACTGCCGAAAGGTACGTGCCTCACCGAGACGAATGGCGCACCACCGCCGCTGGGAGAGACGCGATGTTCAGCAAGCAAGACCAGATCAAAGGCTACGACGATGCACTGCTGGCGGCGATGGATGCCGAGGAGCAACGCCAGGAAGATCACATCGAGCTGATCGCGTCAGAGAACTACACCAGCAAACGTGTCATGCAAGCGCAAGGCAGCGGCCTGACCAACAAATACGCCGAAGGCTATCCGGGCAAGCGCTACTACGGTGGCTGCGAACATGTCGACAAGGTCGAGCAACTGGCCATCGACCGCGCCAAGCAACTGTTCGGTGCCGACTACGCCAACGTGCAGCCGCACTCCGGCAGCCAGGCCAACGCCGCGGTATTCCTGGCGCTGCTGCAGGCCGGCGACACCGTGCTGGGCATGAGCCTGGCCCACGGCGGTCACCTGACCCACGGGGCCAAGGTCAGCTTCTCCGGCAAGCTCTATAACGCGGTGCAATACGGCATCGACACCGCCACCGGCCTGATCGATTACGACGAAGTCGAGCGCATGGCGGTCGAGCACCAGCCGAAAATGATCATCGCCGGGTTCTCCGCTTACTCGAAGACCCTGGACTTCCCGCGCTTCCGGCAGATCGCTGACAAAGTCGGCGCTTATCTGTTTGTCGACATGGCGCACGTAGCCGGCCTGGTCGCTGCCGGCCTGTACCCGAACCCGCTGCCGTACGCCGACGTGGTCACCACCACCACCCACAAGACCCTGCGCGGTCCACGTGGCGGCCTGATCCTGGCCAAGGCCAACGAAGCGCTGGAAAAGAAACTCAACGCTGCCGTGTTCCCCGGCGGCCAGGGCGGCCCGCTGATGCACGTGATCGCCGGTAAGGCGGTGTGCTTCAAGGAAGCGCTGGAACCTGGTTTCAAGGCCTACCAACAACAAGTGATCGACAACGCCCAGGCCATGGCCGGCGTATTTATCAAACGCGGCTACGATGTAGTGTCCGGCGGTACCGATAACCACCTGTTCCTGGTCAGCCTGATCCGTCAGGGCCTCACCGGCAAAGAGGCGGATGCAGCACTCGGTCGCGCCCACATCACCGTGAACAAGAACGCCGTGCCGAACGATCCACAGTCGCCGTTCGTGACCTCCGGCCTGCGCATCGGCACCCCGGCGGTGACCACTCGCGGCTTCAAGGTAGCGCAGTGCACGGAGCTGGCCGGCTGGATCTGCGACATCCTCGACAATCTCGGCGACGCCGATGTCGAGGCCAATGTCGCCCAGCAAGTGTCGGCCCTGTGCGCGGACTTCCCGGTTTATCGCTGAGCGCGGTTTTGGAGTAAATGACTATGCAACGCTACTCAGGCTTCGGCCTCTTCAAACACTCCCTCAGCCATCACGAAAACTGGCAGCGCATGTGGCGTACGCCGACCCCGAAAAAGGTCTATGACGTGGTCATCGTCGGCGGTGGCGGGCATGGTCTGGCGACCGCCTACTACCTGGCCAAGGAGCACGGCATCACCAATGTGGCCGTGGTCGAGAAAGGCTGGCTGGGCGGCGGTAACACCGCGCGCAACACCACCATCGTGCGCTCCAACTACCTGTGGGACGAGTCGGCGCACCTGTACGAACACGCGATGAAACTGTGGGAAGGCCTGTCCCAGGACCTGAACTACAACGTGATGTTCTCCCAGCGCGGCGTTTACAACCTTTGCCACACCCTGCAGGACATTCGTGATTCCGAGCGTCGGGTCAGCGCCAACCGCCTCAACGGCGTCGACGGCGAATTGCTTGATGCCAAGCAAGTGGCTGACGAGATTCCGTACCTCGACTGCTCGAAAAACACCCGCTACCCGGTAATGGGCGCCACCGTCCAGCGTCGCGGCGGCGTGGCCCGTCACGATGCCGTGGCCTGGGGCTTTGCCCGTGCCGCTGACGCCTTGGGCGTCGACCTGATCCAGCAGACTGAAGTGATCGGTTTCCGCAAGGAAAACGGCGTGTGCATCGGCGTTGAAACCAACAAGGGCTTCATCGGCGCCAAGCGCGTCGGCGTGGTCACTGCCGGTAACTCCGGGCACATGGCCAAGCTCGCCGGTTTCCGCCTGCCGATCGAATCCCACCCGCTGCAAGCGCTGGTGTCCGAGCCGATCAAGCCGATTATCGACAGCGTGATCATGTCCAACGCCGTACACGGTTACATCAGCCAGTCCGACAAGGGCGACCTGGTGATCGGCGCCGGTATCGACGGCTACAACGGCTACGGCCAGCGTGGTTCGTACCCGGTGATCGAACACACCATCCAGGCCATCGTCGAGATGTTCCCGGTGTTGTCCCGCGTGCGCATGAACCGGCAGTGGGGCGGCATCGTCGATACCACGCCGGATGCCTGCCCGATCATCTCGAAAACCCCGGTACCGAACATGTTCTTCAACTGCGGTTGGGGCACCGGCGGCTTCAAGGCGACACCGGGCTCGGGCAACGTGTTTGCCGCGAGCCTGGCCAAGGGTGAAATGCACCCATTGGCTGCACCTTTCTCCATCGACCGTTTCCACAACGGTGCGTTGATCGACGAACACGGCGCTGCAGCAGTCGCCCACTAACAGGAGAAATCCCTATGTTGCATATCTTCTGTCCTCACTGTGGCGAACTGCGCTCCGAAGAGGAATTCCACGCTTCCGGCCAGGCGCACATCCCGCGTCCACTGGACCCGGCCAGCTGCACCGACGAGGAGTGGGGCGACTACATGTTCTTCCGCGATAACCCTCGCGGTCTGCACCACGAGCTGTGGGATCACGTCGCCGGTTGCCGTCAGTATTTCAACGCCACCCGCGACACCGTGACCTACGAGATTCTCGAAACCTACAAGATCGGCACCAAGCCACAATTCACCGACAAGACCGACAGCCCGAAAGCGGCCGCCACGGCTCTGGGAGAGAAGGTATGAGCCAGATCAATCGCCTGTCCAACGGCGGACGGATCGACCGCAACAAAGTGCTGAGCTTCACCTTCAACGGCCAGAGCTACAAAGGTTTTGAAGGCGACTCCCTGGCTGCCGCCCTGATCGCCAACGGTGTGGATATCATCGGCCGCAGCTTCAAGTATTCGCGTCCGCGCGGCATCTTCGCCGCCGGTGCCGAAGAGCCGAACGCGGTGCTGCAGATCGGCGCCACCGAAGCCACCCAGATTCCCAACGTGCGCGCCACGCAACAGGCGCTGTATCAAGGCCTGGTCGCCACCAGCACCAACGGCTGGCCGAGCGTGAACAACGACATGATGGGGATTCTCGGCAAGGTCGGCGGCAAGCTGATGCCGCCGGGCTTCTACTACAAAACCTTCATGTACCCGCAATCGTTCTGGATGACTTACGAGAAGTACATCCGCAAGGCCGCAGGCTTGGGTCGCTCGCCGACCGAGAACGATCCGGACACCTACGACTACATGAACCAGCACTGCGACGTGCTGATCGTCGGCGGTGGCCCTGCCGGCCTGGCCGCTGCACTGGCGGCTGCCCGCAGCGGTGCCCGGGTGATTCTGGCGGATGAACAGGAAGAGTTCGGCGGCAGCCTGCTCGATTCCCGCGAAAGCCTCGACGGCAAGCCTGCCACCGAGTGGGTCGCCAGCGTCATTGCCGAACTCAAGGATACCCCGGACGTGCTGCTGTTGCCGCGTGCCACGGTCAACGGTTACCACGACCATAACTTCCTGACCATTCACGAGCGCCTGACCGATCACCTCGGCGATCGCGCACCGATTGGCCAGGTGCGTCAGCGCATCCACCGGGTTCGCGCCAAGCGTGTGGTGCTGGCGACCGGCACTCACGAGCGTCCACTGGTTTACGGTAACAACGACGTGCCGGGCAACATGCTCGCCGGCGCAGTGTCGACTTACATCCGTCGTTACGGTGTGGCACCGGGCAAAAAACTGGTGCTGTCGACCAACAACGACCACGCTTACCGCGTTGCCCTGGATTGGCTCGATGCCGGCCTGCAAGTGGTGGCCATCGCCGATGCCCGCAGCAATCCGCGCGGCGCCTTGGTTGAAGAAGCTCGTGCCAAAGGCATCCGCATCCTGACCGGCAGTGCCGTGATCGAGGCTCGCGGCACCAAGCGCGTGACTGCAGCTCGCGTTGCCGCGATCGACGTCAAGGCGCACGCCGTGACCAGCCCGGGTGAATGGCTCGAATGCGACCTGGTTGCCAGTTCCGGCGGTTACAGCCCGGTGGTTCACCTGGCCTCGCACCTGGGCGGCAAGCCGATCTGGCGCGACGACATCCTCGGTTTCGTCCCGGGCGAAGCGCCGCAGAAACGCGTGTGTGTCGGTGGCATCAACGGCGTCTACGGCCTCGGCGATTCCCTGGCCGATGGTTTCGAGGGTGGCGCTCGCGCGGCCAGCGAAGCCGGCTTCAGTGTGGTCGAAGGCACCTTGCCCAAAGCCCTGGGCCGTGTCGAAGAACCGACGCTGGCGCTGTTCCAGGTGCCTCATGAAAAGAACTCTGCACGAGCGCCGAAGCAATTCGTCGACTTCCAGAACGACGTCACCGCTGGTGGCATCGAGCTGGCGACCCGCGAAGGTTTCGAATCGGTCGAGCACGTCAAACGCTACACCGCACTGGGCTTCGGCACCGACCAGGGCAAGCTGGGCAACGTCAACGGCCTGGCCATCGCCGCTCGCTCGCTGAACGTGACCATCCCGCAGATGGGCACCACCATGTTCCGTCCGAACTACACGCCGGTGACCTTCGGCGCCGTGGCCGGTCGTCACTGTGGGCACATCTTCGAGCCGGTGCGCTTCACTGCGCTGCATCACTGGCACGTGAAGAATGGCGCCGAGTTCGAAGACGTCGGGCAGTGGAAACGTCCGTGGTACTTCCCGAAAAACGGTGAAGACCTGCACACCGCGGTCAAGCGCGAATGCAAAGCCGTGCGCGACAGCGTCGGCCTGCTGGACGCTTCGACTCTGGGCAAGATCGACATCCAGGGCCCGGACTCCCGTGAGTTCCTCAACCGCATCTACACCAACGCCTGGACCAAGCTGGACGTGGGCAAGGCGCGCTACGGCCTGATGTGCAAAGAAGACGGCATGGTCTTCGACGACGGCGTAACCGCCTGTCTCGCCGACAACCACTTCGTGATGACCACCACCACCGGCGGCGCTGCGCGCGTGCTGCAATGGCTGGAAATCTACCACCAGACCGAATGGCCAGACCTGAAGGTGTACTTCACGTCCGTGACGGATCACTGGGCAACCATGACCCTGTCCGGGCCGAACAGCCGCAAGCTGCTGGGCGAAGTCACCGACATCGATATCAGCAACGAAGCCTTCCCGTTCATGACCTGGAAAGAAGGCCTGGTCGGCGGTGTGCCGGCGCGGGTATTCCGGATTTCGTTTACCGGTGAGCTGTCGTACGAAGTCAACGTGCAGGCCGACTATGCGATGGGCGTGCTGGAAAAAATTGTCGATGCTGGCAAGAAGTACAACCTGACCCCCTATGGCACCGAAACCATGCACGTGCTGCGGGCCGAGAAGGGTTTCATCATCGTCGGGCAGGACACGGACGGCTCGATGACCCCGGATGACCTGAACATGGGCTGGTGTGTCGGTCGCACCAAACCGTTCTCCTGGATTGGCCAGCGTGGCATGAACCGCGAAGACTGCGTGCGTGATCAGCGCAAGCAGCTGGTGGGCCTGAAGCCGATCGATCCGACCAAATGGCTGCCAGAGGGTGCGCAGTTGGTGTTCAACACCAAGCAAACCATCCCGATGACCATGGTTGGTCACGTGACTTCCAGTTACCTGCACAACTCCCTCGGCTATTCGTTTGCCATGGGCGTGGTCAAGGGCGGCTTGAAGCGCATGGGTGAGCGAGTGTTCGCACCGCTGGCCGACGGCAGCGTGATCGAGGCGGAAATCGTTTCTTCGGTGTTCTTCGATCCAAAGGGTGATCGCCAGAACGTGTGATGATCTCGAGTCCTGTGGTGGGCTGGCTGGCGCTTTCGCGAGCAAGCCCGCTCCCACAGGGGAACGCGGTCAAATGTGGGAGCTGGCTTGCTCGCGAAGGCGGTAGTTCAGCCACCACAAGGCTAGAACCAACAGAATTCAGGAACAGGTGCTTTATGACCGCAGCCAATGTGTACCAACAACGCCCAACCACCGGGGCCAAGGCCGAATCGTCGTTGCATCATGCCGACCTCGCCAGCCTGGTGGGCAAGGGTCGAAAAAGCGCCGGCGTGATCGTGCGCGAGAAAAAACTGCTCGGCCACCTGACCATTCGTGGCGACGGCCACGATGCGGCCTTCGCCGCGGGCGTGCAAAAAGCCTTGGGCATCGAATTGCCAGGTGCGCTGACCGTCATCGTCAAAGGCGAAACCAGCCTGCAATGGATGGGGCCGGATGAATGGTTGCTGATCGTGCCGACTGGCGAAGAATTCGCCGTCGAGCAAAAACTGCGTAAAGCGCTGGGCGACCTGCACATCGCCATCGTCAACGTCAGCGGCGGCCAGCAGCTCCTCGAACTGAGCGGCCCGAACGTGCGCCAGGTCCTGATGAAATCCACCAGCTACGACGTGCACCCCAACAGCTTTCCGGTAGGCAAGGCGGTGGGCACGGTGTTTGCCAAGTCGCAACTGATGATCCGCCACACCGCCGAAGACACCTGGGAACTGCTGATCCGTCGCAGCTTCTCGGATTACTGGTGGTTGTGGTTGCAGGATGCTTCGGCCGAGTACGGGCTTAGCGTCCAGGCCTGAGATCGCCTTCGCTGGCAAGCCAGCTCCTGCAGTGGACCGTGTTGTCCCGGATTTTCACGGATGACATCAAACCTGTAGGAGCCGGCTTGCCGGCGATCAACCGCGCAGCGGTTGCCCCATAACAACAGGAGTCACCGCACTATGAGCCGCGCCCCAGACACATGGATTCTGACCGCCGACTGCCCAAGCGTGCTCGGCACCGTGGACGCGGTGACCCGCTTTCTGTTCGAGCAGGGCTGCTACGTCACCGAACACCATTCCTTCGATGATCGGCTCTCGGGCCGTTTCTTCATTCGCGTGGAATTTCGCCAGCCCGACGGCTTCGACGAACAGTCGTTCCGCGCCGGCCTGGAAGAACGTGGCCAAGCCTTCGGCATGATCTTCGAACTGACCGCGCCGAACTACCGGCCGAAAGTGGTGATCATGGTCTCCAAGGCCGATCACTGCCTCAATGACTTGCTCTACCGCCAGCGCATCGGCCAGTTGTCCATGGACGTGGCCGCCGTGGTCTCTAATCACCCGGACCTCAAGCCGTTGGCCGACTGGCACCAGATTCCCTACTACCATTTCCCGCTGGACCCGAACGACAAGCCGTCCCAGGAGCGCCAGGTCTGGCAAGTGATCGAAGAGTCCGGCGCCGAGCTGGTCATTCTTGCCCGCTACATGCAGGTCCTGTCGCCAGAGCTGTGCCGCAAACTCGACGGCAAGGCGATCAACATTCATCACTCCCTGCTGCCGGGTTTCAAGGGCGCCAAGCCGTATCACCAGGCCTACAACAAGGGCGTGAAACTGGTCGGCGCCACGGCGCACTACATCAACAACGACCTGGACGAAGGCCCGATCATCGCCCAGGGCGTGGAGGCGGTGGACCACAGTCATTACCCCGAAGATCTGATCGCCAAGGGGCGGGATATCGAAGGGCTGACCTTGGCGCGTGCCGTGGGTTATCACATTGAACGAAGGGTCTTCTTGAACGCCAACAGAACCGTCGTTCTTTAGATCGCCTTCGCGGGCAAGCCTCGCTCCTACAAGGGCAACGCGGTCAACTGTAGGAGCGAGGCTTGCCCGCGAAGAGGCCCGAACAGACAACACAAGACATACAGGCAACAACCCGAGCAATCAACGCGCCGCCGATACCGGGCGACGCGACTCCATAAAAACAACATCGAGGTGAAAGCATGTCTGGCAATCGTGGTGTGGTGTATCTCGGCAATGGCAAAGTCGAAATACAGAAAATCGACTATCCAAAAATGCAGGACCCGCGCGGCAGGAAGATTAACCACGCTGTCATCCTGCGTGTGGTTTCCACCAACATCTGTGGTTCCGACCAGCACATGGTGCGCGGCCGTACCACCGCTCAGACCGGTCTGGTGCTGGGCCACGAAATCACCGGTGAAGTGATCGAGAAGGGCAGCGACGTCGAAAACCTGCAAATCGGCGACCTGGTTTCCGTACCGTTCAACGTCGCCTGCGGGCGCTGCCGTTCCTGCAAGGAGATGCACACCGGCGTCTGCCTCAGCGTCAACCCGGCCCGTCCCGGCGGTGCTTACGGTTATGTCGACATGGGTGACTGGACCGGTGGCCAAGCCGAATACGCCATGGTGCCGTACGCCGACTTCAACCTGCTGAAACTGCCCGATCGCGACCGTGCGATGGAAAAGATCCGTGACCTGACCTGCCTCTCCGACATCCTGCCGACCGGCTACCACGGCGCAGTCACCGCCGGCGTTGGCCCGGGCAGCACCGTGTACATCGCCGGTGCCGGCCCCGTCGGCCTGGCCGCTGCCGCTTCCGCTCGCCTGTTGGGCGCGGCCGTGGTGATCATCGGCGACGTCAACACCGTTCGCCTGGCACACGCCAAGGCCCAGGGTTTTGAAATCGCCGACCTGTCCCTGGACACCCCGCTGCACGAACAGATCGCCGCACTGCTGGGCGAGCCGGAAGTGGATTGCGCCGTCGACGCCGTAGGCTTCGAAGCACGCGGTCATGGCCATGACGGCGTGAAACACGAGGCCCCGGCCACCGTGCTCAACTCCCTGATGGGCGTCGTTCGGGTTGCTGGCAAGATCGGTATCCCTGGCCTCTACGTCACCGAAGATCCAGGTGCAGTGGATGCCGCCGCAAAAATGGGCAGTCTGAGCATTCGCTTCGGTCTGGGTTGGGCCAAATCCCACAGCTTCCACACTGGCCAGACGCCAGTGATGAAGTACAACCGCCAGCTGATGCAGGCGATCATGTGGGACCGCATTCATATTGCCGACATTGTCGGGGTTGAGGTTATTAGCCTTGATGACGCGCCACGTGGGTACGGCGAGTTCGATGCGGGTGTGCCGAAGAAGTTTGTGATTGATCCGCATAAGTTGTTTAGTGCGGCGTAAGGGCTGTGGTTGCAATTGGGCGACTTAAAGTCGCCCAATTGCAATAATTATTTGTAGTGCGCCGCAATAACATTAGTGTGAGTGGGATGTGTGTCTATTTAGTATTTGTAATGCGAGGTTGCTGTTGATGGTCGTCCTGATCGGATGTTGAATATGTCTTCGATAATTGGTTGAGGTGAGTAAGAGCTAAGCTCGACGGGGGCAACTCGCACATCTCTGTATATGGAGGGGTCTATTAATAGTTCTCGTGATTCGGGGAAGAATTTGTAATGTGTGTTTAAGATTTTTTCTGAGGGTTTTTTTACATACACTCCTAGTAAACCTTCGGTGTTACTTGAGTTAAACGCTCCTGATCGAACATTAGCGTACTGAAGCGCTTTGTGTATGTCAGTTGTCGCATAAAACCCGTCGCCATAGAAAGTTCCTGATCCTGTGCCAATGTAACGTGAGTCCAGTCCTGTTACTTGCATTTTTCTGGCATGTTCCGCTGATGTTCCATGGTATCCAACCAGCTCATGCTCGCTGCCGAGGTTTAAGGCCATTTTGTTGGTAGGGCTAATGGGGGACCTGGCAACCGATGTGGCTTTAGGCGGTGATGAAACCTTGGAGCGCAGCATATTTCTGAGGCCTTTGAAGGGGTTGTATCCTTTAGGAAAGAATGAAAAGTGCCCGGTTGAGTCTCTCCTGAGTATCGGTTCTCCCCCACAATACGCATACGCATTCAACCCGCCCATTCCAAACGGACTCCAACTGTCCGGGCTGTTAAATCGCATCAACACCGGGTTAAACGCCCGATACCCATTCCCCAGCAAATAACACCCTGTCACTGGATCCGGCTGTTCGCCGTTGAAGCCAAGCAGGCTGAGCAAACCGCTCGCTAATGGGCGGTGACCGTAAGGTGTGTGAGCGATCGGCCGCGGACCAGACGCATCGGGTACGCTCAACACCGAGCGCTGTTGATCGGTGGCGAGCAGGCTGACTTCCAAGGTGCCAGTCTGGCGCTGTTGTTGTGCCAGCAATTGATCTTCGTGCTGCATGATCGAACGCTGGATCTCGTCTTGAATTTCGGTGACCAGTCGATCTTTGAGGTAGAAACGCCGGGTATTCGCTTTCGCTGACAGCGTGTAATCAACAAGTCGATCCAGCGGGTCGTACTGATAACGGCAGAGCAGGGCTTCGCGGTCGATCTGCATGGATTGAGCTCCCCCTCGATTGAGATTTTCACTGTGCTGCAACTCGCCGGGTTTGCCTACTAGCAGAACTGATAGGGTCGCTGAGGCATCGCGGGTGTTCAGGCCTCGTTACAAGGTCCATTCATCACGAGGCTTTCGGGTTTCACATTTTATCTACGTGAGTGGGTCAAAAATGGACGTGGCATCGAGGAACATGTCGACCAATAGCCGGTCAAACCGGCAGTTTTTCCGTCTGGCAACAGGCGGTTTTCATGGCACAAGAGGATGTCTGAATGAGGATTTCACGCGGTTTTGCACTGGCATCGCTCATGACCCTGGCCGCCAGCCCGGTCTTTGCCCAGTTCAGCCTGAACGATGCAGCCAATGCCATTTCCGGCATGAAAGGCGATAACGCCGCCGCCACGGCCGCGCCTACTTCCGAGACGGCCGGTCTGCTGAGTGCGCTCAGCCAATTGAACGTGACGCCACAACAGGCCGTTGGCGGCACCAGTGCGATGTTGGGGTTGGCGAAGAACCAGTTGAGCTCGACCGACTATTCGCAGCTGGCGAAAAGTGTACCGGGGATCGACAAACTGTCGGGCGGTGGTGAATTGGGTGCGCTCGCCGGGTTGCTGGGTTCGTCTGGCAAGGCGGCCGGCCTGGACAACGCCCTGGGCGCCGTCAAGGACACCAACGACTTGAACAATGCGTTCAGCGCCTTGGGCATGGACACCGGCATGATCGCCCAGTTTGCCCCGCTTATCCTGCAATACTTCGGTCAGCAGGGCGTCGGCGGTTCGTTGCTGCAAAGCCTGGGCGGAATTTGGGGTGTCGGCACCGGCATCGGTAGCTGATTCAGCGGCGCTCGACGCGCAAGGCGTCGATGCGCTGGTCCTTTTCGATCCAGAGCTGGTTGACCCGGTTCTGGAGGGTTTCCCGTATCGGGTGACGAATGTTTCACTTGGGCAGCGGTATGATCGCAGCCTTGGCCAAGGGTGTACGCCATCCCTATGCAGGCGCTGGCGCAGGCTGCGATCTTTTGATCTTCAACCACGCCGAACGAATTCAAGAGCGACGGTCTAAAACCCCATTGCCCCAACTCCCCAAGGAAGCCCATTACGTGAAATCCCTCCTTGCATTGCTCTCCCTGGTGGCCCTGCCAATCCTGGCCGCCGAGCCGACCCTTTACGGCCGCTACGAATACATCGCCTTGCCGGAAATCGGCGGCGAAGTGCTCAAGGCCAAAATGGACACCGGCGCCCTGACCGCGTCTCTCTCGGCCAAGGACATCGAAACCTTCACCCGCGACGGCGATGAATGGGTGCGCTTCCGCCTCGGCACCAAGGACGCGAGCAACAAGGTCTACGAGCACAAGGTCGCGCGGATCAGCAAGATCAAGACCCGCTCCGAAGAAGGCGACGATGACGACGAAGACGTTGCACCCACCAAGCGGCCAGTGGTTGATCTGGAGCTGTGCCTGGGCAATGTTAAACGCACGGTTGAGGTCAACCTGACCGACCGCAGCAGCTTTAATTATCCGTTGCTGATTGGCGCCAAGGCGTTGCGTGAGTTTGGGGCGGCGGTGAATCCGGCTCGGCGGTTTACGGCGGACAAGCCGGATTGTTGATCGATCGAGATTTAACGTCCTTTTGTGATCGTCATATGGATATTGGTGAGCGGGGATTGCGAATCTGATTTACCTGTTTAGTGAGTTCGGAAATGTCGCTGTCTATGTTATTTAGCAGGATTAGACGCCTCTCTCTGTCACCGGGGCGGTCGGAGGCGAGTCTCTTGGATACATTGATTCTTGCGGACTCAAGGTTAGCGAGCCTTTCCCTGGGGTCATGTAAATACTGTACGTGAACGCGGGGGACTGGTTTTTTTGCCGGTTCGAAGAGGCCATAATCCAGGTCGGCGTAATAATCTTGAGGTTTTAAATCGGTAACGATCTTTGGGGAGGACAAAGGAGGTGGCTTTGCTACTCCACTTGGCATTGATGCCTCGGTGCTACTACGGGCAACTGTTTTTGATACCGGGTTTGTATTTTTAGCTACTTTAGGTCCGCGCCCGAAAATCCTTCTGAAGAACTTTCCAATCCCCCAAAAATGTCCCGATGGATCACTCCGATTAATCGAATCGCCTCCGCAGTAACCATACGCATTTAACCCCCCTTCCCCAAACGGACTCCAACTGTCCGGACTGTTAAACCGCATCAACACCGGGTTGAACTGTCGATACCCTTTCCCCAAATGATAATGCCCGGTCAACGGGTCCGGCAGTTCGCCGTTGAACCCAAGCAGGCTGAGCAAGCCGTTTTCCGGTGGGCGATGACCGTAGGGTGTGTAGGCGATGGGCCGAGGCCGATTCGAGTCAAGCGCGTTCAGCACCGAGCGCTGTTGATCGGTAGCCAGCAGGATTGTTTTGCGAGAGTGCGAAGGCATCGGCGGAGCTCCTGGCAAGGTCCATAAAGTCGGACCTTCAGCATCAGACTGTTTTCAGTTTTTGCCTACTAACAGAACTGCTAGGTCCGAGCCTCTAACCCTCCGTTGCGGATTGACGTCGTATCAACCTTGGTCCACCGTTCGCCCACTCAACTGCCGGGCTCGAACGCCATGCCCCATATCCTGATAGTCGAAGACGAAGCCGCCATTGCCGACACCCTGATTTTCGCCCTGCAGGGTGAGGGCTTCACCACGACCTGGTTGAGTCTCGGCGCGGCGGCGCTTGAGCATCAACGCCAGACTCCGGCGGACCTGATCATTCTCGACATTGGCTTGCCGGACATCAGCGGTTTCGAAACCTGCAAGCAGCTGCGGCGGTTCAGCGAAGTGCCGGTGATGTTCCTCAGCGCCCGGGATGGGGAAATCGATCGCGTGGTGGGTCTGGAAATCGGCGCGGACGATTACGTCGTCAAGCCGTTCAGTCCCCGTGAAGTGGCGGCGCGGGTCAGGGCGATTCTCAAGCGCATGGCGCCACGAGCCGTGACCGAGGCCTCTGCGGCATTGTTTCGCATCGACAGCGAGCGTGTGCAGATCAGCTATCGCAACCAGTCGCTGAGCCTGACCCGTCACGAATTTCGTCTGCTGCAATGCCTGCTGGAGCGACCCGAGCGTGTGTTCAGCCGCGAGCAGTTGCTCGATGCGCTGGGTGTCGCCGCAGATGCCGGTTATGAGCGCAGCATCGACAGCCATATCAAAAGCGTGCGCGCCAAATTGCGGCTGGTGAAGGCTGATGCCGAGCCAATCCAGACCCACCGCGGCCTGGGTTATAGCTACAGCCCGGAGCGCAGTTGATGCCGCTGGGGATCCGGATCTTCCTGGTCTATGTGCTGTTTATCGGCCTGACCGGTTACTTCGTGCTCAGCACGGTCATGGAGGAAATCCGCCCCGGCGTGCGCCAATCCACCGAAGAAACCCTGGTCGACACTGCCAACCTGATGGCCGAGATTCTGCGTGATGACTTCAAGGCCGGCACCCTCAATCAGAACCGCTGGCCGCAACTGCTCGAGGCCTACGGTGAGCGGCAACCGAAGGCGAGCATTTGGGGGTTGCCGAAGAATCAGGTTAACCACCGCATTTACGTCACCGACGCCAACGGCATCGTGGTACTGGACTCCAGCGGGGTGGCGGTGGGGGCGGATTACTCGCGCTGGAACGACGTCTACCTGACCCTGCGCGGTGAATACGGTGCGCGCTCCAGCCGCAGCGATCCGGATGATCCCGAGTCCTCGGTGATGCACGTCGGCGCGCCGATCCGCGACAACGACCAGATCATCGGCGTGGTTACCGTGGCCAAACCCAATAGCTCGTTGCAACCTTATGTTGATCGCACCGAACGGCGATTGCTCGCGTACGGCGCCGGGTTGATCGGCCTTGGCCTGTTGTTCGGCGCGCTGTTGTCGTGGTGGCTGAGCGCCGCGTTGCGCCGGTTGACGATGTACGCGCAGGCGGTCAGCGAAGGTCGGCGTGTCGAGGTGCCGCACTATCGTGGCGGCGAGCTGGAGCAGTTGGCGACAGCGGTGGAGCAGATGCGCATCCAGCTTGAAGGCAAGGCTTACGTGGAGCGTTATGTCCACACGCTGACCCATGAACTGAAAAGCCCGCTGGCGGCGATTCGTGGCGCGGCGGAGCTGCTGCAAGGCGAGATGCCGTTAGCGCAGCGGCAACGGTTCGTCGACAACATCGACAGCGAAAGTGCGCGGATGCAGCAGTTGATCGAGCGCTTGTTGAACCTGGCGCAGGTGGAACAACGGCAGGGGTTGGAGGAGCGGGTGAGGGTGCCGTTGGCGGCGTTGGTCGATGAGTTGTTGAGCGCGCAAGCGGCGCGGATCGAGGGCAAGCAGTTGCGAGTCGAACAGCAGATCACATCGGATCTGCAGCTGTTTGGCGAACCTTTCCTGTTGCGTCAGGCGCTGGGCAATCTGCTTGAAAATGCCCTGGATTTCACTCCGGCCCAGGGCCTGCTGCGATTCAGCGCCGAGCGGGTTGGGGGCCGGGTTGAATTCAGGCTGTTCAACCAGGCCGAGCCAATTCCCGACTATGCGCTGCCGCGCCTGAGCGAGCGTTTTTACTCGCTGCCGCGTCCGGACAGTGGACGTAAAAGCACCGGGCTAGGGCTTAACTTTGTGGCGGAGGTGGTGAAGCTGCATGGCGCAGAAATGAGTATCGGTAACGTCGAGGGCGGGGTTGAAGTCAGGTTGCGCCTGGCTTAGGACCGAGTTGCGCCCCTTCGCCGGCCCAGTCTCCACACAGTCTCCATATTCCCCACATAAAACCCCCACACCCCCACACCAGACTCTCCCTATCCAAACAGGGAGCGTCCCATGAACCGAAGCCTGACCCTCAAACTCGGGGCCATTGCCCTGCTGATGCTGTTGTTGCTCATCCCGTTGCTGATGATCAGCGGCGTAATCCAGGACCGCCAGCAACTGCGCGATGGCGTGCTCGAAGACATCGCCCGCAGCTCCAGTTACAGCCAACTACTGAGCGGCCCGCTGATGGTGGTGCCCTATCGCAAGGTGGTCCGCACCTGGAAACTCAACGAGAAAACCAACCAGCGCTATCAGGAACTCGGTGAGGAACGAGGTCGCCTGTATTTCCTGCCTGAGCGCTTCGAGCTCGATGGCCAGGTTCAGACTGAACTGCGTAAACGGGGCATTTATGAAGCGCGATTGTTCCACGCCGACAATCGCATCAGTGGGCATTTTTCGCTGCCAGCGCAATTGGGGATCAAGGAAGACTTCAACGATTACCAGTTCGATCAGCCGTTCCTTGCCGTCGGTATCAGCGATATTCGCGGCATCGAGAACGCCTTGAAACTGGAGCTGGACGGCCAACGTCTGGACTTCATTCCAGGCACCCAGGTTCGCTGGTTGGGTGAAGGCGTACACGTAACGCTGCCGGCCCTGGACGCCGGGCAGCCAACGGAACTGACCTTTGGTTTTGACCTGCGCCTGCAAGGCACCGGTCAGTTACAAGTCGTGCCGGTGGGCAAAACCAGCAAGGTATCGCTGGCCGCCAACTGGCCGCATCCGAGCTTCATCGGCAACTACCTGCCGGCTCAGCGCGAAGTCACCGACCTGGGGTTCACTGCCAGTTGGCAAACCTCGTTTTTCTCCACCAACTTGCAAGAAGCCCTGAACAGCTGCGTGTCGGGCAGCGGTTGCGAAGCATTCAGCGGCCGCAGCTTTGGCGTGAGCTTCATCGACCCGGTGGACCAGTACCTGAAAAGCGATCGGGCGATCAAATACGCGCTGTTGTTTATTGTCCTGACGTTCGCGGGTTTCTTCCTCTTCGAAGTGCTGAAAAGCCTGGCGGTGCACCCGGTGCAATATGCCCTGGTCGGCGTGGCCCTGGCGTTGTTTTATCTGCTGCTGTTGTCGCTTGCCGAACATATCGGCTTTGCCTTGGCGTATCTGTTATCGGCGAGCGCCTGTGTGTTGCTGATCGGCTTCTATGTATGCCACGTACTGCGTAGCGTGCGTCACGGGCTGAGTTTTTCGGCCGGGTTGGCGGCCTTGTATGGCTTGCTCTATGGGTTGTTGAGTGCAGAGGATTACGCGCTGTTGATGGGCTCGCTGTTGCTGTTCGGGTTGCTGGGCGTGTTTATGGTGCTGACGCGGAAACTGGATTGGTATGGGGTTGGGCAGAAGACTGCCAAGCCACTGGCGTTCGACATCGGGGCGGTGGAATGAGCCGGTCCGTGGGATTGCGCGAAGATCAGCGGGAGGGGGAAGCGTTGGCGACGCGGGTTGCGATGTTGTTTCCAGCAGATTCGGTTTGGTGCCTTCGCCGGCAAGCCGGTCTCGCTTCCACAAAGATGAAGTGTGTGCGGGTTTGTTCACCAAGGGGTCAGTGAGGGGAGCTGCCTGGTAACGGGTTAAATAAATCTGTTCCGTCGTTGCTTCGCACAGAGGATTTCTCTCGTAAAAAAGTAAGTTTTCCTACAGGAAAAACAGGCTTCCTACAGGGCTAATCCCTTCCCTTTGCAGGACGTTTCCTAGATTATTCCGCACGCTTGCGCCGACAGATTTCCGTGCCTAGTCTTCGTCCGTCACTGCTCATCAGTGATCGGGTTTAGTAGCCCGGACCAATAGGTGCATAGCGTTTTCATGCTCATGCCCGGCAATGTTGCCGGGTATTGAATATGGCGGCTGTGTGTGGGGCATCTTCGGATGCACCGGGTTTCCTATTGACCGGCCTACTAACCTACGCACAGCTGCCACCCATCGTTTAGTAGGCGAGAAGTGTCGGCTCCCACGTAGCAATAGGAGCAACACAGATGAAACGATCAGTTCCCGATCCACCTTCCAATCCAACCGAAAACGACGAACTGCCCAGAGACCGCTCCGCACTCTATCGGGCGATCGATTTCTACCTGACCGGCGAACAACCGTCGGCACCGGATGAGCTCCGGTTCTACAACGTCAGTGATGATGTGAGTTTCGAAGATACCCAACTCTATGTCGCCGACCTGCTGCGCTGTGCCTCGGTCACCGCCTATCAGTGCGGCGAGCACCTCAAAGGCGCAGACAGGGCCATGGTGTTTTCCGTCTGGCATTTGCTGGAGATCGCCAAGGCCATGGTTGATCGGTCGATTGATTGTCTGGGGATGAAGAAAGCTGAGTCTGATCCAGGTCATTAGGCGACGGTGATACCGCCATCGCGAGCAAGCTCGCTCCCACAGGGAAGTTGAGGCGAGCACAAAAAATAATGGCAGGTAAGGACGGTTTTTTAGAATACGAAGCGGGACAGTTTTGTTTGGTTCAAATCTGGCCCGCTGTTTATGCTCATCAATAAATCTGCTCTTGCTGGCGTCAAACCTTGGGCATCGTCGCCAACATAGACGGCCGCTGGCTCACCTCGAAATACCAGCCCGCCAGCTTGGGATTCGCTTCACGCCAGTCTAGGTCCGGGTGACGCAAATCCAGATAACCCAATGCACAGGCCACGCTGATGGCCGCCACATCGAAATGACTGGTCAGCTCGGCGATCGCGTCTTTTTCCAGCAGCGCCAGGGTGCGGCGGATCTTGTCGCGTTGGCCGTCCAGCCATTCGTCCCAGTGTTTTTCCGGTGCGCGCAGGGCCACTTCGTAGCGGGTCAGCACCGCCGCGTCCATGATCCCGTCGGCCATGGAGGCGAGGGTCATGCGCCGCCAGCGGGCCGAGCCGTCGCGGGGGATGAGGGGGTTGCCGACGTGTTGGTGGTCGAGGTAGTCGAGGATGACCCGGCTGTCATGGATGACGTTGCCGTCGGCCAGGCGCAGGGCCGGGATTTTGCCCAGGGGGTTGTCGCCGATCAGTGCAAGGTCCGGGTCGACTGGCGTCAGCACGCAGTTTTGCAGGGCCACGCGGTTTTGTTGGCCGGTTTCGTGGAGCAGCACCATGACTTTGCGAACGAAGGGCGATAGGGGGTTGTGGTAGAGGGTCATGCTTGGGGCGGACATGGCAGCGTCTCGGTCAGTGGCAGTGTCGGCAGCATAGCGCGTAATTTTCGCGAACCGAACTCTGTAGGAGCCGGCTTGCCGGCGAATGCGTCTTCGAATCTTGCGCCAGGCTCTAGGGCGCCTTCGCCGGCAAGCCGGCTCCTACAGGGGGATGTGATGACCATGCAAAACGTCAGGGGCGTTGCATCAAGCCGCGAAGGGCTAGGATTGCGGGGACGCCCAGCCCCAGCCAGCTCAAGGCATCCCATACGCCGTCGCCCAGCAACGCGGCAAACAACCCCGCGCCGCTGAGCAGGGCAATGACCGTGGGCGTGGCGAAGACCTTCCAGAAGTTCGACTGCCGTGGCTTCACGCTTGAGCCTCCGCGTTTTCATGGACAGGTCTGGCGGCCTTGCGCCGCACGACCCACAAGTAAACACCGCTGCCGAGCACGATGATGGTCAGCACATCCAGGGTCGCCCAGAGGATTTTCATCGGCATGCCACCGTAATCACCGAAGTGCAGGGGCTGCGACATGCCCATGGCGTCCATGTACCACGGCCGTTCGGCCACGGCGGTGACTTGCAGGGTGCTGGCGTCGATCAGCACCGGTGTCAACAGATGCGAAGTCAGGTGCGTGCTGCCTTTCATGAACACGGCGTAATGGTGCTCGCTGGAAAACCGGGTGCCGGGGAAGGCGATGAAGTCCGGTTGCATGCCGGGCGCGACGTCTTTGGCGATGTCGAGCAAACGTGTCGCCGGAGCGAGTTGCGTCAGCGCTGGCGCATCGCGGTACGGTGCGATCATGGCGCTGAGGCTGTCGTTGCGCCAGGCGGCGATCAGCAGGTCGGCGCAGGCGCTGATGACGCCGGTCACGCCGACCACCAGGGCCCAGGTCAGGGTGACCACGCCGATCAGGTTGTGCAAGTCGAGCCAGCGCAGGCGGGTGGATTTGTCCTGGCGCACGGTGGCGAATTTCAAGCGACGCATGAACGGCAGGTAAAGCACGGTGCCGGAGACGATCGCGACCACGAACAGCAGCCCCATGAACGCCAGCAGCAGCTTGCCCGGCAGGCCGGCGAACATGTCCACGTGCAGGCGCAGCATCACCATCATGAAACCGCCGTTGGCCGACGGCATCTCCAGCGCTTCGCCGGTGCGGGCGTCGAGCATGAAGGTGTGCGACGAGTTCGGCTCGGTGCCGGCCGTGGCCGCCATGATCGCGATCGCGGCGTTGGGCTCGTCTTCTTCGAAGCCGAAGTACTGCATGACTTCGCCGGGACGATGTTTTTCGGCCGCCTGCACCAACTGCTGCAGGTTCAGCTGCGGGGTGTCCGCCGGCATTGCCTTCAACTCGGCGGCATCGCCCAACAGGTGGTCGATCTCGTGATGGAAGATCAGCGGCAGGCCGGTCAGCGCCAGCATCAGCAGGAACACGGTGCAGATCAGGCTGGTCCAGGTGTGGACGAAGGACCAGCGGCGAATTGTTTTACTTTTCATTTCATGGCCTTCAGAAATACCAAAGCCGTCCTCGTAGGACGGCCTGGGTATCGAGCGTGTCAGATCAAGCAATTACCACTTGTACGTGGCACTGGCGACGACACTGCGTTGGTCGCCGTAGTAGCAATAAAAACTGTCGCAGGTGGAGATGTAGTCCTTGTCGAACAGGTTGGTCGCGTTGAGTGCCAGGGAGGCGCCTTTGAGGCTGTTATCCAGACGCCCCAGGTCGTAATGCACCGCTGCATCGAACACGGTGTAGGCGTCGGCCTTGCCCAGCCAGGTATTGCCCTGATCGCCGTAGGTATTGCCGGTGTAACGCGCGCCGGCGCCGATGCCGAAGCCGTCCAGCACGCCGTTGTGCCAGGTGTAATCGGCCCACAGCGAGGCCTGTTGGTTGGGCATCAGTTGCAGGCGGTTGCCTTTGAAGTCGCCTTTTTGCACTTCGGACTTGGCCAGGGTGTAGGCGGCGATGACCTTGAGGTTGTCGGTCACGTCTGAAACGGCTTCCAGTTCCAGGCCTTTGACTTTGACTTCACCGGTTTGGCTGGTGATCGGCACGTTGTCCGAGTTGGTGGTAGTGACGGAGACGTTTTTCTGGGTCAGGTTGTACACCGCAGCGGTCAGCAGGGTGTTGCTGCCAGGCGGTTGGTACTTGATGCCCAGTTCCCATTGTTTGCCCTCGGTCGGCTTGAACGAGTCGGTCGGTGACGCCGTGGCGTTGCTGGTCGGCTGGAATGATTCGGCGTAGGACAAGTAGGGCACGAAACCGTTGTCGAACACGTAGCTGATTGCCGCGTTGCCGCTGAATTTCTTGTCGCGCTCGGTGTTGGTGGCATCGCCTTTGTTAAAGAATTTAGTCCCGGTGTGGACCCAATCCTCACGCCCACCCACGGTCAGGCGCCATTGGTCCAGAGCCATCTGGTCCTGGATGTACAGTCCGGTCTGACGAGTTTTTTGGTCGTAGTCATAGAATGCTGCGGAGCGAGGTGGGCGTGTGATCGGCAAGCCATATTCCGGGTGATTGACGTTGATGCTTGGGGCGGAACCGAAGATTGAGGTGTAGTTGGTGTTGTTACGCTGGTGGTCGAGCCCGATCAGCAGCGTATGTTGGATATCGCCAGTGGCAAAGTCGCCCTGGAAATTGTTATCCACCGCGAACTGGCTGATATCTTCGTCCACATTGGTGGTGCCCCGCCCGGTATTGCCTTCATCGTCGACGACCAGTCCAAACTCCGGGAAGTAGCTGTTGACGGTGATTGCCTGGAACGACAGATCAGACTTGGTGTAGCGCAGATTTTGCCGGAACTGCCATACGTCGTTCAGCCGATGTTCGAAGGCGTAGCCCAGTGCGTAGTAGGTGCGGTCGTAGTATTCGTAATTCGGATCACCCAGATTCTTGTGGTGGGAGATCTTGCCGAAGGGCATGTCGATCTTGGTGCCCTGGATGGGATAGAACTGACTGGTGGTTCCGGTATCGTCACGGGTGAACTGCGTGAGCAGGGTGAAGCGGGTGTCGTCGTCGATGTTCCAGGTCAGGCTCGGCGCAATGTTGTAGCGTTTGTTGTCGACGTGGTCGATCTGGGTGCCGCTGTCGCGTATCACGCCGCTCAGGCCGTAGAGGAATCGGCCTTCCTCGTCGATCTTGCCGGTGCTGGCGAAGTTGATCTGGCGATGGTTGTCGCTGCCGTATTGCACCTGGATTTCGTTGCTCGACTCGGCGCTGGGGCGGCGGCTGACCATGTCCAGCAAACCGCCTGGCGGGGTCTGGCCGTACACCGACGAAGCCGGGCCGCGCAGCAGGGCGAGGCGATCCAGGTTCCAGGTTTCCTGTTTCGGGTTGGCGTACACGCCTTTGGGCAGCGGCAGGCCGTCGAGGAATTGCGTCGGTTCGAAACCGCGCACCCGCAGCCAGTCGGCGCGGGTGTCGCTGCCGTAGCTGCTGGCGGTGATCCCGGGCATGTAGCGCACGGCATCATCGATGTTTTGCACTTTGCGGTCGTCCATCTGCTGCCGGGTGGCGACCGAAATCGAACGCGGGGCTTCGACCAGGGCGGTGTCAGTCTTGGTGCCGGCGGCGGTGCGGGTGGCCAGGTAGCCTTCCACCGGGCCCCAGGCGCTCTCGGTGTTTTCCACGCCGATGACGGCGGTTTCCGGCAGCGCCATCACCCCCTCGGGCACGGCCACCAGGCTATAGGTGCCAGCGCTGCTCTGTTCCAGCTGCAGGCCGGTGCCACGCAGGGCTTCGCGCAGGGCGCCGGCAGCGTCGAACTGGCCTTGGACAGGGGCCGAGGTTTTGCCTGCCGCCAGGGATGGATTCAGCGACAGCGCCAGGCCGGCCTGGCTGGCGATCTGGTTCAGCGTGCTGGCCAGTGGCGCGGCCGGCAGGTTGTAGGCGCGAACGCTGGACGCCTGTTCGGCGGCGATCAGTTGACCGCTGGCCAGAGGGGCACAGAGGGCAATGGCGACGGCCAGCAAACCGGGGCGCAACAAGGTGTCTAGCGAGCGGGACATACGGCGGCTCCTGAATGTAAATATTTCTCAATTGCCTAGGTGCCGAACGAGAATGCAAAAGTGACAGGGGTGGATGAAAATAATTTCGATTCATCAATTGCGGTGAAGCTGCCGGCCTCTTCGCGGGCAAGCCACGCTCCCACAGGTTCTGTGATGTTCACAGCGTTACTGTTCAACGCAAAACCCTGTAGGAGCTGGCTTGCCAGCGAAGGCGGCCTCGAGCCTTGCATAGCCAATGAGGACGCCTTCGCCGGCAAGCCGGCTCCTACAGGTTTGGTGTTGACCGCAAGACACAAGCGGCTTGGCAGGCACAACATTGCTCAGGGCTTGGCTTGAGCCTTCGCCACTGTCACCCACCAGGGCGTGTGCTGTTCGATCTGCACCGGCAGGGTCGGCAGCAAGGCGGTCAAGGCCAGGTCGGTGTCGTGCAGCGGGAAACTGCCGGTGATTCGCAGGTCGGCAATCTCGGGCGCAACGCCCAGATGCCCGCGGCGATAACGGCCAAGTTCCTTGATCAAGTCTTCCAGCCTCATGTTGTCCACGACCAGCATGCCGCGGGTCCAGACATCGGCACCGAGGTTGAGGGCGATGATCGGGTCGAGGCCGTTGTTGCGTATCAGCACTTGCTGGCCTTCGCGCAGAATCTGTTCTTCAGGGCGTGATTGCGGATGGGCGGCCACCGCCGATTGCAGTACGCTCAGGCGCGTGCCTTGTTCCTCGCGCTTGACCAGGAACCGCGTGCCCAGTGCGCGCATGCTGCCTTCGCGGGTTTCGACGATGAACGGCCGGGCATCGCCATGCCCGGTTTCGACGAGGATTTCCCCTTCCTGCAGAATGATTAGCCGCTGCTTGTCATCGAAGCGCACGTCCATGGCACTGTGGGTGTTGAGGCTGACCAGCGTGCCGTCGCTCAGGCGCAGGGTGCGTTGCTCGCCAGTGGCGGTGCGCTGGTCGGCCAGCCAATAGTCGAGCGGCAGATAACGATCACCGGCGAACAGCGCCAGGCCGATCACGGCCACGACGCTCGCCAGGCCGCTGCCCAGTTTGCGCACCTGTCGGCGAATGCTTTCGCGCGATTGCAGCAAGGCTGCGCGGGCCGGCCCGTTGGCAACGCTGAAGCGCGCATCGAGCATGCCCAGTTGGCGCCAGGCCCGGGCATGTTCTTCGTGGGCGGCGTGCCACTTGGCGAATTCTTCGCGATCGACCGGGTTGCCGCCATCCAGGGTCAGTTGCCAGGCGATGGCGGCATCCAGCACCTGCGCCGACACCGGTTTGGAGCTGGCCGGGCTCATACCGGCTCACCGTACAGTGCGATGTAGCACTGACGAATGCCCTGGGCCAGGTATTGACGCACCCGCGACACCGACACGCCCAGGCGCTCGGCGATCTCCGCGTGGCCGAGGCCGTCGAGGCGGTTATAGAGAAACGCGGCCCGGGCCTTGCTCGAGAGTTGGCCGAGCAGGCGGTCGATGTTTTTCAAGTCTTCGAGGATCAGCTGTTGCTCTTCCACCGAAGGTTGTTCGGCTTCGGGGATCAGCATCAGTTCGGTCAGGTAGGCCTGTTCCAGCGCGGCGCGGCGGAAATAGTCGAACAGCAGGCCCTTGGCGATCGCCACCAGAAACGCCCGCGGTTCGCGAGGTTCCTTGAGTTCATCACGGCCCAGCAGGCGGACGAAGGTGTCCTGGCTCAGGTCCTCGGCCCGTTGTGGACAGGCCACGTTGCGTCGCAGCCAGGCCAATAGCCAGCTGCGATGGTCGCGATACAACGCGCCAACGAGCTCACTCTGGGGGCTTTGGACTGACGGCACGCCGTATCACCGATTGGGAAGTGTTAACTAACGAGAATTATTCGCGATTGTGGCAGAGGCGGGGGAGGTAAGCAATTGGCCACTGGTCGGGTGGTTTGGACCGGTTGTGTTCAGAGGGACCGAGTTATCGTTGTTCGCCGGCAAGCCTGGCTCCTACAGGGATGTTGAGTCGTTCGCCGATTTCGTGGGCGACCCATAACCCTGTAGGAGCCAGGCTTGCCGGCGAAGAGGCCGGAACAGACACCGCGCATCTAGAAGGACGGCGCGCGCTGCCTGCGTTTCCACTGTCTCAACCGCTGCTGCAGATCCAACGGACTATCAATCTGCTGCTGCCGCGCCCGGCTGAACAGGATCAGCGCCAGTTCTGCCGTGGCCAGTGCGTCGGCGCTGGCGTTGTGCCGCTCGAACACCTCCAGCTTGAACCAGTCGATCCACTCATCCAGCCCGGCCTCGCGAATATTCGCTTGTGGACACAGGAGCGGCGCGATATCCGCAACATCAAAAAACAGATGTTGCAGCTTGTGGCCCAGATGATCTTTCAACGCGCGCCCGAGCATGTGTTGGTCGAACGGCGCATGAAAAGCCAGCACGGGGCTGTCACCGACAAACTCCATGAAGTCGAGCAAGGCGTGGGCCGGGTCGCTGCCGGCGGCGATTGCGCTGGGGCTCAGGCCGTGAATCAACACGCTGGGGCCGAGTTTGAGCTCGCTGCATTGCAAGGTGCGTTCGAATTGCTGGCTGAAGTCGATCGCCCCATCCTCGATCACCACCGCGCCGATGGACAGTACTCGATCCTTGTTCAGGTTCAGCCCGGTGGTTTCCAGGTCGAGTACCACCCAACGCTGTTCGCGCAGGCTGCAGTCACCCGGCGCGGCCGCCGTCGGCAAGCGTTGCAGACGCAGTTGAAGGTCGCCGGAGAGCATCGGGCCTGACGGGCGCAGCCATGAAAACAGGCTCATAGCTGATACCGCAGGGCCAGGCTGCTTTGCAGGCGTTGGGCCTGGCGCAAGGATTCGCGCAGGATCCGTCGATCCAGATGATTGAGGCTGTCGGGGTCGACCCGGTTGGAGTGGGGCAAATTCTCCCGGGTCTGGAGCTGATGTTGCTGCATGCGGGTTTGCTGAATGAAGTGATAAGCCTCTTCGTACGCCGCGCCGTCCAGCCGATCGATGACCTCTTTGTCCACCAGCTGGCGAAAGCGCTCCAGGGTATTGTTCGTTTCGATCCCGTGGGCCAGTGCCAGTAAGCGAGCGCCGTCGACGAAGGGGGTCAGGCCCTGGATTTTCAGGTCCAGCGTGGCTTTCTCGCCATGCTTGCGAGCCAGCACGAAGTCACGGAAACGTCCTACGGGGGGACGATTGCGCAGGGCGTTCTCGGCCAGCATGCGCTGGAACAACCGGTTGTCTTCGACCTGTTCGAGAATCCCCCGGCGCAGCTGCTCGCAGCCCTGCTCGTCACCCCAGACCACGCGCAAGTCGAAGTAGATGCTCGAGCCCAGCAGGTTCTCCGGCGTTGCTTCGCGGATAAACGCCGCAAAACGCCGCGCCCACTCGGCCCGGGACAGACACAGCTCGGGATTGCCGGCCATGATGTTGCCCTTGCACAAGGTGAAGCCGCAGAGCGCCAGGCTCTGGTTGATCTGCTGGGCGATCGGCAACAGCTTGCCGCGGATCTCGGCGGCATGGGCCGCGTCCCGGGCCTCGAACAGAATGCCGTTGTCCTGATCGGTGTGCAGCGTCTGCTCGCGGCGGCCTTCGCTGCCGAAGCACAGCCAGCTGAATGGGATGCCGGGGTCGCCTTTATCGGCGAGGGTCAACTCGATGACCCGGCACACGGTATGGTCGTTGAGCAGGGTGATGATGTGGGTGATCTGGGTCGACGACGCGCCGTGGGCCAGCATGCGCTCCACCAGTTGGCCAATCTCGCCGCGCAATGCCACCAGGTTTTCCACGCGCTGGGCGCTGCGGATGGTCCGTGCCAGGTGCACCAGGTCGACCCGCTGCAGGGAAAACAGATCCCGCTCGGACACGACGCCGCACAGGCGATGGTCCTTGACCAGGCAGACGTGGGCGATGTGCCGTTCGGTCATGGCGATCGCCGCGTCGAAGGCGCTGTGGTCCGGCGACAGGAAAAACGGCGCCTGGGTCATGTGGCGCTCGATGGCTTCATTGAAGTCGTCCGTGCCGTCGGCCACCACATGGCGCAGGTCGCGCAGGGTAAAAATGCCCAGCGGGGCTTTCTGCTCGTCGACGATGACGATGCTGCCGACTTGCTGGTCGTGCATCAGTGTCACGGCGGCCCGCAATGGCGTGGCGGGGCTGCAGGTCACTGGGTGACGCATGGCCAGATCACCCAGCCGGGTGTTCAGTGAGTACTGGGTGCCCAGGGTTTCCACGGCTTTTTGCTGGACTTGCTGGTTGACCTGATCCAGCAGGCTGCTGACGCCGCGCAGGGCAAAGTCGCGAAACGCGCTGGACAGCGCGAACAGTTTGATGAACGCCAGCTTGTTCAGCTGCAGGCAAAAGGTGTCTTCGGCGGCCAGGTGTTCGGTGCGGGTCGCGCGCTCACCCAACAGCGCGGCTAGGGGGAAACACTCGCCGGTGGTGATGGCGAAGGTGGTTTCAGTTCCGCCTTTGGCCGTGTGGGGACGTTCACCCACGACCTGGCCTTGTTTGACGATGTAGAAATGCTCAACCGGGCCATCGGCGGGCTTGATGATGCTCTCGCCGGGCGCATAAAAACGCAGCTGACATTGCTCGACCAGGTACGCCAGGTGGGCGTGTTCCATTTGGCTGAAGGGCGGGAAGCGCGAAAGAAATTGCAAAGTGCCCTGGATGTTTTGCAACACCGCGGTTTTCCCTGCCTGTGTGAAGGCGTCCGCTTTACTCATAACCATTACCGCAGTCTTTTTGAATTGTTGTTGTCGGATGACTGAGCCATGGTCGGCCCCTGCGCTCTGGGTGCCCATTGGACGTAAGTCTAGGTCGGCAAGTGCAGCGGGTGGAAGTTAGGAAATATCTGACGCAACTTTCAGAAAAGCCTCCTACATTGGCTATAGGAGATCTTTCCGACGAAGGGCACATTGAAGGTCTTGCTGGCGATGTCTGACGAATGAGTCAGGTGATTGAATTTGAACTGTAGAGTTAGCCATGTCCGACCACGATATTTTGAGTGACGCCGAGCGCGAAGCGCTGAGTGCGGTCATGCTCGAGCCTGACTTGCCGCCGCAGCGGGTGCTGATCGTCGACGACGATAAAGACGCGCGAGAGCTGCTGGCAGAGATTCTCGGCCTGGATGGCATTCGGTGCATGACCGCAGCCAGCGGCGAAACCGCACTCAAGATGTTGAGCGAGAAGCCGTCGATTGGCCTGGTGATCACCGATCTGCGAATGGGACATGTCGATGGCCTGGACTTGATCCGCCAGGTACGTGAATCAGTACGGGCGGCCATGCCGTTCATCATCGTTTCCGGTGACGCCGACGTGAAAGACGCGATCGCCGCCATGCATCTGAGTGTGGTGGACTTTTTGCTCAAGCCTGTCGATACCGGCAAGCTGTTAGAGCTGGTCAAGCATGAGTTGGGAATGGATTTGTGAGCGGCTAAAAGATCTTTTGATCTTGCTCAGACAAAAAAGCCCTGATCTTTCGATCAGGGCTTTTTTATATCCAGCATCAGTGCTCAGTTACAGGCCATTGGCAGCCTTGAACTCGCGACGACGACGGTGCAGAACCGGCTCGGTGTAGCCGTTCGGTTGTTTGCTGCCTTCGACCACCAGTTCGACCGCCGCCTGGAAGGCGACGTTGCTGTCGAAGTCCGGTGCCAGCGGGCGGTACAGCGGGTCATTGGCGTTCTGGCGGTCAACCACCGGCGCCATGCGCTTGAGGCTTTCCATGACCTGATCTTCAGTGACGATACCGTGGCGCAGCCAGTTGGCGATGTGCTGGCTGGAAATCCGCAAGGTCGCACGGTCTTCCATCAGGCCGACGTCGTTGATATCCGGCACCTTCGAGCAACCTACGCCCTGGTCGATCCAGCGCACCACGTAACCGAGAATGCCCTGGGCGTTGTTGTCCAGTTCGTTCTTGATCTGTTCCGCGGTCCACTGCGGGTTCACCGCCAGCGGGATGGTCAGGATGTCGTCGACCGACGCGCGCGCACGTTGGGCCAGTTCGGCCTGACGGGCGAACACATCGACCTTGTGATAGTGCAGCGCGTGCAATGCCGCGGCGGTCGGCGAAGGCACCCAGGCGGTGTTGGCGCCGGCCAGCGGGTGAGCGATTTTCTGTTCCAGCATCGCCGCCATCAGGTCCGGCATGGCCCACATGCCTTTACCGATCTGGGCGCGACCTTGCAGGCCGGTGCTCAAACCGATATCGACGTTCCAGTTTTCGTAGGCGCCGATCCACTTCTCGGCCTTCATGTCCGCCTTGCGCACCATCGGGCCGGCTTCCATGGAGGTGTGGATTTCATCGCCGGTGCGATCGAGGAAGCCGGTGTTGATGAACACCACGCGCTCGCTGGCGGCCTTGATGCAGGCCTTGAGGTTGACCGTGGTACGGCGCTCCTCGTCCATGATCCCGACTTTCAGGGTATTGCGCGGCAGGCCCAACACCTCTTCGATGCGACCGAACAGCTCGTTGGTGAACGCGGCTTCTTCCGGGCCGTGCATCTTCGGCTTGACGATATAGACCGAGCCGGTGCGGCTGTTCTTGCGCGAATTGTTGCCGTTGAGGCTGTGGATGGCCGCGAGGCTGGTCACCAGACCGTCGAGGATGCCTTCCGGCACTTCGTTGCCGTCTTTGTCGAGGATCGCGTCGATGGTCATCAGGTGACCGACGTTACGCACGAACAACAGCGAACGACCGTGCAGGCTCAGTTCCTTGCCATCGATACCGGTGTAGGTGCGGTCGGCGTTCATGGTGCGGGTAAAGGTCTGACCGCCCTTGGACACTTCTTCCGACAGATCGCCCTTCATCAGGCCGAGCCAGTTGCGGTAGATCACCACTTTGTCGTCGGCATCGACGGCGGCGACCGAGTCTTCGCAGTCCATGATGGTGGTCAGCGCGGCTTCCATCAGGATGTCTTTGACGCCGGCGGCGTCGGTCTGGCCGACCGGGGTGCTGGCGTCGACCTGGATTTCGAAGTGCAGGCCGTTGTTTTTCAGCAGGATCGCGGTCGGTGCCGCTGCATCGCCGTGGAAGCCGATCAGCTGGGCATCGTTGCGCAGGCCGGTGTTGCTGCCGCCTTTAAGGGCGACCACCAGTTTGCCGTCAACGATTTTGTAGGCGGTGGAATCGACGTGAGTGCCGGCCGCCAATGGCGCCGCTTCGTCGAGGAAGGCGCGGGCGAAGGCAATCACCTTGTCGCCACGAACCTTGTTGTAGCCTTTGCCTTTTTCCGCGCCGTCAGCTTCGCTGATGGCGTCGGTGCCGTAGAGCGCGTCGTACAGCGAACCCCAGCGGGCGTTCGAGGCATTGAGCGCGAAACGGGCGTTCATGACCGGCACCACGAGCTGTGGACCGGCCATGCGGGCGATTTCGTCATCGACGTTTTGCGTCGTTACCTGGAAATCGGCCACTTCTGGCAGCAGATAACCCAGGTCTTGCAGGAAGGCTTTATAGGCCACGGCGTCATGCGGTTGACCGGCACGGGATTGGTGCCAGCCATCGATACGAGCCTGGAAATCATCGCGTTTGGCGAGTAGGGCTTTGTTCTTCGGCGCCAGGTCATGAATGACCTTGTCGGCACCGGCCCAGAACTTATCGGCGGTGAGGCCGGTACCGGGAATGGCTTCGTTGTTCACGAAGTCGAACAGGACTTTGGCGACCTGCAGGCCACCGACTTGAACGTGTTCAGTCATTGCTTGCCTCACTCTGCTCAGCTATTTCGCTTTTCAGCTCTTCAATTTAACAATGAAGCCTCTGGCCATTTAAACCACAAACCCGTCTACCAGTACATGCCATGCGGGCGGCTGGGTTTTGACCAATCAACGGCTTGAGGCCTTGATGACGGGGCTTTCAGGGTTGCGATTGCGCCTGTGGCAGACATCGATCCACGTTATGTAGTGCGCGCTGCGGCATACTACATGATGAATTGCGCTTGTGAAAATTAGACTAATTACGTCGTTCTGCGACCCTATGACGCATTGCGGTCAGGTCGGGGAACGGGATGTTCTCAAAAAACTAATAGATTGTTCCAGTTAAATATCAAAACTTGTACACGATTTGTTGTTCGCATCAGATCGGTGGTGCCTTCATTCGCTGGCAAGCCAGCTCCTACAGGGCCTTGCGCGATAACTGTAGGAGCTGGCTTGCCAGCGAAGGCGTCAGACGATTCAACACAGAATCGCCCCTTGCCTATACTTGCTCTTCTATAACAAAAGTCATGATAAAGAGGGCTGCGCCATGGACCACCTCGTACTCACCGTAATCGCTCCGGACAAGCCTGGGCAGGTCGAGCGCATCGCCCAGTGCATCGCCGAGCACGGCGGAAACTGGCTGGAAAGTCGAATGTCGCGCATGGCCGGGCAGTTCGCCGGGATTCTTCGGGTGGGCGTGCCAGCCGAAGCCTACGACGAACTGGTGGACGCCCTGCAGGCATTATCCGCCCATGGCATTCGGGTGCTGATTGCCGAAAGTGGCATCGAGCAATCCTGTACCTGGAAGCCGATTGCGATGGAGCTGGTGGGCAATGATCGGCCGGGGATCGTCCGAGACATTACCCGTTTGCTGAGCGAACAGGGGGTGAACCTCGAGCAGCTGGTGACTGAGGTACGCCCGGCGCCAATGAGCAGCGAGCCGTTGTTTCACGCCGAAGCGATACTTGCGGTGCCGCTGACATTGTCGCTGGATGTATTGCAGTCGCGCCTGGAAACCCTGGCCGACGACCTGATGGTGGAGCTGGTATTGCGCAGTGAGCCTTGAAGGTTATCCAGTTTAAACGTGCACCTGCCTGTGGATAACCTGTAGAGACAGCCCGCCAGGCCACGTCGACCGGGCTTCTTCAGCATCTGATCAAAAAACGTTCAGTTTCAATAAGTTGCGCACAAACGGCGGGGATCACGCTGTGGATAACCTTGGGAAGGATCGATACAGGCCACGAAAGACGTGGCCTGTGGAGGATTGTACGTTTTTCGATCAGCTGCGGCGACGCAGACTTATCCACGCATCGATGCTGTAAACCGCCAGGCCGGCCCAGATAAAGATGAACGCCAGCAGTGTGCTCGACGACAGCTGTTCACCAAACAACAGGACGGCCTGCAACAGCACCAGCGTCGGCGCCAGGTACTGAAGAAATCCGAGCGTCGTGTAGGGCAAATGCCGTGCAGCGGCGTTGAAACATACCAGGGGTATCAACGTCACCGGCCCGGCAGCCACCAGCCACCAGGCTTCGGAGGTCGTCCAGAACTCGGCCTGGGCGCTACTCGCCGCTGGATTGAACAGTAACCAGGCGACGGCAATCGGCACCAGCATCCAGGTTTCCGCCACCAGGCCCGGCAGCGCCTTGACGGGGGCCTGTTTGCGAATCAATCCGTAGAAGCCAAAGGTCACCGCCAGCACCAGCGACACCCACGGCAGGCTGCCGACTTGCCACACCTGCTGTGCAACGCCGGCTGCCGCCAGACCCACGGCCAGCCACTGCATGCGTCGCAGCCGTTCGCCGAGGATCAGCATGCCCAACAGGACATTCACCAATGGGTTGATGTAGTAACCGAGGCTGGCTTCGAGCATGCGGTCGTTGTTCACCGCCCAGACGTAGGTCAGCCAGTTGGCCGCGATCAGCGTGCCGCTCAGGGCCAGGATCGCCAGGCGTTTCGGGTTGTCACGCAACTCGCGCCACCAGCCCGGATGTTTCCAGACCATCAGCAGCAAGGCGCCGAACAGGGCGGACCAGAGCACGCGGTGGATGATGATCTCCACGGCGGGCACGTTGGCGATGGCTTTGAAGTAAAGCGGGAACAATCCCCAGATGATGTAGGCACTCAGGCCCAGAATGTACCCGCGACGCGGGTTGGCGGCTTGCATGCAGAGTCCTTGCTTAGGTAGCTAACAAAGAGGGATTGTAAGGAGATTTGTCTTGATGTGCTGATCCATGGGTGTGCTGATCCCTGTAGGAGCTGGCTTGCCAGCGAAGAACGATCACGCGGTGCGACAGATAAGACCGCGTTGTCGTTCTTCGCCAGCAAGCCGGCTCCTACAGATCCATGTGAATCAGAAAAGCTTTAGTGGTTCTTCATTGAGCGCAGCAAGCTGCTCGCGCAACGCCAACACCTGATCCCCCCAATACCGCTCGCTGCCAAACCACGGAAAGCTGTGGGGGAACGCCGGGTCGTCCCAGCGGCGGGCGAGCCAGGCGCTGTAGTGCATCAGGCGCAGGGCGCGCAGCGGTTCGATCAGCGCCAGTTCCCGCGGGTCGAAGTCGTGGAACTCGTTGTAGCCGTCCATCAATTCCGATAACTGGCCCAGGCATTCCTGGCGATCGCCGGCGAGCATCATCCAGATGTCTTGCACCGCCGGGCCCATTCGACAGTCATCGAGGTCGACGATATGGAACATCTCGTCGCGGCACATCATGTTGCCGGGGTGGCAATCGCCGTGCATGCGGATGTTCTGGTGCGGTGTCGCCTTGTAGACCTCTTCCACCCGCTTGAGCAGGTCGCGGGCCACGGACTCGTAGGCCGGCAGCAGGCTTTTGGGGACGAAATTGCCTTCGAGCAAGGTCGTCAGCGAGTCGTGACCGAAGTTTTTCACGCCGAGGGCTTCACGGTGTTCGAACGGCTTGGTCGCGCCCACGGCATGCAAACGACCGAGCAGTTGGCCGAGGCGATACAGCTGGTCGAGATTGCCTGGCTCCGGCGCGCGGCCGCCACGGCGGGGGAACAGGGTGAAGCGAAAACCGTTGTGTTCGTGCAGGCTGGCACCGTTGTGAATCATCGGCGCGACCACGGGCACGTCGCATTCGGCGAGTTCGAAGGTGAACTGGTGCTCTTCGAGAATCGCCTCGTTGGTCCAGCGTTGCGGACGGTAGAACTTGGCGATCAGCGGCTCGGAGTCTTCGATACCGACCTGATAGACACGGTTTTCGTAGCTGTTGAGCGCCAGGATGCGCGCGTCGCTGAGAAAGCCGATGCTTTCGACGGCATCGAGCACGAGGTCTGGGGTGAGGGTTGCAAACGGGTGGGCCATGCTGACTCCTGCGCGCAGCAGGCTGCCGCGTCCGGCCAAGCATGGTAGCGCAGACGGGGTGTCTTTAGGGGTTGGGCTTGAGATGAGTGTTGTCCGGGCTGACGCCTTCGCGAGCAAGCCCGCTCCCACACTGGATCATTGGTGTTCACACTATTTGTGACACACAGGATATCCAGTGTGGGAGCGGGCTTGCTCGCGAAGAGGCCCATCAGGCGCCGACGATCCCGCCATCTTCCCGGGAGATCGCCATCACCGAAGACCGCGGCTTGCCATTGGGCAGATGCTCCGGGAATGTTGAACCACCGTTCTCCCCCGGATGCTGGATCCCCACAAACAAGGTCTTCTGATCCGGCGAAAAGCTGATCCCCGTCACCTCGCAGCCCACCGGCCCAACCATGAAGCGCCGAATTTCCCCGGTCGTCGGGTCGGCACACAGCATCTGGTTGTTGCCCATGCCGGCAAAATCACCCGCATTGCTTGAATCGCCATCCGTCAGAATCCACAGCCGCCCGGCGTTGTCGAAGCCCAGGCCATCCGGGCTGTTGAACATGTTCTGTGGCGTGATGTTGGACGAGCCGCCCTTCGGCGTGCCGGCATGCAGGGCCGGGTTGCCGGCCACCACGAACAAGTCCCAGGAAAAGGTCTTGGCACCGTGATCGTCACGGTCGGTGCGCCAGCGCAAAATCTGCCCGTAGACGTTCTTCTCACGCGGGTTCGGCCCGCCCACCGGTTGGCCGTCCTCGCCGCGCTTGGCGTTGTTGGTGAGGGTGCAGTAGACCTGGCCATCCCTGGGGCTGACGACGATCCATTCCGGGCGGTCCATGCGCGTGGCTTTCACCATGCTGGCGGCGAGGCGCGCGTGAATCAGCACTTCGGCCTGATCGGCAAAGCCGCTGCCGGCATCGATGCCGTTTTTACCGTGGGTCAGCTCGATCCATTCGCCCTGGCCCTTGGGGTGATCGGCATTGCCGTCGCCTGCGTCGAAGCACGCCACGTACAGGGTGCCATGGTCCAGCAGGTTGCGGTTGGCCTTGGGGTCCTGGTGGTTGATCTTGTCGCGGCTGACGAATTTGTAAATGAATTCGCCGCGCTCGTCGTCGCCCATGTACACCACGGCGTGACCGTCTTTGGTTTCGGCCAGGGCGGCATTTTCATGCTTGAAGCGGCCCAGGGCCGTGCGCTTGACCGGGGTCGACTGCGGATCGAACGGGTCGATTTCCACCACCCAGCCATGACGGTTGAGCTCGTTCGGGTTCTTCGCCAGGTCGAAACGCTCGTCGTGCTGATGCCAGTTGATCTCTTTACTGGCCGCCACCACACCGTAGCGTTTCTGCGCGGCATCGAATTTTTGCTCGGCATGGCTGCTGCCGAAGCAATCGGTGAAATTCTCTTCGCAAGTCAGGTAAGTGCCCCAGGGCGTCTTGCCATTGGCGCAGTTCTGGAAGGTGCCGAGGACGTTCTTGCCCTGGGGGGCGGCGCTGGTTTTCAGCAGTTCATGGCCGGCGGCCGGGCCGCTCAGGCTGATCGGCGCGTTACCGTGGATGCGCCGGTTGTAGCGCGAACCCTGGACGAAGTGCCACTGGCCGTCCTTGCGCTGAACCTCGATCACCGACACGCCTTCGCAGGCCAGTGCCTTGCGCACATCGTCGGCCGATTGCGGCATGCCGCCGTGGGGGTAGAGGTAGCGGTAGTTGGTGTACTCGTTGTTGATCGCCATCAACGCCCGGTCTTTCTCTGCAGGAAACTCGAACAGGCTCATGCCGTCGTTGTTGTCGCCGAACTGGACTTCCTGTTGCTCGGCGGTGCCGTTGCCGCTCGGGTCGAACGCCGGGCCGTCCTTTTGCAACGGCTGGCCCCAGCTGATCAATACCGAGGATTTGTAGCCAGGCGGCAAGCTGATGGTGTCGCTGGTAGCGGCGGGGATGCTGTCAAAACCCAACAGTTTGCCGGTGCCTGCATTGACACTGGCAGCGAGCACGCTACGGCTCAGCAGGTTGCCGCCGAGGAACATCGCGGCACCGCACAGGGCGCCGGCGCTGATAAAGCCACGACGGCTGAGGCCGACCATGGTTTCGAGGTCGGTGGACTGGTTTTCTTCTAATAGGCTCACAACAGGCTCCCTGCGGGTTTTTGCAGCCACCTTAAAGAGCGATCGTGACGGTAATGTTTCAGAGCGGTGTACCGAGCAAAACGTTGGAGGGCGCGAACTGCACCCGTACCGCCTTACCCTTGGCCAGGCCCCGGCTCCGCAAGTGCAGCGGTTCGGCCAGCGCACACAGGGTCTGGCCATTGGGCAAGCCGATGCGCACTTCGCTGGGACCGTCTTCGGCATCGAGGATTTCTTCGATGACGCCTGTCAGGCAATTGTTTCCCGGCGTTGGATCGTCCTCGGGGCCGAGCAGGTCAAGCCAGCCGGCCTTGATCAGCGCCACCACTTCGATCCCGCTTTCCAGCTCCAGGCGCAGGGTGCTGTCGTGGGTGATCTGCGCATCGATGACCAAGCCTTCGGCCAGTTCCAGTCGAATCAAGTCGTTGCGACCCTGGCTCGCGATCGCCACGACCTTGCCGTGCAATTGATTGCGCGCGCTGGTCCGGAGCATCAATCGACCGAGCAGGTCGAGGTCGCTGGCATCTTCGGCAGCTTCCAGCACCTGAGCCTGCAGCGCTTGCAGCTTTTGATAAAGGCGCAAGACGCGCTCGCCTTCGCTGGACAGTCTGGCGCCACCGCCGCCCTTGCCGCCGACACTGCGCTCTACCAGCGGTTTCTGCGCGAGGTTGTTCAGCTCGTCGATGGCATCCCACGCCGCCTTGTAACTCAGGCCTGCGCTTTTTGCGGCACGGGTGATCGAACCCTGTTCGGCAATGTGTTGCAGCAAGGCAATGCGCTGCGGACGACGGACAATGTGCTGGGACAACAACGTAGGCAAGGACATGGCTAGACGCTTTGGGCGGTGGTGATGGGGAGTGACGTTGGCGGCTTGGGCTGCGGGAGTCAAGTCAGACCCGATCCTTGTGGGAGCCTCTGTGGCGAGGGAGCAAGCTCCCTCGCCACAGAGGCTCCCACAGGGTTTGTGTCCTTCGGTCAGACCGTGTCGCCGGGTTTGGGGGTTCGGGCCAGGCAATAGACATCGACCCGTGCAGCGCCGGCGTCCATCAATAGACGGGCCAGTGCCTGGGCCGTGGCGCCGGTGGTCAGCACGTCATCCACCAGCGCCAGGTGCCGACCCTTGATCGGTGCATCCGGGGCAAGTGCGAAGGCATGGCGCAGGTTGTTTTTGCGGGCAGCGGCCTTCAGCGCCTGTTGCGCGCTGGTGTCCTGGACCCTCAGCAACAGCCTTTCATCGCAAGGAATGTCGAGGGTGGTGCCGAGCCAGCGGGCAAGCATCGCCGCCTGGTTGAAACCCCGTTGGCGCAGGCGTTTGGCCGCCAGTGGTACCGGAACCAGCGTGTCGGGTCGATCCAGGTCTTCATCGAACCGATGCAGTAGAAATCGGGCGAGCAGTTCGGCGAGCAGGCGACCGAACGGCCATTTCGCGCTGTGCTTGAAACGGGTGATCAGGCTGTCGACCGGAAAGCTGTAGGTCCAGGGAACGGCGACCCGTTCGAACGCCGGCGGTTGCTTCAAGCACTGGCCGCACGTCATGCCGGCGGCGGGCAAGGGCAGGGCGCAGGTCTGACATTGGTCGCCGAGCCAGGGGAGCTCAGTTTCACAGGCGGTGCAAATGGGTGTCGCGTCATCGGACGTTTCGCCGCACAGCAAGCAGTGCTGTACGTTTTTTAACCAGATGTAAACCGATCCGTCGTATCGTGGTTGACAGCGCATCGCTCTTCCTTAAATATGCTGAAACATCCGTGTCGCCCTGTGGATATTCCGATCCCCAGGCGCTTGCCAAGCATAAAACAAAGGAAACGCCCATGAGCGCCAGCACCACTGCAACCCTGCGTCATGACTGGTCTTTGGCTGAAGTCAAAGCACTCTTCGTTCAGCCATTCAATGACCTGTTGTTCCAGGCGCAGACGGTGCACCGCGCGCATTTCGACGCCAACCGGGTCCAGGTGTCGACGCTGCTGTCGATCAAAACCGGCGCCTGCCCGGAAGATTGCAAATATTGTCCGCAGTCCGGTCACTACAACACCGGCCTGGAAAAAGAAAAACTGATGGAAGTGCAGAAGGTCCTCGAAGAGGCCGCTCGCGCCAAGGCCATCGGCTCGACTCGTTTCTGCATGGGCGCTGCCTGGAAACATCCGTCGGCCAAAGACATGCCGTACGTGCTGGAGATGGTCAAAGGCGTGAAAGCCATGGGCCTGGAAACCTGCATGACCCTCGGTCGCCTGGATCAGGACCAGACCGAAGCGCTGGCCCAGGCTGGCCTCGACTATTACAACCACAACCTCGACACCTCGCCGGAATTCTACGGCAGCATCATCACCACCCGTACGTACAGCGAGCGCCTGCAAACCCTGGCCTATGTGCGTGAGTCGGGGATGAAGATCTGCTCCGGCGGCATCCTCGGCATGGGTGAGTCGCTGGATGACCGCGCCAATCTGCTGATCCAGTTGGCCAACCTGCCGGAGCATCCGGAGTCGGTCCCGATCAACATGCTGGTGAAGGTGGCTGGCACGCCGCTGGAAAACGCCGACGACATCGACCCGTTCGATTTCATCCGCATGCTCGCCGTCGCCCGCATCCTGATGCCGCTGTCTCACGTGCGCCTGTCCGCTGGCCGCGAAGCCATGAACGAACAGATGCAGGCCCTGGCGTTCTTCGCCGGCGCCAACTCGATTTTCTACGGTGACAAACTGCTGACCACCGCGAACCCGCAGGCCGACAAGGACATGCAGCTGTTCTCGCGCCTGGGCATCCTGCCGGAAGCGCGCGAAGAACACGCCGACGAAGTGCATCAGGCGGCGATCGAGCAGGCTTTGGTTGAGCAGAAGAGCAGCGAGCAGTTTTATAACGCGGCTGTTTGATCGCCACCGTTGATTTGATTGGAATATAAAACTATGTGGGAGCGGGCTTGCTCGCGAAAGCGGTATGACATTCAACATTGATGTCGACGGTGCCGCCGCTTTCGCGAGCAAGCCCGCTCCCACATGGATTGTGTTCACCTGAGTTATGTGATTTGACCTCAGAGGCCTGCATGTCTTTCGATCTCGCCGCACGCCTTGCTGCCCGTCGTGCCGAAAACCTTTATCGCCAGCGCCCGCTGCTCGAAAGCCCTCAAGGCCCGGAAGTGGTGGTCGATGGGCAGCCGTTGCTGGCGTTCTGTAACAACGATTACCTGGGCCTGGCCAATCACCCGCAAGTGATCGAAGCCTGGCGCGCCGGTGCGAGCCGTTGGGGCGTCGGCGGCGGGGCTTCGCACCTGGTCATTGGCCACAGCAGCCCGCATCACGCGCTGGAAGAAGCGCTGGCCGACCTGACCGGTCGCCCGCGTGCGCTGTTGTTTACCACCGGTTACATGGCCAACCTTGGCGCGGTCACCGCACTGGTGGGGCAGGGCGATACGGTGCTCGAAGACCGCCTCAATCACGCATCGTTGCTGGACGCGGGCCTGCTGTCCGGTGCGCGCTTCAATCGCTATCTGCATAACGACGCGGCGAGTCTGGCCAAACGTCTGGAGAAGGCCACCGGTAACACGCTGGTGGTCACCGACGGCGTGTTCAGCATGGACGGCGACATCGCCGACCTGCCGGCGCTGGCCCGGGAGGCCAAGGCCAAAGGCGCGTGGCTGATGGTCGATGACGCCCACGGCTTTGGTCCGCTAGGCGCCAATGGCGGCGGGATCGTCGAGCATTTCGGCCTGAGCCAGGACGACGTGCCGGTACTGGTCGGCACCCTCGGCAAGGCGTTCGGTACGGCCGGTGCTTTTGTCGCTGGCAGCGAAGAGCTGATCGAGACGCTGATCCAGTTCGCCCGCCCCTACATCTACACCACCAGCCAGCCACCGGCCCTCGCCTGCGCGACGTTGAAAAGCCTGGAACTGCTGCGCAGCGAACACTGGCGACGTGAGCACCTGAACACGCTGATCCGCCAGTTCCGCCAGGGTGCCGAGCAGATTGGCCTGGAACTGATGGACAGCTTCACGCCGATCCAGCCGATCATGATCGGCGATGCCGGGCGTGCGGTTCGACTGTCGCAGATGCTGCGCGAGCGCGGATTGATGGTGACAGCGATTCGTCCGCCAACCGTGCCCGCCGGCAGCGCCCGACTGCGCGTGACCTTGAGCGCTGCCCACAGCGAGGCGCAGGTGCAGCTATTGTTGAATGGATTGGCCGATTGTTTTCAACAACTGCGACCGGAGCCAAACCATGCGTGATCGTCTGATTCTGCTGCCCGGCTGGGGCCTGGGGATTTCACCGCTGGAACCATTGGCCGCGGCATTGCAGGGGCTGGATGAACACTTGCGGGTCGAGATCGAGCCGTTGCCGGAACTGGAATCGAGCGATCTTGAAGAATGGCTGGATGAGCTGGATTCGACCGTGCCTCAGGACGCCTGGCTGGGTGGCTGGTCCCTCGGCGGTATGCTCGCCACCGAGTTGGCGGCCCGCCGCGGCGATCGTTGCTGCGGCTTGCTGACCCTGGCGAGCAATCCTTGCTTCGTCGCCCATGAGCAATGGCCGAGTGCGATGCCCGGCGAGACCTTCGACGCGTTTCTGGCCGGCTGCAAGGCAGAACCGCGCACGACCTTGAAACGCTTTTCGCTGCTCTGCGCCCAGGGGTCTGCAGACCCGCGCGGGTTATCGAGACTGTTGCTCGGCGGCGCGCCGCATACCAGTGCATCGGTGGCGATAAACGGTCTGGAACTGCTCGCGCAACTGGATACCCGTCAAGCGCTGCAGGCATTCCGCGGCCCGCAATTGCACCTGTTCGCCGGGCTCGACGGGCTGGTTCCCGCCGAGGCCGCACAAGCCCTGCTGGGGTTGCTGCCGGATGTCGAAATCGGCCTGATTGAACGGGCCGGCCACGCGTTTCTTCTGGAAGACCCCCACGGTGTGGCGGGGGCGATCCAGGCCTTTTTGCATGAGTTCGGCGATGACTGATCTATCCTTTCCCAACCTGCCCGGCGGCTTGCCTGACAAGCGCCAGGTGGCGGCCTCCTTTTCCCGCGCAGCGGCGAGTTATGACAGCGTTGCCGAATTGCAGCGCGATGTCGGCAGCCAGTTGTTGAACCGCTTGCCGGAAGACTTCGTACCCGGTCGCTGGCTGGACCTGGGGTGCGGCACCGGACACTTCAGTCGGGCGTTGAACGAGCGTTTCCCGGCCTGCCACGGCGTGGCGCTGGACATCGCCGAAGGTATGCTCAATCACGCACGGCCACTGGGTGGGGCCACGCATTTCATCGCCGGGGATGCCGAGCGCCTGCCATTGCAGGCTTCGACCTGCGATTTGATCTTCTCCAGCCTGGCGGTGCAGTGGTGCGCAGACTTCGCCGCGGTGCTCAGTGAAGCGCATCGAGTGCTGAAACCTGGCGGAATGTTCGCATTTGCTAGTCTGTGCGTGGGTACGTTGTACGAACTGCGAGACAGTTGGCGTCAGGTGGACGGCATGGTGCACGTCAATCGCTTCCGTGAGTTCGGGGTTTATCAACAGCTTTGCGCGGGCAGCGGGTTGACCGTCGCGCAGCTGGAAACCCGTCCCCATGTGTTGCATTACCCGGATGTGCGCAGCCTGACTCATGAACTCAAGGCGCTGGGTGCGCACAACCTGAACCCCGGTCGGCCGGGCGGTTTGACCGGCAGGGCGCGAATCCTCGGCCTGGTCGAGGCCTATGAGCAGTTTCGCCAGGCCGAAGGTCTGCCGGCGACTTATCAAGTGGTGTACGCCGTTTTGGAGAAACCATTATGAGTGCAGCCTATTTCATCACTGGCACCGACACCGATATCGGCAAGACCACCATTGCCGCAGGCCTGCTGCATGCCGCGCGATTGGCAGGCTTGAGCACGGCGGCGGGCAAGCCGGTGGCTTCCGGCTGCGACGTCACGCCCAAGGGCTTGCGCAATGCCGACGCGCTGGCGTTGATGGCGCAATGCTCGGTGCCTTTGACCTATGCCCAGGTCAACCCGGTGGCATTCGAACCGGCGATCGCTCCGCATCTGGCGGCGCGGGAGGCTGGCGTGGTATTGACCGTGCAATCACTGTTGACGCCGATGCGCGAGCTTCTCGACCTGCAGGCTGACTTCACCCTGATCGAAGGCGCCGGCGGCTGGCGCGTGCCCCTGGCGGATCAGAACAACCTGTCGGATCTGGCGATGGCGCTGGACCTGCCGGTGATCCTGGTGGTTGGTGTGCGTTTGGGTTGCATCAATCATGCGCTGCTGACCGCAGAGGCCATTGCGCGGGACGGTCTGCAATTGGCGGGTTGGGTGGCCAATATCATCGATTCGAAAACCGCGCGCCTGGAAGAGAACCTGGCAACACTCGCCGAGCGAATCCCGGCGCCATGCCTTGGCCGCGTGCCGAAACTCAAATCGGTGACGGCCGAAGCGGTGGCCGAGCATCTACAGTTGGATCTGCTGGATTGAGGGCTGCGCCTCGCTGAACCCGCCTGGCTGAACCCACCTGGCTGAATTCACCTGCCAACGCCGCGACCCTGCGCGGCGTTTTTCTGCGTAAGTCCTTATCCCTCAACTAATCTTTCATGCATGGCCCATGGGTCCCATCGCTGCCGTGGCGTGGCTGCACGCCCGCCATTCACGCGGCGTGATGACGAACGGCAAAAGATCGGCGCTTGACAAGATTTGGTGGTAAACGTATGTTTCAAACAACTGTTTGACCGTCACAACAAATCAATGCGGTCGTTCATTTCCCGGTTACATCAGCAGAGGTTTATCGCTATGCCTGACTACAAGGCCCCCTTGCGTGATATTCGCTTCGTTCGTGACGAACTGCTCGGCTACGAAGCGCACTATCAGAGCCTTCCGGCTTGTGCAGACGCAACTCCGGACATGGTTGACGCCATTCTCGAAGAAGGCGCCAAGTTTTGTGAGCAGGTACTGGCTCCGCTGAACCGCGTGGGTGACACCGAAGGCTGCACCTGGAGCGAGTCCGGCGTTAAAACCCCGACGGGTTTCAAGGAAGCCTACAAGCAATTCGTCGAAGGCGGCTGGCCAAGCCTGGCCCACGACGTCGAGCACGGCGGGCAAGGCCTGCCGGAGTCTCTGGGCCTGGCAGTCAGCGAAATGGTCGGCGAGGCCAACTGGTCGTGGGGCATGTACCCAGGCCTGTCCCATGGCGCGATGAACACCATCTCCGAGCACGGCACGCCTGAGCAGCAAGAGGCTTACCTGACCAAACTGGTGTCCGGCGAATGGACCGGCACCATGTGCCTGACCGAACCGCACTGCGGCACCGACCTGGGCATGCTGCGCACCAAGGCCGACCCTCAGGCCGACGGTTCCTACAAAGTCTCCGGCACCAAGATCTTCATCTCGGCCGGCGAACACGACATGGCCGACAACATCGTCCACATCGTGCTGGCACGCCTGCCGGATGCACCGGCCGGCACCAAAGGCATTTCCCTGTTCATCGTGCCGAAGTTCATGCCGAACGCCGACGGTTCGATCGGCGCGCGTAACGCCGTGACCTGTGGTTCCCTGGAACACAAGATGGGCATCCACGGCAACGCCACCTGCGTGATGAACTTCGACGCGGCCACCGGTTTCCTGATCGGCCCGGCGAACAAAGGCCTGAACTGCATGTTCACCTTTATGAACACCGCTCGCCTGGGCACTGCACTGCAAGGTCTGGCCCACGCCGAAATCGGCTTCCAGGGCGGCCTGAAATACGCTCGGGACCGCCTGCAAATGCGTTCGCTGACTGGCCCGAAAGCGCCGGAAAAAGCCGCTGACCCGATCATCGTGCACCCCGACGTACGTCGCATGCTGTTGACCATGAAAGCCTTCGCTGAAGGCAACCGTGCGATGGTTTACTTCACCGCCAAGCAAGTCGACATCGTCAAATATGGCGTGGATGAAGAAGAGAAGAAAAAAGCCGACGCCCTGTTGGCGTTCATGACGCCGATCGCTAAAGCCTTCATGACTGAAGTCGGTTTCGAGTCCGCCAACCACGGCGTGCAGATCTACGGCGGCCACGGCTTCATTGCCGAGTGGGGCATGGAGCAGAACGTTCGCGACAGCCGCATTTCGATGCTGTACGAAGGCACCACCGGGATCCAGGCACTCGACCTGCTGGGCCGTAAAGTGCTGATGACTCAAGGCGAAGCCCTGAAAGGCTTCACCAGGATCGTCCACAAGTTCTGCCAGACCAACGAAGGCAACGAAGCGGTCAAAGAGTTCGTCGAGCCATTGGCGGCGCTGAACAAGGAATGGGGCGAGCTGACCATGAAGGTCGGTATGGCGGCCATGAAAGACCGCGAAGAAGTCGGCGCGGCGTCGGTGGATTACCTGATGTACTCCGGTTACGCCTGCCTGGCCTACTTCTGGGCTGACATGGCGCGCCTGGCTGCCGAAAAACTGGCTGCCGGCACCTCGGAAGAGGCGTTCTACACCGCCAAGCTGCAGACCGCGCGCTTCTACTTCCAGCGCATCCTGCCGCGTACCCGCACCCACGTGGTAACCATGCTGTCGGGCGCCAGCAACCTGATGGACATGAAAGAAGAAGACTTCGCACTGGGCTACTAAGCCTTACGCGGTTCTTCACAAGGCCGCTGCTTCTTCGGGAGCAGCGGCCTTTTTTCGTGCCCCGTGTAGGAGCCGGCTTGCTGGCGAACCAGACGACGCGGTGAATCAGATGCGCCGCTTGAGTCGCAAAAATCTGGCTCACATTCCAGAGCACAAAAAACGCCGCTGCGGGTTGAGTGATGATCGCGCATTCAGCGTCTGGACAGTGATTGTGGGGCCTGGCGGGCGGCAGTAGGTTTGAGCCATCTGCTGCCGGAGAAATAACCATGCCTGAGTACAAAGCTCCCCTGCGCGACATGCGCTTTCTGATCGACCACGTGTTCGACTTTCACCGCCACTACGCCGCGCTGGGCGCCACCGATGCCAGCCCGGACATGGTCAATGCGATCCTTGAAGAAGGCGCGAAATTCTGTGAGAACGTGCTCGCACCGCTCAACCGCAGCGGTGACGAAGAAGGCTGCCATTTCGACAACGGCGTGGTGACGACGCCTGCAGGGTTCAAGCAGGCCTTCGCCCAATACGTTGAAGGCGGGTGGCATGGTCTGGCAGCGGATCCGACCTACGGCGGCCAGGGTTTGCCCAGCTCCCTGGGCCTGGTCATCAGTGAGATGGTCGGTTCCAGCAATACGTCCTGGGGCATGTACCCCGGCTTGACCCACGGTGCGATGTCGGCGATCCACGCGCACGGTACGCACGCGCAAAAGCAGACCTATCTGAGCAAACTCACCGCCGGCCAATGGACCGGCACCATGTGCCTGACCGAAGCCCATTGCGGCACTGACCTGGGCATCATCAAGACCCGCGCCGTACCGGCGACCGATGGCAGTTACGCGATCTCCGGCAGCAAGATTTTCATCTCCGCCGGCGAACACGACATGAGCGATAACATCATTCACCTGGTGCTGGCGAAGCTGCCGGATGCGCCGGCCGGGACCAAGGGCATTTCGCTGTTCATCGTGCCCAAGTTCCTGCCCGATGCCCAAGGCGAGGCGGGCGAGCGCAACGGGGTGTCCTGCGGTTCGATCGAACACAAAATGGGGATCAAGGCCTCGGCCACCTGCGTGCTCAACTTCGACGGGGCCCAGGGCTTTTTGATCGGTGAGCCGAACAAGGGCCTCAACTGCATGTTCACCATGATGAACCATGCGCGCCTTGGCACCGGAATGCAGGGGCTGTGCCTGGGCGAGGCGAGTTTCCAGGGGGCCATCCAATACGCCAATGACCGTCTGCAGATGCGCTCGCTGACCGGCCCGAAAGCACCGGAGAAAGTCGCCGACCCGATCATCGTTCATCCGGATGTGCGCCGGATGTTGCTGACCATGAAAGCCTTCAACGAAGGCAATCGGGCGCTGACCTACTTCACCGCGCAATGGCTGGATACCGCGCATCTGAACCCGGACGCTGGCGCACGGCAAGAGGCCGAAGACGTATTGGCGTTCCTGACGCCGATCTGCAAAGCCTTCATGACCGACACGGGCCTGGAGGTGACCAACCACGGCATGCAGGTGTTCGGTGGTCACGGTTTCATTCGTGAATGGGGGATGGAGCAGTTGGTCCGCGACTGCCGGATCGCGCCGATCTACGAGGGCACCAACGGGATTCAGGCGCTGGACTTGCTCGGACGAAAGGTGCTTGGTAGCCAGGGCAAGCTGTTGCGCGGATTCACCAGGATCGTCCACACATTCTGCGCCGCCAACGCCGGGCATCCGCAGCTCGCCAGCTATGTGGCGCAGCTCAACGAACTGAATCAGCAATGGGGCGAGTTGACCACCAAAGTCGGCATGGCCGCGATGAAAAATCCGGATGAGGTCGGTGCTGCATCGGTGGATTATCTGATGTACAGCGGTTACATCATCCTGGGTTATCTGTGGCTGCGTATGGCGCTGGTGGCTCAGGCGCAGCTCGACGACGGCAGTGGCGATGCCGATTACTGCAAGGGCAAATTGGCGACCAGCGAGTTTTACTTCAAGCGATTGTTGCCACGCACCGCCGCGCATCGGGCTGCTATCGAGGCGGGTAGCGATTGCCTGATGCAGCTGCCGGCGGAGTTGTTCGCGCTTTAAATGTAGGCACGAACTCGCTCCGGGCAGCGTTCCGGCGATGGACCCGAGTGCACCGCGTTTATGTAGGAGCGAGCTTGCTCGCGAAGGACTCAAGGGCGCCGCGGTTATCCAGTCAGCACGCGTTATCGTTGACGACCATCGCGAGCAAGCTTGCTCCTACAGCGGGCTGTGTCATCCCTGGATATTCAGTGACCAAAAATAACAAAACGGTCACTGACTGACCCTATGTGTCGTAAAAGTTGTTGGGGTACACTCGGCCTCAACGAAAGAGACATCCCTACGACTCACCTGTTTAGATCTTGCGAGGTTTGCCATGGCTGACTACAAAGCGCCCCTGCGCGATATGCGCTTCGTCCTCAATGAAGTCTTCGAGGTCGCCAGACTCTGGGCCGAACTGCCGGCGCTGGCCGAGACCGTGGATGCCGAAACCGTCGAAGCCATTCTCGAAGAAGCCGGCAAGGTCACCAGCAAAAGCATCGCGCCGTTGAGCCGTGCGGCTGACGAAGAAGGCTGCCATTGGGCGGACGGAGTCGTCACCACCCCGGCCGGTTTCCTGCAGGCGTACCAGACTTACGCGCAGGGTGGTTGGGTCGGTGTCGGTGGCGATCCCGCCTACGGTGGCATGGGCATGCCCAAGGCGGTCTCGGCCCAGGTCGAGGAAATGGTCAACTCCGCCAGCCTGTCGTTCGGCCTGTACCCGATGCTGACCGCCGGCGCTTGTCTGTCGATCAACGCCCACGCCAGTGACGAGCTGAAAGCTGCCTACCTGCCGAACATGTACGCCGGGGTCTGGGCCGGTTCGATGTGCCTGACCGAGCCGCACGCCGGGACCGACCTGGGGATCATCCGTACCAAGGCCGAGCCTCAGGCCGACGGTTCCTACAAGGTCAGCGGCACCAAAATCTTCATCACCGGCGGTGAACACGACCTGACCGAGAACGTCATCCACCTGGTGCTGGCCAAGCTGCCGGACGCACCGGCGGGGCCGAAAGGCATTTCGCTGTTCCTGGTGCCGAAGTTCATGGTCAACGCCGATGGCAGCCTGGGCGCACGCAACCCGGTCAACTGCGGCTCGATCGAACACAAGATGGGCATCCAGGCCTCCGCGACCTGCGTGATGAACTTCGACGAAGCCGTGGGTTACCTGGTCGGTGAGCCGAACAAAGGGTTGGCGGCGATGTTCACCATGATGAATTACGAGCGCCTGGGCGTCGGCATCCAGGGCCTGGCCAGCGGCGAGCGCTCCTACCAGAACGCCGTGGAATACGCCCGCGATCGCCTGCAAAGCCGTGCGCCGACCGGCGCGCAAAACCAGGGCAAGGTCGCCGACCCGATCATCGTCCACCCGGACGTGCGTCGCATGCTGCTGACCATGAAAGCCTCGAACGAAGGCGGGCGGGCCTTCTCCACCTATGTGGCGATGCAACTGGACACCGCCAAATTCAGCGAAGACGCCACCACCCGTAAACGCGCCGAAGACCTGGTCGCCTTGCTGACCCCGGTGGCCAAGGCGTTCCTCACCGATCTCGGCCTGGAAACCACGATCCACGGCCAGCAGGTATTCGGCGGCCACGGTTACATCCGCGAGTGGGGCCAGGAGCAACTGGTGCGCGACGTGCGCATCACCCAGATCTACGAAGGCACCAATGGCATTCAGGCGCTGGACCTGGTCGGCCGCAAGATCGTCGGCACGGGCGGGGCGTTCTACAGCCTGTTCGCCGACGAAATCCGCCATTTCACCGCGACCGCCAGCCCAGACCTCGCCGAATTCACCCAGCCGCTGAACGACGCGGTGACCACCCTCGACGAATTGACCGCGTGGTTGCTCGACCGGGCGAAACACAACCCGAACGAAATCGGCGCCGCCTCGGTCGAGTACCTGCAAACCTTCGGTTACGTGGCCTATGCCTACATGTGGGCACTGATGGCCAAGGCGGCCTTGGGCAAAGAAGCGCAGGACGATTTCTACGCCAGCAAACTGGGCACGGCGCGGTTCTATTTCGCGCGCTTGTTGCCGCGTATTCATTCGTTGAGCGCATCGGTGCAGGCCGGTAGCGAATCGCTGTTTTTGCTCGATGCTGCCCAGTTCTGACCCGGTAACGCCATGTAAGCAATCTCTTACAAAGCGTGATGCTGTTTTCCCATAGTCGAAAATTGGATCCATAGTTAATCTACTGCTTATGGACGTCGCGCAGGAAGCGCAAAGCAACAACACGGACACGTAGGATTCTGCCAGGACGGCGGAGTGAAAAGGATGTCAGGGAAAAGTCTGCAAAGCCCCGCTTCGGCGGGGTTTTCTTTGCGCGATTGAAAAGTGTTCAGCTGACCCCTACAGGGAGGGCGAGTTGTCCAGGCGGTCATCCGGTCCGTTCATCACCTCTTCCAGCAAGGTCCGCAACAACGCCAGCGAGGCTTGTTGACGCTGCACGTCCCGACACACCAACCCGACTTTCAATGGCACCCGCGGCTCGGTCAGTGGTTTCCATAGCAGTTGGTTGTTCCCGAGCGCCCTCTGCGAGCGTCCGGGAAGGACAGTCGCCAGCCGGGTGTGGGGCAGGCTGTCGAGAATCCCCGCCATGTTGTTCAGTTCGGCCTGCACCTGCGGACGTCGTCCCAGGCTGGCCAGTTGCGTTTGCCAGATCTGTCGTACCTGGAACTCTTCACCCAGCAGCAACATCGGCAACTCCGCGGCCTGACTCATGGACACTTTCTTGAATTCGCGCAATGGGTGGTCCGCCGGGATGACCAGGGTCAGTTCGTCTTCGTAGAGCAGCACACCGTGCAGGCCGGGCTGACGGGGCGGCAAGTAGCTGATGCCGATATCCAGCGAACCGTTGAGCAGCCGTCGCTCGATTTCCAGCCCCGTCAGTTCATAGATCTGCACCACCAGATGCGGCTGCGCCTTGCGCACGCGTTCGAGCATCTGTGGTACCAGGCTGGTATGGACGGTCTGCAACACACCGATGGCCAGGGTGCGTAGCGCCTGCCCCTTGAAATTACCCAAGGCTTCGCGCGCCCGTTGCAGGCCATCAAGCAACGGCAGCGCGTGGTTGTACAGCGTGTGGGCGGCCAGGGTTGGCAGCAGACGTTTGCTGCTGCGTTCGAACAGGCTCACATCCAGGTTCTGTTCGAGATGGCGAATCTGCTGGGAAAGCGCGGGCTGGGAGATTGACAGTCGCTCGGCGGCCCGGCCCACATGGCCCTCTTCATAGACCGCGACGAAATAACGCAGTTGCTTGAAATCCATAAGTAATGCTTATCGAAAATGCTGTGAAATCGAAATGGTCCAACGTCTTGTCTGAGCCTAGTCTAACCGCATTCACAAGGCTTGCAGGGCCAAAGAGCGCGATGAATACCGTTTATACCGATGGTGTTTACATAGGTAAGGCAAAAAATCTCACACGAGGTTTGGGCAGATGAATTTGTTCAACTTGCGGCGCAATCCACCGAGTCTTGATGACTTGGCCGTTGACGACCACCCGCCGTCCAAGGGCGACAACCTCACCAGTGAGTGCCTGATGCCCAGTGTCGAGCGGCCGAAACAGGTGTTTGTGCGCGGCCAGGGCTCCTGGTTGTGGGACAGCGAAGACCGCGCGTACCTGGATTTCTCACAGGGTGTAGGCGCCAATAGCCTCGGGCATAGTCCTTCGGCACTGGTCAATGCCCTCGCGGCGCAAGCCCGGTCGCTGATCAACCCCGGTTTCGGTCTGCATAACCGCGGGATGCTCAACCTCGCCCAGCGCTTGTGCGCCAGTACCGGCAGTGACCAGGCGTACCTGCTCAACAGTGGCAGTGAAGCCTGCGAAGCGGCGATCAAGCTGGCACGCAAGTGGGGACAGCAGCATCGCGGTGGTGCCTCGCGAATCATCGTGGCCAATAACGGTTGCCACGGGCGTAGTCTCGCGACGATATCGGCGTCGGACAGTTCCAGCTTGATCAATCGATTCGAGCCGCAACTGCCAGGCTTCAGTCACGTTCCGTTCAATGACCTTGCGGCGCTGCACGCGGCCGTGGATGCCCGGACCGTGGCAATCATGCTGGAGCCGATCCAGAGCGAAGCCGGGGTGATTCCGGCCACCGCGCATTACCTCAAGGGGGTCGAGCGGCTGTGTCGTGAACTGGGGATCCTGCTGATCCTTGACGAAGTGCAAACCGGGGTCGGTCGCTGCGGCACGTTGCTCGCCGAACAGTCCTACGGAGTGCGGGCCGATATCGTCGTGCTCGGCAAAGGCCTGGGCGGGGGCGTGCCATTGGCGGCGTTGCTGGCGCGGGGCAAGGCCTGCTGTTTCGATATCGGCGAGCTGATGGGCACTCACCATGGCAATGCGCTGATGACGGCGGCCGGTCTTGCCGTACTCGACAGTGTGCAGGACAAGGCTTTTCTCGAGAATGTCGGCGATACCGGCCAGCACCTGCGCGACGGCCTGGCTCGATTGGCCCATCGCTACGGCCACGGCGAATTACGTGGGCAGGGGCTGCTTTGGGGGCTGACGTTGTCTGACGATTCGGCGGACAACGTCGTCAAAGCTGCGCTGTACGAAGGGCTGCTGCTCAACGCCCCGCAACCCGATTGCCTGCGCTTTACCCCGGCCCTGACCGTCAGCAAGGCCAACATCGACGACATGCTTCTGCGCCTGGCGCGTGCCTTCTCCCGTGTGCGCACCGCGCAACTGCAGTGCCGCAAAGGGATTGCGGTCTGATCAGACTCGGTCCTGCACGAAATACCGAACCGTCTCGCGGTATAACGCATCGCCTCGCGCTTGTTTCTTTTGGCGCGGGGCGTTTTTTTGTCGGCAGCCTTTGCCGTCAAGGTTCGATGCCCGGACTGCGACGATACTGAACCCTGACGAACGGTATGGGTCGATAAGGTGTAGGCTCACACGAGCCAACCTCAACCAGGAGCTGCCCCATGGACTTTATTCGAATCATCATCGCCATTCTGTTGCCGCCACTGGGTGTGTTCCTGCAGGTCGGTTTTGCTGGCGCGTTCTGGCTGAATATTCTGCTGACGTTGTGCGGTTATATTCCGGGGATCGTGCATGCGGTGTACATCATTGCCAAACGCTGAGTTCATCTGCGTCAGATAGATCGCTTTCGCGAGCAAGCCCGGTCCCACATTAGATCTTCAGTGAGCACAGTATTTGTGTGCGACCGAGATCAAGTGTGGGAGCGGGCTTGCTCGCGAATGAGGCGCCACAATTCCTGCGCCAAGCGCAGACTTCAGACCGCGAGCGCCATCACCCGCCGATAAAACAACCACTCCTGCTCCAGCGCATGGGCCTGATTGCCGGCCTTGCGGAAACCATGGCGTTCGTCCGCGTAATAATGCGCTTCAACCGGGATGCCGTTTTTCTGCAGCGCCTCGACCATGTCGCGTGTCTGTTGCGGCACCACCACGGCATCCAGTTCACCTTGAAAGAAAATCACCGGGACACTGATGTTGCCCGCGTGCAGCAGCGGCGTTCGCGCGGCGTAACGTTCGGCATCCACGACCGGATCACCGATCAACCAATCCAGATAGTCGCCTTCGAACTTGTGGGTCGCACGGCCAAGGGCGACAGGATCGCTGACGCCATACAGGCTGGCGCCAGCGCGAAAGACCTGGTGGAAGGCCAATGCGCAAAGGGTGGTGTAGCCGCCGGCGCTGCCGCCACGAATAAACGCCTGGTCACCGTCGATCAGCCCACGCTCGGCGAGATAGGTGACGACCGCGCACGCATCTTCGACATCGACATCGCCCCAGCTCAAATGCAGCGCCTGGCGATAAGCCCGGCCGTAGCCGCTGCTGCCGCGGTAATTGAGGTCGGCCACGGCGAAGCCGCGTTGCGCCCAGTACTGGATACGCGGGTCGAGCATCGGGTAGCAGGCCGAGGTCGGGCCGCCGTGGATGAACACCACGAGGGGCGGTTTCGCCTTCCCGCTCATCGCCGGGTAGAAGAAGCCATGGGCTTGGCCCGAGCCGCTCGGATAGCGCAGGGTTTGCGGCAGGCTGATCTGTTCGGCAGGCAATGGCGCGACACCGCCGGCCAGCACCTTGACCTGGCGGGTGCTGCGATCGATGGCAATCACCGCCGCCGGGCTGATCGGCGACGCGGCGATGCAGTAAATGAACTGCTCGTCCAGGGCGAGGTGGCGGAAGCGGCTGTAGTCGCCGGTGAAATCCTCTCCCTTGTCACCGCCAAGTCCCAGCCGGCCAAAACCGCCTTCGGTCCAGCTTGCCAGATAGCGGCCTTCGCCCAGTGGCAGCCAGGTGCATCCGCCCAGTTGCCACGGTGCCGGCCCATGGTCGGCTGCGGCGCTGGGCAAAGGGCTCAGGTCATCGCCCGATTCCATCCAAGGCTGCCAATAGCCGCCGCGATCGGTCAGGCAAAACAGCCGGCCGCCGGCATCGAACCGAGGCTGTTGCAACGACTCCTGAACGCCATCGCCGGCCACGCAGCGCGGCTGGGCATAACCGCCATCGCCCTGGCGTTCGGCAACCATCAGGCGGGTCGCGGTCCATGGCTGGTCCGGGCGGCGCCATTCGATCCAGGCCAGGCGGCGAGCATCCGGACTCAGGGTCGGTGCGGCGTAAAAATCCGCACCTTCGGCCAGTAAGTGTCGCGCCCCGTCCAGCAGGTTTATGGCCACCAGACGATGCCGGTCACGGTACTCTTCAACCGCCAGCACCCGCCCGTCGGCGAACTGCAGATCGCCGTAGCGACACTCGTTTGACGTCAGCGCCTCAGGCTCGCCGGTGAGCGACTGTCGATACAGCTGCTGGTCGGCCTCGTTGACGAAAACGACTCCGTCATCGGTCAGGCAAAACGCCCCACCGCCGTATTCGTACACTCGACTGCGCACACTGAAACCCGGCGGCGTCAGGCAATGGGCCTGGCCGTCGCGCCACTGCCAGAGGCGGCAGGCGGCATCTTCGGGGCGGTACTCGTTCCAGAACAGTCCATGCCGGCCGAGCTGCAATTCGGCAAAGTCGACACCGGCGGCGACGGCTCTGGCGGCGCTGAAGGGTTCAGCTTTTGGCGATGAGGCGTGAATTTCGTTCATTGCGAAAGGCCAGTTGTTCGATGGTCTGGGTTGCGTGCTCGGCTTCTTCGCGGGCCTTGAGGATCACGCCGTGATGGTGCGACTTGCTGCACACCGGGTCGGCGTTGCTCGCGTCACCCGTGAGCATGAACGCCTGGCAACGGCAGCCGCCGAAGTCTTTTTCTTTCTCGTCGCAAGAGCGGCACGGCTCGGGCATCCAGTCGTAACCGCGAAAACGGTTGAAGCCGAACGAGTCGTACCAGATATGCTGCATGCTGTGGTCGCGCACGTTGGGAAATTGCACCGGCAGCTGTCGGGCGCCGTGACAAGGCAGGGCGGTTCCGTCCGGCGTGACGGTCAGAAAAATGCTGCCCCAGCCGTTCATGCAGGCTTTCGGGCGTTCTTCATAATAGTCCGGGGTGACGAAAATCAGTTTGCACGGATGCCCTTCGGCTTCCAGCTTGGCGCGATATTCATTGGTGACACGTTCGGCGCGGACCAGTTGTTCCTTGGTCGGCAACAGGCCGACCCGATTGAGCTGCGCCCAACCGTAAAACTGGCAGGTGGCGAGTTCGACGAAGTCGGCTTCAAGGGCGATGCACAGCTCGATGATGCGGTCGATCTTGTCGATGTTGTGCCGGTGGGTGACGAAGTTCAACACCATCGGATAGCCGTGGGCTTTCACCGCGCGGGCCATTTCCAGTTTCTGCGCGAAGGCTTTTTTCGAACCGGCCAGCAGGTTGTTCACCTGCTCGTCGCTGGCCTGGAAGCTGATCTGGATGTGGTCCAGGCCGGCCTTCTTGAAGTCGCTGATTTTCTGCTCGGTGAGACCGATGCCCGAGGTGATCAGGTTGGTGTAGAAGCCCAGCTTGCGCGCTTCAAGGATCAGCTCGGCGAGGTCCTGGCGCACCAGCGGTTCACCCCCGGAAAAACCCAACTGCGCCGCGCCCATTTCCCGCGCTTCGCGGAACACCTTGATCCACTGTTCGGTGCTCAGCTCCTTGCCTTGCTCGGCGAAATCCAGCGGGTTGGAGCAGTACGGGCATTGCAGCGGGCAGCGATACGTCAGCTCGGCCAGCAGCCACAGCGGCAGGCCGATCTCGGGTTTGGGCGGTAACTTGGCTGAAACGGAATCAGGCAAGTTCGATCCAGTGCTGAGCACGGGCGACCTCCATGAATTGCTCGATGTCTTCACCGAGCTCGGGCACGCCGGGGAATTGCGCGTCCAGTTCGGTGATGATCGCCGCGACATCCCGCTCGCCGTCGATCAGGCCGCCGATCAAGGCTGCGCTTTCATTGAGTTTGATCATGCCTTCCGGATAGAGCAACACATGGCCTTTCTGTGCCGGTTCGTACTGGAAGCGATAGCCGGGACGCCAGGTCGGGGTCTTGCTGCGGTCGAAACTCATAGGGTGATTCCTTTATGCCAGACCCGTTGCCCGGTCACGCTGTGATACGGCGGGCGGTTCAGTTCGTAGGCCATGCTCATGGCATCGAGCATGCTCCAAAGAATGTCCAGTTTGAACTGGAGAATTTCCAGCATGCGCTCCTGGCCTTCCCGGGTCTTGTAGTGCTCGAGCGTGATCGCCAGACCATGTTCGACATCCCGGCGCGCCTGACCCAGGCGGGTGCGGAAATACTCGTAGCCAGCCGGGTCGATCCACGGGTAATGCTGCGGCCAGCTGTCGAGGCGCGATTGGTGGATCTGCGGCGCGAACAGTTCGGTCAGCGAGCTGCTTGCGGCTTCCTGCCAACTGGCGCGGCGGGCGAAGTTGACGTAGGCGTCCACGGCGAAACGCACGCCGGGCAGCACCAGCTCCTGGGAGCGCAATTGATCCGGGTCGAGGCCGACGGCCTGGCCCAGACGCAGCCAGGCCTCGATGCCGCCGTCTTCGCCGGGGGCACCGTCATGGTCCAGCAGGCGCTGTATCCACTCGCGGCGGATCTCGCGGTCCGGGCAGTTGGCGAGGATGGCGGCGTCCTTCAGTGGGATGTTCACCTGATAGTAAAAGCGGTTGGCGACCCAGCCCTGGATCTGCTCGCGGGTCGCCCGGCCTTCGTACATTGCCACGTGATAGGGGTGGTAGATGTGGTAGTAGGCGCCCTTTGCCCGCAGGGCTGCTTCGAATTCGGCGGGGGACATTGCGATGTCAGTCACAGCACAATACTCATGCCGTCATACGCCACTTCAACCTTGCGCCGACCCAGCTCCGCCCGCTCCGGCGAGTCCTCATCGAGAATCGGGTTGGTGTTGTTGATGTGAATCAGCACTTTGCGCGGCTTGGGCAGTTGCTCCAGCACTTCCAGCATGCCGCCGGGGCCGTTCTGTGCCAGGTGGCCCATTTCCCGGCCGGTGCGAGTGCCGACGCCCCGACGCTGCATTTCGTCGTCGTCCCACATCGTGCCGTCCACCAGCAGGCAATCGCTGCCGGCCATGATTTCCAGCAGCGGCGCATCGACCTTGCCCAGGCCCGGGGCGTAGAACAGCTTGCCGCCGGTGCTCAGGTCTTCGACGATCAGGCCGATGTTGTCGCCCGGGTGCGGGTCGAAGCGGTGTGGCGAGTACGGTGGCGCGGCGCTGCGCAGGGGCAGCGGGGTAAAGCGCAGGCTCGGGCAGGCCGGGATGGTGAAGCTGCGGTCGAGTTCGATGCGGTTCCAGCCCAGCCCGCCATTCCAGTGGGTCAGCATGGTGAACAACGGAAAGCCGGTAGTCAGGTCTTCGTGGACCATGTCGGTGCACCAGACCTGATGCGGGCACCCTTCGCGCAGGCTGAGCAGGCCGGTGGTGTGGTCGATCTGGCTGTCCATCAGGATGATCGCACTGATCCCGGTATCGCGCAGGGCGCGGCCCGGTTGCATGGGCGCGAAGCTCTGGAGCTGGGCACGGATGTCTGGCGAGGCATTGCACAGCACCCAGTTCACGCCGTCATCGGAAATCGCGATGGACGACTGGGTCCGTGCCTTGGCCCGCAGGCTGCCGTCACGAAAACCTGCGCAATTCGCGCAATTGCAGTTCCACTGGGGGAAGCCTCCGCCAGCGGCGGAACCTAGAATCTGGACGAACATGGCTGCTCCATCATTTCTACACTGAAAATAAAAACGCCTCGGCGAACCGAGGCGTTACACATCATTCTCCACCTAAACGGCAGAACTTAGCGGCTTGCGAAGTACATGGTGACTTCGAAGCCGATACGCAGGTCGATGTAAGCAGGTTTGGACCAGGACATGGAATGCTCCTTTCAGGTAGATGGGACAGCTGATACCTATACATATAGTCCACCTCCAGTCGGAGATGTTCAGATAGTTAGGCGGCTATGTTACTCAAAATTTCAGAAAGATTGGCCGCGAATCTTTGAGAAAGCTCATTGCAGTACCGGTAATGATCAGTTTGCCGCTTGCCAGGGCGCACCCGGCACTGCGCTGTTGGCCAGGCAGCGCCTGCCTCCGTTTGCCTTGTTCAGTCGCCGGATGGCATTGAGCAGGGTGGCGCGGTCGATCTGCAGAATCGCCTCGGGCAATTGGGTCAGATAATCCGACGAGTGGCCGGCCAGTTTGCCCTGCCACAATAGTTCGGCAGCCTGAGCGACGGGCAGCGCGGTGCTGACGAACTGATCGGCCAAGGCTTGGCGTTGGGCGACGAAGGCCAAGTCATCGATGCCATCGATCAGCCCTGACAAGGCGTTCAGGAACTGTTCGATGTGCCCCAGCAGGTCCACCGGCGCAACGCTGGGTGATTGCACGCCGAATAGCAGCCCGGTCTGCCCATGAACCTGGCGCAGGCCGCTGAAGACGGCATAGCCCAGTTGCAGCTCTACCCGCAGGCGTTGGTAGAAGGGGGTCTGGCACAGGTGAGCGAGCAAGCGCCAGGCGGCTTCGTCGGCGATGTCCCGGGTTGCGCTCGGGCAGAAGAGCAATAGCGCGTGCTCGCTGGAGTCGGTGTCGATGCAGTGCCATAGCTGTGCGCCGATCGATGACAGGGGCGTCAGTTGAGTGTCCGGGTTGCCCGGTACACGGCTCAAGGCCAGGCCCATCGCCGCTTGAGTCCGGGCGGACAAGCCGGTCGCCAGACCCGCCCAGCGCGCATTCGTCCAAAGCTGCTGCCAGTCGCCCGTTTCGGCGGTGTGCGCAAGGCAGCGCTCAGGCAGTGCCTTGAGCAGCTGCCGAATCGGCATCAGCGGGGTGCTTGTCGATGTCGCTGGTGAGACATCGATAGCCGCCTTTGTCAGTTCTTTCAACGCATGCTCGAGGACTACCGGCATCGGCTCCTGCAGTCCGGTCATCTTCAACAGCCATTCATTGCCCGAAGCGCTGAGAGAAAACTCGACACCCGCCTGCCGAGCATCGTCACGCAAGGGTTGCAGATGGTGTTCCAGTGCGGATTGAAGCTTGCTGCAAGGCGCCGAGTCCAGGCGCCAACGCAGGTATACGGCGCCTTGCGCGGTGTTATCCGGCAAGGCCTGGCTGAAGTGCATCGGCGAGTGTTCGCGGCGACTGCGCGTGCGATCCTGGGCAAAGGTTCGCAGACCACGGTGTTTACTGGTCTGGCCGCGGATCAGTCCGGCACTCGGCGCTTGAGGTTCGGTGGATAAAAACGGGTTGGCTGTCGGCAGTTGCCATGGGTGGCTGAAGTTATCCACAGCGCCCATTTGCTGGAGGATCTGCTTCAGGGCGACGGCACCCTGGTCGGATAAACCGCGCTCAAGCTGCTCGCTGTCCAGCCGGGCCAGTTGCAGGGCCGTGCTGACTTGCTGCTGTCGTTGCAACAGGGCAGCGTATTCTTCGCGCAATGCGCTCCAGTCCTGAACAGAGGCAAAAAAGCCCAGCCAGTCCAGTAACTGCTCGCGGATCCCGGCGTGGGCTGCCTGGTTGGGCAAGGTGAATTCGATGTGCAGCAACGCTTGCCCATTGAACCTGTACAGCGGCGCGGCTTTCAGGCTGTCGGCCATCCCGCTGGCGCGCAATACCGCGAGCAGCCCCCCGGGTTTTGCCGCGTTCACCCAATGGCACAGGAATGCCAAGGCTTCGGCCGATGAATCCGGCAGCGCTTCGAAGGCAAACAACAGGTCCAGCCGACCCTCGCCGGCCTGTTTATAACTATTACTGGAAGACGCCATCAGCGGCACTGGGGGTTGTTGCGGGACTTGTTTTCCTGGCGCAAGGACAGCGCCAACGCTTTGCGCCATCGACTTCAACTCATCGATACTCTGCGGCCCCGCCAGGCTCAGCGTCATCTGCCCGGTCTGATAAAACCGTTGATGGAAATCCTTCAGTGCCTGCTGGAACCCGCTCTGCGGCAGCGGCAGGCTATAGCGATTACCCGCATGAAACGCACGCAACGGGTGAGCGGCGCAAACGCCATCAAACAGCGAAAATTGTCGCTGGGCTGTCGCATCCCGAGACCAGGCGACAAATTCTGCGTGCAGCACTTCCCGTTCCCGCCGCTGATCGTCCGGGTTCATGCGCGGATGCGCGAGCATGTCTGACAGTCGCTCCAGCCCACCGCTGAACGCCTGCAGGGGCACTTCAAAAAAGAAGTCGGTGGTGCGTTCACAGGTTTGCGCATTCACCTGCCCGCCGTGACCTTGTACGTAAGCCATCAGGCCTTGGCCTGCCGGAAATCGCTCGGTACCGAGGAACAACAGGTGTTCAAGAAAGTGCGCCAGGCCAGGCCAGGCCAGCGGCACATCATGGCTGCCCGCGGCCACGCGCAACGCCGCAGCGCAACGCTTCAATTCGGGCGCATGACGCAACGTCACCCGCAGGCCGTTGGCCAGGGTTTCAGTGTGAAGGCGGGGGTGATTCAGCGCAGGCATGAGCACTTCCAGAACAGAGAAGCGCTAATGCTAGCGGATCAGGGGGCGTTCTCAATGAATTTCCACGCGGCAGGGCAAACTCATCGAGCACATTCCTCAAGTGGATCAGCGCTTGTGCAGGTCGCTGTATAGCTCGGGGCGGCGATCGAGGAGGTAGCGATTGGCAGCGCGGGAATCGACCATCAACTGGCGATCCAGCTCGCCGACGATCAGTGCTTCATCGAGGCCGGCCTGGGCAATGCGGCTGCCATCCGGCGCGGCGATACTGCTCTGGCCGCAGTAGTGGATGTCGCCTTCGTGTCCGCAGTAGTTGGCATAGGCCACATAACACTGGTTTTCGAAGGCCCGGGCGCGCACGGTGACATCGGCGATGAAGTCGTAGGGAATCATGTTGGCCGTGGGTACCAGAATCAGTTCGGCACCGGCCAGGGCCAGGCGCCGGGCATTTTCCGGAAACTCCAGGTCGTAACAGATCAAGAAGCCGAGCTTCCAGCCATTGAGCTCGACCAAGGGCAAGTCATCCTTGCCCGCGCTGAACATCGAGCGATCGAGATCGCCGAACAGATGCGTCTTGCGGTAGTTGCACAGGCGTTCGCCCTGGGCGTCGATCAATTGCACGGCGTTGTAGATCTGTCCGTCTTCAGTGCGCTCGGGATAGCCATACAAAATGGCAATCCCCGCGGTCTTGGCGATGCGCGCGATCTGCTGCGCCGACTCCCCGTTGTACACCTCCGCCAGCACGCTGACCGCATCGAGGCCGATGTTGTAGCCGGTCAGGAACATCTCCGGCAGCACCAGCAAGTCGGCGCCCTTGGCCTCCAGCGCCAGTTGATGCAGGCGTTGCAAATTGCCGGCAACCTCCAGGGGCAAGGGTGGGCATTGGTAAAGGGCTACGCGCATTTCGGATTCCTCTTACTCGGGCAGGGCGATCGGACCGATCTCGTTGAACACATCGCCTGGGCCCGGGTTCTCGGCGTGAGTTTCACCGCCAAAGTGTTTCATGATGCCCCACACGGCATTGAGCGAGGTCTGCACCGCGCCTTCGACCCAGGCCGGCGTCCATGAAACGTCGTCGCCGGCGATGAAAATACCGCGCTGCTCGGCCGGCATGTCGGCCTGCATGAAATGCGCGTACATCCGCTGATTGTAGCGGTAGTGGCCGGGCAGGGCGCCTTTGAAAGCACCGAGGAAATGCGGGTCGGCTTCCCAGGACACGGTGATCGGGTCGCCGATGATCCGTGCGGCAATGTCGACTTTCGGGTAGATCTTCTTCAAGGCATCCAGCGCCAGCTTCACGCGTTTTTCCACCGGGTGCGGGAGCATTTTCAGCGCGTCGCTCATCCATGAGTACGACAGGCAAATCACCCCCGGCTTATCGTCGCCGTTGGCGAACTTGCCGTTTTCAAACAAGTACGTGCCGCGGGTCAGGCGGTCGGTGAGGGTCATGCTCATCAGGTCGCGGCCGGTTTCCGGGTCCTTGTCCTTCCAGAACGGGCGGTCGACCATCACGAAGGTTTTCGACGACTGCATGTAGCGGGTGCGGTCCAGGGCCATCCACATCTTTTGCGAGAACAGGCTTTCGTCGCACTCGATCTGGGTGGTCAACAGCCAGCTCTGGCAGGTGGTGAGCACCGCCGCGTATTCGCGGGTGTCGCCGTAGTTGTCGGTGACCGTAAAGCGCCCGTCGGGGGCATGGGCAATTTTCTTCACGCCGGAGCGCGGCGCGCCACGGTGCAGTGAACTGAGGCTGGTGCCCTCGGGCCAGTGCACGCAGCGTTCCGGCACATGACGCCAGATACCCAGCGGCACTTGTTCCACGCCACCGACCACCAGGTGCTGGTGATCGTCGCAGTTGGTCATCACCACGCGGAAGATTTCCAGCATCGAGTTGGGGAAGTCCGAATCCCAGCCGCCGGTGCCGAAACCGACTTGGCCGAACACTTCGCGGTGATGGAACGACAGTTTGGCGAACGCTTCGGAGGTGGCGACGAAATCGTAAAAGGTGCGGTCGTCCCACAACGGCACCAGGGTGTTCCACAGTTCTTTGAGACGTGGCACGTCGCGGTCGCGGATCGCTTGCTGGATATCGGAGAACTGCGAACCGGCTTCCAGGGCATCCGCCCAGGCGTCGGCCACTTCCTGGAACAGTGCAGGAAGATCCGCCAGCTTCTGGGCGTAATGGGTTTCGCCTTCCAGATCGATCACGGTGCTGCCCGAAGCCGGGGTCAGCGGGTTCGGGAAAGGTTTGGTCTGCAGGCCGAGTTTATCGACGTAGTGATAAAACGCGGTGGACGACACCGGGAAACGCATGCCGCCGAGTTCGGCGATGATGCCTTCGGCGCCGTTGAACGCCTGGGAACGCAGGCGACCGCCCATTTTCGAGGCTTCATAGACGACGGGCTTGAGGCCCAGCTTCATCAGTTCGTAAGCCGCCACCAGCCCGGCGATCCCGGCGCCGACAATCGCCACTTCGGCACCGTGATTGTGCGCAGGAATGCTGCCCAGGCCAGCCGGGTGTTCGATCCAGTCGTCGAAGGCGAAGGGAAAGTCCGGACCAAAAACGGTGACTGGTTTTTTACCGTCTGCAGGATGGCGATTGTTGTTGTTCATGGCTGACCTTGCTGGCGACCCGACGCGGAATGCGCATCTGAGTATAGGAAAAGATGACAGCCATTCTAGAGAGCGTAGAACACGTTAATAAGACGCAAAGTGTCGTCGTTTTGCTAATTAATTAATCAATATGACGATCTATCGCTACACACTGATCAATGCTCCCACATTGGACGATGCTTAAACCGGCTGTCCCCGATCAATCTTGCTGCTCAAGATGATCGAAGTCGTCGTCTTCTCCACCCCCTCCACACTGCCAATCTGATCCAGCAACTGATCCAGCTGCTCCGGCGAGTCAGTGCGCAACCACGCAACATAATCAAATTCGCCACTCACCGCACACAGCTGCTGTACCTGAGCCATGGCACTGAGTCGACGCAACACTTCCTTGCCGGATCGCGGCTGCACCGTGATCCCGACATACGCCTGCAATCCACCATCCACCAGCCGCTGCCCCAAACGCACACCATAACCGGTGATTACTTTGGCTTTTTCCAGTCGCGCCAGCCGCGAGGTCACGGTCGTGCGGGCAATCCCCAGTTGCCGGGCAAGCATGGCCACGCTTTCGCGGGCATTGATTTGCAGGGCCGCGATCAATTGGCGGTCGATTTCGTCGAGGGCGGGTGGACGGATGTCAGGCAAGGTCGGGCTCCAGCGGCACGCAGCAAAGGGCAAGCATGTTACAGGCACATCTCCTCACCCGGATGTTTGATCTAGGCTCAGTACCGTTCATGCCATTTTTACCTGCGACAATTTGCCATAAGTAACCAGTTCGTACATTATTTCGCGCTTGTCACAAATGGGGAAAATTTTCGACATGAATAATTCTGGGGCTGCCGGCGGCAGCAAATGGTTGCTACTGGGGTTGGGTGTCCTGATCGCCTTGATCGGACTTGGCCTGGCCGGTGGCGGTGGCTATCTGATTTCGCTCGGCGGCAGCGCGTACTTCCTGCTGATGGGCCTGGCGATGCTGGTGTCCGGGCTGATGATCGCCCGGCGTAAACCGCAGGGCGCATGGCTGTATGGCCTGGCGTTGATCCTGACGGCGATCTGGGCGGTATGGGATGCCGGGTTCGAATACTGGCCGCTGGTTTCGCGGGTGCTGACTTTCGCCGTGATCGGCCTGGTTGTCGCGTTGATCTACCCGACCCTGGTGCGTGCCTCCGGCGCGGCTGCGGGCCGTGGCGCCTACGGTCTGGCGGGCATTCTGGGCGTGGGCGTCGTTGCAACGCTGGCCTACATGTTCGTGCCGACCCATGTGGTCAAGGCCAGCAGTGAACCCGCTGTGACGCCGGTCGCTGCGGGCACTGAACAGAAAGACTGGGCGCATTGGGGCAACACCACCGCCGGCAACCGCTTCGCCGCGCTGGACCAGATCAACAAAGGCAACATCGACCAGCTGCAGGTGGCCTGGACCTTCCGCACCGGCGACATTCCGCAAAGCACCGGCGCCGGCGCCGAAGACCAGAACACGCCGCTGCAAATCGGCGACACGGTCTACACCTGCACCGCCTACGGCAAAGTCTTCGCCCTGGATGCCGATACCGGCGCCCAGCGCTGGAAGTTCGATCCACAAGGTACCGCGCCCAACTGGCAGCGCTGCCGGGGGCTGGGTTACTCCGACGCGAGTGCCACGCCTACAGCCGAGCAGCCATCTGCCTGTACGAAACGTCTGTTCCTGCCGACCGGCGATGCCCGCCTGATCGCGCTAAACGCCGAAACCGGCCAGCCGTGTGAAGAGTTTGGCAACAAGGGCACGGTCGACCTGACCACCGACATGGGCGAAGTGAAGCCTGGTTATTACCAGCAGACTTCAACCCCGCTGGTAGCCGGGGACGTGGTGATCATCGGCGGCCGCGTGGCCGATAACTATTCCACCGGCGAACCGCCAGGGGTGGTCCGTGCCTACGACGTGCGCAGCGGTGAGCTGGTGTGGGCCTGGGATCCGGGCAACCCGAACACCACCAAACGTCCGCCAGCCGGCGAAACCTATACCCGTGGCACCCCGAACGTTTGGTCGGCCATGTCCTACGATGCCCGTCTCGGTCTGGTCTACCTGCCAACCGGCAACGCCACGCCGGACTTCTTCGCCGGCCAACGCACGGAATTTGACGACAAGTGGAGCTCGTCCATCGTCGCCATCGACGTGAAGACCGGCCAGGTGCGCTGGCACTTCCAGACCACTCACCACGACCTGTGGGACTTCGACCTGCCGGCCCAACCGCTGCTGTACGACGTGCCTGACGACAAGGGCGGCACCCAGCCAGCCCTGGCGCAAGTCACCAAACAGGGCGAGATCTTCCTGCTCAACCGCGAAACCGGCGTGCCGATCGCCCGCGTCGAAGAGCGCCCGGTCCCGCAAGGCAGCGTGCCTGGCGAACGCTATTCGCCGACCCAGCCGTTCTCGGTGGACATGCCGTCCATCGGCAACCAGACACTCACCGAATCCGACATGTGGGGCGCCACGCCGTTTGACCAGCTGATGTGCCGCATCCAGTTCAAAGGCATGCGCCACGAAGGCGTCTACACCCCGCCGGGCATGGACCGTGCCTTGCAGTTCCCGGGTTCCCTGGGTGGCATGAATTGGGGCAGCGTCTCGGTGGATCCGAACACGAACTACATGTTCGTCAACGACATGCGCCTGGGCCTGGCCAACTACATGATCCCCCGCGACAAGATCGCCGCCGGGGCCAGTGGTATCGAAATGGGCGTGGTGCCGCAGGAAGGCACACCGTTCGGCGCCATGCGCGAACGCTTCCTCTCGGCAGCCGGCATTCCATGCCAGAAACCACCGTTTGGCACCATGTCCGCCATCGACCTCAAGACCCACAAGCTGATGTGGCAAGTCCCCGTTGGTACCGTGCAAGACACCGGTCCTCTGGGTATCCGCATGCACCTGCCGATCCCGATCGGTATGCCGACCCTCGGCGCTTCATTGGCGACCCAGTCCGGTCTGTTGTTCTTCGCGGGTACTCAGGATTTCTACCTGCGCGCTTTCGATACCGGCAATGGTAATGAAATCTGGAAGTCGCGTTTGCCTGTGGGAAGTCAGTCTGGACCGATGACTTACGTTTCGCCGAAAACCGGCAAGCAGTACATCTTGCTGACTGTTGGCGGTGCGCGGCAGTCGCCGGATCGTGGGGACTACGTGATTGCGTATGCGTTGCCGAAGTAAAGGCTGAATCGACGGTACGAAAAAGCCGCGCAATTGCGCGGCTTTTTTGGCTGTGCGAACTGACCTGACGCGATCAACGGGACGCCAGGATGGACAGCGACTTTCACTCGTAGTCGAATGCGAAATCCAGGGATGCGAGGTGACACAAATGACGAAGAAGATGCCTCCCGCTGTGCGGGACCATGCATTGCAGATTGCACATCACGAAATGGCGCACTACGTCATGGCCCGTGCCTTGGGGTTTGCAACGGGCGGCGTGACGCTGACAGTGGCCATGGACTTACGGCATCAAGGGGGCGCTTCAATCACCTTGGCGCGGTCGATTTCGTCGGTAGACGCGATGAAGGAGTATTTGCAAGCCCGGATGATGGTCCTCCTGGCTGGCGCCATGGGGCAGACCTTATCTTCAACACCTTCGCCCAGGAAACTCGTCGATAAGCCGAAAGCCACAATCATCCTCAAAGGAGGCCTTGGGGCGGAGCAGGATTACGCAAAAGTAAGGGAGTTGCAGCAACTGCTACGCAACATCGCCTACCCCGATACGGATCCCGCTTCATCTGACCGCATAACGGCGGAGCTCAAGGAGATTACCGATCGCGTATGGCTGCGGACTCAAGAAATCGTGGAAGCGTTGGCCGATACGATTACCGAATTGGCAGTGGCGTTGGTGGACGGCATGGTCATGGTGGAGCAGTGGGGAAGGGCGGGGGATACGTATGAGGTTGTGTTGACGGGGGAAATGCTTGAACGGCTGCGGCCAGTGCAGGCTATTCCAGCGTTAAAGGTTTAGGGGTAAAAAAACGTTGGTTGCTCCAGTTTGATACAAACGCTATTATTGCGTTGTCAGCACAGACCGGAACCTTGGAAGCAAGGGGTGTTGATTTCGGTGGCGCAAGCCACTCCTAGCCAGTGAGCGGGATAAGCGGGAAACCGTGAAAGGAGAGGCCGATATTCAGATTCACAAGAAGCCTTGATGCGAAAGCATCGAGGCTTTTTGCTGTCTATCAGACAGGTTTGCCAGCATTACGCATTTCAAGAATGTAACGCACGTTGTGCGGCTTGCCTTTGGGCAGCTTCGCCCGCCCCCATTCAGCTACCTCATACGCGGAAATCACTCTGAGTTTGAGAAGGTTCATCGTCCCTTGCGGTTTGCTGATCGAGAAGAACATCGCGTAGTCATGCAGGTCCAGGCAGAAATAGCGTTGACTGTTTTCCACGTAAAACGGAACGGCAAGTCCTTTGAAAAACCTCTTGTGAATGTACTCTGCAATCTGGCTGCTGCAATGATGTCGTTCGGCACAGAAATAGCGACGCTCCCCTCTGTGCACTAGTAATTGCCCATTGCCTTTGGCGTCGGTGAAGCAATGAAATCCGAATTCGAATTTGACGTTTATCAGCTCACCCGCGACCTCGAATTTCAATTCGAATGGTTGTAGATGTTCCATGCTGTACTGGCGTCCGCCAATTGTCAGGTCATTCCATTGCATGTAGATCGTCGCCGGGCGCAAGGTGGGGTGCAGTAGTTGCAATCCCGATGATGGTTTGAAAGCCCCGGCAGTTCGGGGCTCATAGCGCTGCTTGATTTGCCGCTATTCTGCAGGTTTGGCCGCCGTCCGAGCCGATTCCCGCGTCAGCACCTTCACCACATCATCAATCACTGCTTTGCTCATCGTTGTCAGATAGTGCGCGGCCCATGCGTGGCGGTCGGAGTCTTGGGCGTAGGCAGCATCGACGGTCAGGGATTTGGCGAGAAACAGCAGGTCGGATGCTTGGGCCAGGGCGTCGGCGATAGGGACGTTGCGGCAGACGTGGAACAGCGGTTGGTCCGAGAGATAGAGGAAGGGGGTGAAGCCGACGGTTTTTAGTTCTGAAGGATCGGACGAGATTGCTTTGGTCATAATGTAACTCCTTAATCCAAGGAGCCGCCACGTTCGTTTCCAAGCGAATGGGTGGCAGCTGTACGCAGGTTGGAAAACCGGGGATCAAGGAAACCGGCACGCCCGAAAGCGTCCCACGCACAGCTGCCATAACACATATTTCGCAGTCGTAAAAAACGTCTGGAATCGTGGTAGGGGTACTGTTGCGTTGATCCGACGGGTTTCCAAGCCCGATCGCTGAATGGTCAGCGACGTCCGGAGAGTATCCCGTCGAAGAAAAGCCCAACAAGGCATAAAAGTGCCCAAACGCACGATTCGGAGTTTGCCTACAACGTCTGACGGCGTCATCCGATATTGCGACCCCTCAAGTAAACAACATTTAAACGCAAGGTATGCAAAAGGATTGTATTTGAAGCTTCTTGACAACGTCTCACACACGTCATCGACCTGCGATGGCCCATCAGCCAGATTGCGAATCACCCGCCAGGTTCAGGAACGACCGAAACTGTTGTTAACAATTTCAGCACGGACTAGAGGTGGTCGGACGGTCGTACCATTGGTATGACTAGCAAGTTCTAATGGCGTAAAAAATCGTATGACGCACATTTGGAAACACTGTCCAAAGGGGCCGCAATGATGGCTAAGAAATTTGCTGAACTTCAAGCTCGCATGACGCCGGAATCTCGCGCTAACGTAGAGCAGCTGTACCGGCAGCACCTGAAAGAAATGCCCCTGCACGAATTGCGTAGGGCTCAGGAGTTGACCCAGGAGACCTTGGCCAAAACGCTGCACGTCGACCAGGCCGCGATCTCCAGATTGGAACGACGTACCGATATGTACATCAGCACGCTGCGCAACTCCATCCGCGGTATGGGCGGTGAGCTGGAAATCATTGCAACCTTTACCAAGGGACAGGTAAAGATTGAGAACTTTGCAAAAACTGAGCAATAAAAAAGTATCTGCACATCCAATCGTCAGGCGCGAAAAAGCTGCGCAGTCCGCGGCTTTCTAACTTTCACGGCCTCGTCCTGAAGGAAAAGGCGCAAGATCTTAATCTGGTAGATGAAAGTGCTTGCCACCGCTTATCGCAGGGCGCTCATAAAAATGTTGACTATTTGAGCTGGTGCGTGTGACAACTGTCCACGTTTTATGGAATGTGGACAGAGAGGCTAAATGGCTTCATGAAAAGTCAAGATATTTTGCTGCTGTTCAAAATGGCCAGCTTGCAAGCGCAGGAAGAAAGGCTGCCGATGGCGGGCGAAGGTGCCGTGCCAATCATGACAGATGACGCTCTAGCTACTGATCATTTGACCGGTCCACATCCCAGCATTGCTTCAGTCCCTGAGGCCATAGCGCTGGAGCCCTATTCGAACTGGGGGATGTTCAGCTCTACCCTCTCACAATGGGGGGAGGGGGGGCTCGAAGGCTGGGTGGGGTGGGATGACCCAGTGGCCGAGCCTCCGATTACCAGCTGGGTCGAGTGCTATACGCTCAGAGCCCTTTCATCCTCCTTAGGTCTAAGCAAAAGTGAGGTCTCGAACTCTATCGCTCGTTGCCGCGAATCAGGGCTTATAACCAATGATTTCGATACCTCGTTACCGAAGGTAAACCGTCGAGCACTACTGGGGATTGCAGAGTACGCGCTCAAATACTTCTTCCCAGTGAAGCTGGGCGCGATCGTTCGAGGTATCCCAACAGGCTTCGCAGCGCCAGCTTTGTCCAAGCACCTCAAAAGCGCAGGTGATCTGATTCCTGTCTGGCCTGATCCACTAGGCAAGGAGAGGGGGCAAGCCATTGAGCCTCTCTACAAATCCGTACCTGAAGCAGTAAAGAAAGATCGGACTCTGTACCACTACCTGGCTCTCGCTGACGCGATAAGAGTGGGCGGACCGAGAGAGAGCAAAGTCGCCGTCAATTTGTTGAAAGCAGGTATGGGTTTATGAGTTCGAATGCTGATCACAACTACGAGATGATTGAGTTCGTCGCGGAAGGGCTGGGTGATGAGTTTTTATCAGAGGTAGCTTTTGTCGGTGGGTGTACAACCGCGATGCTGGTTACGGATGATGCAGTGCTCGATGATATTCGGCTTACCCTGGATGTTGACTTGGTGATCGAACTTGCAGGGGTCGCTGCCTGGGAAAGGTTGACGCACCGTCTAGCCGCGAAGAACTTTAAAATCACAGGGGAAGATGAGGTCAATTGCCGTTTCCGGTTTAATGACATCATTGTGGACGTCATGCCGTCAGATGAGGCGGTGCTTGGGTATGCAAACCGCTGGTTTTTAGAAGGTCTGGCTCACGCTGTGAAGTTCGCATTGCCAAGCGGAAGAGAAATTCAGATTTTCGAGCCTCTCTATTTCCTTGCCACCAAGCTTGAGGCTTTTAGTGGTCGCGGCGAAGGTGATCCGTATCACAAGGATGTGGAGGATATTGTCATTTTGATCGACGGCAGGCAGGAGCTATTGGATGAGGTTTTACGCGCTGATGCTGAGCTAAGGCAGTTCATTACCAGTGGGGTTGCGGGGCTGATCAAACTCAACGGAATTGACTATGCAATTCAAAGCTCAAGCTCTGTGAGAGCCAACCCGGCGCGTGGCAAGCTCATCTATCAACGCATGAAAGATTTGAGCCAGCAAGGATGATCTACGCGACCAGATCCGTAAAAGGGCAGGCTAGGGAAGACAACCGCGATTGCGCTGGCGCGGTGTTTGATGGGGTCAGAGGCCTGTTCGTCATCGTCGATGGCACATCGAAACCAGGCAGCGGCCAACTTGCCCAAGGGTTTGTTCAAGGATTGATAGACACTTATCAATTGAGAGTCGGGCAGGGAGTCGGCGACGATACCCATGACTTGGCTACACAGTTGATTCGGTCAGTGCTCGCTGATATGCATGCCCCTATGTTTGCCGAGTGGTCTGGGTCAACAAGTTACTTGGTAGCTGTGGTTGTCAATGGCCTGCTGACGATCGCATACGAAGGCGACTGCGGTGTGGTCAATGCCGAGGGGCGGATTGACTGGATCACGTCACCTCATTGCCTTGCCAACTGGAAGCGCGACCGATCACACCGCGAGCTGGCATGCGATCCAGCGCGCCACCGGATTACTCGAAGCTATAAGGCCGGCAGGGCGCCTGAACCCGAGATCGTGGTTCGAAGTGCGGTGGTAGGCGAGCGGTTTGTATTCGCTACAGACGGCTTCTGGGGTGAAATGAGCGAGGTTCGCCAGGCTGGAGCCTTAATGTCGCCTGAGATCACAATCACCGACTTGGAAGATGACGTCACTTGGATCGACGTTCGCTTGTAAGTCCTACAGGCTCTTGCCACTGAAAATGCCAAGGTCGGATTTAGCGTCGGCTGGATGCTGGTGCAACTCCTTCGGCTGTGCAGCGTAAGCGCCTTCCCATACCGGTCTGTCTGCGGCATAGGTGTGGCGCCAGCATCCACCTGGCGACAACCCAGCATGGCGGAATCTGCGCCCCGGCAGGTGGCAGGCTCGCCTTACTGACTTTATACAGGTGCGAAAGCCCCTAGAAACAAAAAAGGCCTACGTCTGAATGACGTAAGCCTTTGATTTTTTTGGTGGGCCCACACGGACTTGAACCGTTATGTGGTACGTAGATTTCCGGCTTGGATACTGTCCGTCCGGTTTTTTGGTCTGTAATCCCTAGGAAAATTGGCCTTTTTAGTAAGATGAAAAACTCTGTGGATCCGTATTTCAAATACCACCTGGGTGTGGTATTTGAAAGGCTGTCACCTCATCCCGGATTTCAGATATCTGTTGCACCTACAACGCGACGTATTCGATCTTGTCCAGCAGGCGCCCTTCGGAGCGGACTGGGAATATTCTAGTATTGTCACGGGAAGCACCGCCTGAAATTCATCAGACGCGGTCGAATGGAACCCAGCGCTTCATCGCCGATGTCGCCAACCATGCACTGGAACCCAAGTGGTCATACAATAATCCCTACCTTAATCAATGACTGGTTGCCAGCGGATAAGTCATGGACATGGCAGTCTGCCCCCTGCTCAATTGATCTCTGTACGGGGCTCTAAGCGCTGCACGCAACCTTTAAAAAATGATCGCGTTGGTCACAGCTACCCTGCTGGCATCCAGCAAAGGCTTATCGGATAAGCTTAGAAGGTAGTTTTGCTCTTTGGCTACCTCTCGGAGGAGACTGTCCATTGCTACGGATAGATGCAGCAAGCCATTGAACTTGTCCTCGGTATTAAAGATAAAACGGGAGCCATCAGGTACTACTAATCTCCTCGCTTCTTCCTTGTTGTTCCACAAATAATCCAGATATCTTTGGGTCTCGGCCAATATCGCTAATTCGTAGTAGGCACCAGCGGAGAGGCTATGCATGTTGGCATGGTACATTATTGAGGCAATATCAAAGCTTGAGATCGTTACAGGTTTTCCCTCTGCCTCGAGCTCTGCCTTTATGTTTTTACATAACCTTATTGATTTGCGGAGTCCACCACCCGTGGTTTCACATCGTTCTCGTACCTTTTTGATGTGCAGGAAAGGCCAGTTTTCAATCGTGGTACTTTTATGCGAATCTAGGACAGTGACAGCGCGGTCATGTTTCTGACCAGAGGCTTGGTAAGTGATGGTGTCATGCCAGTGGGAGGGCACGACGTCTACTGGACGTGCTAATGACCCTCCTTGCAATTTGATGGCCTTAGAGCCAGAAGTGTCAATCGTCGCAGCGGGAAACGCATCACGAAGAGCTTTACTAATTTCGCCCCTGCGAGCGGTTAACACCCCAACTGAAGTGCGTGAGGTCGGTGAGCGGTACTGACCCGATGTACTCATGTACCCACGCGCATCATAGGTATGAAAGTCAGCTTCTATTGCTAAAAGATCAACATCACTGACCCCTCGAATATGGACATTCAGTGGTACTGATCCCTGTAGCTCGAATTCGAGATTGCCGCTTGTCCTCTTCGACAACTGGTTGCTAACCCGTTCTGCGGTTTCGATGCTGATGCGGGTGTAGGTAGGATCTACCTCCTGCATCGCTCCTAAAGCAAAAGTTGTATTCGGCTTGTCTTTAACCCTATGTTCCCACGCCTCTTTTGTGAGGCTTCGGTTTACGATGAAATCCTTCGCATCCATTGCGATTACAGAGGATCTATCTAGCCCTGAGCGTCTAGAGCGTAGACGGTTAATTCGATCATTAATTGACGTGCTCATTCTTTCTCCTCAGCTCTATTCGCCCATAGGTGGGCCGACCGTAACCGTTAAAATAGTCACCCTGTGCGCTATCTAATAACTTGGTAAATAATAGATTTGCACTGCCAACGTGTCCTCGAAGCTCAGGCTCGCCGGGATTAGGATCATTCTGATAGTTATAAAGAAGGCGGTATCCGTCAGCCTCATCGTGAACCAAAGCCGCAGTGATACTGTTTGAGCCCGATTGGTGAGTCTTCAAACGCACTCTGATCTTGTCCCAGGTTTGACAGATATATACATCTGCTTCCCAGCTGCGAATCGGATTTCCTCCGATGTCCAGTGTCGTTCCAGTGCAGTGCCACTCTCCCGACAGGTCAGGGACTTTTAGATATTTGACTGCCCAACGCCATTTCCAAACCGTCTTATTGAATAAAGCGTATAGCAAGGCAAAGACTATACCTGCGCCAATTAGCGACAGGGCTGTCGGTGGAAGATTTACAGGCAGATTATACTTTTTAGCCAAATCTTCAGCTGATAGCAGCAAAAAAACCGCAATGCCGGAAATCGCGCTTGCTAGTAGTGTCAGATACCGGCCAATCAAAGCTCGATTGACCCCGCCCAATAGGCTGTATTCATGATCCTGAATCATCAAAAGCGACCTTCAATAGACTTAATGCCGGGAATCCAATCAACTTTAAAGAGGGGCAGCAGCAAAGCTGCCCGCGCCCGATGAGACTTTAAAAACTACTGGGTATGACATACCGAGGAGCACGTCCGGCATCCGTTCGATTGCCGGTAGGTGTTGCGAGCCTGGCGAACAGCGGTCACACAGGTGGTGTGATAGCCAAGATCAAGGCGGTTATGGGGTGCCGGCAAATAGATGCACGTACTGGTATGCACCTCGTGGTCACCATTGGTCTGTGCATTGCGGTTCACGAAATACTGAGCCATGTTACTCACCCCGCTCTTTGTTCGATTGGGCGAGTACCGAGGCCGCGAGGGTCTTGGTGGTGGCGTTGTACTTGTTGCTGTCCAGGACTTGGCTGGCCTTGGTCTCCATATCGGCACCGGTTTGCTTACCGGTCGAGGCCTGAGCCATAGCCGAACCTGCCAATTCTTTCTGGATGGCCGAGGAGCTATCGTCGCGGAGGATTTTGGAGGCCAGGCTGGCCACGGAAGTCGAAGTTTGTTTAGTATTTTTCGGCACGGTTAGGTGCTCCAGTATCTGTATTAGATTGAGTAGGCAGGAGCAACCCTTGAGCGGAAAACCGAGCTGGATGGTTGACATCCAAAGTCGGATTTTTCTCTAATGCGCTTCCCACCAATGTACGCATTGGCTCAGGGTAGGCGGACATGTGTGCTCGGCGACCAAACTTCGCACGCATGCCCGCTGTCTTTACTGAATCCGCAGCTTACCCGCAAAAACACAACATATGGTGTGTTTGGCTGGCTGAACCACAAGATAGAGTGGCCACCTTGACATTGCAAGATGACAAGGCTGTGGATAACTGTGTACATCCTGTGAGTTTGATCCATTTTTCCCCTGTATGGATGGCCAGGCCTTATAAATCGCGGGCTACGACCTTGCAGACCGGAAACAACTTGCAACACTCTCCCTTCGCATAACCGTATACCCCTCTGAAACAGCTGCTCTCAGCATTTGAAACTGACGATTCAATGGCGCCATTTTCTGTCCATGAGCAGGTTTGGCGTTGCCGGTTTCAGACCACTTTTTCTGCGAGCTGGGTACAGCAAAGCCTGAGTTAACTCGATGCCAACTGAATTGGCTGGTGGTCGTAGTCTGCACAAAAGGGAAACTTCCGTGGCCGAGTAAACGACACGGCGACCAGATGGCGCTCAATCCTGAGCAACTCTAGGCGAAGCTAGTCGGTCTTCCTTGGCCATGGCTTGGATCTGCCGAGTCGGTAAGTCTTCAGACCCTTTGAGAGGAATCTGCAGTCCGGTGCCGGGAGTGGAGTACCGTTCGCCCTTAACATCGCTCGGCGTAAGGTGCCCGAATCGGCGCATTCAGCTTAAAAAATGGGATTAATGTGCCGCTTCGGGAGCATTACACAATGCTCTCCACCATGCCGGAATCACTCCCCTAATCACCCTTATTCTCCCCGCTCTACTGCTGTCTACGATCCTGACGGCTGCCAAGGGAAGTGGTTGATCGGAGAAGAAGGCGTGTCCATCTCCAGCGGTGAGTCTGATACTGATCGCGACCGTAGGTCTGAATGGGAGCACTGGGCCCAAGTGGAAGAAGCTGAACGTGGCAACCGCATAACCATGGCCCAAGCCTTGGCGAATGAATTGGAGATATCTGTCGACGACGCCGCGCTTTTGTCCGGAGCAGAGATCACGACCAACGAATCGGATGACGGGCTCGTATATAGCTACTGGATCAATCTCGAACCGGAAGCTGAAGGCGAACTGAGAGCAGACCTGATCGCGCGATTCGGCTCTTAAGAGTACGAGGTGCACGCGAATTTCTTCGACGATATTCAGTCGGACGTCTAGCACTGACCTAGTGGTGGCCAGCCTACACGCTGGCCATTCAAAGCGGCCTCTGACACAGCCAGCTAAAGCTCGCCACTGCGAAATTATGGATGCCAATAAGGCAGCGTCGAGTCACCGGGCTGATCAACGATAATTGCCACACTTTGCTTGGCCCTCGTTACTGCGACGTAGAAAGATGCTGCCGAGGTTGCTTCCAAATGAATTCCTTTTTTGAGGAAGCTTTCTATATTCACCGTAGGCACGATGAGGACGCGTTCATAGGTCGCCCCTTTCGAAACCTTGAAGTTTAGGAAATCCAGCGAATACTCCTTACCGGAACTGATGGAGTGCCTCAGACATTGGGGCTGAAAGCTTGCAACGTAATCGTCGACATGTTTCCTACTGACGAGGAAAACACCATCATGCCCCGTGCACACAGTGTTCTCGGAGGTGGTTCCCGGAAATCCCCACGTGGCATCAAATATTGTGTCTGAAAAGGTTGCGATTTCGGCTCGGCATCTGTGTGTGACCGACGAGTAGTTGATGCACAACAATCCCTTGGTTTCGCGATCCCGGAACCATTCAATTGCAGCGGCGTAGGCATATTTTTTATTCTTCTGGCCACGAGGATTGGTGGACAAAACAGACTGCCGGACGTCACCCACCATTCGAACGTCGATTTTCGACAAAAGTAGCTGGTGAACTATTTCCCAGTCGTAGCCGCTTAGATCCTGCACCTCGTCAAAGAGAATCTCGTCATAGAGACACTCGAGTCGGTGCATAAGCACACCACCACTGGACTGCATTACTTCGAAAGCAAGCCTTCCCAACTCGGAGGCATAGACCTCGTTATTTCGATTCATATACCTGGCCTTGCCGACCGCTTTGAAGTAGGGCCTTCCCTCAAAGTCGAATCCGCCAACCCTTTCGCCAGGTAAAATGAATGGTAGGAATGGCTTCGCGAAATGGCGAAGTAGGAATGTGTACCATCCCATCACCTCTAAGTTTTGCAAGTCGCCGGCTTGGAAGGCGAGTCGATGACGGAGCTCCAGCTGGTTGGTTTGCGTGAAGGTGACGACTAACACTCGACGGTCAATTGGCAGAGATTTGCAGTGTTCCACCAGCCCCTGGGTTTTCCGTCCTCCGGCGACGGCTAAGGTCAAATGGTTAGCCATGGATGAACTTCGCTGCGGCTGCCATATACGCTGGTGGAATCAGTGCATCAGTGGACTCAGCGATTCTCAAAGCGCCCTCAGTCTTCTCTCGAATCATCCAGGTCTCAAGGTCGGCTGCAACAGTAATACCTAGGATCGTTCGCAACCCTTTTTCACCATTATGATGAATCAGCTGAGGCTCAAGCGTCTTACCGTCACCAACATCACCGATAAATAACTCTCGCCGAGTGCCATCGAGCCATTTCTTCACTGGCTCTCTCAGCTTAGCTGGCTCTACTCCGTCGTTGTCGCGCATCACAGCGACCTGTTTGTTGATAGCGGCACAAAGCTCCAAACATCGAGCCAGCGCGAGGCCTCGCATGCTGATGACGTCAATGCCAGACTCCATTGGTGTAAGTCGATATTTATCCTTAAAAACTCGTTCGAAGATGATCTCGTCGGACGGGCCCTCTACCAACACAACTTTCTTGGCTAGTACCATCCTTAGCGTGTCGTAACCTGGTAATCGCTGAAAATACCTAACGGTGTCAGGCGTCAGTTCAGTTATTTTGGAGACGGTGTTGCGGCTCAAAAGAAGCAACGAGTTGAGCCCAAGCCTGTTCAGCACATAGGTGCTGTGAGTTGAGATGAAAAGCTGTTGCTGGTCGGTTGCCAACGCTTCGATGCGGGAAAGAAGTGTAGCCAGGCTTGTATGAGAGAGGTGATTTTCCGGCTCCTCAATCATTACGATGCTTGCTTTCGCTGAGTGGCGTTTCATCGCAAGCGATATTTTGATTGCTGCTTGCTGCCCCTGCCCTGCCATCGAAAATGGGACGTCATCTACATGGGGGGTAACGGAGCCTTCCCAGGACGACCGGGAGCTTTGATCCATGGCTAATGCCATAGGCTCATTCTCAAGAGAGGCTTCGAGCAATGCGAGGCGCGTGTTGACGTCTGAAAGAGCGCTCTCGGTCATTGATGCCTTGACCTCACGATAGCTCAGCGAAATTGATGCCTTTTCGCTTGGTTCCAGATGATCGCTGAGGATTTGGCGCAGATGGTAGTCAATCCCGGTAGTGGATTTCACCGTACGGGAATCAATGACAGCGACCGAGAGAGCTCGGGGACGCTTAGTAACCTCCCGATCAGCGAAGCTCCGCCATTCATAGGTGTAATACTCGACGGGCAGCAGCGCAGTCGGCGACTTGAGCCACTCATCGAGCATGTCCTGATACTCTTCGTGTGGGAAGATTCTCAGGGAAATTCCGGGACAGGCGTTAGTCGGAACGTCGGTGTTGATTGCCCCGCAGAGCCCTTGGAGATCGTCTCGCTTGTCCAAGTAGAGTTCGATCAAAATCTCAGGTAGGGCAACTTTCTTGCCTGCCTTCCTCAGGGCCACGAACTCTTCAACCATTTCGGTGTTGAACCAGTAAGGGTTCAATTCCTCTAGCACTCCTCGTCCGCCGATTCGACCGTTGAGTGCTAGGGCGATAGCCTCTATCAAGGTTGATTTTCCTGCGTCATTACCACCGACGAGGATGTTGAGTTGAGCGTTAGGTCTTAGGGTGAAGTCTCGATAGATACGGTAACCACGAATTTTGATCTGGGTGATCAAGGCCATCATCCTTTAGGCAGTGGTGTCGACGACGCTCGGAAGCGAGAGGAAAAGATCGAGTAGGCTCCGAGTAGACACCATGGATGCACCGGACTCAAGTGTCCGACAGTACGGGCAGAAAAAGAACCGAAGACCATAATCCTCAGGACTGCGGTTGCAGCGAAACCGAGTTTGCGTAGACTGGATTTATCTATAGGAAAGGAGTCCGTATGGGCATCAAGATGGGCAGTGCTCTGGATCGCACAGGTAGTGAATGGCAAGCCGATACGTATCAAAAAGGCATGGGAGCCGAGCCGCTAAAATGTCGGTTTTGCAGTATCGGGGTTACTCACAATCCGTCTTACACACGCGAGCTACACGACAAGTCGGTGTTCGTTTCTGCGTACTTCAGGCTTCTGCCTGGTGGCGAGCATGCAGCCAACTGCAAATACGGAGTACAGGATGAAATCGAGGAAATTGCGAAAGAGTCGCAAGGCCTCGTCGAGAGTGTCAAAGGTAATCAGTACCGCATGCGCCTGGTAATGATCAAAGAGGCCTTGGAGGGCGGCGCAGCACCTACAAACCAAAATGGCGACGGTTGCAAGGCCAGATCCAGCAAAACCTATGTATCTACTCCTGGCAAGCTGCCCGCATATATCAACTCTGCCAAGCGAGCCCTCAAACTACGAGCATTGTGCGCCAACGATAGCGACGTTGAGCAGCACCTAGAGCTCGTGTTTGAAGGCAATACTGTTGTCAATTGGCACCAGTTCTATTTCGAAACGGAACGGCACATGGAGGCGTTCCATGCCGTATCCCAAAACACCACCCAGCATCCTGTTGCTATCCATGGATACGTCAAAAGTGTTCGGCGCTGTGTGGGCGACGATAAAAATAAGAATGTCTTGAATCTCAGGATGAACAAGTATCGTGCGGACTCCGAAAACCCCGAAAACGGTGTAGGTCTAGAGGTCAGTATTTGGTCTCGTCAGACAGCCTGGCTCAAGGGGATAGAGCATGACGATGAGGTTGTTGTATTGGGTATGTGGAAGGCTTCGACCACGCCTCCTACGACGGCGCCAAACGAAGGACGCTACAAGACTTTCACCAAGAATCGACTCACCTTAAGCCTTGTCTTGATGGCACAGATCACCAAGGTCTGAGGGCTTCATTGCTGGTAGCGAAGCAATGAGTTTTCGCTTCGCTCATTCGACGGTAAGCAATCTTGAACACAACTCCGTCTCTCATCGTCCTCATAGTCTACGCTCAGCAGCGGCGCTATGGATTTTCGAAATGCCAGCGAAATGTTCATGGTTGGGCCATTTTTAACATCACGTACTTGGCGCACAAGGATGACAGCATGACCGACAGACGACCTTTGAATCCAAACGTAACTGTTCCGAAGCCGGGAGGTGGCGTTCAACCTCGCTCTCGGAATCAAGATGGCCAAGTCCGCGATAAGCGTGATGACGCTGGAAAGCCTAAGAAGAAATATTCCAACGTGATGAATCGCAGGTTGCTCACGAAAAGGGAGTGGCCTGTTTCAGCCCGCCAGGTGATCAACTCATGCATGAGGCTACCGGCACCTGAGCCTTCCCTTCGCCTATCGGTGATCTCCCCCTGCCTTGCGCGCTCCATCAACAACTGACTGAGCGCGGTAGATCGCCCAGGGCAAGGTGGCAGTCTCAGTTCGTCGCAGTGGCCGTACCTAGAGCAGGAGTTGATAGGCGCACGGTTTTCCATCTAATCAGCCCCACTGAGTCGTCTACATCGATTTAACCAATACCACTTCCACGTACTTGTACTTCTTCCTGGCCGCCTTCACAGCCTCCTGCTCAGCAAGCAACGAGCTCAACGTATCAGCCTCGTGAATCAACTCGATCATTTTCCCCTCAAACTCGTTCCCAACCCGGAGCGTGACCCGCAGCCTAGGCGTAAACGCTTTTGCCGCTTTCTTCTTTACTAGGGGAACTGCTGCCGGCTTTGTAGACACAGCCTCTGGCACCTGCTCCTGTACTTGAGGAGAAGCCACCTGATGTTCGGGCTGAGCCGTACCGAACAGGGCACGACGCATTTCTTCTTCAGTTAAATCAGGGCTCATAGAACATCTCAAAGGGGCGGTAATTAGCTCGACAAATTCTACTAGGATGGCAGCTTCAGCGTGTCCTCTGGATGCATGTATGACTCACCCGGTGCTCGACCTACATTCCCAGATCAACCTCAAGCCTGGCACCCTTCAAGCTAAGCGGCAGCTTTCCGACTGGGATGACCTGCAACAGCTTGTCGGCGAGATGCTCGGCGTGAGCGGAGTAGATCGCAAGCCTGCCTGACTCAACCGGCCTGTAAGGCACAACCGCACCTACAGATACTTGGGCAATTCTCAGTATATTCAGCACGTCATTGCCAACGTGGTCGGTATTCAGGTACTCGACAGTTGGTCGAGCGGGAGGCCCAGCTTTTAATCATAAGCCGATCACAACTTGATGTAGCTCTGTGGGGCCAAGGTGTTCCAGAGCAGTCTTCCATAGCAAACCTTCTTGGGACATTTTCAGCCTGGTGCTGGTCATTCAAAAATCACGGCTGTTCGGGCTTGGTTGTTTTCAAATACCTACGAACAGTCGCTTCAGAAAGCCCCAACCTTTCCGCGATCTCAACAACAGAAATTCCCCACTGCTTCAATCGATTTGCCTCAATGGCATTTCTAGCCGCATCAGGACGAGCTGGCCGTCCAGGAGGTGGCTTTCCAGCTCGAGCCTGCGACTCAATCTCAAGATCGATCCCTGCCTTTCTAATTCTTGCCAGTTGCTTTGTAAGACGTTTCTGGCCGTCCTTGAATGACTCGTGATTTTGCATGGAGGTCGCCATCAGCAGGAGCGTAGCCGGATCGAGGTCTAGGATCCCGGCGAGCCTCACCAGGACGTCGAGTCCAATACTTACTTCTCCCCGCTCTATCCGGCTGAAATGAGAGCGCCCGAGATTGTTGATGTCCTCTTGGGACAGACCTTGGCCTCTGCGAATTCCACGAACCACGACAGCCAGTGCTTCTGCCGCATCCATCGGTATTTTTCCCCAATCAAATCTGAGGATAAAGCCACACCCCGATCAGTCATAACACGCCCAATTAGGTTCATTATGATTGCCTTAGGGCTTATGTAGAGGTTTAATAGCCTTACCCATGCGCCACGGCCACGAGAACGCAGCGCTGCCGTGGATCAGCCAAGCCATCGTGAGCGGTGGGCAGAGAGGGTTGAATTGTCAATTTGATGTTAATTACTGAGTGGAGGCCTTATGGCTAGCGTCGAAGAGCCCGACTTTATGAAAGGGCCACGGACACCCCTTGAAGGCCTATCGAGCAGCTCAAAAGCACGAGCTCTGGCGATCCAACACTTCCCCCGAAAGGCGTACTGCCTAGTTGAAGATTGGACAGTTTTTCGCGTGGAAGTCACACCCGACGAACTCACCAAGATTCATGCATTGGGACAGCTCCCGATGATCGTGTTTGCTCACAATGTGGTCGAGGACAGCCAGGGCCGTTTCGACCGAGGAGATCGGGTTCGCTCAAGCATGTGCACAAGTTTCAGCGATGGCATGTTCGAAACCAGAAACACGATTTACGTCTTGATTGGGCCTGGTCATGAACAACCCGCCAGCCTGAAGGACGTTTTTTCCTTCTTCTAACTGCGCTCCATATCAGAGCCCCTTGAGACCCAAGGACATACAATGTTTAGAACAGATGACGACGACATACTCGGTCTTCCGGGTATGTTTGGGGAAGGCCAATGCCAATGGCATCAGATATCAAGAGTGCTTCGTACTCACTGGTATCACGTCACCGTCCAAGCCAAGCAGCAGGGCCGAATCACCGAGGCGGTTCTGATGGTCGACAGCGAACCACGACTGCAGAAGATCCTGATTGCCCAGGACGACGAGATCATGGTCACCGATGTTCAGGTAGTCACTCCTGCTCACATGAACGGAAGCGGCGGCTGGCGTATGGAGGCACTGACCAAAGTCACGCTCGGTGAAGACGAGAACGAGTGCTTCGTCTGCCTACTTGAAGTCGAGACAGGCTCCAAGTATCACAGCTCTCACCAACCAGGCTTCCGAAGCGATTTGCTAACCAACCTTCGTCCGATTTATCACGCGGACATGATCCGCGCAGCCTGAAATTTACCAAGGTTCCCGCACGGCATCAGCTCGGATGATTCCGTGAAGAATTTCTGGTCACTCCATATGGGCTGCCAACGGAGAGCGCAGTTATGCTGGACACAATAGATGTAAATTTTCATGGAAAACGCCATACCGATTTCGATCTCACGCGAATCATAAAAGCCCAACAGCAGGGCTTCGACGAGCCGGTGACAGCTTATCTATGTGGAGCATTCATTAAGGCCCGCGCAGGCATAGGCGTAGTGTTTGGTCACAAGCGCAAAGACCAGTACGGTCGATTTGACGATGGTCATCTGATCAGGACTTCTGACGTGTTGAAAGTCGAGCGCGAGGGGAGATTTTGGGTGATGACCACCGTGAACTCTCGGTACGTGCTCGCTACGTTTCAGAGGGGCAATGGGCGTGCGAGCCTGCGCGAGTTTCTGCGCCTTTCAAAGGGGCAGCCCCATTTCACCCCACGCGTGTTGCAGTGATGGTCGGTGTTCGTCTTCACCTAGGGTGAAGGCCCTGAATAACTTCAAGGTGCTGTCATGATCGTCAAGTCAGGCGACGTCATCTGCGTAGCCTCAGGCATTTTCGTGGGATACGCCCGGGATGGGCCATTTGTCGCAACGCAGGACTTCGACCTCGACTCATTTGTTGCAGATGCAATGAAGCCAATCACCGAGCTGTGGAAAGTGTCGAGCTTGTTATCGCACATCCCTAGAATGCTTTTCGAAAGCGGGCTGATTTCCAAACTGCCCTGCCGGAAGATTTACCTGGGAGCGCTGGGCGAAATCGACATTCGGGAAGAACAGGAAGACTAGCGTGTGTTTGCAGTGCCCTGTGATCTACGTATGCGGAAATCGCGAGTCTGTCGATAACACGCTTCAAAAGATGAAGGATGCGGCGATGCCCCGTTGACGGCGATTGGGCTACTTATAGCTGTCGAGGTGTTTGCCATCAAACGTTTGTGCTCAAAAGGCGATGGAGTTGAGCCTGTTAAAGCAGTTGCTCAAGGCGCTCTTTTGCTAGATCAACTCTGAAGCAGACAAAGCCTGACGAATCAGATCGGACAACAATGCGTTCTTTCTTGTAGCTGATCCAGAGCTCTTGGTGATGCTCGCCCGGATTCATCACTTGCGCCAATTCGCCCAGCGCATAGAAAACTGTTGTATACCCGGCACGCGTCGCCCAGTCCTTCAATGGCCAACCCGCTACAACGTGAAATGGCATGATGCCGGCGCTGCGGGCCGAACCCAGGGCGAAGGTAAATGAGTCGCATGCTGTAGGCGTTGCTAGCGGCGGGACGGATGAAGGAAAGCCTGGTATCCGAGAGGTATACACCGATGACTTCTATGTCGCCTACCTTCGCGATCCGATGGGAAATAATATCGCCGTATTTTTCAAAGGCTGAGCGCTACCCTTTTCAGGTCAGAAAATTCAGGGTTTATGCGCTGCGATAGCGCGACCTCGTAGGTTTACGATATCGATGGGCGAGTCCATTGGTATCCCCTCGTGTGCACCGAGGCTTCAACGTCCGTGCTTGGTTTTTACTTTACCGCCCGAGGCGGGTTTTTCCCCAGGGGCCTGATCTACGGCTCGTCGGCTAAAACTAGCTTGAGATGATCGCCTATAATACTGTACATAAAACCAGTAACTATGCAGTGAATCCAATCCATGAATTTCGATCAGGCCAAGGCGCTCAGGCTTCAGCAATGGCGCTCAACCCTCGACGACCATGATTTCCGAATGGAGAACCCTGAGGCACACCGGCAAACGCTCCGCGAAATGTCCGCCACGCTGGCGTCCGAGGGGCTCATCGATGATCTCCAGTGCTTCGACATGAATGAAATGGCGGATGCTGCCTATTGGCACGCTGTAGAAGAGTTGATTGACGCTCCAGCTCGATACTGCGGTGCATCGGCGTACGACGTTGTGAAACATGGCAGTTCAGAATTACTGGGCGTGATCAGGCGATCAATTTTCTACTACGTGAGCACTCTCGCTGAGGCCAATATCGCAACGTACGACGGCAAGATTTACCGAAATGCGGATGGTGCGAATCTAGTCTTCAGCTCATCCGGAGTGATTGCAGGGATCAATGGGCTGACGCTAACTTTGCCTGACGGGCAACATTACAAGCTCGTTGAAACCGGGCGGACTATCGAAGGAATCTTCCGCGAGCCAGTGGACGTTCCAGATGTCTACCGTGGCCTGATCGACATCGCTCTCGTTGCCAAAGAAAGCCTAGACTTGCGCTCGTTCGAAAAGCTTCGCCCATTGATTGACCTGGCGAAGTTTCGTATTTGCCCGGCATGCCTTGATCGCTTCGAGCTTCAGGAGGACTGCACCGCTTGTGGTGGTCAAGGATTTATGGCGAAGCTATAGGTGCTGGTCAGCGATTGGTGCTCAGGGAGTGGTACCACTCCGCATAGGGTGTATTGGCCACCTGATGCCTGTTGAAGTCAGGACTGCTGTCGCTCCACCACACGGGGCCTCTTTCCCCTAGCGCGACCTTGGCTTTCTGAACCTTCGCCCTTGCCCCCGACAACTGCCCAGGATCGCCAGAGGCTTTCGCTGCCTTTACTTCACGACGCGCTGCCATCAGGTCATTGACCAAGCGCTGCCGCACATCTTCATTTAGCGAGGGGTTGCTGCAGCGCCACAATTGTCCTTTGACTACAAAGTAGCGACCGTCAGGTGTCGTCGGATACATCTCTTAGCTCCCAAGGGGGCCGCGCCCAAGCTCGTTATCTGCAAGGAATGAAGTCAGAGGTTGTTAAGAAGGCGTTATAGCTGTTCATGCTCCCAAGGAAGCGCCATTGAGTTGCCGCAGCCACAGTCGTGAACGCAGCTATACGCAGACTGGTATTCATGGGAGTTCTCCAGTTTAAAAATAATCCTTACCGGCAGCAGCAACCGCCGCCGTTCCCGCCACAGCCCGAGGTTTTCTTACTCGCTACGCTTTCCACTGTCGCCAGCTGTGCTGGATAGCCCGCGTTCTCCAGGGCTGTAAGCAGCGCATGGCTGTCCGAATCGCCGCTGACCTTCACCCGTCCGGCTTGTAGATCCACTGTTACGTCACTGACTCCTTCAAGTGGGCGCAGCGCTTCAGTGACATGTTTGACACATGAGCCACAGCTCATGCCCTGGACTTGCAGTTCAACAGCTTTCATAGGTGACTCCTCACAACAAAGTTGATCATGGAAAGACTGGCGCCTGAGGCCTTTTGTAGGCGTTGGCTTATCCTCAACCTTGCCGCCATGGCAAGGTCAAGCGGTCGTTTTCACTCAATCAATGGAAGCCTGGCGCAGACGCAAGGCATTGAATACCACCGACGCCGAGCTCACGCTCATGGCCAGTGCGGCAATGAGCGGTGACAGAAGGTGACCGGTAAGTGGAAAAAACAAGCCGGCAGCCAGTGGGATACCCATGGCGTTGTAAAGGAAGGCGAAGGTCAGGTTCTGGTGCATATTTCTCACCGTTGCGACTGACAGGCTGCGAGCACGCAAGATACCGAGCAGATCCCCCTTGACCAGGGTGACCTGAGCGCTGTTCATCGCCACGTCAGTGCCAGTGCCCATGGCGATACCTACATCAGCGCGAGCCAGTGCGGGGGCATCATTAATGCCGTCGCCGGCCATCGCCACCCGGTGTCCGGCTTGTTGCAGAGATGCCACCAGACGCTCTTTATCTTGCGGTTTGACCTCGCCGTGTACCTCCTCGATGCCCAACTGGCGAGCTACCGAGCGAGCAGTCGTAAGGCCGTCGCCAGTGGCCATGATGACCTTGACGCCATCCGCCTGCAGACGCTCGACGGCCAGCTTCGTGGTGGGTTTGATGGGGTCGGCAACAGCCAGCAAACCCGCCAGGGCGCCATCGACTGCCAGGTACATGATGCTCGTACCGTCGCCGCGTAGCTTCTCGGCATGTTCTTGCAAGCTCTCTGTGGAAACGCCGGCCTCCTGCATCAACGCGGTATTGCCTAGCATCAGGCGGCGACCCTCGACCTGACCGCTTACACCAATACCTGAGGCTGACTCGAAGGTTTCAGGTGTCACCAGTTTTAGCCCTGCGGCACGAGCCTGCTCGACGATGGCGTGGGCCAATGGATGCTCACTGCCCTGATCGAGACTTGCGGCCAGGCGCAACACTTCATCCTGAGTAAATCCGGGTACGGCCTCGACGCTATGGAACGCTGGTCGACCTTCAGTGAGGGTGCCAGTTTTGTCGACTATCAAGATGTCTATCTTGCGCAGGTTTTCGATGGCGGCGGCATCGCGAAACAATACGCCGCTGCCAGCAGCCTTGCCGGTGGCAACCATGACTGACATCGGTGTCGCTAGGCCAAGGGCACAGGGACAGGCGATGATCATGACCGCGACAGCGTTGATCAGTCCGAACACCCAACTTGGCTCGGGCCCCCACAGCCCCCAGCCGAGTAGAGTCAGCGCGGCGATAGCAATCACAACGATCACGAAGTAACTGGCAATCACGTCTGCCAGCCGTTGCATCGGCGCTTTTGAGCGTTGTGCCTGCACAACCATCTGCACAATCTGTGCGAGCAGGGTCGCCGTCCCTATCTTCTGCGCCTGCATCACCAGACTGCCGTGGATGTTGAGAGTGGCGCCGATCAGCGCGTCGCCGGCCCTCTTCATGATCGGTATCGGTTCGCCGGTGAGCATCGACTCATCTACAGCGCTTTCGCCTTGCAATACCTTGCCGTCGACAGGTACTTTTTCTCCCGGACGCACACGTAATGTGTCGCCGCTGTGTACGTGTGTCAGAGGGATGTCTTCTTCCGTACCATCGGCATTGATCCGTCGGGCAGTTTTGGGTGCAAGTCCAAGCAGCGACTTGATGGCAGCCGAGGTTTGCGAGCGAGCCTTGAGTTCAAGCATCTGGCCGAGAAGGGTCAGAGAGATGATCACAGCCGCCGCTTCGAAGTACACACCGATGCGGCCCTCCATCATGAAGTTGCTGGGGAATACATCGGGGGTCAGGGTGGCCACGACGCTGTAAAGGAAGGCCGCCGCCGTGCCGAGGCCGATTAGCGTCCACATGTTCGGACTTCGCTGAATCACCGAACGCACACCACGCACATAAAACGGCCAGCCAGCCCACAGCACGACGGGTGTAGCCAATCCCAGCTCGACCCAATTTTGCGTGGTGCCATGGAACAGCACCAGGGCATGGCCACCCATAGCCAGCACGGTTACGATCACTGTCAGTGGCAATGTCCACCAGAAGCGCCGGGTGAAGTCCTTGAGTTCTAAGTTCTCTTCTTCCTCCAACTCGGGAATTACCGGCTCTAAGGTCATGCCGCACTTAGGGCAGACGCCGGGGCCGATCTGGCGAATTTCCGGATGCATGGGACATGTGTATTCAGCGGCACCCGTTAACGGTTCTGCTGTTGTCTGAGGGATTTGTTCGATTTTCAGTTGAGATATTCGATAACGCTCGGGCGCTGCCCTGAAGGTCGTTTGGCATTTCTGGCTGCAGAACCGGTAGTTTTGCCCCTCATATTCCGTGCTGAACTGGCTGTCGTTACTGACGGTCATGCCACATACCGGGTCATGGGAGCCGGTGGGTTGGGGTTCAGAGTTCTGTATTGGGCCGTGCTCTTGACGAACCTCAGGGGTGTGCATGAGCTAACTCCTGTTCGCATCCTTGGTTGAGACTGAGGTTTCGCCGTGATGATTGTGACCATCGTGGTGGTGGTGCCCGAAAAAATGCATCAGCGGGCACAACAGCAAAATCATGTAAGGCAGTAAGCCCAGCATATGGCCGTAGTGTTCTCTTGCTAGATAGAACAGCACGATCACCAGCAGCATGCCCAGCGCTATACCGGGTTTACTCCTCCAAAATGTTGGAGAGGTGTTAGCGGAATGTGGTGAATTCATCATGGTTTTGTACTCCTGAGGGAGTGCTGTTTAGTGATACGTCGTATAGGTGTAACGGGCGGCAGTTTTACCCTTGGCATATTGGTTAAGGTAAAACTGTCGCTGCATTGCCTACAGGCTTGTGCGCGTCACTTGCTCATCGGCATGTTCATCATGCTCGATTGCTGATCCATCATTTTCATCATCATGTTCATCATTCCCATCTCCATGCCGTCTTTGTTGCCGTCCATGCCCATGCCCTTGCCATGACAGTTCTTATGCATCATGGCCATGCTGTCCTTCATCGTCTTCATGCTCTCCTGCATGGCGGCGTGTCGCTCGGCAGGGGTCTTGGCGGCGGCTGCCTTGTCGTGTGCAGCCTGCATTTTTTGCATTTGCTCGGTCATGACATTGTTTTGTATCGGCGTAGCTGCTTCGCTTGTCTTGGCGGGCGCGGTCTGCCCCTCCGGGTGATGCTCATCGACTGCCGAGGCGATAAGTGGGCTGCTCACGAGCAGGGTGGCGAGGATAAATTTCAATGTGGCATGCATGGCAATCTCCAAAGGGTCAGGACAGCTCAGGTAATACCAAGCCGCGCCAGGTTGGCGCAGTCAGACAGTGCGCCGAAGATCGGCGCGCAGAAGGTCGGATTAATCGTTGAAACGGACGAAAATCAGGCGGGCAGGAGGTCTGGCCGGTACAGGGCGCCGTAATGCAAGAAAGGCAAAAGCGGAGGGATTGGCGGGATACAAAATCAGCAACGCTGGGATAAGGAGCAGAAACGTCCAACTGAACAGGTCAAATGTTTGAAGATGGAGCGAAGGACTTACAGCTATTGCCGCATCGGCGCAGTGCTGAAGGCAACCGAGTGCATGGGCGTCGTGGCTATCGTGATCTTGCGCGGTGATCAGCGAGACATGAGTTGTAGCCGGATTGTGGCTGGGCTGTGCCAGACATCCCTGGGTCGCTGCCAGACCAAACGCTAACACCCACAGCACGATGGCGAGGCGTATGAACGTTGGTTGACGATGGCGAAACCAGAACATGGAGAATCTCCGGTACTGATTAGCGGATTTTGATTTTTCAACATACAGCACATTGAAGTGCCACGGTTGATCTACATCAATTTATGCAGCCGGCTGTCGGTTCTGTGGTGCGGTCAAATTTTATGACGCCCGTCGATCTTTCAGATGTTGAGTTTCTCCGTGTGCTGTCAAAAGTGTAATCACCGGCTAAGCGTGCTGACAGGTGCGTCCCCTCATCATCCTCATCGAGCTGACGCTCAAACTCTCTGGTTTCATCGAGAGTCAATTCCTTGAAGGAGATGCACTATGAAAGCAACCAACGTTGTGATTCTTACACTCAGTTTGGCTATATCGTCCCTGGCCTTTGCCGAAGGTGGCGGCGACCGTGCGGTTGAGCGCATGGAACGAGCTCGCGAGACGGCAATGGCCACCACCAAACCCGTCCCACAAGCGCAAGTGCAACAGGATATTGCACAGGAAAAGCCCACGGCTGAAGAGCAGAAGCATCAGTGCTGAGCCGCCCAGCTTACGGAAATGTAATCACCCCGTTTGCTGGCTTATGGCATCTTCCGATGTATCAAGCGCACTAGCTATCCAAAGCGTGAACCCTCGGGAGCACACCACAGTGTGTGCACCTGACATCCGACTGACGGGACATGAATCGGTATGCAATCCAAAACTTCTCGGCGCACCTTTGTGAAAGGTCTTACCGCAGGCGGGATTCTCGGTGGCTTAGGCCTCTGGCATACCCCTATTTGGGCGGCCCGGAGCTTGGGCGAGACTAATGTCCTGTCAGGTACAGAGTTCGACCTCTTTATTGGAGAGACACCGGTAAATATCACTGGGAATGCCCGGACTGCCATGACAATCAATGGTGGGATTCCGGGGCCTCAGCTGCGCTGGCGTGAGGGCGATACCGTGACCTTGCGGGTCAAGAACCGCCTTAAGGATATGACATCAATCCACTGGCACGGGATTATCCTCCCCGCGAATATGGACGGCGTGCCGGGCCTTAGCTTCCATGGGATCGAGCCTAACGGCACGTATGTCTATCAATTCAAGGTCAAGCAGAACGGAACGTACTGGTATCACAGTCACTCCGGCTTCCAAGAACAGGTAGGTGTATACGGCCCATTGGTAATCGACGCGAAAGAGCCCGAGCCATTTGAGTATGACCGTGACTACGTGGTGATGCTTACTGACTGGACGGATGAAGATCCGGCTTCGCTGATGAAAACATTGAAGAAGCAGTCTGACTACTACAACACCCACAAACGCACAGTCAGTGATTTCATTCATGACGTAGCTGACAAAGGTTGGTCAGCCACCGTCGCTGACCGCAAGATGTGGGCCGAAATGAAGATGAATCCCACTGACATTGCAGACGTCAGTGGCGCGACATACACCTACTTGATGAACGGCCACGCGCCGAACTCCAACTGGACGGCCACCTTCAAACCTGGCGAAAAGCTTAGGTTGAGGTTCATCAATGGTTCAGCCATGAGCTACTTTGATGTCCGTATTCCGGGTTTGAAGATGACTGTCGTGGCTGCCGATGGCCAGTATGTCAAACCTGTGAGCGTGGATGAGTTCAGGATCGCCACTGCCGAGACTTTCGATGTGATCGTCGAACCAACTCAGGACGCCTACACACTGTTTGCGCAGGCGATGGATCGGTCGGGGTACGCAAGAGGCACCTTGGCCGTCCGGTCTGGCCTGGCCGCTCCGGTACCTGAGCTAGACCCACGTCCTCTCGTCACTATGGCTGACATGGGTATGGCCGGTATGGATCATGGCTCGATGGCTGGTATGGGCGATATGGCTGGAATGGATCACAGCAAGATGGCCGGTATGGGTGACGGCCCAATGGAGGGCATGTCAGGCATGGACGGCGGTGCCATGAAAGGTATGAACCATGGCGCTACGCAAGACACGTCCGGCATGGACAGCATGGCGGGGATGGATCACAGCAAAATGTCCATGGGCGGCATTAGTGGTATGGGAGAAATGCAGTCGCACCCAGCCACAGAATCCAACAATCCTCTCGTCGACATGCAGGCAATGACAACGTCGCCAAAGCTTGATGATCCTGGCATGGGCCTTCGCGAGAATGGTCGAAAAGTGCTGACGTATTCTGATCTAAAGAGCACGTTTGAGGATCCAGATGGCCGTGAGCCAAGTCGGACTATCGAACTGCACTTGACTGGCCATATGGAGAAGTTTTCCTGGTCTTTCAACGGCGTGAAGTTTTCGGACGCCGAGCCGTTAAAACTGAAGTACGGCGAGCGAGTCCGGATCGTTCTTGTCAACGACACCATGATGACTCACCCCATCCATTTGCATGGCATGTGGAGCGACCTAGAAGACGAGAATGGCCAATTCCTTGTTCGCAAACACACTATTGATATGCCGCCAGGCTCGAAGCGCAGCTACCGAGTGACAGCCGATGCACTGGGACGCTGGGCCTATCACTGCCATCTCCTGTACCACATGGAAATGGGGATGTTCCGCGAAGTGCGTGTAGAGGAATAAGGAGTCGACTATGAGCAATTTTCTTTGCGGGACTCACATGCACTCAGCTGTGTTTACGGTCGCTCTGACCGCTGGTTTTGTCTTCCCCGCAGCCGCTGAAACAAGCCAGGGTACCGAAGACGGGCAGATGCAGACCATGGATCATAGCCAGATGCAGGGCATGGATCACGGCAAGATGGTAGGTATGGATCACAGCCAAATGCAGGGCATGGATCACAGCAAAATGGAGAGTATCCAGCCCGCCAAGCAACCACAAACCCAAAGCCGGACTCCGATACCACCGCTAACCGGTGCAGACAGAGCCGCAGTCTATAAGTCCCCAGGTGGTCACGCGGTTCATGACACAGCCCTCAACTCATTTTTTATATTTGAGAAATTGGAATGGCAGGATGCTGACGATGGAAGCGCACTGAACTGGGAAGCCCAAGGTTGGATAGGGGGAGATGTTGATCGTCTATGGTTGCGCTCCGAAGGCGAGCGCACCAATGGGAAGACTGAAGAAGCTGAGGTTCAAGCTTTATGGGGACACTCCTTCAGCCCTTGGTGGGATCTAGTCGGCGGGGTTCGTCAAGACTTCAAACCAGGCGACCCTCAAACGTGGGCCGCTTTCGGTATCCAGGGTTTGGCGCTCTACAATTTCGAGGCCCAGGCTACTGCTTATTTGGGTGAAGGCGGCCAGACCGCAGCGCGGCTGGAAGGTGACTACGACATTCTCCTAACCAATAAGCTGATTTTGCAACCAACGGCAGAATTCAATTTCTATGGCAAAAACGATCCCAAACGTGGAGTCGGTTCAGGGTTGTCTGAGAGTGAAGTCGGTTTGCGGCTCCGATACGAAATCCGTCCTGAGTTCGCACCTTATGTAGGCGTGACTTGGAATCGGGCTTATGGAAAGACCGCTGACTATGCCAGCGAGGAAGGCGAAGACAATAACGAAGCACGTCTGGTGCTCGGTGTCCGGGTGTGGTTCTAAATCAGCGGCACCAAATAATTATTTAACCTCATTACAACAGCTACGCGCTGTGAGGAGCCTTGCATGTCTGTACTTAAATCCTGTGTTGTGGCCGTCGCTCTTTCAACCAGTCTTCTGCTCAGTGCAGTTGCCCAGGCTCACCCGAAGCTGTTGTCCTCCACTCCCGCCGAAGGAGAGAGCGGCCCGGCTCCTGCAAAGATTGAGCTGCACTTTTCTGAAAACTTGGTTACCCAGTTTTCCGGAGCCAAGTTGATCATGACTGACATGCCTGGCATGTCACACTCGCCTATGAGTGTGAAAGCCAGCGTGGCCGGCAGTAACGACCCTAAAACCATGGTCTTGACCCCGGCCTCTCCTCTCACAACTGGCACCTACAAAGTGGAATGGCGAGCAGTTTCGTCCGATACCCACCCGATTACTGGCAGCGTCACCTTCAAAGTGAAATAAGTATGAGCGACCCAATTAACGTGGCGCTGCGCCTCGCGCTGTATTTGGATCTGATGCTTCTCTTCGGTCTTGCCGTCTTTGGCCTATACAGCTTTCGGGGAAAAGAGCGCGTATCGGGAACGCTGTTGCATTTTGGGTCGCTACTACCTGCCACCGCTGTTATAGGTATGCTTTTGTCCATAGCAGCTTTTGTAGTTATGACAAAAAATATGAGCGGCGCATCCGACTGGGCGGAGCTGCGACCTCACATGGAAATGATGCTGTATGAGACCGAGGTCGGCTACAGCTGGGTGACACGCATGATCTCGCTAGTAGTGGTGATTTTTGCTGGAAGCCAGAACAGGCGATGGCCGACGGGCAGTCTCTGGGTCGCTACCATAGCGGGCAGCATTGCCTTAGCGACAATCCCATGGACAGGTCACGGGGCGATGGATGAAGGCGCCCTGCGATTCTGGCACTTTGCCGCTGATATTCTGCACCTACTTGCCGCTGGCGGCTGGATCGGAGCTCTCGCGGCGTTTGGTCTGATGTTGAGTATTAGGAGGGCTAATTCGGAGCAACTGGTACGAGTGCTATCGCGAGCGCTCAGGGGATTCGAAACAGCGGGCGCACTCATTGTTGGTACGATCATAGTTACTGGCGTCGCTAATTATCTCTTCATTGTCGGGCCGTCAGTAATCGAAGTCGTAAACAGCACCTATGGCGTTCTCCTACTCGTGAAGATCCTACTTTTCGTAGGCATGATCGGGCTAGCTACCCTCAATCGTTTCTACCTGAGCCCTTCACTTGAGCGGTCTGTGGTGGCCGGTGATTTTTCTCTAGCGGCAACTGCTTTGAGAAAAAGTGTGGTGATCGAATCGACCTGTGCTGTCGTCATCGTTTGCTTAGTGGCTTGGCTAGGAACATTGAGCCCCTCAATCGAGATGGCTCAAGGGTGATCCAGGAGCTAGATCCGAGCGGCCCCAAGGGCGCTCAGATCTGAGCAACGACTATCGGTTGATGGGGTAGTCAGCGACCACTTCTTGCGCACCTGCCTTGGTGAGCCCCAGGACTTGGTAAGGTTGATGATTCTGGCCGTAGTCCATACCAGGAGAACCTGCGGGCATGCCTGGCACTGCAATTCCTGCGAGGTCTGAACGACCATTCAGCTTCTTGATTTCATCGGCTGGGACATGACCCTCTACGAATTTGCCGTCAATTACACCCGTATGACATGAAGCGAGTTCCTGTGGCACGCCCAGGTTCTGCTTGATAGCGCTCATATCACTTTCCACGTGGTCGACTACCTTGAATCCATTCAATTCAAGGTGCTTGACCCACTCCTTGCAGCACCCGCAGTTCGCGTCACGATGTACGTCAATTGTGAGTGGCTCAGCTGCCTGCGCAATCCCACAAATCATCAATCCCACAGCAAGCGATAGCTTTCGTTTGAACATTCGTTGCACCTCGTCACGTTTTAGTGTGCGGTTGCGCTGTATGCACTGGCCGTAGGCCAGGAGTCGTGCTTCCGCACTGGATGGAAGGTAGGTTAAGCGCAAAAAGCTCAGATTGCCGATTACGTTTTTGTAAGCCGCCGACTAGCTGCTCTCCCTCATCCACCGCACCCCGCCCCCCGCCTTGCCTGGGAGCTATCCGTTTGCTGTTGGGGCAATTACATTTGCGTAAGCTTCCGCACAGTCGTCAGATTGGTAGCACACTAGGACACCGCAAAACCGGAGCCCATGCATGAAACTCTTGGTTGCAGAAGACGAACCCAAAATCGGAATGTACCTACAGCAAGGCCTCTTGGAGGCCGGCTTCAGTGTCGACCGCGTTGTGACGGGAACAGAGGCGTTGCACCAGGCGCTAAATGAGGCCTACGACCTTCTAATCCTGGACGTAATGATGCCGGGCCTGGATGGCTGGGAGGTCATTCGATCTGTCCGCACAGCTGGGAGCACAGTTCCTGTACTGTTTCTGACGGCCAGGGACGGAGTTGATGACCGGGTCAAAGGCTTGGAGCTAGGTGCAGACGATTATCTAGTCAAACCCTTTGCATTTTCTGAATTGCTTGCCCGCGTCAGAGGCTTGCTTCGCCGTGGTGCCGCCGTACCCAACCAGACATCTATTAAGATTGGGGATCTGGAGGTCGATCTTCTAAAGCGACGGGCCTCGCGCTCAGGTCGACGCATTGACCTTACTGCCAAGGAGTTTTCGCTGTTAGAGCTGCTGATGCGCCGTCGGGGGGAAGTCTTGCCGAAATCACTGATCGCATCGCAGGTTTGGGACATGAACTTCGACAGTGATACCAACGTGATCGAAGTCGCGATTCGTCGGCTCCGGGCCAAAATCGATGACGATTTCGACACCAAGATGATTCAGACCGCGAGGGGAATGGGTTACATGCTAGATGCTCCGGATACAGAATGAAGCGTGCATCCCTTACCCTCCGTTTAAGCATGATGTTTGTCTGTGCCGTGGTCGCCGTGCTGGTAGTAGCAGGCTTTACCTTTGATGGGTTCAGCCAGCATCACTTCAAGGCCCTTGACCGTCAAGCGATGACGGAAAAGCTCGAATCCATTCGGCAAATAATGGATGGCGAAGCTGGCTCCGCAGACCCTTCAGAAGTTGTGTTGCAACTACATGCTCTCCTTGGTGCTCACCAGGAACTCTCAGCCTCAATTATCGCGATGGGAGGGAAGACGTTCTTCGCGACTTCAAATGCAGTTGGACATCCTCCTTCCTCCTCTGGTGACCCAGGGAAAGATATGTGGGAGTGGACAGCTGGAAGCCATATGTACCGAGGCATGAAAGCCCAAGTTCATTTGGCGAATGAAGCTGAGCCACTGACCGCGTGGTTGAGTCTAGACATCACAAGCCATATGCATTTCGTTGAAACTCTGCGCTGGTGGTTGGTGATCGGGCTGGCGATTAGCGCCTTGGTCAGCGCAGGTTTAGGGTGGCTGGTGGCGCGCAGCGGGCTGAAGCCGGTCGCACAAGTGACGCAAGTCGCGGCCTCAATGTCAGCCGGATCGCTGAAAGAGCGGATTCCCATGGACTCTGTGCCTCGCGAGCTAGAGCTCCTCGTCACTTCGTTCAACGCTATGCTGGCTCGCCTTGAAGAATCATTTGCTCGGTTGTCTAACTTTTCAGCCGATATCGCGCACGAGCTACGTACTCCTATCAGCAATCTGCGTACACATACCGAAGTCATCCTCACAAAGAAACGTGCACCAGAGGATTATGAGGAGAATCTCTATTCCAACCTGGAAGATCTGAACCGACTCTCCAGCATTATTGACGGCATGCTTTTCTTAGCAAAGTCGGACAACGGTCTGGTTCTACCTGCCAAAGAGAAAATCGAGTTGCGTTCGGTCGTCGAGAAATTGTTCGAGTATTACCAGCTTCTGGCAGACGACACAGGGGTAGAGCTACAGGTAGTCGGGCACGGCGCGGTGAATGGTGAAGGGACGATGCTGGATAGGATGATTTCGAATTTGCTATCCAATGCGCTCAGATATACCCCACCTGACTGTACAATCTTCGTGAAAATCGAGCCCCTTGGCGACATGATCAGCTTGTCAGTGGAAAACCCCGGCGAGGAGATAGCGGTAGAGCATCTGCCCCGGCTGTTTGACCGTTTTTACCGAGTCGATCCTGCCCGGAGAGAGGGCGCTACGAACCATGCGGGGTTAGGGTTGGCAATCGTCAAATCACTGGTTGACGCCCATGACGGCACCGTCGGATGCGTCTCCAGAGATGGCCATACGACCTTTATGATCAGCCTTCCCGCGTGGCCTGCTGACCACGAGTGAATGCAAAGAGAACGGTTGCGTGCCTTATCCTATGACAACAGGATGTGGCGCCTGCTCTGTAAGCGACTAGAAAACCTCAAATCTGCCGCTGAACCGTGTGATCGAACTCGGTAAAAGTTGAGATAAGAAAACAAACAAGACCGCAAATGCGGCCCTGTTTCATCCAGCGACCTACTCGTGCGAGTGCCCGTGCTCAGCGCTTTCGGAGGTAGTGCCTTTTTCACCACCGCATGCCGTCATCAGGCCAAGGAAGCATATTAGGAGCATCGAACGGATCAATGTTGTTGGGGTTTTCATTGGAAGACTCTCCAAAAATGGATGAAATTAAATGGCCTGTGGTCAGGCTGAACTCTGTATTTGTGGCCGTAGAGCAGCCATCGCTGCTTCGGATTACTGTTTGACGCTCAAGTAATCACCGGTCGTTTTCAGTGAGATGGTCACGTCGTTGTTGCTGCGATTACGCCAAAACCAACCGTGGGTGCCGTCAAAAATGGCGGTGAATTCACCTTTGTCACTTTTGACTTGCTTGCCCTTGGTGTAGCTGTGGAAGTAACCCTTTTCAGCGTTGTAGGGCTCGCCATGGGTGTCGTAGTTCACAGGCCCACCAGCCGCTGTCCATTCATAGCTGACGGTTTTGTTCTTCAACATTTCCAGCTTGATTTCTGTCCCTTCACCTGGCTTGAGCGTGACGGTCATTTGATCTGTCTTGAAAGCAGGGTCAGGTGTCGCCACCGGCTGGGCAGCAGGTTTCGCAGTAGGTTGGACTTGTGCGACCTGCGGAGCTGGAGCTGCTGGTTGCGCTGGCGCGGCATCCGCCAAAGCTTCCTGGGCAAGGATGATCTTCAGTTCGCCCATCTGGGTCAGACCCAGTGCGCGGCCCACACCCGTAGGATCAACGGCATATTCCGAAGGCATGACAACGGTGACCAACAGGCCAACCGCAGTCAGCAGTGCAATGACAGTCGAACGCACCAGTTTGCGAGTGCTGGGCAATTCATTAACAGTTGGAAGCAGAGTATTGAACATGGTCAGAATTCCTTACGCGGAGACAAACAGGCCGGTGATCTGGTAACCCATCAGGAGGAAGCCGGCACTCATCATGGCGACGTTGGCGGTATAGGCGTGGCGCCAGAAACTGCCGGTGCGCCGCCAATATCCCATCAGAATGAGAATCGCGCTGAGGGCCAGCAATTGGCCAATTTCGACACCGACGTTAAAGGCGATGAGGTTCGGAATCAGGCCATCAGGTGAGATCTCATACTCCTGGATCTTCGTCGCCAGACCAAAACCGTGGAGCAAGCCGAAGATCAGCGTGGCCACCTTGGTATTAGGTTGGAAACCGAACCAGCGCTGGAACGCGCCCAGGTTGTCGAGCGCCTTGTACACCACCGAAAAACCAATGATGGCGTCGATGATGTAGGAGCTGATGCTGATCTCGGACAGCACGCCCAGCAGCAGCGTGATTGAGTGGCCTACAGCGAATAGCGTGACGTAGAGCCCCACGTCTTTCAGGCGGTAGAGAAAGAAGATCACTCCGAACAAAAACAGCAGGTGGTCGTAGCCCGTCATCATGTGCTTGGCGCCCATATAGATGAAGGGCAACAACATGACGCCGGAGCTTTCCTGGATGAACCCCTTGTCACCTTCCGCGACGGCATGAGCCATCGCCTCGGGCATTGCGAGGAAAAGTGCCGCGACAAATAAAAACAACAGCAGTAGCAGGCGACGCGAAGGCGCAGTAAATGCGTCAACGCCGCTCATCGAGTGCGAATGCATAGATCAATCCTACGTTGCAGGGATCAAAGGCCGCAGTACGGCCATGGTCAGGATGCGAACGAAGGACGGGGTGGACGCTCGATCAAGAAAATCGGCGGACGAGGAACGGAATAGGATGGGGCTTCGAGTCGCATGGACAGCTTCGGCTGCGCAGACAAAGTCAACGCAGAACTGAGCTGTGGCGTTTCGTGTTGGTGGTCAGGGGTCAACGGGGAGTGATAGTGATCCGAACAGCTCGCACACAACATCTCGGCTTGCTCTTCATGGGAGTGATGAGCGTCTTGCGCAATCTCCCAGGCCGGCTGTTTCGACATCACTGACAACGTATAGGTATGCCCGGCCCAGGCCACAAACATGGCGAGAGCAAGCGCGATTACCACCGTCGTTGTCAGTGTTCTGCTGAACATAGCGTTCGGGTTTCAACTCGTTTTGTAGGGCCTTGATGCGTTTGACCCATCCTCCTAGGGGGGATAGGATGCCAGCGTAATTCATTGAGGCCTGAGGCTCAAGTCATGAGTGAGCACGAACACGAACACAGCCACCCCCACACCCACCAAAGTCACGAGGCGATCATTAAACGCCTCAAACGGGCGGACGGCCATTTACGCGGCATCATCACCATGATCGAAGAGGGTCGTCAGTGCGTGGACATCGCTCAGCAGCTGCATGCGGTTGAAAAAGCTGTGTGCCAAGCCAAGCGCACCCTCATTCAGGATCACATCGATCACTGCCTGGAGGACACCGTCTCGGCGTTGAACAATGGTGAGCGCGCACCACTGGAAGCCTTCAAGCAAATCACCAAATACCTCTAGGTCTGACATGCCCAACTTCGCTGAACTGCTACAACAAGGCGGGGCTCACGCCTGGCTGTATTTTCCGAGCGCTATCTTGCTCGGCGCCTTGCATGGCCTTGAGCCCGGACATTCAAAAACTATGATGGCGGCCTTCATCGTGGCCATCCGTGGCTCGGTAAAACAGGCTGTTTTGTTGGGTTTGGCCGCGACGCTGTCGCACACCGCAGTGGTGTGGTTGGTCGCCATGGGCGGCATGTACCTGGGCAAAGGCCTGGATGCTCAAACCACTGAGCCGTACTTCCAGCTTGCGTCCTCTGCACTGATCATCGTGATTGCGCTTTGGATGCTGTGGCGTACCTGGCGCGGTGAGCAGATGTTCAAGTTCGAGCAAGGTGATGACCACCACCACCACGGTTCGCATGACCATGGTCATCATGATGAAACTCATCGAATCGATACCGGCCACGGGCGCATCGAACTGTCGATTTTTGAAGTAGGTATGCCACCGCATTGGCGCCTGAAGACATTGACCGGACATGCCTGGGCTGCCTCAGATGTTCACCTGATGACTACCCGTCCAGACGGCAGCACCCAATCGTTCTCTTTCGTCGAGCGCGAAGGCATCCTGGAGTCGGCAGTCGATATCCCGGAACCTCATGAGTTCAGTGCTCGCTTGAGTCTTGGGCATTCGGGCCACTCCCATGATTATGATCTGGACTACCAGGAGCATGATCACGGGCATGCGCATTCCGAACTGGAAGGTCTGGAGTTGTCGATTGACGGCTATCAGGATGCGCACGAGCGCGCACATGCCAACGATATCCGTAAACGCTTCACCAACCGCGAGGTCACCACGGGCCAGATCGTCGTGTTCGGTTTGACGGGCGGTTTGATTCCTTGTCCGGCTGCCATCACCGTTCTGTTGCTGTGTCTTCAGGTTAAAGAAGTGGCGCTGGGTGGCATGCTCGTCCTGTGCTTCAGCATCGGCTTGGCCCTTACCTTAGTCACGGTCGGTGCTGCGGCAGCCATCGGTGCTAAACAGGCCTCCAATCGCTGGCCGTGGCTGGGCACCGTGGCTCGTCGTGCGCCGTACCTGTCCAGCGTATTGATCATCGGTGTTGGCCTCTATGTAGGTTTCCATGGCTGGATGGGACTGACCGCATAACGAGGCGCTGAGAACTAGATAGAGCCATCGAGACCAAACAAGGAACGACTAACACCGCCACTAATGCAAAAACCCCAGTTCCGATCTGGGCCTCAGTGCAAGCAGCCTCCTGACATCTGTGGAGGCCAGTTAAAGGACTATTTGTTACACGTAATGCTGACTTAATTGTTGTTATGTCTTATCGCCTACGTCAGATTTAGACGACAGGTTGTTGATGACACGTGCCCAATTGTAAGAGCCATTTTCAGCGACTAGACTCCAGACCATGAAACGCTATCTGCGGTTTTGCATCATCTTCATGATCAGCTTGGCGCTTCCCCTCAGCGGGATGGCGGGCGTTCAGGCACCGACAGAACCGTGCCCAATGAAGACGATGGGCATGGCGATGATGGACGGCATGGAAATGGACTGCTGCAACGACATGAAAAGCCCTTCCGAGCACGGCAAGCCTTGCAAGCCGGGACAGGAGTGCAAGACGGGTGGCATGCTGCAAGTCTCAATCTTCAAGCCTCCTGTAACTGTGTTCAGTCCAGTAGTCCTTACTTTCATCAGCGATTCCCTACCTGTACAGACCCCGTCCGGGGTATGGCGACCACCCCGCGTTTGATCCCTGTCCAACATTGAGCCTCATTCCGCATTTAGCGGGATGGACTAACTGCGCGCATGTCTTTTTTGCCGCGTGCAAAGAATGATTACAGGAATCGTAAACATGAACTCCAAGTGCAATTGCACAGGCTGGTCTCTTGTGGCCGGCTTGGCGGCAAGCATGCTGGCATTGCCGAGTTTCGCTACCGCCTTGACGCTCGATGAAGCGTTGCGGCTGGCCGAAAACAATGCCCCGTCGCTGACCGCACAAGACGCGAAAGTTCAGGCTGCCAGCAGTGCAGCCATCCCTGCTGGTGAATTACCTGATCCCAAGCTCCTGCTGGGCGTACAGAACTACCCCATTGGCGGCCCGGATCGTTGGAGCATCGACCAGGACTTCATGACCATGCAGATGGTCGGGGTCAGGCAGGAGATGCCCAACAGCGACAAGCGCAAAGCGCGCATTGAAGTCGCCGATGCAGCCATTGATCGCGCCGCTGCGGAGCGTCGAGTCGAACGTCTGAAGGTGCGCCAGTCCACGGCGTTGGCTTGGATCAGCAGCTACTCGGTTGAGCGCAAAAATGCGCTATTCCAGGACTTCTACAAAGAAAACCGCCTGCTGAGCGATACCGTTCGGGCCCAGATTGCCGGTGGCCGCGCTCAACCCGCCGACGCGGTGACGCCCAAACAGGAAGCGGCTCAGTTGGCGGAGCAACAGGACGATCTGATTCTCCAGAGGGCGCAAGCCCGAGCCGCCCTCAAGCGCTGGATTGGCTCCGCCGCCAATGACAAGCCTATGGGCAGCTTGCCGGAGTGGCCCGTCGATACTTCAAGCTACTCCCATAGACTGCAACACCATCCCGAGTTGGCAGCGTTTGCGCCGATGACCCGCGAAGCGCAAGCCAAGGTTCGTGAAGCCGTGTCGGAGAAACAGTCCGACTGGAGCTGGGAACTGGATTACCAGCACCGTGGCCGTGAGTTTGGCGACATGGTCAGCGTGCAGTTTTCCTGGGATCTGCCACTGTTTCCTGACTCTCGCCAAAACCCCAAAATCGCGGCCAAACAGGCTGAACTCAGCCAGCTTGAGGCCGAGCGCGAAGCCCTGTCACGCGAGCACACTCAGCAACTGGAAAACGAACTGGCTGACTATGAGCGCCTGAATCGTGCCGTGCGCCGAAACCAGGAAAGCTTGCTGCCGTTGGCCAAGGAAAAGGTCGAACTCACCATGGCCAGTTACCGTGCCGGCAAAGGCGATTTAAACGCCGTTGTTACCGCCCGACGTGAGCTTATCGAGGCCCGACTGAAACAGATCGACGTGGAAGAGCAGCGAGCGCTGACCAGTGCGCGTCTTTATTTTGCTTATGGGGAGTCCAGCCAATGAACCTCAAAAAATGGAATGGGGCATTGCTGGTGGGCATCTCGTTGGCATTGGGTGTTGCCGGTGGTTACTGGTTCGCGCATCAGCGCATGAGCGGAGTACCAGTTACCACCCCGGAGCAGAGCCTCAATTCCCCGGACGAACGCAAAGCCCTGTATTGGTACGACCCCATGTACCCGCAGCAAAAGTTCGACAAGCCGGGAAAATCTCCCTTCATGGACATGCAACTGGTTCCTCAGTACGCCGCTGGCGTAGGGGATCATGCGACCGTCAGTATCGATCCAAGTCTGACCCAGAATCTCGGTCTGCGTTTTGCAACTGTCACCCGTGGGATCTTTGATTCCAGTCTCGACGTCACAGGAGTCTTGGGATTCAACGAGCGCGATGTCGCGGTGATTCAGGCCCGCACCACTGGCTTTGTGGAGAGGGTCTATGCCCACGCTCCTGGCGATGTACTCAAAGCCAACGCGGCGTTGGCGGATATCCTGGTGCCCGAGTGGGCAGCCGCCCAGACAGAGTTCCTTGCGCTGAAGCGCAATGGGGATGCTGACCTGTTGGCTGCGGCCCGCCAGCGACTGCGGCTCACAGGGATGCCGGCAACACTGATTACTCAGGTAGAGCGTGGTGGTAAGGTTCAGCCTTACCTGACGCTCACCAGCCCTATTGGTGGTGTGCTGCAAGAATTGAATGTTCGTGCGGGTATGACCGTGGCGACTGGCGACACTCTGGCACGCGTCAATGGCTTGAGCAGTGTCTGGCTAGCCGTGGCCGTTCCAGAATCGGATTCCGGAGCTATCACTGTGGGGCATGCGGTCGAAGCGCGGCTGCCAGCCTTCCCAGGAATAACACTCAGTGGCAAGGTCGACGCGATTTTGCCCGAGACAAATCCGGACAGCCGCACCCTTCGGGTACGTGTGGAGTTACCCAATCCGGACGGGCGCCTCAGACCGGGTTTGACGGCGCAGGTACGCCTGAATCGTTCGACCGAGCAAAGTGTGTTGTGGGTGCCGAGTGAGGCGGTGATTCGCACTGGCCGACGAGCCCTGGTGATGCTCGCCGAAGACGCTGGCCGCTTCCGTCCCGTGGAGGTGCACCTCGGGCAGGAAAGCGATGGCAAAACGGCGATATTGAAGGGTCTGGAAGAAGGCCAGAAGGTGGTTACCTCTGGTCAGTTCCTGCTCGACTCGGAGGCCAGTCTTAAGGGCATTGTTGCAAGCTCGGAGGAACAGTCACCACCCAGCGCAGCAGCCTCCAGCTTTCATGAAGCGGATGGGCAGATCGTTGAGATCAACGATAAAGAAGTCACGCTTGCCCACGGCCCCTTCAAGACACTCGGCATGCCTGGCATGACGATGACTTTCCCACTCGCTAGTCCGGCGCTGATGCAGGGCCTCAATGCGGGTGACAAGGTTCGAATCGCGTTGAGCCAGACCGACGATGGCTTGCGTGTTGAACGCCTGGATAAATCGGGGAGCCAGCCATGATTGCTGCCCTGATTCGTTGGTCAGTGGCTAACCGATTCCTGGTGCTACTGGCGACACTGTTTGTCACCGCTTGGGGCATCTGGTCGGTGCAAAGCACGCCCATTGATGCGTTGCCAGACCTCTCCGATGTACAGGTGATTATCCGCACCCCTTATGCAGGACAAGCGCCGCAGATCGTCGAGAACCAGGTCACCTATCCGTTGGCCACCACCATGCTCTCGGTGCCGGGGGCCAAGACCGTGCGTGGTTATTCCTTCTTTGGCGATAGTTTTGTCTACGTGCTGTTCGAAGACGGCACTGACTTGTATTGGGCTCGCTCGCGGGTGTTGGAGTACCTGAGTCAGATACAAAGCCGTTTGCCGGCCAGCGCCAAGCCGGCGTTGGGGCCGGATGCGACGGGGGTGGGTTGGATCTATCAGTACGCACTGGTGGATCGCAGTGGCGGGCACGATTTGGCACAGCTCCGCGCTCTTCAGGACTGGTTCCTCAAGTTTGAACTCAAGACCCTGCCGAACGTTGCGGAAGTGGCCACCGTGGGTGGCATGGTCAAGCAGTACCAAGTGCAGCTCGATCCGCTGAAATTGGCCAGCCTCGGTATCACTCAGGCTGAGGTGACCGACGCCATCGGTAAGGCCAATCAGGAAACCGGTGGTGCCGTGCTGGAGATGGCGGAGACCGAGTTTATCGTGCGCGCTTCGGGCTATCTGAAGACGCTCAATGACTTCCGGGCGATCCCGCTTAAGTTGGGTGCGGGTGGTGTACCAGTGACCCTTGGCGATGTCGCAACGATCCAGTTGGGGCCGGAAATGCGGCGGGGCATTACCGAACTTGACGGCGAAGGCGAGACCGTCGGTGGCGTGGTGATTTTGCGCAGTGGCAAGAATGCTCGCGAGACCATTGCAGCGGTCAAGACTAAACTCGACGAACTGAAAAACAGTCTGCCGTCCGGGGTGGAAATCGTTACCACCTACGACCGCAGCAAGCTGATTGACCGCGCTGTTGAAAACCTCAGCCACAAGCTGATCGAAGAGTTCATTGTCGTCGCGTTGGTGTGTGGGATCTTCCTCTGGCACCTGCGCTCATCCCTGGTGGCGATCATCTCCCTGCCTGTTGGTGTATTGATTGCCTTCATCGTCATGCGCTACCAAGGCATCAACGCCAACATCATGTCCTTGGGCGGAATTGCCATCGCCATTGGCGCCATGGTCGATGCTGCCGTGGTGATGATCGAGAACGCCCACAAGAAGATTGAGGCATGGCACATGGCCAATCCGGGGGAAGAACTGAAGGGTGAACGTCATTGGCATGTAATGACCGAAGCGGCGGCAGAGGTAGGCCCCGCGCTGTTCTTCTGTTTGTTGATCATCACCCTGTCGTTCATTCCGGTGTTCACGCTGGAAGCACAGGAAGGACGGTTGTTCGGCCCTTTGGCTTTCACCAAGACCTACGCCATGGCGGCAGCGGCGGGATTGTCAGTGACCTTGGTGCCAGTGCTGATGGGCTACTGGATTCGAGGACGAATTCCCAGTGAACATCAGAACCCGTTGAACCGGTGGTTGATTCGGATCTATCAGCCAGCCCTGGACGCAGTCTTGCGTCGACCAAAGATCACGCTGCTGGTGGCGCTATTGGTTATTGTCAGTGCGCTATGGCCAATGTCTCGCTTGGGTGGCGAGTTTCTCCCCCCGTTGGACGAGGGTGACCTGCTCTATATGCCTTCAGCTCTACCGGGATTGTCGGCGCAGAAAGCGGCACAACTGCTGCAACAGACTGACCGTCTGATCAAGACCGTGCCTGAAGTCGAACACGTCTTCGGCAAAGCGGGGCGCGCTGAAACCGCCACCGACCCTGCACCGCTGGAGATGTTCGAAACCACCATTCAATTCAAGCCGCACGAGCAATGGCGTCCAGGCATGACCCAGGAAAAGTTGGTCGAAGAACTGGATCGAGTGGTACGAGTCCCTGGGCTGACGAATATCTGGATACCACCGATTCGCAACCGTATCGACATGCTGGCTACGGGTATCAAAAGTCCAATTGGGGTGAAGGTTGCCGGCACCAACCTGGCGGAGATCGATGCCGCTACTCAGGCGGTCGAGCGGGTGGCCAAGGATGTGCCCGGTGTCAGTTCGGCTCTGGCTGAGCGACTGACCGGTGGCCGCTATATCGACGTTGATATCGACCGCAAGGCCGCCGCCCGCTACGGACTGAATATCGCCGATGTGCAGTCCATTGTGGCCGGCGCTATCGGCGGTGAAAACGTCGGGGAGACCATTGAAGGGCTTGCACGCTTCCCGATCAACGTCCGTTACCCCCGTGAGTGGCGTGACTCGCTCGGCGCCCTGGAGCAGTTGCCAATCTACACCCCGCTAGGCAGCCAAATCACCCTTGGCACGGTGGCGAAGATCAAGGTCAGCGACGGGCCGCCGATGCTCAAGAGCGAAAACGCAAGGCCTTCAGGCTGGGTGTATATCGACGTGCGAGGGCGGGACATTGCCTCGGTTGTCGCCGACCTGCGTCGGGTCGTTAATGAACAGGTCAAGCTGCAGCCAGGCATGAGCCTGAGCTACTCAGGACAGTTCGAGTTTCTCGAAAGGGCCAACGCACGCCTCAAACTGGTAGTACCTGCCACGCTGTTGATCATCTTCGTGCTGCTCTATCTGACTTTCGCCCGCTTCGATGAGGCGCTATTGATCATGGCCACTCTGCCATTCGCACTGACCGGTGGAGCATGGTTCCTCTATCTATTGGGATTCAACCTGTCGGTCGCCACCGGAGTCGGCTTTATCGCCTTAGCCGGGGTTTCTGCCGAGTTCGGCGTGATCATGCTGCTCTACCTGAAGAACGCTTGGGCCGAACGTGAAGACGTCGGCGACAGCACTGAGCGCGGACTGGTTGCGGCGATTCGTGAAGGTGCTGTGCAGCGAGTTCGGCCCAAGGCGATGACCGTGGCCGTCATTATTGCCGGCCTGTTACCTATCTTGCTTGGCAGCGGGACTGGAAGCGAAGTGATGAGCCGCATCGCCGCGCCCATGGTCGGCGGCATGGTCACAGCACCCTTGCTTTCCCTTTTTGTTATTCCGGCAGCCTATCGCCTGATGCGTCGCCGGCACCTCTCAGTTGAACCCGTCAAACCTGAAGGAAAAGTCGTATGAAACTGACTCTGATTGCAGTTGCAAGCACCGTATTAGCGCTATCACTTTCTGCCTATGCGGAGGACATGCCGGGCATGAAAATGGACGGTATGGAGGGCATGCAGATGGAGCAGAAAACAAAACAGGCTCAAGTCGCAAACACCGAGGGAACGATCAAGGCTATCGATACTAAGAAGCATACGGTGACCATCTCCCACGGAGCTGTTCCAGCCGTGCAATGGCCGCCTATGACCATGGCTTTTTCGATAACGGAGGATCAGCTGACAGGGCTGGCGGTCGGAGACCGTGTCTCGTTTTCCTTTCGGCTAGAGGGTGGCAAAGCCGCAATCGTCTCCATTAAAAAATGAGACTGTAATGATGAAAGTTACCGGTACGCACTGACGCGCCGGTTTTTACCGTCTACGCGGTATAAGACTTGCTACCACTATCGGTCGATAGGTATCTATCGGGAGAGACAACTATCGACCCATGCGGACGTATATGCATCATGGCATGGTGTGAGTTCTTCACTTGTTATCCACGCGATGTTGAAAAAGAAAAATGCTACCGGCTTCGGGGGCCAGGACTACCCAACGTTGGGGATGGCTGGCTCCAACAGGGTGGCCATGATCATCATCAGGTTCACGCCCTGCATCAACTCCGTGATCGCCGCCAGGCTGCCTGTCTGCATAAGTGCCAGCAGCATCACATGGGGTGATGCGGATGCCAGGTAATCCAGAAGATCCATGTCCTGCTTAAGGCTCTGCGCAATGCCCATCACCGTCATCAATGCCGATGTAGCCACTGAGCCTGCTGCTAGCGCTGTCAACACCATCGCAGGCGCTGCTAGTACAGTCATCCAAATGGTCACTGCCGTGTCCAACGTCATGAATCACCTCGTTTCTCGATTTCCCCCATCTCCCTGTAAATGCAAGGCATGAGCCAATGACTGAAATCTCAGCGAGAACATTGAGTCTTGGAAGTTTTACGAGTCCTCACACGGCATGAAACGAATCAGGGCATCACGATGGCTAGGGTTCGTAGTCTCAATCAAAAAATAACGCCTACACTGAAAAAATCTATTTGCTTGGCATGGAAATGAGCCGAGACGAAGGAACCGGCGCATGAAAAAAACCCAATGGGAAAAACTCTCACCCCTGACAGGGTGGGTAATCGTCGTGGAAGACGACCCTACGTTGCGCATGTTAATCGGGGAGGTTTTGACCGAACTGGGTCTACGTTCGCTGGAATTTTCAACTGCCGATGAGGCTATGAGGTACATGTCGGGATCGCATGGCGGTTGTCCCTTGGTGATCGTGGATCACGGCCTGCCCGGTCAGATACAAGGCGCAGAATTTATTGAGATGATGAAGCTTAAATGGCCCTCGACCGCGTCAATTCTCACATCCGGTTACGACCTGAATCTCTCGATGGTACCCGCTGGGACGATTTACCTTCACAAACCCTGGTCTATACATGATCTGGAACTGGCCGTAATAACCCTATTTAAACCTGGTAGAGCTCTCGCAGAAAGATGATTCGCAGGCGTTACCAATGGACGAGAAGTCTTCATCGCTTTATTTCTAATGTTGGTCATTTTGTGGACACGGCCACTGTAGGGACGGTGTATTGGCTTCTGTAGATTTGCAACAAGGTATCCAACGAGATAAGTCGCGAAATGCGGTGATGCCCTCTAGGCCAGCAGGTCTTGAAGTTGGTCGTTTGTCGACGACGCGTAATGGCCGATTGAAGACTGCCGCGAAGGTCAGCCATTCACCTAGAGATGGTTTGTCATACGTCGATCTGCAGTTCTAAATCACCATTTTCCAACAGACGCGTGTCAGCGACCGTGCCAGTCAAGTGTTGGCCTGGAGAAGTGAAAATGGTCAAGGAATGTGCCTTGTGCAAGTCATCTGGAACTGGCGATAGCACCTGCACCTGAAAAGCACCGGGCGTGATGGGCGTAATGACGACAGTGCATTCAACGCTTTTCGCAATCGGGCCCAGTAGGGTGTCACGCATGTAATTCAAACGTGCGGCGATAGTCGTCATGGCGATGTCCTTGCAACGTACCGGGACGTGGGCCCTAAGTCTCGGCCCTTATGCGCTAGACGAAACCTGAGACGTTTGAGTTCAACACATCGGCTAGACGGGTATCTCAAGGCCCCTGGCTTGGCGGGCAAGAATGATCGACTGTGCTTGCCCTAAGGCAAACCGTGTTATCGGCAGATCACTCAGGTGCCATGAGCACCGCAAGGCTCAGGTTGATGAACTGCTCATTCTTGCTGATTGTGTCTAGAGCACCACGGACGTTATCGGCGACATCCGAAGATCCGCGCTGCCCTACCCAGTTGGCCAGTTCCATGATGGCCGCTTCAAGGGCAAGCTGGTTTTGATTGATCTTGAAAAGCAGCGATGGGAGCAGGTCTGAGTTTGGCATTGATTGTCCTCCATGAAAAAGCCAAGCGTAGCAGTAAAAAATTGAAGGATCGGCTACGTCACCTCAATGCCAGAGCAGGCGAAACAATTGGTCGTGAATTTGCTTCCGCGCCTTCCTTGACTACTGGGTTTCCTAGACAAGACTGGAGTTCAAATGTCCCATTCGAAGGAACGTCATGATCTCCGCTCTTGAGCTCCGACATATCATTGAAAGCGGTTTATTGCCTCGCTCATGCACCTGCACCGTAAACCCAAAAGGGTCGCTATTGATCAAGATGATTGAGTCTTCCTCGGGCCGTGTTGAGCTGTTTGTCCCCGGGTTGTTGGCGTCAGACCTCACGTCCAGTCGGGCGATTTCGAATCTGATCAGCGAACTCAGAATTGAAATTGCGGCTCGCCAAAACGCTGTGTGCGTGAGCGCGGCGGTAAATGGTGGACTCGCAGCCTCAGAGCCCACCAGGTCGCGTCGATTCAAATCTTACTGATGGGGTGATCAGGCTGCAGGAGGGACGCCACCGCGATGACTAGGTCGTCGAGTGACCAAGGCTTGTGCAGATAGATGGTTGATGCAGGTACTGTTGCGGGGTCTATCAGATACCCGGATGTCAGAATTGCAGAGATATACGGCCATCTACCTCTGACCATTCCAATGAATTCGATACCTTGAATCTGTCCTGGAACACCGTGATCTGCGATCACCAGCCGGCACTGATCATGTGCTTCCAGCAGATAGGTTAACGCATCGTCAGCTGTGTCGAACGCTACTGCTTTTGCGCCTATTTCCGCCACGATATCCTCCATCAGCGAACGCAGCGTCGGATCGTCTTCGATGACGATAATCTCTCCTTGAATTGGCAGCAGCCCGTCCCAATTGACGTTCACTCATCGATTCCCTAGCCGGGCAGAACGTGCCGGCATCACTAAAGTAAGACTCTGAGTTTATGCCCAATTTCGAGATGCGCGACCCTGAAAACAATTCGTTTGATGTCTCAAGTCAACGTTTGGCTGGTTACGGTAAAGGAGAGTGTGCGTCGTTGCCGTTGCCCAGCACGCCACCCCAGATGATTGATTCTGAGATGACCGTGACCGCCTATCATCGGGGTTGAGAATCGTTCTACGGATTTATGTCAGGTTAGATACCAGCCATCCCATACTGGAATCATCATGACTACCAGCGATTCACTTCCATCAGCGGATGGCCAATCCTCCACGTCGTCCAGGGGTTCGATTGCGTACCAGTGCAGAAAGGAGCGTGAATTAGCCCACGCCTATGCTCTGGAGGTTTCTGCAATGCGTGAAGATCTAACTGTTCAGCGGAAGCTTTGCTCGACGCGCATGAGGGCTTTTAGACTGATGCTTGCGGAATTGGACGTCACCACCCGCAACAATCAGAAAAGGTTACCTGGATGGCCGCCCGAATGATGGAGCGTAAATAGCCCATGCAGCGTCGAGGTTTCCGAAAGACAAGGTGGCAACGGCGGGGACATCAGGGAAAGCGCGCATATGCGCTTAACGGAGCTAGCAAGGATAATTTAGAAAGGTGTTCTGCCAATGCGATAGCGCGCTCCTGTGCCGCCGAGGGCCATTGCGCTAGCTCGAACTATTCATCGGATTCGCAGAAACGTTCCTTGCTGTAGTGGCCCGTAGCCGCTAATAGTTAGTAGTCAGATTGGCTCGACGGTGAACTCGAAGAGGATGTGAGATGGCCTTCAGATTCGGTGTTGTTCCGGCGTTACCCACGGATACGGAATCCATGCGCAACGGAACGCGCTCTTACTGTAAAACTGCGACAGTAGGTTTTAATCTCTACGACAACGAGAAAAAGCTGCGGCTGCAGACTACCTATCAGACCCGAGCAGAGGCGGAGTATGTGTGCCAGCGGCACAACATGGAACGGCTTCAAATCTTCTATTCAGAACGGAAGGCGTCTCTCGATCGATTGGCGCCCAATCGGATAAGTTCTGCGAATCGACGAAATTCTGTCTGAACTTCGAGCCCGTCGATGGGAGCTGTCGATCTCTGACGTGTTTCATCAGCCGGCAAATGACATAGTGTTGCCGCTGACCGAAAACTGACCCAGTAAAGGCTGTTCTGCCGACTGAAAACTGACCCAGGTGTTCAACTGCTTCTGCTCACTTTCCGAGCAGGAGAACACAGGGTGATCAGCATGGAAATGTTGGGGAAAATTCGGCGAATGTACTTTCGCGACAAGCTGTCGCTGCATCAGATAGCCAAGCGTACCGGGCTGTCGAGAAACACCATTCGAAAATGGGTCAGAGCGCCCGAAGCCACTCAGCCGGCGTACCAACGGTGCGCAACCTTCAACAAACTCAGTCCATTTCACGAGACGCTGGAGCAGGCGCTCAAGGCCGATTCGTTTCGGGCAAAGCACAACCGCAGGAGCGCCAAAGCACTCTTCGAACAGATCAAGGCCGAGGGTTACGACGGCGGCTACAGCCAGCTCACCGCCTTCATACGCTCGTGGCGCGGCGAGCAAGGCAAGTCTTTACGGGCCTTTGTACCGCTGACGTTTGCACTCGGCGAGGCCTTTCAATTCGACTGGAGCGAAGAAGGTCTGCTGATCGGCGGCCTGTTCCGACGCATCCAGGTCTCGCATATGAAGCTGTGCGCCAGTCGCGCATTTTGGTTGGTTGCGTATCCCAGCCAAGGCCATGAGATGTTGTTCGATGCCCATACCCGCTCGTTTGGCGCGTTAGGTGGGGTGCCGCGTCGCGGCATCTACGACAACATGAAGACCGCTGTCGACAAGGTCAACAAGGGTAAGGGCCGCACGGTCAATGCCCGGTTTGCCGTGATGTGTGCCCACTATCTGTTCGACCCGGACTTCTGCAACGTGGCCTCCGGCTGGGAAAAAGGTATCGTTGAAAAGAACGTCCAAGACAGCCGACGGCGCATCTGGCTCGATGCTCAAAACTGCATGTTCCACACCTTCGAGGAACTGAATGCCTGGCTCGGCCAACGCTGCCGTACGCTCTGGGGTGAGCTGCTGCACCCGCAGTACAACGGGCTGACAGTGGCGGACGTCCTGGAGCTGGAACGCGCTGAATTGATGCCGATGCCGACCGCCTTTGATGGTTACGTTGAACGTACGGTAAGAGTTTCCAGCACCTGTTTGATCAGCGTGGCGCGAAATCGCTACTCGGTGCCGTGTGAGCGGGTCGGCCAGTGGGTCAGCAGCCGTCTGTATCCTTCACGGATTGTAGTCATCGCCGATGAAACGACGATTGCCAGTCACGAGCGCCTCTTTGATCGAGACCAGGTCAGCTTCGACTGGCAGCACTACATCCCGCTTATCGAGCGCAAGCCCGGAGCGCTGCGTAATGGCGCTCCGTTTGCTGATCTGCCGAAGCCGTTGCAACTGCTAAAACGCGGTCTGAGGCGTCACACCAACGGTGATCGAATCATGACGCAGGTACTGGCGGCTGTTCCTATCGCCGGGCTCGATGCCGTGTTGGTGGCTGTGGAGTTGGTACTTGAATCAGGCAGTTTGAGCGCTGACCACATCCTGAATGTCCTGGCTCGACTGACATCGACAGCAGCCCCTCCGTCCGCCGAAACCAGCCTTCAACTCAAGATAGCGCCTGTCGCCAATACGGCGCGCTACGACCGGCTCCGTACCACCGATGAGGAGACTCGCAATGCGTGATCTTATGGCGGAACTCAAAGAACTGCGTCTGCATGGCATGGCCAGCGCCTGGGAAGAACTGGCTTCCCAAGGAGAAGCTTCGACGGCGTCGTCGAAATGGCTGCTCGAACATCTGCTTCAACAGGAACATGCAGATCGCGCCGTACGGTCTGTGAATCATCAGATGAACATGGCCAAACTCCCCATGCATCGTGATTTGGCAGGCTTCGACTTCAGCGCTTCCAGCGCAGACGCCCGCTTGGTCAGGGATCTGTCCAACCTGGAGTTCACAGATACCGCGCAGAATGTCGTGTTCATTGGCGGGCCTGGAACGGGCAAGACACACCTGGCCACTGCCTTGGCCGTGTCCGGGATCACGACGCATAACAAACGCGTGCGCTTCTACTCCACGGTGGATCTGGTCAACTTGCTGGAGCGCGAAAAATACGATGGAAAGGCAGGCCGAATCGCCCAAGGACTGCTTCGCACAGACCTGGTGATACTCGATGAACTGGGGTATTTGCCCTTCAGCCAGAGCGGTGGCGCCCTGTTATTTCACCTGCTATCCAAGCTGTACGAGCACACCAGCGTGGTTATCACCACCAACCTCAGCTTCTCGGAATGGTCGAGTGTGTTTGGCGACGCCAAGATGACCACTGCGTTGCTGGATCGGCTGACACACCACTGCCACATCGTTGAAACGGGCAACGAGTCCTACCGACTGCAAAACAGCAGCCTGGCCACTCAGACGAAGATCAAGTCACGTGAACGAAAGCGCAAAGACGGTATCGAGGACGATGAGCCGTTTTGATCTGCACAATAAATACCCTGCCGCATGCCTACATGCGGTGGGGCTTGATGCCTCTTCTCACTGGGACACTGCTGCTAAGCTTATCCACAATTGCTGGGGCAAAAATCAGCAATCCGCCCTGGGTCAATTTTCAATCGGCAGGGTGGGTCAGTTTTCAATCAGCGCCGACAGGCAAACGTAAGCAGACCCGCCGCTAGCGCTTCTTGATCGAGATGGATCAGGTGGTGCGCTGGAAGGGCTTGGTTATCTGATCTAGCCACATTATTCAAAAGGCGAAGGGGGCCATCCAGCGTATCCATTGATGGACATTTTTTAAGAGTCTGTCCGGCGCATTCGCCGCAAGATTGAATACGCGAAAGCGCAGGTGCGGGCCGAGGATGAACATCCATTTCGCATGATCAAGCGTCAGTTTGGTTATACGGAAGTACGCTTTCGTGGTGTGGCGAAAAACATCACGCAGCAGACAAGTTGTTCGCTTTGGCGATCCCATGGATGGTTCGAAAACGGCTGATGGGTGTGGGCGAGGTGCGTCTGTAATGCGGTGTTCTGCTCGGTGCAGTAGGTTGTCCAAAACTGTTCCTCCGGTGCAAACGCCTCTCCAAGCTATTGGGATCACATGCTCTACGAAGGAAGCAGAGAAAAAATGGTCGCGAAACCTATACGCCTAGGTTGAGAGTCAAATTCGGGCTGGCATGAATTTGAAGGGAGACGTACGAGATCGTCAATGAAGCCTATACGTTGAGTACGCTTTTTAGCTGAGCGGCTACCAAAGGGGGGGAAATTTCGCTTTGTGAAAGTGGGATCAAGTAACGTTACCGCTCAGACCGTTGTCCCCCATCTTTAAGGGTGCTTTAAGCTCCAGCCACCCGAGCCGATAACCCCTCCATAGACTCCGACTCAAGCTTCAGCCCCTCAATCAGATCGTTTTCGTTAGAAAAGCCGTCTGGCAGCAGAAGGCCCGACATTGCAACAATGCTTCGGGTTACCGGCATCGGTACATTGGCAATCCGTCCCAACGCCAGGGTGAATTCCAATCCGTATGGCACGTCTTCGCAAATGTATCGGGTGTCAACTTCAATAGGCCCGGATGGCCCGCCCCGCTTCTGATGCAACTCTTCAGCAATTTCCTTCAGGCCTTCGGAACGGATACTGAATGACTGTTGCAGCTTTTGCCCCAACGTTTTTAGCTGCCACCCGAATGCCGAAGCGAGGCTCAATCGCTCAGCATCGAGCTGACCAATGACCTTTGACACATACGATGTCATGTAATGATACTGAGGCCAGCTTTCCTTTCGCTCGATGCGCGTCCAATTAAGGATCGCAAGCGGCACGTGGAAAACCGCATTGGTATTATTCAATGTCGACATCAGAGGATTTTCATCCACTACAAAATCACTACCGAACAAGACATTGCAAAAACGCTGTGCGTCTTCAATCTTTGAGGCTGGCAAGCAGGAGACGCCCAGCGATGGGCGACGCACCATGATATTGACTTTGTCTTCCAAAACCCTCCGCGCGGTAAGCGCCGTTGTGCCAAAGCTGGCGACGACAACGTCTACATCTTGGTCTCTAGCGCGCTCCCGAAGATAGAGCGCCGACAAAGAGCCCATTGAACTGACGATAACCGTCTGGCCACTTTTTAAACTGGGTAGGGCAGCATCAATTGCCTGCCGGTGCGCATTCACGGGCAAGCAGATAATTACTACGTCAGCCGCTGAGACAGCGTCCTTCGCATTGTTGACTCGATCAACGTCCACGCTCCCTTCGAACACACCCGTTGCATGCAATTTTAGGCGTCCCAACGAAGGCTGATCCGAGGAGCGACCATTCCATATCGTGACTCCGTGCCCACGATTTGCAATCCATGCCGCGTAAGCAAGGCCGATACCACCTGCTCCGATAATACCTACTTTGTATGTCTGCATATCCAAATCCTAGGTGAAGCAGTGCCGCCCCAGGTTTTACAATAAACACCGAGAAACAGCACTGCTTTTCCTTACTTGATATTGATTAAGCCCTAAGCCGCTAGTTCAGACTCAGCACCATTCGCCTTCGGGCTCCATGTAAAAATGACCCTCGCCGGCTTGGTGATACACCCGTGCCGGAGGAATGAAATCATGAGCCTTATACGGAGTTCTCAAAGCGCCGGCAGACACTCGCTGTACCTGCTTGCGTGCAGGGTCAGGGATAGGCACCGCATCAATCAAACGGCGTGTGTATGGATGCTTGGGATTATTAAAAATTGCGGCCCGAGGCCCAATCTCGACTATCTCTCCCATATACATAACCGCAACACGGTGACTGACGCGTTCAACTACTGCCATGTCATGGCTAATGAATATGTAACCCAGGCCAAGTTCCTGTTGCAATTCGAGCAACAGATTCACAATTTGGACTTTTACCGACACATCCAAGGCAGAAACCGCCTCGTCGGCGACAATTATTCCTGGTCTCAATGCCAAGGCCCGCGCGATGCACACACGTTGGCGCTGTCCGCCAGAAAACTCATGCGGCAAGCGCGAGGCAGCATCGGCTGGCAGCCCCACCTTTACGAGCAATTCAATGGCAACCTCTTCACACCGCTTGGCATCGTAGAGCCCGTGCACTCTCAGCGGTTCAATGATTGATTGCGCTACGGTCTGTCGTGGATTCAGACTTGAATAAGGATCCTGGAAGATCATCTGGATCTTTCTGGCACGCTCCATTGGGGTGATAGACCCGAGCTCCACACCCTCTAATTTGACTGACCCGTGGGTTGGATCAAGCAATCCCATAATGAGTCGTCCGGTGGTGGATTTACCGCAGCCAGACTCGCCAACAATCGCAAGCGTTTCACCCTGGCTAAGATTGAAACTTATGTTTTCAACCGCATGCACACGGCCAGTGACACGCTTGAAAAAGCCAGACCGCACATCAAACCGGGTTGTCAGCCCGGACACCTCCAGTAGATAGGGTTTGGTATGGCGCACACTGTCTTTCATCTCCGGAGCGGATGCATTGGTTTCGGTCGCGATGTCATAGATCGGGAACGGCTTCGGCGACGGTTCAGCTGCCATTGATCCGAGCTCGGGCACTGCAGACAACAACGCTTTTGTATACGGCTTTTGAGGCGCCGAAAAAATCTCCGATGTGGAAGCCGTTTCTACAAGGTCGCCGCGATACATGACCAATGTACGATCCGCGATCTGCGCTACCACGCCCATATCATGGGTGATGAATACCACCGCCATGTGCTCCTGCGCCTGCAACTCCTTGATCAATTCCAGGATTTGCGCCTGGATGGTCACATCAAGGGCTGTGGTCGGCTCATCGGCGATCAACACTGCGGAATTACAGGCCAACGCCATCGCGATCATGACGCGTTGACGCATCCCGCCCGAAAACTGATGCGGGTAGTCGTTATAACGCTCCTGAGCAGCGGGGATGCGAACCCGCTTCATCAGCTTCAGCGCTTCTTCTTTTGCTTGGACTGCATCGAGCCCTCGGTGTAACCGCAGTGGCTCAGCAATCTGTTCACCGATGGTCATGACCGGATTCAGCGAAGTCATGGGCTCCTGGAAGATCATCGCAATCCGATTTCCACGGATATCTGCCATCTCCGGCTCGGACAGGCTTAGCAATTCCTGCCCCTGCAGCCGGATGCTTCCACCCACCTGCGACGTATTAGCTGGAAGCAGTCCCAGGATGGACATAGCAGAAACACTTTTCCCTGAGCCCGATTCGCCTACGATTGCCAGCGTCTCGCCTCGCGCCACACGGAAGCTGAGGTCTTTAACGACTGGAGACCATTCACCGCCTCGCCGGAATGCGACGTTCAGCCCAGTAACTTCAAGAACAATTTCTTGGTTTAACGGAAGCGATCCGTTCATAGATGAGGCCTCGCTCGCGCCTGCTCCGGGCTTGTCAAGGTTCGCCTGAACTGCACTTATAGTATTCATGAGCGCTCCGAACGGGTCTTGGGATCGTTTGCATCACGCAATGCGTCGCCCAGCAGGCTCAACGCAAGCACGGTCAGCAGAATTGCGAGGCTCGGGAAGACCGTTAGCCACCACGCGTCCAAAATGTTCTCAAACCCTTCCCTGATCATGCTTCCCCACGTTGGGGCGGGTGGTGGAACACCCAAACCGATAAAGCTCAGCGAAGCTTCTGTACGAATTGCTGTCGCCATCCACAGAGCACCGAGCACAAGCACTTCCGAGATCATGTTGGGCAAAATGTGCACAGTCATCAGTCGGCCGGGGCCATATCCCAATGACCGACCAGCCTCAACAAAGTCACGTTGCTTAAGGGCTATGGTCGGAGCTCGGGCAATGCGCACAAAAGGCGCGATCTCGGTGATGGCGATTGCAATGATGAGGTTCTCAAGGCTCGCGCCAAGCATGGCGGCAACCATGAGCCCAAGCAGCAGCGTCGGAAACGACAGCAACACATCAACAAAGCCGGTGATCAGACGATCTGTCATGCCCCCGACGTACCCGGCGATCACACCGAGCGCAGATCCAACAACCATCGCGATCATTACGGCGACAAAACCAACGAGCAGCGACACACGAGTCCCGTAAATTAGGCGGGACAATACGTCTCGACCGTAGGTGTCCGTGCCCAGCCAAAACTCTGCAGACGGCGGCTCTAACCGATAAGCGATGTTCTGCTGCAATGGGTCATATGGCGCAATCAAAGGAGCTAACAATGCGACCAGGACGATTGCCACCAGAAGGCCAATCCCAATCCAGGAAAGACGGTTCTGAAACAGCGCTTGCCAAAGTGTCGTGGGTTTGGCTATGAGTGGTGCAGTGAGAGTAGTCATTTGATTTTCACCCGAGGATCAACCAACCCGTAAACGATGTCGGTGATGATGTTTACGACGATCACACACAGTGCGAATACGACCATCAGCCCTTGGAGCAAGGTGTAATCCCGCGTGTTGAGAGCACCCAGAATCAATTTCCCCAGTCCAGGACGGTTAAACACGATTTCGGTCAAGACGGAGTTGCCAATGAGCGTCCCGAAATAAAGGCCTACAACCGTCACAATCGGGATGAGTGCGTTACGCAGCCCATGCCGCAACACCAACCGCATAGGACGAACTCCCTTGGCTTTAGCAGTGCGGATGTAATCTTCACCGAGAACGCTGATCATCGAGGAACGCGTAACGCGCATCACATAGGCCGTCATGATCAAACCCAGGTTCAATGCAGGCAGCGTGAGAGCGTGAAGTTGGGAGAGGAAACCTCCGTCGACCAGGCTTCCGATCACTGGGAACCACCGGAAATGGATGGCGAAAACCAGGAGCATCAACATGGCAGAGACAAATGCGGGGAACGACAACCCAGTCAGTGACAGAATGCGGCCAACGTAGTCTGGCCAGGCGTTGCGACGAAGCGCGGCCCAAACCCCAAGCGGCAGACCAAACACAAGGCCAATCAGTACGGATGCAAACGTCAATTGCAGCGTCCACGGCAGAACCAGGGATACCTCCTGCAGCACTGTCTTGCCGCTGGTCATAGAGGCACCGAAATTCCCCGTGAGCATGTCGCCTAGGAAGTGAATGTATTGCATCGCGATTGATTGATTAAGACCCAACTGCTCGCGCATGGCCGCCAGAGACTCTGCACTCGCCTGGTCACCAAGCATGACAGCAGCCGGATCTCCAGGCACCAAGCGAACGAGTACAAAGACAGCGGTCAACATCGCCAGCAAGGTCGGAATCGCGAGCATCAGTCGCTTAAGCGCAAACTGAATCATGACAGCTCTCCAAAGATCGTTAGCTCAGGCGTTGACACCATCTCGATTGGGCTCAGTCGTTGAGCTACCACCGCGAGTGGCACTCGTCCACGCGGCGGCCTCATCAGGTTCTTCAAGCTGCGAATCATGGCAATTTCTCCTGCACATCAAGTGACGCCAATTCCCCAAGTGTTATTGGTTTAAGGGGTGGTCGGATCCGGTAGAAACCAACATCCTCAACTGCTATTTGTTGCTCGGCTGCAACGATGCTCGCGATGGTGTAGCCGCACTGCCGACCTTGGCAGGGGCCCATACCGGCGCGGGTAAACGCCTTGAGCTGATTGACCCCTGGCTGGGCTATTGCGCAGGCCTTACGAATATCCCCCGCCGTCAGCTCCTCGCAACGACAGACCACTGTCTCATCGGATGGGGTGTAAATGCTCTCTCGGGGGGGATACATCGAATCCAGCATTGGCCGCAGACGTAACAATGTCTGTAGACGACGGTTCAACGCATCCGTGTGCTGTGCCACTGCGTCTGCAGCCATACGACCGGCACGCTTAGCCATACCGATTGCTGCCAGCTGACCCCTGACACACGCAGCCTTGGCACCGCCGATTCCTGCACCATCGCCCGCAACGAAAATACCCGATTGATCGGTCTCGCCCCACTCATCAAGGTCAGGAATTAAACACCTTTGCTGTTTACTCCAGCTGTGGTTGCAGCCAAGCGATTGGGTAATGTGAATAGAAGGAATCACCCCTTCGTGGGATAGGAGGACGCTCGCCGGCACTGTGCAGAGCTCCCCGCTGTTAAGCTTGAATTGAAGCTGTTGAAGCCTGCCGTCACCCAGGGCTTGCAGCTCTTTAACGCCTTTGATCCGGCGCCCCCCCGAGCGACGGATTTGATGCAGCCAGGCAAGGCCCTTACTGACTTCCTTGAACTCGGCAACCATTGAGCTTGCCCAGGGAAGCGCGCGGCGCCAACCGCCTGGTGGAGTAGTATCCAGCCAGCCAGCGACCTTGCCGCCCGCTCGAATGAGTTGGGCCATGTACAGCAGGGGCAGCGGCCCGCTTCCAACCACCCAGACAGGCTCTGCAGGGATCTGGCGAGACGTTTTTAGAAGGATCTGGGCGGCACCTACTGTGAGAACACCTGGTAGTGTCCACCCTGGAAATGGCGCTGGGCGCTCTTGCGCACCGGTAGCAAGTAACACCTGCCGGGCATTAACAGCTTCAGCTACACCATTGCTCTTGATGAACACAGTCCAGCCAGGCTCAATTTTCCACACCTGGGTGTTGGGTTCGTACGTTGCACCGCATGCACGGAACCGCTGCACCAGCTCTGCACCGGCTTTGTACTCGGTACCCAAAATGTCACCGGTGGCGGTGTGCGCGATGGTTTCAACAGCACGCCAAATTTGTCCACCTGGTGCAGGCTGCTCGTCAACCACAAGCACCTGTAGGCCTAGCTTGCCAAGAACAACGGCAGCACTCATGCCGGCAGGCCCAGCACCGACGATAATTACATCAAACGTTCGGCTCACGACACTACACTCCGGCGGCCATACTGCCGCTCAACGCGCATTCCCTCTTTAACTGTCACTAAGCAAGTTTGGGTAGAGGCACACCCATCCACTACTGCAAGACAGTCGAAGCAAACGCCCATCATGCAATAGGGCGCGCGCGGGCTTCCTTTCACTGGGGAGGTTCGGTTGACTGCAGTGCTTTGCCTCAGCAACACCGCCGCTACCGTTTCACCTTGCTCAGCCATCACTGGAACGCCATCCACATAAATAGTGATCGTGACGGCGTGCAATTCAAGAAGTTTTTTGAAGATTGAAACGTCCATAATGGAAAATCTCTAAATCAGCGGGGATCGTTTTTGCGTCGAAGACTTTCGCGTACTCATTGGCGTGGAAGGACGCCAAGGTCACACCTGAATGGCAGGTGGCGATCTCTGCACCAGGGTGTGTCAACGACCTCGCATAAACAGGATTTCCATCTGGCGTCATGATCCGGAGACAAGACCACTGGCGAACTAATTTGGCCTGTGCAAGATCTGGAAGAATCTTCAACGCCTTACGAGTAATCCGCGCAGCGCCTTCGGTAGTGGTTGCGAGGTCAAAACCTACTTCTTCCTGTGTAACGCCAATCATCACCGTGCCTTCCGCCGTTTGCCGCAATCCGCTCCCAGGGATTGGAAGTAGCGGCGCTAGGCGCTCAGTAACCAAGAGCTGGCCCCGCTGCGGGCGGATAGGCACGTTTAGTCCCACCATTGGCCCAAGCGCTGCGCACCCCAATCCAGCCGCAACGACGATTCGCTCACACTGGGCACGGTAGTCACCTGACTGAACTTCGAAGCCCCCGCCAGATAGGCGTCGTATGTTGGTGACTGGGCGATTGTTCTGCAGCTGCCCGCCACGGGCCATAAAGGCTTTGTGCATTGCGGCTAGCAACCGAAGCGGGTTCGCATGCCCATCGAACTCGCCGAAGCTCGCACCCACAACCGCCTTGCCAAGCTTCATTGTCGGAAATCGACGCAACAGTTCAGCTCGATCCAGCATGTGGGCTGATGGGGCAAGTTCTGGTGTTTGCCTGTTCCAGGTATCCATTGCCTTTGCCCGAGCATCGAATTCGTCGTCACTCAGACAGAAGTTCAAGCCTCCCTTCTGCTCGTAGTCCAGCGAGATGCCGCTTTCTTCCTCAAGTTGCGACGCAAAAGCCGGCCATGCCTTAACTGCATTGAGAGACAACCGTTGGTAGTCAGGATCTCTCATCCCCTTGCCATGAGCCCACACCAGACCAAAATTAGCCTTGGCGGCGCGGTAATCGGTGTCAGCTCCATCCAGCATCAAAATACGGCGTCTAGCACCTGCGAGGCCGTAGCCGATCGCGGCCCCCACCATGCCTCCGCCAATGATGATCACATCAAATTGGGGAATCATTTACTGATCACCCCGCTTGACCGTGGTGAGCTCAGTTACTGGGGGCTGCAGATTCAAAGCACCGTGGAGGACGTACCCATAGTCCACGCTGGTAGCCTTAGCCCAGACCTGCTTGAGACCAAACAAAGGGATAGCGCAAATGTCGTCGTGAATCTGAGCCTGCGCTTTCTTCCACAAATCGAGTTGAGTTTGAGGATCAGCCTCTACCCTGGCTTTGCGAATGGCATCATCAGCTACAGCGCAGTGCCCGAAATTCGACATCGCAGCTGGTGCGCCGATGGCAGAGGCCGAATCGTAAAACTCTGTGAGCCAGTAGTCGGCGCCCGGGTATCGAGCTGCGCCGTAAAACACGATCGCGCTTTGATCCTGGCGGCTTTTGGCTTGGTAAGTCGCGTGATCCACGACCTCCATTTCCAAGGTGATACCTGCCTTAGCCAGTTGTGCTTGGATAATCTCCATGATCGGCAATTGCGGGGCTGCGTTGGAAACCACGGATTTCAGCTTCAACCCATTGGGATAGCCAGCGCTAGCTAACAAGGCTTTCGCTTGCGCAGGGTCGTAGGCATATGGGCCGGCACTACAATCGAGGCCCTGATAACCATTAGGTACAATGGAGCACCCGGCATCGGCTACATCTTTACCGGCATAGCGAATGATCTCAGCGACATTGATTGACGCCGCGATGGCTTGACGAACCTTGATATCATCTAACGGCTTAATATTCCGGTTAAGGAAGAGCGTACGGAATTCCGCAGGCTCGAAAACGTCAACAGTCACACCACGGGCTCTGCTCCGCTCTACCCAGCGCTGTTCACGCTTGCCCAGCATCAGATCAAGCTCATCGGAGGCAAAAGCCAACTCACGAGCGCTATCAGAAGGGATCATCCTATATACAATCGCGCCAAGCTTCGGCTTACTGCGAAAGTACTGATCGTTGGCCACCAATTTCACATACTGCTGGGTGATATGCTCCGAGAAGGCGAACGGGCCAGTTCCGATCGGCGCTTGGCCATAACGCTCGCCCAGCTTCTCGGCTGCCGCCTTACTGACAATCTGACCGCCGTGGTAGTTTGATACTCGACCAAGGAATGCGGTATCTGGATATTCAAGTGTTACCTTGACCGTGTAGTCATCCAGAGCTTCAACTTTTTCAAGGGCAGTGAAGTTCGCTGAAAAGCTGGAGCGTTTCGGGTCGGCTGCCTTTTGCAGGGAGTAAACCACATCGGCAGCCTTGAGCTCGCCATAACCGCCATGGAACATCACCCCCTTGCGGAGAAAGAAAGTCCAAATCTTCTTGTCATCAGAGGACTCCCAGCGCTCCGCGAGATCAGCCTCCAACGCAGCGGGATCTGAACTGCCTGGAGGGAACCGCACCAGTGCATTGAAAATCTCGGCGACGATACCTTTATCACCGATCAGCGAGGCACGGTGCGGGTCGAGACTGGTGATATCAGCAATGCCTGGACTGACTGAGATCGTTGCGCGTGCGCTATCTTGAGCCAATGCCCAAGGGCTGACCCCTGACAACGTTATTAACGCGGTAACGGCGCTCGTTCGGAGGGTCAAACCTAATGCTTTCATTTTTCACGACTCCGGAAATAAAGGTGCTGATATCAACCAGTCAGTTCGTTCAGCTTGGCTGGGAGGAGGGACGTAGTGTGGATCCCCTAAAGTGTATGTTTTTTAGCAATGGGCGGGCCAATCTATTATATCTCATTGATTTATATGGATTTTATTATTTGATTTCATCTTACCCATAGCAAAGAAAACATTGTTCAATGTCTTTTCCCTATAGAAGACAGAAACCTTTCCCTTCTAGTGCGCTACCGTCGGGCGTGCTTGGCTATGGAACGCTTCAAAATGAAACGTCGTACTCACGTCCGCTACCTTCCGTAACATTCCGATAGTCACTCGAAATGACTATGGATACGGATGCGACTCAATTGCGATAATTAACCTTACACCGCGCACCTCAATGAATTTCATGAGGAGAAAATTCACTCAGTAGCCACGTGGTGAAAATAGCCTCGGCAGGCAGATTCACGAACCACACATCGTTAACGATATCTCTTTAGAATAGATCGGACTGTTTCTTCACCAGCGCGTCGAAAAGCTTTTGATTAGTAGATGACGCTACCGTAAGCTAAAAAGATCATGTCTTTATGCTATTGACGGGTGGAGAGCTATGGAGAACAGGATCACCCTTCGTCACCTAGAAGCGTTCCGGGCGATCATGGTGCGAAAATCGGTTACCGGTGCTGCAGAAATGCTTGAAGTGACCCAACCAGTGGTCACGAGACTGATTGCCGATCTTGAGGAACGGATAAGCCTGACACTGTTTACAAGAACCAAGGGGCGACTGGTACCAACCCCTGAAGCGGCTCTCCTCGTCAAAGACGTTGAGCAATCATTGTTGAGCATTGAGCGTATCGCTAATGCGGCTACAAATATCAAATCTTTGAAAATGGGACGACTTGAAATAGCAGCATCGCCAAATATGGCGCTCTCGTTCCTGCCACGCGCCATTAATAGTTTCACTCTGGCTCATCCCGAGGCCCATGTCTCAATGCGTATGCATAGTTCCCCCACAGTTCTGGATATGGTGCAACGGGATCAATGCGACCTAGGCTTCGCCATGTTCCCAGCACGCTCTACCAAGGCGGGTAATAGTGAGACTCTGGTATCTGCTAAAATGGTCGCGATAGTGCCAAAAACGCACGCCCTTGCCACAAAAAGAACTTTACGACCAGAGCACTTCGAAGGCGAACGCTTCATTTCCATGATGCCTCTTATGGAATCCAGAATGCGTATAGACTCCCTGATGCTTTCTCATGGCGTGAAACGGCACGTAAACTGCGAAACGCAGACTTCTGCAGCAATTCTGCAGCTAGTCGAAGCAGGCGTGGGGATTTCAATCATCGACCCTTTAACAGCCTGTGGGTATACAGGCACAGGCGTTAAATTTCTAAACTTCGAACCGGTAATTAGAAATGATTATTCTATCGTGATCTCACAGAGAAACTCATCAACCCTGATATTGAAACCCTTCATCGACCATGCAAAAAAAGAAATCCTCAATATGGTTCCTGCCCATCTGCTCATCCGAAGCTAGTCGGTACAACCCTGATATATGACCCTTAGCTCCAAGGCGCATATTGAGCCAGGCGGCGAAATTCTGAGCGAACATCCCTGTCACGCTCAGTTGGAAGAGCTCGACTGTCTCGAACTAAGGAAGCATCACTCAGAATATCGAATCGACTAAGCTAAGAAGCTCAGTAAGATGCTCCCGCCCTAGCAGCGGGCTTAAAGTCATTGATACGGCTGGAAGGCAGCTTCAGAATTACCAACGCCGACACGACAGCAGCAGGAATGAGCAAGAACGCCGGGGATGCCGCAACTTTAGTTACAGAAATTAACCAGGTCGAGATCATCGGTGCGAAACCGCCAAAGCAACATACTGCCAACGTGTATCCCACGGTCATCCAAGTGTTGCGCAGGCGCGTCGGGAAAATTTCACAAATAGTAGCTGGCCCAGGGCCTGAGTACATTGCAAACAGTGCGCTCAAGCAACACTGCAGCATGACAACCTGATGGAAAGTTGCACCACCAGACATCATGTTCAGAATCGGGTAAGCCAGTGTAGCTGTGCCAACGCAACCCAGGAGGAGCAGCGGCTTACGCCCGAATCGGTCGGAAAGAGCGCCGGCAACCGGAATGAGCATGATCTGAAGGAGCAGTGCAATGTTGCTAGAGATCAGTGCTTCAGTCCTGGTTAGACCTGCGTGATTCTGCGTGTACGTTACCATGTACGCAGAAACCAGGTAGGACAGCGTTGTCCAGAAAATGGTGAAGCCAAATGCCTGCAAGCCAAGTACATATGGCTTAGTGTCGGTTGGATTTACCACTTCCGTTTTACTATTAACGTACTCAGGAGTTTCCTCGGCATGAGCCCTCAGGAACAGACTGAATGCAAAGATCGCAAGACCGCCAGCGACAAATGGTACTCGCCATCCCCAGTCCAACAGGTCTTCAGCAGGGATTAGCAAGAGTGCCGAAGCCACCAGGGATGCCAGCAGCGCCCCTCCAGAAGAGCTGACGCTCTGGAAACTTCCAAAAAATCCTTTTCGACCTGCTGGAGACCACTCTACTATATAAGAAGCAGAGGTGCCCCATTCGCCACCTGCGGCGAAGCCTTGAAGGCATCTCAACATGACTAACAGTATCGGAGCACCGACACCAATAGTCTCATATGTCGGAATCAAACCAATACCAATACTGCCGATGGCCATGCAAATAATCGTCAGCAACATCGCGGGCTTGCGCCCTCTTCTATCACCAATGCGACCAATTACGTAGCTACCGAGCGGCCTAGCGATGAAGCCAGCGCCGTAAGCCGCAAACGTCTGCAACAAGGATGTTGTTTCATCTACGTTTGGAAAGAACAACTTAGCAATGGTCGTAGCAAAAAATGCATACACTGCAAAATCGTAAACTTCCAACAAGTTTCCACTTCCAGAAGTGGCAACGGCGAACCAGGTTTTTCTGGTAGATATTGTTTTAGTCATGATTTTCTTCTATCGAGTAAGGGCGCCGTACGCAATTCACCGTACAGGGCATTGATTCGTTTTTATTTTCAATCCCGTATAGCAAGGCTCGAAGTGTGGATCAAATCCGGCTACGCATCTGCTTCTACAATCGCTGTCGCTCCCGACAAGTCGCCGAGCCTTTCCCCTTCTCTGATCCGTCGGCAGTTCTCGACACCGCGACCCTGTTTAGCGAATGCCGTTTGTATAACGTCATCAACTTCCGAAGGACTCAAGACAAGGACTCCGTTCTCATCGCAGATCACGATGTCACCTGGGCATACAGCCACACCACCACAGGAAACAGGCGTGTTCAACTTGCCGCCCAGTCCGTAAATCCGAGTTGTGATCGGAGACACGCCGCGACTCCAGACCGGGAAATCATGCTCTTGAATTTCATGCGGGTCGGTACACATGCCGTCAATGACTGCGGCGCTTGCCCCAGCAGTCACAGCTGCCTGCGTGACGCCTCCTCCCCAGCAGGCATGCTTACGATCACCCAAGCGATCAATCACCACAATGTGGCCGGGCTTGAGCAAGCTGGTGACGTAGTGCAACAAAGTGGAATCTTGAGCAGGCAGCGCCAAAGTTACCGCCGTACCCACGACGCGCTTACTATTACCCAGGGCTTGGATTTCGCCATCCATGAATCCCCAGTGAAGAAGATGACCAACAGTAGCGGTCTCGACCTCAAGAAGGATTTTTTCCAGCTCAGGGCTGATCGGATCCGGCATATCGCCTATGAGGAACTTTTTCATTTTTAAAGTACCTTGTGGGAGGCAAGTGGAATTTGCATGCGAATGGCTGCAATGCGCTCAGGTTCGATATTTGCTGTCACATAGCCCACACCATCGGACGCCTTGGCGATGATATGCCCCCAAGGATCGCAGAGAAGCGAGTGGCCGTAGGAGTAACGAGTCTCACCCGACTGTTCAAATGGGCCTGTTTGACCCGGAGCGAGGAAGTAGCACTGCGTTTCAATAGCCCGTGCGCGGCAGAGTACGTCCCAGTGGTCTTTACCCGTTTGAAGGGTGAATGCTGCAGGCAGTACGATAACGTCAGCACCCAATGCAACAAGCTTTTGAAAAAGCTCTGGGAAGCGGATATCGTAGCAAATGGCCAAACCGTACTTCAGACCCTCAATATCGACTACCGTCGCCTCGGTACCTGGCGCTACAGCGCTGGACTCGCCATAGCGCATACCGTCCGGAGTTACGATATCAAATAGGTGGATCTTGCGGTACCGGCCCAACTCATTGCCTTTGGGATCAAAAATGACGGACGTGTTGTAAACGCGGCTACCGTCTGGCGTGCTCTCGTAGAAGCTACCGGTATGAACGTAGACGTTGCAGTCCTGCGCAAGCTTTCTGCACATCTCGTATGCCGGCCCACCAGTGCGAGGCTCACCAGCTGCAATCTTTTGTTCAGGCGTACCGCCAGCCCAATCAAAGTGCTCCGGGAAAACCACCAGACGTGACCCGTCGCGATCGATCGCTTCTCGCGCAAGACGATCTGCCTCGGACAAATTAAACGCCTTATCCTGTATCGAATTCATTTGAATAAGAGAAACTTTCACAATTAATCCTCACTGTTTATTTTACAAATGAGGCAAGCGCCTCAGAAACATGCATCCGACACACTTTCCGAATATATTTGCGTCAGATATTGAACTAGCGCATGCGCTGCCCTGTTTGGATGTACAGATGATGAAGTGATCACCCCAATCTTAAGTTTCAGAGATTTTTCCAATTCAAATGATTGAAGCTGGCTGTCCGCCCGCTCCATCAAGCTGAAGCTACTGACGAACGTCACTCCGAGGCCACCCCTAGCCAACTCAATAGCCGTGCCGGCCCCGCCGACTTCGATCGTATAAGTTGGCGTCACTCCAGCCTCACGGAACCATTGATCGACCATTGGCCGTATGAGCCCATTCGATTTGAGCCCTACCAGGGGGACTCCCGCTAGCTGCGCAGCGGTAACAGTCGAGGCTTGCGAAATTTGAGCTGTGGGTGACGCCACACAGATAATTGGACTGCTAAACAACGTCGAACTTTGATCTTCAAGACCTATTGAGATGGACAGTATACCTAGATCTGCTTGACCTGAATTGACTCGATGGGTAATGAGCGCTCGATGTTCAACGTCCAAGTCAATTTTGATGCCTGGATGCAATGCTGCAAATTTTCTAATCCCATTTACAATTCGTCCAGCAGACAACGCTTGTGTAATGAGGATACGCAACTCTGCATTGCCATAATTCGCGATCTTATAGGCTACTGCCTCTACGGATTCGAGTCCCTGATAGAGGCGATCGACCTCGGCTAGCAGCTGAATTGCCTCTGGGGTTGCACTTAGCTTTCCTCCTTGCCTACTAAAAAGAGGAAATCCAACAGCAGTTTCGAGACCAGAAATCATGTAGCTGATAGCAGGCTGTGTTACGGCCATAGCCGCACTAGCACGTACCATGCTTCCCTCGCGCATGACCGTTCTAAATGCCTCGATTTGCCTTAACTTAATAGGCATATGTACTCCCTATCGCAGACGGTTTTTATCGCTATCCGTCGCGTTCAGTAAATACCCTAACCATCTGGCAGATTTAGCCTTCTACACCCAGGCCAGACTTACCGAGCGCTTCCTCAGCGGTAGCCGACGTTGCATCCTGCGGTGCTGACTCAGTCCCTTGCACCCATTGACGGAGCGCATCCGATGAGACTGACTGCCATTGATAGATGTTGTTAGGTTCAGTTTGTGGCACCTAGGCCATCATAGATAATCAAAAAATCGCACTACCCTATAATTTCTCCTTATACCCCACTCCAGCCCAACGCCAGCATCGCCTCTGAACATATGATCTAAACATGGCGCTTACTAGCGCGGCAGCGTACGAAAACACCGACCACCAAAACTTAAAGATAGATGATCTCGAACGCTACCCAGGCATTATTAACTCTTACCAAAGCGCATAGGTATAGTTAACGAGCAGCCGAACTTGATCCTGATCCTTTAACGTCGAGGCCGGAAGCCCTGTTCTAAAGATCCCCTTACGGAGCGTAAAGCCAAGCCCCCTGAATGATCCAGACTGGACAACATAATCTAGACGGTAGTCACTTTCCCACTCACTGTATCTACCCGTAGTGGTACTGCCTGTACCGCGAATATCTTTACCACTTACATATGTCCATCCCGCCTTCAAGCCAGGCACACCTAAGGCGGCGAAATCGTAGCTGTAAATCCCAAATGTAGAATTTTCGCCCGCGCGAATGAAACTATTCAGCATAACGTCAGTATAGAGGTACAGCGATTGAACCCCCCCTTCACCTTCTGGCCGAGCTCGACCATCTACCACATTGCTGCTATTGACGGTTGCGAAGCCAGATTGATCACCGGTTTGCTGATGCCCCAAGGTCAGCGCGTGACCACCATCTTTGTAGGTGAAAGCCAGAGACCACGTTGTATTGTCGACCTCTCCATTTTCGTTATAGCCGGTGCGCATAGCATAGCGACTGTCCGTACCGTTCTTACCGTCAGAATTGCTTTTAAAGTACCTTAAGTCAGTTGTCAGCGATCGACCGACACCAACATTAAGCGAATGAATTACTCCGAAAAAGTTTTGGCTGTAGTAGTCCTCCAGCTGGGCATGATAGTACTGCAGCTTTAAATTTTTTCGGACGTTCCAATCACCTCCAGCAAACGTAAAACCATCACTGCCCTTACTCCCTCCGCCAGCGATTCCTGCCCAGTTGCTGGATGCGCGGCCAATAGCACGATTCAAAAATCCGCCGGTCAAAGTAATATTGTCGAACTCATTTGACGTCAATGCAGCGCCCTGAAAGTTCGCGGGTAACAGGCGACCGTCGTTTGAAATTAGTACTGGAAGATTGAAGGCCAGCGCATTGCCAGCCTTAATTTCAGTCTTGGAGTATTTGAAGCGAGCGTTGCCTCCGATCCTAGACCAGTTATCGACAGGCGAGCCGTCAGTCTTCACCGGGGAAATAGTATTTACTGTGGAGGCATCATGTTGTGAGCTGCCACCGCTCAAGTTGAAGCCTGCAAGCGCTTGCAAGTCAAGCCCCAGCCCTACTGCCCCTTGGGTGTACCCCGACTGAAAGTCAAACCTTAACCCCGTCAATGTTTGCCGTTGATCAACCCCACCAGTACTCCTCTGATCCCCATCGTAGTACAACGTGCGAGAACTGATGGATGCCTTACTATCGTCAAGGAAGCCTACTGCATAGCCTTGTTGGGCCAAGGTGCCGCATGCAAAAGCAGCCAGTATTTTTTTTACTTTTGTCACCAGTGCCACTCCGTCACTATAAAGACCGCTTATTGTTGGTTAGTATTTTTTATATATTCCGTTTGGCGCACGAATAAACTCCACTCAAACGCAATGGATTTCAATTTCCCTATTGATCATCTGATACGCCCACCAGAAAAGAGCAAGAACGATGCCAGCAAACTGCCAGGGCCTCTGTTTACGGGGCGATTAAACTCCAAATTGTCCCCAGCTATTACCCAGATACATGAGCTAATGCTGTAAAGCTATACATTCATCACAGTTAACGTAGACATCCGTATCATGACGCACTATTTCGCAACGCTGCGCGCCATTGTGGTGAGTAGGAGTGTTACCCTCGCCGCCTACATGTAACGAGTCAGTTTTTCTTATTCGCTTAGAATGCAAGCCTAACATGAGAACTACCAGCTCCGTTCGGATAAAAAGAGTGGTCTGCACGAAAATGGCAGGCTCTATATTCCGAAGGACGTTCGTTGATCATCCAGGAGCGGGAAGGAAACAGAATTCGAACCCCCGTGCGGGGTTTTAGACGAAAGACAGTTGTGGCGTAGTGCATGCACTCTGCCATAAATTGATGGTTAGCTCATAAGGAATTTATTGCTTTCTTGAATGGGGGGATTAACAGCTAGAAGCGAAGATTCTAATTATCGCAGTTTGACCATAAGCAATTGGCTATTCACAAAGTGACTAGCCAATTATTAGATTCAAGATAGAAGGCGCAGAACTTGAGCTTTATACGCTCTCCCCAAACATGACTTATCTTATGTCCAGCTTGAGAAAGACCCATGCCAACTCAGAGCTAAGGAAATCGCAGCCTCAATTCACCGGTTACACCGGACGCTCACCTGCAACAGTAGTGCGGTGCATAATTCGAATGTGTTCCGGGCTGAACGAGTCGCGGCGATGCATAGTGCAACGGTTATCCCACATAATCATGTCACCAAGACGCCACTTCTGGACAAATATCTCGCCGCTAAGAGTGTGCTTCCATAACTGGTTAACGAGATCATCGCTTTCATCAATCGGCAAACCAACGACCCAGGAGTCTTGCCCCCGCACACCCTTTGCCCCCAAATACAGAGCCTGCCGTCCGCTGTCCCCATGTACGCGTACGAGCGGATGAACAATTCCAGGCCATTCACGGATATCTTCGGTTTTTGGCAGCTGTTTATTCAGACGCAGATCGCCCGCAGAGTCATAGACGCTCTGGAAGAAAATCTGCCGGCCTTTGACTGCATTGAGCAAATAGGAAGGCAGGGTCTCGTAGGCCTGATACATCGATACCCAATAGGTGTCACCGCCAGTGGGCGGAAGTGCAATGGATCGCAGCAACGCGCCAGCAGGTGGACGCTCATAGAACCACGTATCGGTGTGCCAGGTCGCTTCACTGTTACCCAATGCCCCTGATGGCTTACCGTCTTTGGTAGTATTGGCGATGACTAAGATTTCTTTTTGCGTTGGGTGAGCTCCCTCCTGCAACTGTTTCGGGTGAATAACCGCCTCGCCGAAATGGTGAGAGAACTTGATGTGCTGCCCGTCGGTGATGTCGATATCTCGGAAACGCACAACTCCGTACTGGAGCCAGATTTTTCGTACTTCAGCGACATCCTGGGCATCATAGTCGTTGAAGTCAAAACCTACGATGTCTGCGCAGACATTACTACCATTCGAGATAGCCGTGATCTTATTTTTGGTCAGCATGCTCTTATTCCTCATCAGCTGAAGGTTACGATCTGTGCCTAACCTATCGCCTCGTTGAAACTGACATCCAATAATAATAATCGACTATTAATCGTGATAGCTTATCAGTCACCGAGCCAGCCGCAACGGAGGCATTGAGAGGCAATGCCTGGCAGAGCCATGAAAGGCAGTTATCCAAAAACCTGATCAATCAATTTGACATTCATCCGCCATCGGTATAAATCAAGAACAGCTAAATGGGAGTAACCAATGGATCTACGGCAGATCAAGACATTTGTAGTTGTTGCGGAAGAACTGCATTTTGGACGAGCGGCTATCCGATTGCAGATCGCCCAACCAGCCGTGACGGCTCAAATCCAAGTGCTTGAGAGGCATCTCGGCGTACCGCTGCTCACACGCTCAACCCGTCGCGTGCAATTGACAGAAGCAGGGGTACTTTTCAATGCACGGTGCATCGACATCTTGCGTGACATCGACCGCACGTGCCTTGCTACCCAAGCGGTCGCAGGTAAAGACCTCAGTCAGATCACTATCGGTACCATTTATCCTGCGACCTTCGGTGTGCTTCCCAATTTCATCGCGCGGATCAATCAACGCTTCCCTGATGCTCGGATCCATATTCACAACGGCAATACGGTGGGCATTGTGAGGGAAATTGAGCGCGGCAACATCAATCTCGGTTTCATTCGTCCTGTTGAAAACATTGGATCTCTTCGCTGGCAGTCCATCCATCGCGAGAAATACCTATTAGCGATCGCACGCGAAAACCCTCTGAGCAGTAAGAGCGCCGTCACGCCAGACGACTTGCGTAAGCAGAAGATAATCGCGTTTTCTAGGGCATATAAATCTCACACGGATGAGAACTTTCCCGAGGAATTCCGGAAATACGATCTGAATCAGCAGGTGATTTATAGCTGTAATGACACCCAGGCGATGCTGGCAATGATAGCCGCCGGGATCGGTGTAGGATTCGTTCCAGAATGGGTTAGATCCATTCCTGGACAAGACTTTGAGCTGCGCAAGGTTGAGGGACTAGAACGATACATCGGACTGGGGCTGGCGTGGAGTGTCGATGATCCAACTGTCAATCGAGATAGCATTATTGAATTATGCCGCTCGCTGATTGGCAGTGACGGCTGACGAACAGTTCGTGAGTATTCAGGTTGCGGTTCTCTAGAATCGGATGGTCTTGGTATGGTGCCGTGGGCCTTTTGTCAGAAATTGAGAAAGCTCAGCCTCGTCGAGCTACGTCTAGACGGGTGTATCCTTGAACTTGTCCCGAACTTCACCTTCGGTATAGGTTTTATCTTTATCATCAGCCTGTTGCCGCTGACCGAAAACTGACCCAGTAAAGGCTGTTCTGCCGACTGAAAACTGACCCAGGTGTTCAACTGCTTCTGCTCACTTTCCGAGCAGGAGAACACAGGGTGATCAGCATGGAAATGTTGGGGAAAATTCGGCGAATGTACTTTCGCGACAAGCTGTCGCTGCATCAGATAGCCAAGCGTACCGGGCTGTCGAGAAACACCATTCGAAAATGGGTCAGAGCGCCCGAAGCCACTCAGCCGGCGTACCAACGGTGCGCAACCTTCAACAAACTCAGTCCATTTCACGAGACGCTGGAGCAGGCGCTCAAGGCCGATTCGTTTCGGGCAAAGCACAACCGCAGGAGCGCCAAAGCACTCTTCGAACAGATCAAGGCCGAGGGTTACGACGGCGGCTACAGCCAGCTCACCGCCTTCATACGCTCGTGGCGCGGCGAGCAAGGCAAGTCTTTACGGGCCTTTGTACCGCTGACGTTTGCACTCGGCGAGGCCTTTCAATTCGACTGGAGCGAAGAAGGTCTGCTGATCGGCGGCCTGTTCCGACGCATCCAGGTCTCGCATATGAAGCTGTGCGCCAGTCGCGCATTTTGGTTGGTTGCGTATCCCAGCCAAGGCCATGAGATGTTGTTCGATGCCCATACCCGCTCGTTTGGCGCGTTAGGTGGGGTGCCGCGTCGCGGCATCTACGACAACATGAAGACCGCTGTCGACAAGGTCAACAAGGGTAAGGGCCGCACGGTCAATGCCCGGTTTGCCGTGATGTGTGCCCACTATCTGTTCGACCCGGACTTCTGCAACGTGGCCTCCGGCTGGGAAAAAGGTATCGTTGAAAAGAACGTCCAAGACAGCCGACGGCGCATCTGGCTCGATGCTCAAAACTGCATGTTCCACACCTTCGAGGAACTGAATGCCTGGCTCGGCCAACGCTGCCGTACGCTCTGGGGTGAGCTGCTGCACCCGCAGTACAACGGGCTGACAGTGGCGGACGTCCTGGAGCTGGAACGCGCTGAATTGATGCCGATGCCGACCGCCTTTGATGGTTACGTTGAACGTACGGTAAGAGTTTCCAGCACCTGTTTGATCAGCGTGGCGCGAAATCGCTACTCGGTGCCGTGTGAGCGGGTCGGCCAGTGGGTCAGCAGCCGTCTGTATCCTTCACGGATTGTAGTCATCGCCGATGAAACGACGATTGCCAGTCACGAGCGCCTCTTTGATCGAGACCAGGTCAGCTTCGACTGGCAGCACTACATCCCGCTTATCGAGCGCAAGCCCGGAGCGCTGCGTAATGGCGCTCCGTTTGCTGATCTGCCGAAGCCGTTGCAACTGCTAAAACGCGGTCTGAGGCGTCACACCAACGGTGATCGAATCATGACGCAGGTACTGGCGGCTGTTCCTATCGCCGGGCTCGATGCCGTGTTGGTGGCTGTGGAGTTGGTACTTGAATCAGGCAGTTTGAGCGCTGACCACATCCTGAATGTCCTGGCTCGACTGACATCGACAGCAGCCCCTCCGTCCGCCGAAACCAGCCTTCAACTCAAGATAGCGCCTGTCGCCAATACGGCGCGCTACGACCGGCTCCGTACCACCGATGAGGAGACTCGCAATGCGTGATCTTATGGCGGAACTCAAAGAACTGCGTCTGCATGGCATGGCCAGCGCCTGGGAAGAACTGGCTTCCCAAGGAGAAGCTTCGACGGCGTCGTCGAAATGGCTGCTCGAACATCTGCTTCAACAGGAACATGCAGATCGCGCCGTACGGTCTGTGAATCATCAGATGAACATGGCCAAACTCCCCATGCATCGTGATTTGGCAGGCTTCGACTTCAGCGCTTCCAGCGCAGACGCCCGCTTGGTCAGGGATCTGTCCAACCTGGAGTTCACAGATACCGCGCAGAATGTCGTGTTCATTGGCGGGCCTGGAACGGGCAAGACACACCTGGCCACTGCCTTGGCCGTGTCCGGGATCACGACGCATAACAAACGCGTGCGCTTCTACTCCACGGTGGATCTGGTCAACTTGCTGGAGCGCGAAAAATACGATGGAAAGGCAGGCCGAATCGCCCAAGGACTGCTTCGCACAGACCTGGTGATACTCGATGAACTGGGGTATTTGCCCTTCAGCCAGAGCGGTGGCGCCCTGTTATTTCACCTGCTATCCAAGCTGTACGAGCACACCAGCGTGGTTATCACCACCAACCTCAGCTTCTCGGAATGGTCGAGTGTGTTTGGCGACGCCAAGATGACCACTGCGTTGCTGGATCGGCTGACACACCACTGCCACATCGTTGAAACGGGCAACGAGTCCTACCGACTGCAAAACAGCAGCCTGGCCACTCAGACGAAGATCAAGTCACGTGAACGAAAGCGCAAAGACGGTATCGAGGACGATGAGCCGTTTTGATCTGCACAATAAATACCCTGCCGCATGCCTACATGCGGTGGGGCTTGATGCCTCTTCTCACTGGGACACTGCTGCTAAGCTTATCCACAATTGCTGGGGCAAAAATCAGCAATCCGCCCTGGGTCAATTTTCAATCGGCAGGGTGGGTCAGTTTTCAATCAGCGCCGACAGACATAGCTCTTTTTGCCTTTAATTTCCTGTCGCTGGAGTAATAAATTGCTAAATCGCCCAGATAAAAACGCGCTTCGTGCAATGCTGGAGGCTCAAGTCGAAGAAAAGCTGCAGCGCGACCCTGATGCGGTAACGACGTATGCCGCACAACCCGAGCCTGAACGTAAGCGATACACCACTAAGCCTACAGTTCAAGACAAAGCCTTTATCAAAGAGCTCGAACAGATGCGTACTGATGCTGAAGCCGGAGTGTTTCATAGACCCGTTCCCGAGCAGAAGAACGTAGACGCTGGGACTGGGACAGGGCTCGATGATTACCCTGGCTTAAAAGAAGCAGGCAACCCCTCAAATCAATGGTGAGGTCAGTCACTTTTAGCCCGAGATGTAAGACACAGTCTAAGGTATCGTTTCAGACATAGATGCTGACGCAACACCTACGTACATGTGTACCAAACCCGGACGTGAATACTGCAAAGACTGGCCTAGGGTTTTTCGGCCGCATGATTTCGCCTAGCGTAAACCAAGATGAGCACCGAGGCGCTCACCTCACGGCATAACACCTCCCTTAATGGGCTATAAGAATCTTGTTTTCGTTGGCCTCAAGCGATTGTTGACAGGCTCGATACTGACCGGGCGTCATGCCGAACCAACGCAGGCAAGCTTTGTGAAAACTGCTGTGGTCGTGGAAGCCGAGCAGGTAGGTCACGTGCTGCATATTGAAATGGGAATGGCGCAGATAGAAGTCTGCCAGTTGCTGACGCATATGGTTCAGGATATTCGTGAACTGCGTGCCTGCCTTCTCCAGCGCCCGTTGCAACGTTCGTTTGCTGATGCTCAGGGCGGCTGCAATCGATTCCATATTACATTGGCCCTGCGGTTGCGCCTGGCTTAGGCGTTCGGCAATCAGCGCACGAATCCTGCACACCACCGTAGAGTCATTCAGCAGGTCGAGCTGACCGTTGGCATAGCTTTCATGGAGCCTGGCCAATGCTTCGTTGGCCATGCGCAACGGGCGCAGTAGCTCCTCGCCGTCGAACAGGATGCTGTCATAGGCTGCCCCGAAACTCAGCTCGCAGCCAAACAGCTGTTGATGCTCATGGATGTCTTTCGGTTGGGGGTAGCTGAATTCCACACTCAGTGGTCTCAGCGATTTGCTACCACTCAGCCAGCGGTAGACACCTAGCACGGCTGCGAGGCTGGCATCGGTGTACTGGCGGGGTTTGATCGAGCCGCGTTGATGGTGATCGAACGTGGCCAGGCGGTAATCCTGTTGTTCCTGGACAACCAACATGGTGAAACCTGTGCCGATCAACGGGCTGAAGTGAGCCAGTCGTTCGAATGCAGTTTTCAAGTTCGAACTGGACATCATGGTATAGCCGACGATCTGAAACATGCCTGGATGGAAATGCTCGGCCGATTTCAAACCGATGTCTGGATCGCCGGAAACCTGAGCCGCCAGACCCAACAGGCGGTAGATAGTGCTTCGTTCGCAGAATGATCCCGGGATTGCTGTGAGCTTCGTATCAAGCCCGGACTCCTGGCACAGATGGTCAACATCCAATCCTTGCGCCGAAAGCATTTTCATCAGCACGCAGGCATAACCTGCACTCATTTTATACATAACGATTCATCTCCCTGTTGAATCAGCCATCCATGGCTATGCAAGGCGTCCTTAAGTTATCGGAAATGCTGGATTTGCGGGGGAAGCTGGTATTTCGTCATCAACGATCGCAGGTGCTCAATGGCATCATCATATTTAAGATCGGCATGCCGTCGCTTTTCCTGGTACTGGCTGAAAGCACTCGTGTCCAGGTAGGGCCGATCAAGAATATCCAGCGCGGCGCAGCGCAAGCTTTGTGCTTCGCTGAAAAGCTGGTGGTTACGTTCAAGAGCCTGGTTAAGACAGGCTATGGGTTGATGAGACTTTCGTGTGTCGTTCATTGCAGAGCCCTTTGATCGATCTGTTTTTATTTTTTTAGCTCAACCTGCTATGTCACGTTGGCAGGCCGGCTCGGGTCAGTAACGTCACCATACCGCTAGAATATTTCACGGCAATTCTTGCCAGCAAACCTTCCTATGGCGATGTCGTTGGACAAATCGGCTCTCGCGACGAGCTGATGGCTGAAATAGAGTTCAGGCCCTTAGGCAGTTTTTGCTCTGTTGGAAGTCATAGGGTCAGTGCCCCATTTCTTCTATCAGCAATCCTAGCTGAAATTGCGCTGCAGGCAGGTCTCGAAGGAGACATCGAATGTCAAAAATGCAGCATGTGGTGATCGCTCTGACGATGATGACCTGCCTATGTGAATTATTTGTGTAACGGAGAATCGGGCAGGCCATGCTGCTGTAGGAAAAAAATACGCCTTACGGGATCGACTCGAACGAGGCCGACCTTCCGCTGAGTGCTGGATCTCAAATATTGAGCCTTCACACTTAATGGCGCTCCGATCTGTTTTGCTGGGCCCCTACCTCTGCGCTGAGCATTTGATTCCGGGTATGTTCGTGCTTTTGGACAAGGGAGAGATATTCATCAACGTCTTCTTGAGTCCGATGCTCCTGCCCCAAGAGCGACTCGCTCAAAAAATTGAATCGCATGGATTCCTCGAGCGTCAGGCCAGCAAAGACTTCGTTGCCCTGTTGGTCTTCGCTGAGGGCTCGTATTTTCCTGAGGTACGTGCGCTGCATATCCGTGAGCACAAGCATTTGGATCTCCTGTCAATTGCCACTGCGGAGCTGTGCCGCAATGCGCAGAGTTGCTCACCCGATCATTTTGAGGGCCTTTATATGGGGTCGGCCGCGCTTGAAAGTTCCACCGTGATTTCATCGGTGAAGAGGCGCGTATCCGAACGGGACTTGCAACGGCGAATGGTTTGTTTTTGGCTGCCTCTGTCGGGCATCCACGCACAATCGTAGCCAACCATTGGAAACTTACTGAACGTGGGGATGAGGCGATGCGCAGGCACTTGATAGAAAACGACGCATCCCTTTTTAAGATGCTGCTCACCTCTGAAGGCCGCTCGTGCTTTTCATCGGAAACTGCGGAAGGCTGCTTGCTATGGTGGCCAATAGCCGCTAATAGTGATGGAGGCTTAGAGAGGACGTCTCAATGACTGCGAGATTTGTTGTTATTCCTGCGATCCCAACAGAAACGGGTTGGATGCGTAACGGGGCGCGGTACTACTGCCAGACCGCACCTATAGGCTTTAACCTCTATGACAATGAGGAAAAGCTGCGGCTGAAGACTACCTATCAGACGCGAGAAGAAGCCGAGAATGATTGTCAGCGGGTAAACTTGGGCCGGTTAGAAGGCGTCCTGTCAGAGCGGGAATCAATGCCGATTCTCTAGACATTCACCAATCCCAGATGGTCACTTGGACGTCAGGGGTTCTGACCACCAGCAGACAGCGGGTTTAAGCCGTGAGGGGATACACTCTCAGCTCTCGTGGATGCTCGGCGTTCAATAGTGCGCAAACAGTCTTTGCCTTGATGGGTTTCCTGCTAAGAATGGTGCGCTACAAGCACCGGTATGACTTCTATATGACCGTGCCGCTCACCGGGCGCGATGGCTACGGCGGTCTGGATGTTTCCGGGGATGGCCAACCGGATGGCGTGCACCCAGAGATTGAGCATTGCCCCGCGTATTCGGATGTCGACCAGCCGCATGCCCACGGCTATTGCTACCCCGGCTGAACGCCCTGGACTGCGAATAACGAAACAATGGAAGATTTTGGCGCGGGCGTGGATGTTTTTCCAGCGCCTCATCGACCAGGATTTGAGGGCTCACAGCGCGGCGTCCTCTGCCTGGGCGATCAGTGCGTCATCGACCAGCGGCTGAAGCAGCGCCTCGGCGATTTCGCCAAGCTTGCCCAACGGGTGATCACTATTGCCGAGCAACTCCGCCATCGCGGTCTTGTCACCATTCCCGATCGCCGTTGTGATCAACAACCAGCCGAGCGCCGGGGTGTGTACCTCGCTGTCGGCAAGGCGGTTGTTTACGTATTCATCTACTACCAGGGCGAACTCTTCAGCGGTCACGCCTTGCGGAGCGCGCATGCGGCGCTGGAACGACACGCTGCAACCGCGAAGGAGTTCTTCGGTTGCGTTGTAAAGCCATTCGGCTCGAGCGTCTTCATGCGGGCTGTTGCTCACTGGAGGCGGTGCGCGGCCTTTGAGTTTCAACTGAGCAAGCTGTAAAGGGGTCACGATCGCCTCCAGAGTGGCGAGATGGAGTAGGCGAGGGCCGCCCATCCGCTTTAAATATATTGACCGCTAATTACTCAGCACGATTCATTGGGTACAGATCGTGCAGACTGCTGCACTGATCCAGTTCACCCGGCAATGCCAGTCACCGGGGAGTTGACCCAGCAACACACATCTACCAGCATGCCCAAGCTATGGGCTTCAAGGCTGTCAGTATGCGCCCACTGCGTCGTGAGTCACCCACCAGCCTATCGACCCTCAGCGGTGCCGCTCGCGCTCCAGACGAAAAGGGCAACATCACCGCGTCGGATATCTCGGAAATGTCTGAAGCCGTGTTCGACAGGTTCAGGCAGCATTTGCCGGCCACAGGTGCGAATGTCGAAAGGCTGCTACGTGATTTGCAGAACGACATCGGGCAGTTCGGCGACGAGCGCATCAAGAAGCGACGCCGGGTGGTGCTCAAGGGGGTTCGCAGGCCTGTGGACGATGGCCGACAAACCGAAGCTCGGTGAACTTGCCCGGCTGCTGCGTGCTGAGCTGTTCGGCCATGCGCTAATGATGGTGACCGAAGAAGATGATGAACTGTGCCATTCCGGCACTGATGATGAGGCGACTGAAATGATCGACAAACGCGATGGCGTAACGAAAAAACCAATTTGAGCCAGGAAACGTATTTCCCTCGGACGAAGTCGGAGCTGCCGGGGAAGGACGTAAAACCGTCCCCGCGACCTGCACCCAAAACCCGCCCCTGCGCAGAATGAAGGCGTGCAAATGGACGAAAAGGCCGCTTTCGCAGGTGGTCTTTTTATTTACTAGGGGAGCATGCCATCACCCTCAGCCTTTTTGAGTAGCAGGGACATTTCACAGAGGTAATTGAGGTCGCTACATCCGCCTGGGAGCTTTGTCGTACAAGCTTGAGCTACTTCCGCAGCAACGAATTGAGCCTCTTTCGATAAAGACAGGAAGGTGTCCACTACCCAGTCGACATCCACGGCGCACGTCTCCCCGTCAACCCTAAGCATGAGCTTGGTGCCGCGCTTGAATTGGGCCTTGAGGCGTCTCATCAACGCTTCGTTGAAGCTATATACGTCTTGCTCGTTCATGAACTGCGCCATTAAGTGTGCCGGGTTGCCAAGTCATTGTGGCCCCTCGTTCTCTCCATCGCGTGCAGAGCACCACGCATGAGTTATGGTCAGTACAGAAGATGGTGGCCGAGAATGCAGACCACCAGGCCGATAATCAGCCAGCCAATTTCGGTTACAGATGTACTCACGACGCGACCTCTTGCTAATCGAGGATCGCCCAGGCGATCAAAACGGCCTCGATGTTATCCCGCACCACGCCTTTAAGGTAATCCTGCATCCGATCAACGGCGCGGCCGATTCGGGCCGCTTCTGTTTCAGCGTCAGTGTTGGCAGCCGTAGTATCCGGCGATAGCCGCCACTACGAACCCGAGCTGCGCCTCTTGAAGCTAAGAGTAGTAAAGCCCAAGGGCGACCCCAAAATATGAGCCAGCGGCTCTTTGCCCTCGACGACGACTGACCGCCCGGAACTGCGAATAACGGCGATTTATCATATTCCCGATGCACGCTTAAAGGAGGTCAGACCTCCCTGTTCCACTGGGTCGGTTACCGCTCCTCCGGGCTTAAGCCCGACTCGGCATCAGATCTTCACCACGCGCTGTACCTTGACGAGTCATTCCCTTAGTCTTCTTTAAATGCTTCTGAGAAGCTCATTCCGACTGCCTTATTTCACCTCGGCGTTGCCAAGCTGTCCGCTATCCCAGGCTTTAGCACCAGGCTGTCAAATACGCAAGATCACGCGATGCTACTTGGAGCCACCTGGACGGTTAAAAGCGCCAAGGGCTATAGAGGTAAGTGTTCTGTCACGGGGATAGCGCGCATTCGGCGGTGCGCGCTATCGATGGGTATCTGCCAGTCATTGATCTTCATCTAAGAGCCAGCTTGGGATGGGTCAACTTCGCTACCTTGCGTTGAGCCAGCGGTTGGACTATCAAAATCCTCTTCGCCGGCTGCTTTTTCAGCAGTAAACCAGTGCTCAAGGTCTTGTCCTTGCGGCTTCCCATCTTTTTCCCAAAGTCGATATGCAGCTTCTCGAATTTTTTGCTCATCCATCTTCGAATTCCTCCCATTTTTCACTGAATGATTTCGGGCGTAACGGGAAAACTGCTCCCGTGTCCCGATCCGTCTAGCAGGCTAAGGGTAGTCGTCATAACAAGCTCCGCCATCGCTTTTGATCGGATAGCCTTTACGACCGCCTGCGGGCCAATGCCGGCACTCAGAAGATCAAGGGCGAAGAGCTCGGAGTGCTGCCGTTTTCCGCCAGTGCTTAGCAGGATCGGTAGATACGACCTATTTGCACCGAAAACGTCATCGCTCCGAACTTTCTTTCGGTCTTCTCAGTCGACCAAGCACCAGGCTCATCAGCACGCGCGCTAATGCCTGTGAGCGCCCGTCGCAAGCGGCCCACGACGGATCGGGTACAACTATAAATTGGTGGTCGCGATGAATTGTCTTATTTGTGTCGGTGCCGCAGAGCGCATCCAGTGTCATGGCCCATGGGAAGAGAGGGATTGTCCGGATTGTGGACGCTAACGTATCTCTGATGAGCTCCTCTTGGCCTTGATGGATCAGGGCCAGATTTTCGATGTCAGCCAAACAAGAGGTTGGCTAGAAAGCAGGCGTATTGAAGTCACGATTCCTACTATTGAGCTTCATCAAGCCCTATTGATGTCGTGAGTGGTTCTGCTGCGTTCGGTTAAGTCTCGCGTCAATCTCAAGTCAAAACCTAGTGATGCGGAGTTACCCGAGACAACGAGTACCAGCGGGTGAACCTGGGGCGGTTACAAAGCGCCCTGTCAGATTGAGGATTCATTCCGATCCTCTAGACGTTGAACAATGCCAGGCGGTTACTCGACGTTAGGCATTCTGGCCCCCAGTAGATCAGCGGGGTCAAGCGGTGCCGTAACGTACGCTCCTCTCCCGTGGATGCTCGGCATTCAATAGCGAGCAAACAACCTCCGCATCAGCCCTGACTACGAACACGCCATGCTTGCTAGCCGAGCCTCCCTCGACAAGATCAACGACCCTGTATCGCTTGCTCCCATCGTCCAGTGTGGTGGTTTCAATTACTCTGAATCTTGAGTGCATGGTTGCTTCCGTGCATGAGATTGGTGTCCTAGAAATACCGGCAAGACTAGACGATTTTCAAGATCAAGACTTGATTCAGCTGAGACAATTTATGACAGTGCAATGTGCTTCTCTTCGCAGGAAGGACGGCTTAGCAGTAGATGGCGTGATGAAGAATTTTTCTTAAGGTCGCTGCTTCGGGCCGGCGCACCCGGCTTAGCCATAGGTTTTTCAGATGGAGGAGAAGTTTTGTCATCGATCAAGGAATACCAACCGGGGCCCCAGATCTCACAGAGCATTTGGATGACCCTCGGGCTGCCATCACGCGGTACCAGGCTTCATGACCTAATTCGCGAAGGACTGCCTTTTGAATTCCTCGACCGGATAGCGAGCCTTCTACAGGTGCAGCGGGGGGTTATCTCCAAGGCTATTTGCATGTCACCCGCAATGTTGGCGCGTAGGACGAAAGTAGGACGGTTCAACACCCTAGAAAGCGACCGCCTGGTTGCATTGGTAGCTGTCTTTGAGCAGGCCCTTTCCCTATTCGAAGACGATGTCGCTGCTGCGACAAAATGGATGAGCTCGCCGGTTTGCGGGCTTGGTTCGAAGCGTCCTCTGGATATGATGGGGACGAGGGTGGAAACGAAGGCTGTCTCCGATCTTATCGGTCGACTGGAAAGGGGAGTTCTCGTGTGAGATTCGATAATCGTTCAAACGCCGTAGCGCTTGTTTCCACCTAAGTAATGCAATACCTACCGCTTCTTGGCCCTATGCAAACTGCTCCAGAAGAACAAGGGCAGGAGGATCCGTACTCCGGAATCTGCCTGCGGGCTGGTTGTAATGGCGGAGGCGATGATGTCGGTTGTGAAGCGACGTAGCAGTTTGATCCGCTGCAAAGGTTTTTGGACGAAAGCCATTTTGCAGGTTGACCGTCGATGCTTATGCGCACCCATTCATTCCGCTTCTCGAAGACCTGAACCTTGTCCCCTCGCTGCAACTTAGAGATGACCTTTCCGCCTGGTTGATCCCTGATATTGAGCTTGTCCGCGCTCACATACTGATCGATTGGCGAGGCCAGAGCCGGGGAAGGAGCAGGAAGAGTTGAAACTAGCGAATTCGGCGCGTTCTGGGTGGTCGGTTGAGCCTTATCTGGAGGCGTATCTTTCTTACCCATCGCCCATAGGACAGCGAAAAGAATCAAGAGCGGGACAAACCATGACTGAGATTTCTTGCGCATATCCGTTGCTCTCATTCAACAAACAGTACGCAGGTTGTCTTCCTGACCAGCCCACCTTAATTGACCTGATGCGAGCTTAGCCAAGCTTCCATTTTTTGCAGCCTACCTAGCTCGTAAAGCTTGGATTTTCCCAAATACAACATCGCAAGCAACTGCTGTCTTTCGGCTTCAGAAGGAAACCACTCATCGATCTCAACATTGCAGCGCCGGGCCTCGCTTAGTGTCCACTTGATGACCATGTCGGAAGCGGCTCTGTAATGATCCGCCATGAAGAGCCTGGTGCCTTCCACAAGCCATCCGCGCTCCGCTAGTTGGTCGGTCACGTCAAGGATGCCCGCGTCGCCAAAAAAATCGATGGTATCAGGGTAATGGATGCCTGCTAACGACACCTTCGCCACGCCCGACTCTCGGTCGAAGTACGATAGAAAATGCCATCCACCAGTCGTGCTACCAGGATGGGGAAAATTGATGGCGGCTTTTCCAGTGATGTAATGCTCAAGCGAAACGCGTTTGAGATCAAAATCAAAGAGCGGTTGGGTCATGGGAGCTTTTTGAGCCAGGCTAGACCCTGCTTGATGTGGCCAGCGTACTCGCCGATGGTTTCAAGGGTGCCACGAACGTTGTCTCCCACATCCGCTAGGCCTTGCGCCTCTACCTGGAGGGTCAGTTCCATCAGGGCTGCCTCCAGGTCGAGCTGGTTTTGATCCATCCTTTCCAGCACGTCCGACAACGAGTATTCAGCGGGCATTTACGTAGACTCCATAGAGAAAATTCAGCATAGCGCAGCATGAAAAAAGTAGTCCCTGCTCACCCAAAGGAACCGGTGCTGATCTTGGTTTTCCCGACAGCACCTAGACGATCTAAACACTCGCAGAGAAAGGAGGGCAAATGACACTGCTACGCGAATTATGCCTGGTGGCATCTGGCCTTAATTCGCGCCATGCTCGGGTCGAGGTGGGTTAAAGTGGATCAATGGCTAAGAAAAGCCTCCCAAGGCATGAAGGAGCATCTGGGTTGGAAAGGACTTATGCGTTTGTCGACGAATCCGGAAATCATGATCTAGAAACCTCAAAGCAAGGTAGCTCTGGATTTTTTGTCGTGTGCTCAGTGATTGTTTCTGAAAGCGGTCTGGAAAGAGCTTATGAGCTTGCTGAGGCGCTGCGGATGCGGCACTTCCAGACGGGCGAGATCAAATCCAGCAAAGTTAAGGTCAAGGACACAGAGCGACGTGTTCGCATTCTGAGTGACCTGGCAGAGCTTCCTTTGAAGCTCTACTTTACGGTCGTCGACAAGTCGCGGGTGTACAGGGATGGAGGGCTACAGTTCAAAAAGTCCTTTATCAAGAACGTCAACGGCCTGCTCTATGAGCGACTCTTCAGTAACTGCCAGAACCTGCAGATGACAGTCGATGAACATGGTGGTGCAGAGTTTCAAGAGAGTCTAAAAGCCTATGTTCAGGCCCGTTACGTCGATGATCTTTTCGGCGATGATCAATCCTTTCAGACCAAAAGCAGCAAAGACGATGTCCTCATACAGGTAGCAGACTTTTTCGCCGGTTCAGTCGCCCAGATCTATGAGGGAAAGGCTAGTGAGGAGGTTGTTAAAACATATAAAAGGATATTGCGTGATCTGACTCTAGGTCTCCTTGAGTGGCCTCCGAAATATCAATCGCTGCTTGCTGCTCCTGTCGACGATACTCAGTACGCAGATTATCGAGTGCATCAGGAGGCACTTAGGCAGACGGTTCGGTTCATCGATAAGGTTGGCAAGCATCCTGACGAAGATGAGCGCTTGCAGCTCTGTATCCTTGACTACCTTCGGTTTCAAAGTGGGTTTGTCAGTAAGGATTATGTGACTATGGGTGACATCAAAAGTCATTTGGCTGATCGTGGATTCGGCGATCTCAGCGACCAGAAAATCAAGTCAAGCGGGATTGCAAAGCTTCGCGATTCCGATGTGATCATCACCAGTGCGTCCAAGGGGTACAAGATTCCCCAAACACGGGCTGACATTAATGATTTTCTGGGAATGACGTCTGGGAAAATTGTGCCGCAGCTGGAACGAATCAAGAAGGCTCGTGATGTCTACATGCTGAGCAGCCGGGGAGAGTACGACATTTTGAAGGCGGCGAACTTACCAGAGCTTGAGAAGTTGTTGGCCTCACTCGAAGTTCTCGACGAAGGGCGCTGAAATGACTCACGATGAACTTTGGCAGCTAGAGCCCACTAGGCGAAAGGCACTCTGGGTGCTTGCCAGTCTTCCTCCAGTTGATCCGAAGGCATCCAATACCTTAAACATCCTTGACGGCCTCGACGATCAGGAGCGAAACGGTATGCCCCCTACCGATTGGCCACTCGAGCTCGTTGAGGCTCGTGATTCCGTACCGGTGGAGCGTCATCACTCCGGCATCGATATAGTCCTCGAGCTGAATATCCCCCAGCCCTGGAGAGAACGTTTCATTCAGGCGAGCATCGGATCGACCCTGTTGATAGATGGGCTATATGCCACGGACTGGAAGCAATTCTTGGCAGAATGGGAAGCAGAGATGCGGCACTTGGAAGCGCACAGTGCTGCAAGCAATAAGCCCAATCTAGATTGATGCGTACGGAGAAGAGACGCGGAACGAGACGACGATGACGCCGTGCACTGCGATAACCAGATTCCTGTGGCGCAAACGCATCACCAGATTTAGGAAGTTACGGATACTGGAGTTTCAAAACCTTGTCACCCACTGATTCGTTTCGAAACGATCAGAACCGGTTCGGAGGTCGAACTCGATAGCAGACAACTCCAGGCTGTGGTGCTGGGCCTACCATATCAACGGGTCGGCGCTGGCGGCCTAATCACAGTTCCGTAGCACCTGCCATAGCCCATCGGTTTTCGCTGCTGAGGGTTGGAAACTCATCGCTTCCCGCTTCGCAGCAGGAGATTTCAGAGGCATAACTACGAAATGCGTCATGCTGCGATTGAGCATGTCCTGGTCGAACAGCGCGATTCAGTTTTGCTCTACAACATTACGGCTGGGAAGTGATGGGGTTTCAACCTGAAGAATGTCACCGGCCATGTCCAATAGCCGGTGACAAATACAAATCAAATATCGAGGGGAGGGAGGGAGTCCACGATCTTCATGGTTTCTAGGCTAACCGTGACCACGCGTAGGAACAGTTCCAGCGGGTAGCGTGGGTTGCCCATGGTTTCGGTGGCCCAGTCGTTGGCGTCGTTGGTGATGCCACTGTCTTTGTGGATGCTAACGCATTGGCGTTCTACGACCCAATCCAGCGCGGGCTTGCCGTTGACGATGTAGTCGTACGCTTGCAGCGGGATGCCGGTAACGGTGATCTTGGCGTTGTAGTGCAAGATGCTGAGGTCTTTGTCTTTGCCCTTTTTGCCGTACTTCATCTTGGTTACGCGATAGTCACTGTCGGTACTGGCGCTACTTTGCAGGTTGGCGGGGTACATGGGCACGGTTTCATAACCCAAGTGCATATCAGCCAGGGCACGGCCTGCCTTGGAGTAGGCCCAGAAGTCAGTAGCGGCTTTTACGGCCGGTATATGCGGCAACTCTTTGCTGAGGTTGTCGGCATACTTGTCGCGGTACTCCGGCGAATGGAGCAGGCCGTAGACGTAATAGAACAGGTCTTCCTTGCAGATGACCTCGCTTGGATAAGCGGCGCTAAAGTGCGCCAGACCTTCATCGGTGATGGCGTCGCGGCGGCTGTTACTTGGCTGTGCCGGGGTGTCAAACAGGCTCGGAACTGCCTTACTGGCCTTGGCTTGATCTTCAGGACTGTCGTAAAGGTAAAGCGGGAAGCATTGTTCTCCGCCATCAGGCGTGAACCCAGGAGCGCGATCAGTAATGAGGGCAATCTGGCCATTTGACCATCTTGCTTTAACCATAATTATCCGATTATCCGCCCCATCTCCGGGGAAGATACGCGGCATTTGATAGACCCTTTCGTTGAGAGTGCGGTTGTAATAGAGCCACTGCTTGGTGAAGGGCCGGTAGAGGCTAGGAACCAAACAGGAAGCCTCAAAGTTTAAACGACGGTCTTTAGCCAGTTCCTGCTTGATGTTGTGCGACCAACTGATTTGCGTTGGATCGGTATTGATAAAACCTTCCACCTTAGATTCGCGGCCTTTCCTGTCTAGGCCTGCATACGCGACGTTAAAGCGCGTTACCTCTGCATTATAAAACTCAATCATCCCGTTCATGTTGGACGCTGTACAAGACTTGCTAGCGTTGAAGCACCAAGCGTCCCGTGCTGTGAGCACCCCTTGCGAGAAGTTTTCAAAAACCTTCTTTGCATCTCCTTTCTTATCGCCCAGCACAATAAATTCACCAAAGCTGTTGTCGCGCTGGTTCACCCAATCGCCATGCTCGTCGGGGACGACGGGCTGCCAAGCGTGTGCGGCGGTAATACCGGCAATACTGGCAAAAGCGCTGATCTTTTCTAGTTTCTCGGTCTGGCTTAGGTAGTCGCCAACATCGTGCCAGTGAATTTGTCCGTGTTGCCTGGCGGCTGGGTTCTTGACCAGCAGCGTAATGGCAATCGGGGCGCGGCTGCCGCTGCCGAATATCTTGCCTCCCTCTCTTCGGGAAAGCTCGCCAGATGTCCGTTGATTACCGCGTAAATGGAACACATAAATACTGGAAAACTCATCCGCCAAACACTTGCGCAAGCCGTCTGCCGAGTTTGAGTCGGTAAAACCGGCGTTGGTTACAAAGCCGATAACACCACTGTCACCAATGCGGTCAGAGGCCCAACGAATGGCACGGATGTAACTGTCATATAGCCCCTTGGAGAGCGTAGCTTTAGACTGGGCTGCATAGGTGTCTCGAATACGGCTGTCGAGCAGTGGATAGGCAACATTAGAATTGTTGTCGTTCTCGCTGGCCTGCCCAACTGAATATGGCGGGTTACCAATGATCACTCGAATATCCAGCGCTTTCTGGCGGGTACGGCGGGCGCTATTGTCCACCAGCAGCTCACTGACAAGATCGTCTTTTTCATAGAGCTGGAAGGTGTCGGTTAAGCAAATGCCTTCAAATGGCTGGTACTCGCCCCCGACAATGCTGTGGTACACAGCCTCAATATTGATGGCGGCAATGTAATAGGCCAGCAATACAATTTCGTTGGCGTGGATTTGTCCATGGTATTTGTTCTGTAGCTGCTCCTTGCTGATCAGGCCGCTTTGCAGTAAGCGGGTGATGAAGGTGCCGGTACCGGTGAATGGGTCGATGATATGCACACCATCGCTGCCCAAGGTCTGGCCGAACTCGCTTTGCAGAATGTCGTTTACGCTGTGGATGATGAAATCCACCACTTGAACAGGGGTGTACACGATTCCCAGGCGCTCGGTCATGCGTGGGAAGGCCTTACGGAAGAATTTTTCGTACAGCTCGACGATGATTTTCTGTTTGCCTTCGGCGTTGTCGATACCGTCGGCGCGCATTTTCACGCTGTCGTAAAAGCGTTGGAGGGTGTCGGCTTCTTTGTCCAGGTGATGCTCTTCCAGGACGTTTAGAACGTTTTGCATGGCGCAGGACATGGGGTTGTTATTGGCGAAGCTGTAACCCTCAAACAGTGCGTCAAACACCGGCTTGGTGATTAGGTGCTGGGCCAGCATTTCGATCACCTCGCTGTCGCCGATGCTGTCGTTTAGGTCATCACGCAGCTCGCCGGCAAAGCTAAAGAAGGCTTCGCGCTCGCGGGTGTTGGCTTCGTCTTCAATTATGCTGGTGATGCGAGTGATATGGGTGCGGGCAATTTTGGCGATGTCCTTGGCCCAGTCTTCCCAATGGCTGCGGTTGCCGCACTTTTGCACCACTTTGGCATAGATGGCGCGCTCGATTTCGCCAATTTCAAACTCTAGGCCGAACTGTTCAGGTGCGGGGCCGTGGTCATGTTTACCACCGCCTGTGCCGATGCCATAGGTGTCCTTGCCATTATCTTTACCTGTGTTGCTGCGGTCGGATTTTTTATTGAGTTTCTCGGTGACGGCGATGATTTCCATCTTGGCCGGGTCGCTGCCGATTAAGTCGAGCTTGTTGACCATGGCGTCGAAGCGGTCATCGTGTGAGCGCAGGGCCTGCAACACTTGCCAGACGACCTTGTAGGTCTTGTTGTCGTTTAGCGCTTCCTCGGGTGCCATACCAGCAGGGATGACAACCGGTAAAATCACATATCCGCGCTTCTTGCCTTCGGCCTTGCGCATGACGCGGCCAACCGATTGCACAACGTCTACCTGGGAGTTGCGCGGGGTGAGGAACAGCACGGCGTCCAGGGCGGGCACGTCCACGCCCTCAGACAGGCAGCGCACGTTACTGAGGATGCGGCAGGTATTGTCGGGTACCTCGGACTTGAGCCAGTCGAGCTCAGCCTCTTTCTGGCTGGCGGTCATGCCGCCATCCACATGGGAGGCTTCGCAGATCAGCGTGGCGGCAGTGTCGGTGTTATCTGGATTACCGGCTTTGTACGCTTCGACTACCTGATCGAACATGCTGGCTATGTTCTTGGAGCTAACCTTGTGGGTTCTGGCGAACTTCTGGTATTCGATCACCTGGCAGAAAGCCACGGCACGTCGCATGGGGTCGCCGTCGTCTATGAGGTCTTCGCGGGTGTCTTGTTTGCTCAGGGCCTTCCAGCAGCCGATGATTTTGGCGGCGTCTTCCAGCTTAATTTGATTGTCATCATCGGCCAGCAGTTTTTGCAGACGGCTGCTGATGTGCTTTTCATCCATGGCCAGCACGAGCACTTTGTAATCGACCAATAGCTCAGCCTTTACAGCCTCGCTGAAGGTGATCACGAACAGCTCTTTGCCGTACAGGGCTATGTCATCCATGGAGCACAGGGCGACATTATCTTTTTCCGCGCTTGCCTTGGCCACCTCGCCATAAATTCGCGGCGTAGCAGTCATGTAGAGGCGCTTAGAGCTGCGGATAAAATCGGCACTGTGGACTTTAACGAAGGCGCTTTCGTCATCATCACCAAAGGTCGCCCCAGTGGTGCGGTGGGCTTCGTCGCAGATGATCAAATCAAAGTCGCCAAGACCATACATGTGCTGGGCATCATTGATCACACCAATAGAATGGTAGGTGCTGAATACGACGCTCATGTGTTGGTCGTCGTGACGCTTGAGCATTTCTGCTGCCAGCTTGCCTGGCTCGGTGGTAGCCGGATAACGCAGCTCGTGGGTAAAGGTTTGCACAGCATCATCGTCTTTCTTACGCTTCTTACCTACGTCGCTGTCGGAGCAAACAGCAAAGCTGTGCAACGGAGTTTCGCTCTCTTGCGTCCACTCAGTAAGGGTTTGAGACAGCAGCGAAAGGCTAGGCACCAAAAAAAGCACTCGCTTGCCCGCGCCAGCCAACTGTTCTGCAATCTTCAAGCTGGTGAAGGTTTTACCCGTACCGCAGGCCATGATTAGCTTGCCTCGTTCGGCGTTTTGCAGACCGTTGGCGACGGATAACAGAGCACGTTTCTGGTGATCGCGCAGTTCCTTCTTGGCTTTGAAGGCTACTGTCTGATTCGGCTGATAACGAGCCCAGTCAATCTGGCTGTTTTCCAGATCTTGCCGATCAATTTTGCTAATTGGCGGTTGCTGGTTTTGCAAGGCATCGGCGGCGTGTTCGTTCCAGTTGTTGGTAGTGGTTACGATGACTCGATGCTCAAAAGGTTTTTGGCCCGAAGCAGCTAAGAAGCTGTTGACGTCATTTCTTTGAACACGGTAATTGTCTGCGTAAAACTTGCATTGGATGGCATGGATTTCGCCCGTGCCATGGGTTTTGGCTACGAGGTCGATGCCAGTATCACGACCATCTAGCCCGTGCTCCTTCGCCCAGTCGGAATACGTCCACACCTGCGTGTACAGGTCGCGGTAAGTCGCCTCATTGCGCAGGTAGGTGCAAATTAGCTCTTCAAAGTAGGTGCCCTTCTCGCGTTCGCTGACTGAGGCGGTGCGATAAGTGTTGAGCAGGGCAGTGAGCGCGGACATGTGAATTCCTTTGAGTACAGCTGGTACGGCACAGATGCCAAATCACGGCAGTCTATCAATTGGCAATGCTGGCAGCAGCCAAAAGAAAACCCCGGCATACCATTCGGGCAACCAGGGTTTGTCTATAGGGCAGCGAGCTATTAACTTAAGCCAAAAGGCCATTAACTTTGCCCACCTACACCGTGCCCTCCTACAGCCGCCAAGGAAGGATGCAATTTCCGTCGATGAACCCCAACCCTGTTCATCACTTCCTTATCAAATCGTCAAAAGGGCTCAGAGCACGGCGTGTGCCGTAGCTTGGGCTAAGCAGCGCCTCTGTCCATCACTAATTCCGCGCAAATGCGACATTCAATGTGCCCGTCGGCTCTGGCGGTGTCATTCGAGCCTTCGGCAAAGCGACGGATCAACCCGTCAAACACCAGCCCATGTCGTGGTTGAAACCACCAGGTGTGTATTATCTTGAGGGGCTGTAGTCCAACGTTCACTACGACTATGCTTTGATGTCAGCCAAGAGTCAGCTAATCCTTTTCACTAGGCCGACTGCCGTTTGTTTGGGGAGGTCGCTATGACCCATAAAACCCAGCACAAGTCTAAAACTCGACGAGGCCGGCCCCGGCTCGTAACGCAACGTGTCCTCTATCAAGTCAAGCTGTCCGGGTGGGATTTTACATGGTCGTTCAGTTTAGCCCTGCCCAATTTTTCGAGGGCTAACGAAGGTCATTATAATGAACATATGATCCTCACGCTGAAAGGCGAAATGCTCTACCCGGAGAAATTCAAATACCCGGATGTCGAGTGCCAGCTCTACGCAGACCCGCGATTGACGCAGGACATCAATCCTCCCAAAGGAATTGGGTCTATGACGGTTAGCGGGACACGGTTGGTTGCGTATATAGCAGTGCCTCGCGAGCGGGTGGATACCTTGGCCGGTGTGGCCGACCGACTTCTGTCCCTGGAGCTAAACGCCACCCCTCTGCATTACCGGCGTGCGCTAGTTATGTCGATTCATTTGGGTACTGAGCCAGAGCCCGATTGGTAGTCCTATTGCAAGCTTACCTAGATGCTTTCCAGTTAAAGCCTCCTGCGAATCCTAATCCACAACTATCTGGCTCATTCCTACGCGTTCTTTAATTCTGACCACCAGTCTTTTCCGCGCGCATCATTCCATATCCGTTGAACCAGCTCTCGATGGCGACGGTGAGCGAAGTGACTGATGAGGTATCTGAGTGAAGAGGATCAAGCTGGTTCGCTTGGGCTGATGCCCAGGCCACCCATAGTGCAGTTTGTTGCGGGCTGTGTTCTGAGGTAGTAGAACCGGCATTGCAGGTTGCCTGGATGATTGCTCTCAGTCGCTGAGCCTGCTCCCAATGTCTTGTGTTCTCTACGAGCTTGTGCCTAGCTTTCGCAGATTGCCACAAGAAAGCCGTTTGCCATCGCTAGACGCAGCCCTTATTCTGAGCACCTATCACGAGTATCCAGCGGTACTGGGATGCCCCTGTGATAGCCAGCTCACCGTGTTCAGTTCAGGGATAACTCACATGCCAAAGCTCGACCTACTCACCTCTTCCAACAGCACATCCGTTGTTCTATCAGCAATACGAGATTTGACAGATGACACTGATACCGCCACTTTCAATGGAGTAGTAAGCGCTAAGATTAATGGCTCACTAAAAATTGATAGAGAGGAAATAACGGTACAGCTAATAAATAGCAGGCCCAACTACGCAATTATAGACATCCATTGGGAAGACTGCGGCTATAAAAATTACAAGGATATGGGGCTATACGGTCGAATGACAACACAGTGGAACGAAGTCAAAAAATCTTCTGCTACATCTTTCACGCTCTACGGCGAAACGTACGAAATTGTGGTTAATTATTAACCCTGTCTGCTGCGGTGATGGTTGTTTGCGTAAGTTTTAGGCCAGTTTGAAGCAGCGTGTAGCGAAGCTATCAGCTATCCAGCGTAACTTGATCCGCAGGCCGACTAGAGTAGGCACTCTACTCTAAAGCAGTAATCAAATGCATCAGTCCCGCTTATTGTTGCCGCTGACCGAAAACTGACCCATGTGCTCCACTGCTTCTGCTCGCTTTTGTCCCCTGATTAGAGGTGATCCCGGAAATCGTGCAAGCGGAGCGCGCAGGCGTGCGGGATGGTAGCCCGTAGGGCCGAGACGTGGCTTGCCACGGCTCGGTTCACGACAGCCCTCCGCCGACGGCGGCACGCCATCACCGCTGCCTAGCTTCAAACCAACCCGGAGGGCGCTGAAATGACCCACGATGAACTTCGCAAGCTTGAGTCTGGTATGGAAGAGAACGACGACACCGTGTATTGCGACATTCAGATGCCTGTAGCCCAGGGTCGGGAACTACTAGATCTGATCAACAAGCTCAGAGAATCGAAAGCCTATCCGAGCCTCGATACAGTCTTTAAGCACATGCAATACGAGCTCAGCACATCGATTGATATCGTTGAAAATCCACCGTCCTGGGGCTCGAGGGGCCCAACCCATCACTGAAGAGTGACATTAATTCTCGCGCGAACCCGCGAGGGCTAGGTTTACGACAGCCGTCCCCGCCATGACACTAAGTGATCAGTTTCTTCAGGTGCTTCATACCATCCCGAATCTCCCGTGTAAAAGGAGTAAGTGGTAGAGGCCCTACAGACTGATCAGTGCAGAACTGGTCGATGAACCTCACTTTCCCATCCGGGCTTAGCTGGTAGTCAATGAACCAACGCCCATCCCTCAGAGCCATGTCATAACCAGCACAATTCGCCAGCGGCTCTTGCGTATCAAGCCTGCGAAATTCACGCATTCGTTCAGGGTCACCTGCTGCTTCACCATGCCTGATGAGCCAAGCTACGGCGCGAATAAATTGCCCGTGGCTAAAAACAAACGCCTGCTCAACATCGAGGCAGGCAAGTCGATCAAGCATGCTCTGCGCACGATCAAGCAACTGCGCAAACGACTCAGCTCCTGGGCCGTCTACACCCTTCTTATCTGCTGTAAGCCAATAAGCCTCGGCAATCGGCTTTCGCTCTGACTGAGTGGTGCCGAGGAACCTACCTGGGCTCAGGTACGTAAACTCCTCCACTGCCCAAATTTCCACCGAGGCATCCGGGAAGCGCAACGCGGTAGGCTGTGCTGTGTGGAAGGCACGTTCAAATGGTGATGAGACGACGAGGTCGGGAGGCGAGGTGATGCTGTCAGCAAGTGTCCACGCTTGAAGATTACCGTACTCAGTGAGCGGTATTGTGTGGGGACTCGTAGTGGCCAAGCCGGCGTTCGCCTCACTTTCCGCATGCCTGATCAATCGCACTCTCATCACGCCATCTCCAGGGCTTGTCACAGGTTGCTGTCCCAGCTGTCCATGGCTTCACCCACGGTTCCGAACCACTGCAGCTTTGACCTGCGTAACGCGTCTGCAACCTGCCTGTCTGTATTAGCGTCGACCCAAGGCGGTAGGTTGTGTGCGTCACCCGTAAACAGGCTGGCAGAGGCAACAGCGCACTTACCAGTCTTGAGTGACTGTAAGCATACGTAGCGCACAGACGATCCAGAAGCCATACGACGCCAGGCCACTACCTCAATACAGTCCAAGGCATCCACTGAAGCGGCAACGCAGGATTCCGCTTCCTGTTCCACCTGGAGGTCTGCCACGGCCTTGAATGGCTGGCTAGGCGCTCTTGGTTTGTGGACAAGATGCTTCAATTGCTCACGTGAGGCGACTATCTGATCGCGGAGCTCTTCGGGATCGATGGACATCCCACCCTCCGGTGTCACCTTGAGGGTCTTCAAGGAGTTTGCCGCCAGGATGAACTCGCGTTCACGCGCTTTCTCCCACTCGGGGCGACGGTCGGGGCTGATGACGCTCCAAAGCGTTGTGAGCAACTTCAATGACATTCTCCTACCTTGAGGCATTGGGCGCGGATCCTGCGATCATACAAGGAGGGTAAGGCGCCTGAAGCGAAAGCCCTGCCCGCAATATTGTAGGGCTAACGACCTGTTTGGTGTTCAAACCGAGAAGCCAACACAGAGGGTGTCGCTTCGGTTTGGGCGAGCTACCCCCTGCTGCATGATGTTCTGCGTGCTTAGTATCAAAGCCAGCCGCTTAGATCGGGAGACGGCTGTGTACAGCATGCTTCGTTCCACAAATTCGCTTTGACTCAGAGTGCAAAGGATCGACGTCTCGTACTCGCTGCCTTGCGCCTTATGAATGGAAATGGCGTAGGCAAGCTTCATTCCCAGCCCGAACAAGTCCATCCTGGACAGGGTGACTTCGAACCCATTGAAGAAGAATACACCTGAAGTCTGGCCATCGATTGACGTGACGCCAGTCATGATCCCGGTGTTGCCGTTGAACAGATTATGCTCGTAGCTATTCTGGGTGACGATGACGGGGTCGTTAACTCGCAGCCAATATTTGCCCATCCAAATGCCCAGCGTCTCGTCTGTATGCTGGAGGGCGCTTTGCAGATAGTTGTTTATCTTGTGTCCAGAATCCGGCATGCGATCAGACATGTGTGGCGTCAGGATCTGAGCGTCAGGGATGATCTGCTTGATCTTCGCGAGGTGTGTCAGCATGTCCTGCGTGTTTGTGCAGGGGATTAGATAAACCCCATCGCGCTCGCCATTCCAGAATGGCAGGGTATCCAGATGACCAGATCTAATCTTCATGGCGATGTTCTGAAGGTGGCTGTTGCCGATTGACCTGTGAACCTTGATCAGGTGGGTCGACGGTATCGCCTTCGATTTGGCCAGTGCATGGAAGAAGATTCCATAACCAACCGGTGATAGCTGACCGGTATCGCCTACTAGCAAGAGGGACAGTTCTTTCTTCGCGAAGGCATTCAGCAGTTTCAGCATCAAGGCGATGTCTACCATGCTGGATTCATCGATGATTACCAGAGGGTCGCCTCCAGTGCTGAACCCGGAGCTTGCAGTGCTGATTTTGATCAAGAAGCTGTGGATCGTGTAGGTGTCTCGGCCAACAGACTCCTTGGCGCGTTCCTTGGCTTTTCCGCTCAGTGCTAAGACATGCACAGGGCGCTGCTGAGAGGCTATATCAACGATGGCTTTCAGCACGGTTGTCTTGCCCGTACCGCCAAATCCAGTCAGCGTGCTGATGCGATTAGTAAGCGCCATCAGCACTGCGCTTTTCTGGTCTGGGGTGAGTGAGTGTCCAGGCACGCTCTCACCGTGTGCGCAGTAATCTTCAATCGCTTCCTTCAGTTCTTGCGCAGAACCGTGGAGCAACGAGGCCTGAGCGGACAGTAGACTAGCGACACGCTGCTCAAGGTTACTTTCGACAAGGGCCGCTCCCAGTGGCTGGATAAGCGTCGTCCCTTGATGCTTCTTAACGCATACAGCACGCCTTTGTAGGGCGCAGTCGATAGCTTGGTCTACCAGTCTGGCGGATGGAAGCTTCTGCATCAGGGCGACTTTTAGCTCTTCTATTTCGTATGCGGTATGACCCTGATCCAAGCGCACATAGAGCAAGTTCTCCACAAGGCCGGCCAGCCTGCGTGGGTCATCACGAGGTATGCCTAGCTTGGCTGCTGCGGCGTCTACGATTTTCCACATGTTCGGGTGGATGCCTTGAAACGCAATGAGGCTGTACGGATTAAGCTTCAGGCGCTCAACCGTGTCCGTCTGGCAAACCTTGAGAATGCTTTTGGCGAGCCCAGGGTCGAAGTCGTGCTCCATGAGAAATTCAATTGTTGAAATCTCATCCTGCAGTGTCCTCCAGGCATCCACGACTTTTTGGGCGAGATCAGGATTAATCAATTCCGCCAGGTGACTGACTCTGCCTGCAGTCAATGCCTGAGCAAGGTTTTCTGCGCCAAATGCCCTGACCAGTTTCGAGACTTTCGCTTTGCCGAATGACAGCCCGCGAAATGCAGGATGCTTTATCAGCAATCGTTCCACATATGCCGCTATGGGCAGGTTTACGATGTGGCAGCTTTCGATCAGAACGAAATCCCTGTACTGATCATGCCCTGTGATCGAGCCTTTGAACTGCCAGCATTCACCGGGTTGAGGTATGCGAGTGATGACTTTATAGCTGGCTCTGCATGTGTAGATTTTGTTTTGGCCAATGATGCGTCCGGAGAAAACTGCCCCGCCAAAACTGCCTGGCTTCACCGAGCTCACCTGGATTATGTTCGACAGATTGCTCATAGGATGAATGACCGCCCGGAGTCGATCATCAAGTCCTGCTGGCTACTGATTTCTTGCGCAGATGTCCGAAGCAACCGTAGCTCGGCAGAGAGTCGCTCAACTTGCTCGCGGAGCAGTTCGTTTTCCTTCGACTTTTGCTCAAGCATTACTCGCAGCCGATTCGCTTCGCGACTTTTCGAATCTGCCACATCAACCGCCAGAGAATCAGGGTCTTTGGTCGCAACAACCTCGCTGCCTATGCGGCGAATGTCCTTCGCGATTACTTGCTCCAAGGTGTGGCCCTGGGGGCAAAAGACCTTCTTGGCGCTTTCAGAAAACCACTGCCTGCGATTGCCACATTCATCAGCGATTTTGCTGAAGTTGACGGCGCCAAACTGATTCACAGGAAATTTTTTCCCAGCCTGTTCCAACTGCAGCACATAGTCCCTGTAGCGGTCGTACGGAGAGCGCTTTAGATCACTGGTCGCCATTTTTGCTTTCCTTGGCTTTCATCCAAAGGACGAAGGGTTCAGCAATCTCTTTTGGTACAAGGCCCTCAGCAGGTTCGAGATCATCAAACGTGCAGGTGATTTTCCCGGCCTTCAAGTCAACATCGAACATGCCGTCGCTCGCTTTGAGCACCAGCATAAGGGCGCGGCAGGTCTTATCAAACTTCGCCATGAAGGCCTGATCGCTATGCTTTGAGTCCGGAATGGGGGCCAGGGTGACCCCATGAGTACGAAGCGCTGATCTGAGAGCCTCTATCTCTTTCTTCAGCCTTTCTGTCTCTGCTTGGAGCCCATCTGCCCGACGCGCTGATAGCTTCTCCACTAGCTTGTTCTTCGTGGATTCCATGTTGCTGCCGGAGTCCCAGTATCTGTGGAACAGTGGGCCGATCAGTGCCCAATAATCGGTGCTTTGAACGAGTGTGCGATAGCCAATTTTCTTCTCGTTCACGGGCAGGTCGGCGTTATAGAGCTCCGCACAAAATCTGGAAAAAGGGGTAATGCCGTCAAAAGATGTCTTCCCCACGAACGTCTTCAGTCTCGGGACAACTTCATCCTTTATCCGGCTGATCCTGAACTCGCGATTCCTCTTTTGGGAGCCTGCAAAGCGATTTTGGCCAGGTTTTGCACCCTTGCTCATGCCGGGACACTCCCAGGGCTCGAAATTAGCTTAAGAATCGAGTCAGGGCGATTCAGAGCCATGGGCTTGGTCATTGCATCGCTCAGGTCATGCAGCGAAATGCCGAGGACTTCACAGGTAGATCGAATCAGCCCCCTGAATTCATCGATTAAGGTGAAACCAGTCGGGGCTTCTTCCAGCATGCGGTTGAAGTCTCCGGTGAACGCTAGGAGCTTGTTCCTAGCAACCTTGAGCTGCTGGTTCAACTGTGGAGTGAAATACTCTGCATGTGACTTGGCTTCCGCAGTACGGGCGATGAGATTGGAGAGCGAGTGCTCTTTCAGCTCCAGACGTTCGAGATGTTCTGACACGATTTCAGGCTTCTCTACCAAGAAGCTTTCACGCGTTTTAATCTCGCTATACATTTGTTCGAGACAGTGTGCTGTGACGCTCCAAGAGATGATCTCCGTAGCCAGGAATTTGCGACGGTTGGCTTTCTGTACAAGGCTTTCTAGCGATGCACCATTCCTTTTGGCCTCCGCGATGTACGCCTCTAGCTCGCTGCATTCATCAGTTAAAGCTCGGATATGGCCGTGAATCCTAGGCAGATGGTCGACAGTTTTGACTGAGTAGTAGCAACCACCGCATGGCGTACTCAGTCCAGGGATGGCACCCAAGTCTTTCACCACGTCCGCTGGACAGTGATTGCCGAACGGACAGATGTGAGTGGGCATGAAAGCCAGCGAATCAATTGGGCGCTGTTTTGCGGCCCTGACGCCAGACACGACATCGTCCTTCATCTCGCGGTCAAAGGAGATGGCGCCGAAATCAATCAGAGACTTTTCCTTATCTCGACGGAAAGCCTGCTGGAGCTTTGAGGAAACATCTTCGGCTTTAATATTGGACATTGCTGGACGATCAATGAGCCAGCCCTGCTCGACACTCATCTTCTGAAACTGAGCCACCGATTTCAGGTATGCAGGGTCGACTTTCGCGTAATACATGACGTGTTCTTCAGTGGCTTGCCCCGTGATGAACGCGCCTATGATATGTGGCGGCAATACCCTGATGTACTCGGACACCACTGAAACTCGACAAGAGTGCGGAGTATGCTCGATGAGCTTACAGGCCTGTGCTTCGAGTTTCAGTGCCGCCAAGTAATCGAGAGGCGCATCAATTGACTCTAGGTCACCCACAGCTTCTGGCATAGCGTTAGTAGTATTAATTCCCAGCTGGAATCGGCAGAACAAATCAAAAGAATAGACGAGCCTCTTGAAGTATTTGCCATAGGCTTCTCCTGTCAGTACACCAGGAGTTTCGCCCTTAGGGAACAGGGAGGTGATTATACCAAATGGGCTTTCTTCATGGTAGTCGTACCAAACCGGGACATCCATTGACGGATCGTTGAACCATTTAATCATGGCTTTTTGGCGGTCTAAAACATAAATTACATTTCTCGAAACAGTAGAATCCCAAGCGCCATTTGCCTTGTCTGTATTGATTCGCAACTTACAAAGAGGCGGTAGCGGTCTAGATCGATCAATGTGCATATCATAGGTGAGTTTTTCCAGCCACCGAATGTGAATGCTTCGAACGCCGGTTTCCAGCGCGACGATGTTGTGTCGAATGTAGTTCAGTTGGGGATAGAAAACCCATTGTCCATTCCTTTCGACACTGTGTTCGATAATAGGCACTACGAACCTAGGGAGAAGGTGTAGAGCTTCATATTTCATCGGGCGGTTAATGTCTGACTTTGGTTGGCTGACGTCAAATTCTGGGTTGCGATAGAAAACAACCGGTACATATCCGAGCTTTTCAGTTTGAATAACTTTCTGGGCTTCGTTCCAGTTCTTTGTGGGTATATCTGCCCTGAATTTTTTGTCATATAGATTGATCTGCTCTTCATAAACCCTGTCGGCAAGGTGCGTTGAGAAAGATTCAATTGCGTAACAGTATTGCAGCAGAATGGGAAAGTGCTCAGATTCGAAAGCTGGCTTGTTGGTGCCAGAGCTTCTGCTTACAATTGGATAATCGATGTGGGAAATCGGATTAACGAAGCCAGATAATTCCTCATCGGCGCTAGAGTTGACTATCAGGTAGTCAAACAAAGCTTCCAGGTGATACAGGGACTTTTGAACGGCTGTGCCCGACCGCCCCTTGCGAAGATAACTGAGAAAACCAACCTGGCCGTCTCCTTCGATGTGTGTACGATTGAGATCTCGAGGCCCTGGTGGAAGCAGACCAGTTCTTCCAGGATATTCACTAAATAGGAACGTGTTGAACACCGTGAAGCTGCTTTCATAGCGCCTAAACGTCTTCATCCCTTTGGTTTTTAGCAGTTGAATAAACTTGCCTTGATATTTCAACCAGAGATCGACGCTTTTTTGGTGTTCAGCAGGGATGTTGAATTCACCAGAGATTAATGCCTTTTTACTGGCTGTCTTATCATTTTTGGGGGGTGTAGTGGCTTGCTGGCACCTTTCAGGGTATAGCTTCTGGACGTAGCTCAGAAAAGCCGCAGGGGCAATTGGATACATGAACCAGTCGATTTCGCCACGGCGTGTTTTAATTAGATGTTCAATAAGATCAGAGATGTCAACCGGCCTGATGTCTTCAATTTGGTGCCAGTCGGTGGCGCGAATCATCCGCCACGCATACCACTCGAAATTCTTGATGGCACTCGGTTTCATAACAGTAGTTATATCAAGAATGTTCTCGTATGTGACATGAGGCACGAAAGGCTTGCTGACCAAGGCGAGAACTTCAGTGTAGTCAGCTGCAGCAAACTCGAAATGCTTCTTCTTAGTTTCGTTGCTGCCAGTGGGCTTCTTGGTATCTAACGGAAGAAGTACGGCTTTTTCCTGCCAGAGAAAATGCAAAATCAATATTGAATCTTTAGCAAGCCTCTCCAGAGAGGACTTGTTAATCCAGCCATGTGCAGTCTTCGGCACAACCTGCTTGGCAATGCTTGCTTCTGGAGTTTTCTTTGTGCAAGTATGGATGTTGTGCACCCAATCTTCATCGTATACCGGAGCGTTAGCCGGATCCAGATGGTCATTAAAGAAACGTAGGACGGAGGCCTGGTAATACTCATTCACGGAGCCGCTTGAGATTTTGCTAGGAGCGATGTATTTGGACTCAAAAAGCGCCTTGGAAACACATGCTTTAGCATTGGCAATAGCCTCTTTGATCGACCTCTCCAAGTCCTCTCCTGACTTGATAATGAGAACATCTTTGGTGAGATTAATCATTCTTTTCTCCTTCAATACGCTTGGCTTCTTCCTCGAGTAACTCTAGCTGGCGGAAGTGGAAGTCTGCTCGAATCGTCCTGAAAGATGCTTCACCACGTTGTGATACGTACTGATTGGCGTGTTGGATATAGGCTTCAATTATGTCAGTGTCGTGCTTGGCGTACTTCATGGTAGAAGAAGCACTAGCGTGACCCATCAGGATTTTTACATAAGCTAGAGGCAGTCCTGGAATGCTCTGTCCGGGAACTGGCAAGTAATTAAGAGTGTAGGTTCCGTACATATGTCGCAGCGAGTGAGCGCTAATGCCTGTAACGTCCTCTACCCCTGCTTTTTGGGCGTAGCTCTTGAAGGTTTTGTCTCGACTGCTTCGGTCGCTAGCGAAGAATGGCCTGCCATCGAGGTTTTGAAAGAGGAAGTCATGGTCGACGCTCGAGTTGTACTCACGGGTCAAATACTTCTCAAGGTTTTCCCAGAACATCCCGGCAAAGGGTTCGATCATGAACGTCATTTCGGTCACCCGTCCCTTCCAGGCGAGGAACTGGTATTCATCCTCTGTAATTCCAGGCGTTTTGCGTGCAAAAGGGTCGCGGAGGAAAACTGCGAACTCATCATCGTCGATATCGGGCATCCTCACCTGCAAAGCCTCGCTCGAACGAGCACCTGTCGCCGCGAGTAGGGAATAGAGGGTCATGTCTCTATAGAAAGTTTTGGACTTAGCTGGCTTTGCCTGCCTGATGAGATCCACGGATCGTTCGATGGGAAATGCTACCGTCTTGAACGGTTTTTGGTCGTTCTTCCTGTCCCTGCGTGCTGCCTGGGGAAATAGTTTGTCTCCCTTGCGCTTAGGCATCACCGACTTAATCGAGTCACGAATGACTGCGGCCAACCAAGAATTGGCCTTGTGCGCCGAAATCTCATACTGGCTGCGGTACTCAGCTCGCTTTGTGTAGAACGCGCTGAATAACTGGTCTGGCGCTATTCTGTTCTTAGTTTCCGATACATCAAGAAACCATTTAATCGACGATTCGATGGTCTGCGCTAGGGAGTTTTGGCCTGTGAGCTTCTCCTTGCCTAGGCTGTCAGCCAATTTCAATGCTATCGGGTTCGCAGCGCCCTTACCGAACAGCAGATACGCCTGGTAGCTGTTGATGACGGTCTCAATTGTGACGTCGACATCCGCCGCGAACTGGGTTTTTGATGCTTCATACACGTAATCCACAAACCGCCCCACGTGCTCGGCATAAAGCTTCGCCGTGTTGGGGGCATAACCCCTACGTGCCAGCCAGATGGTGTAGTGGGTAAAAGGCTTGAATTCCCGCAGCTCGTCGGGCATATCCGGGTCAAGGTGAAGCAATAGGTGTTTAGCTTCGCTTGTGAGCGGTGCCTCGACCAAGATGAAATTTTTCACGAACGCATTTCCAAATACAACACCCATATAGCTTTGGGTGTTGCACTTGGCATGTCAAGCAAAAGTCTTGATTTGACGATTTTTTAGCACGCAAAAAACTCCGACTGGGAGGTCAGAGGAATTTTTCAGTGCTCGTTAAGTGCTTGATATACAAGGAAGTGGGGCCACCGGCGGGAATCGAACCCGCGACCCACCGATTATGAGTCGGTTGCTCTAACCAATTGAGCTACAGTGGCGCTGAGGTGATGCAAAACTACCAAAAATGAGGTTTAAATGCCACACCTACATTCATACCACATAAGAACCGTGGACCAAAGGATTATGAGTCCTCTGCTCTAACCAACTGAGCTATAGGCCCTCAGTAGGTCGCGGATTATAGCGATGGTTTCTCGGCTGTGCTATCCGAAAAATCCAATTTGGCTGTACGAAGAAACGTCGCGGCGAATTCGGCCGGTGGCAGGGGCAGGCTGACGATGTAGCCCTGGATCTGTTCACAGCCTTCCGCGGCCAGGAATTGTTGCTGCGCGAGGGTCTCTACGCCCTCGGCAATCACCGTGAATTGCATGCTGCGCCCCAAGGCGATAATGGCGCGAACGATGGCCGCGTCGTGGGGATCGTCCGGCAGGCCGCGGACGAAGGACTGGTCGATCTTGAGGATGTCCAGCGGCAGGCGTTTGAGGTAGCTCAGGGACGAGTAGCCGGTGCCGAAGTCGTCGATCGCCAGTTGCACGCCCAGGTGTTTGAGTTGGTGCAGCACCGCCAGCGCTTCTTCGGCCTGGCTCATGATGAAGTTTTCGGTAATTTCAAGTTGCAGAAGATCCGGTCTGAGGCCGTTGTCCTTGAGCAGTTGTTCGATGCGGCCGAGCAGGTTCGGCTGGCGCAGTTGCGCGCCGGCGAGGTTGACCGACAGTGGGCCGAGGCATTCATAGACCTGGTTCCATTCGTACATCTGCCGGCAGGCGGTCTCGAGTACCCAGTCGCCGATCTGCAGGATCATGCCGTTTTCTTCGGCCAGGGGAATGAAGTGCTCCGGCGGCACATCGCCGAAGGTCGGGTGGCGCCAGCGAATGAGCGCTTCGGCGCCAACCAGACGATGGTCTTCCAGGCTGATCTTTGGCTGATAGTGCAGGAACAACTCGTTACGCTCGATGGCGCGTCGCAGTTCGTGCTCCAGCGCGACGCGCTCGCTGGCTTGGGCGGTGAGGTCGCGGGTGTAGCTTTCGACCCGATTGCGCCCCTTGGCTTTGGAGCGATACATCGCCGCGTCGGCGTTCTTGACCAGGGTGGCGACGTCACAGCCGTCTTTGGGGTAGAGGCTGGTGCCAATGCTGGCACTGATGAAAAACTCGTGCACGCCGGCCTGGAAGGGGGCGCTGAAGCAATTGAGCAGCTTGGTCGCGATGTTGTCGGCGTCACTGGATTGCTGCAGGCCGGGGAGCAGGATGATGAATTCGTCGCCACCCAGGCGCGCCACGGTATCGATGTCACGCAACTGTTCCTTGAGGCGCACGGCGATGCCTTTTAGCAACAGGTCGCCGACCGGGTGCCCGAGGCTGTCGTTGATGTGTTTGAAGCGGTCCAGGTCGAGGAACAGCACGGCGCCCTGGCCGCCGTTTTCCTGTTGGTTGTTGAGCGCGGTCAGCAGCCGGCTCTCGAACAGGGTACGGTTCGGCAGGCCGGTCAGCGGGTCGTGGTGCGCCTGGTAGTCGAGCTTGGCCTGGGCGTGCTTGAGGCTGGAAATGTCTGCGAACACGGCCACAAAGTGGGTGATGAATTTGTCCCGGTTGCGCACCGCACTGATGGTCAGCCAGCTCGGGTAGAGCTCGCCGTTCTTGCGCCGATTGGATATCTCGCCCTGCCAATGCCCTTCGGCGGTCAGTTGATGCCACATGGCTGCATAGAACGCGCTGTCGTGCAGGCCCGAGGCGAGGAGGCGAGGGGTGTGGCCCAACGCTTCGCTTTCGCTGTAGCCGGTGATTTCGGTAAACGCGCGGTTGACCGCACTGATGTGTTGTTGAGTGTCGGTGATCAACACCCCTTCGGCGGTGCTTTCGAACACGGTGGCGGCCTGTTGCAGCTTTTCCTGCATCAAGTGCCGCTCGGTGATGTCTCGAGCGATGGTCAACATGCAATCTTCGTCGCCGATCGGCAGCGGACGGCTGGACACCTCGCAGAGGCGGATCTGGCCGTCGCTGCGGCGGATGTGGCAGCTGAAGTCGCGGACGAAACCGTCACGGTGCAGCAGGTCGAGCATCTGTTTGCGTTCGTTGAGGTTGACCCAGATTCCCAGTTCGAGCGCCGAGCGATCCACGGACATCGCGCTATTGAAGCCGGTAATGCGGCTAAACCCTTCGTTGACCTCCAGCAGCAAGCCATCGCTTTGCCGGGACAGCAGCAAACCGTCCGGGGAGGCATGGAAAGCCTTGGCGAATTTCTCTTCGGAGGTTTGCAGCTGTTGCTGGGTTTCCTTGAGCTGGCTGATATCGCGCACGACGACCACCAGCGCAGGGGTGGTGTCGAGGTCGAACGGTTCGGCGGAAATCAGGCCGGTAAACACCTGGCCATTGTTGCGACGAAAGGGCATCTCCAGGTTACGAATGCTGCCGGCCTGCAACCGCTGCAACAAGCCAGGCCCGACGCCGGGGATGCCCCAGATGTTGAGGTCGGAGGCGGTCTGGCCGATGACGTCTTCAGCCATGATGCCGATCTGTTCTTCGAACGCTTTGTTTACTTCCAGCAAACAGCCGTCAGAAAGCCGCGCGATGACCAGAATGTCCGGGCATTGCTGGAATACCGAGGCGAACTTCTGTTCCGACAGGCGCAACGCTTCTTCGGTGCGCTTGGCATCGCTGATATCGATCATCAGCCCGCGCATCACCGGTTCATGGCCGTGCTCGATCAGGCTGACGATGTCTCGCACCCACAGGCAGCGGCCGTCGGCGGTGATGACGCGGTAATCGAGGGTGTGATCGCGCCTGGCCAGGACTTCCTGGTCGCAGTAGGTCTGGGCCCGGGTCAGGTCGGCGGGGTGGATGATGTTGCGCCAGAAGCCTGGAATCAGCCAGTGCGACAAGGGGTAACCGAGCAGGTCCTCCGCATGGGGCGATACGTAGCTGTAGGTGAAGTCGGTGATCCTGGCTTCCCAGGCGATGGCCGAAAGGCTCTCTACCAATCCGCGGTAGTGGTATTCGCTGCTGCGCAGTTCCTGTTCCAGATCGACCCGGCGGGCGATTTCCGAACTCAGCCGGCGGTTGATCCGGATCACCGTCGCCAGCACGCCGACCAACAGCAGTAATCCAGGTAGGCCATAAAGCAGTAAATCGGACCAGAACGTTCGATGATCGAGGACGTTGCCGACCCAATGCTCCTGGATCGCGCTGATTTCCTCCGGGGTCATATCGGCCAGGACCTTGTCCAGGATGCCCACCAACACCTTGTTGTCCTTGGGCACGCCCATGGCCAGTTGATAGCGATAGGGTGTCTCGCCGCTGACATAAAGCCCGTCGAGCTTGAGCTGGCGCAGGCTCCAGATGCTGGAGGCGAGATCGCCGACCACGGCGTCCACCTCATCGGTGGCCAGTGCCTGAAAGGCTGAGCTGACATTGGGCATTGCCACCAGGTTCAGGTCAGGGTGGTGAGTGCGCAGCAGCTCATGGGGGGCGTAATTTTCCACCACGGCGATTTTCAGGCCGTACAGGTCTGCCAGTTTGCGCGGCTGGGGACCTCCGACATGGGCAAGAATGACAATCGGAAAGTCCAGGTAGGGACGGGTGAACGACAGGTAACTCTGGCGCTCCGGGGTCGACATGATGCCCGGCAGCAGGTCCAGCTTCGCTTGTTTGGCCTGTTCGAGGACAACCGTCCAGCTGACCGGCTCGATGGGCGTGAGCTTGATGGCCAGGCGTTGCCGAATCATGTTGATGTAGTCCGCTGCAAGGCCCTGGTAGCGGCCTTGATCGTCGCGAAACTCAAAGGGCGGCCAGGACGCATCGACGCCCAGGCGCAAGTCTGGGTGAGCCGCCAGCCAGCTACGTTCTTCGTCGGTCAGAGTCAGCGCGGCAGCCGTTGTGGTCCAGGTTATCAGCGACAGCAAAAAAAACACGGTCGGCAGTCTGGGCATAACGATCTCGTTGCGGCACGGGGGAATGTGTCGAGTGTAGTCGGGCAATCAGGCGGGAGTGAAGCGTGGGAAATTTTATCTGCATAAAGCAAAACCCCCGGCCTGGGCCGGGGGTTTTGTGATCACTCGTCGAGGAAGGAGCGCAGATGCTCGCTTCTCGTCGGGTGGCGCAGCTTGCGCAGCGCCTTGGCTTCGATCTGACGAATCCGTTCACGGGTCACGTCGAACTGCTTACCAACCTCCTCGAGGGTGTGGTCGGTATTCATGTCGATACCGAAGCGCATGCGCAATACCTTGGCTTCACGGGCAGTGAGGCCGGACAGTACTTCGCGAGTCGCTTCTTTAAGGCTCTCGACGGTGGCGACATCGATAGGCGACTGCATGGTCGAGTCTTCGATGAAGTCACCCAGATGGGAGTCTTCGTCATCACCGATCGGGGTTTCCATGGAGATCGGCTCTTTAGCGATCTTCAATACCTTGCGGATCTTGTCCTCAGGCATTTCCATGCGTTCGCCCAGCTCTTCCGGGGTCGGTTCGCGACCCATTTCCTGCAACATCTGCCGGGAAATGCGGTTGAGCTTGTTGATCGTCTCGATCATGTGCACCGGAATACGGATGGTGCGGGCCTGGTCGGCGATCGAGCGAGTGATCGCCTGACGGATCCACCAGGTGGCATAAGTCGAGAATTTGTAGCCGCGGCGGTATTCGAACTTGTCTACCGCTTTCATCAAACCGATGTTGCCTTCCTGGATCAGATCGAGGAATTGCAGGCCACGGTTGGTGTACTTCTTGGCGATGGAGATCACCAGACGCAAGTTGGCTTCGACCATCTCTTTCTTCGCGCGGCGGGCCTTGGCCTCACCGATCGACATGCGACGGTTGATGTCCTTGATCTCGGCGATCGTCAAACCGGTTTCGGTTTGCAGTGCGATCAGCTTCTGCTGGCAACGAATGATGTCCGGTTGCAGGCGACCAATGGCTTCGGCGTATTTGCCTTTGCCTTTGGCCAAGCCGTCGGACCAGCTTTCGTCGACTTCATTGCCCGGGAACTGGCGCAGGAAATCGGCACGCGGCATGCGTGCATCACGAACGCACAGTTGCATGATTGCGCGCTCTTGCTGACGCAGGCGATCCAGGGCACTGCGAACACGCTCGACCAGGCCTTCGAATTGCTTCGGCACCAGTTTGATCGGCATGAACAGCTCAGCCAGCAGCACCAGCTCGGCGATTGCCAGCTTGTTGCCACGACCGTGCTTTTTCAGCGCCTTGCGGGTGATTTCCATCTGATCGGAGACAGCGCCAAAACGCTGTGCCGCGATAACCGGATCCGGACCGCTTTCGGCTTCTTCCTCGTCGTCAGTCGTCGCTTCGGCGTCATCGTCGTCGGTGTCGTCATCCGCTTTCACGGCTTTCGGATCGACAGGCGGTGGCACTTCGGCTGCAGGCGGCGCAATGCCGTCGTCCGGGTCGATATAACCGCTCAGGACGTCGGACAGGCGGCCACCTTCGGTGGTGACGCGAGTGTATTCGGAGAGAATATGGTCAACCGTGCCAGGGAAGTGCGCAATTGCGCCCATCACTTCGCGGATGCCCTCTTCAATACGCTTGGCGATTTCAATTTCGCCTTCACGTGTGAGGAGCTCTACCGTACCCATTTCACGCATGTACATGCGCACCGGGTCGGTGGTGCGACCAATGTCGGTCTCGACCGCTGCCAACGCTGCTGCTGCCTCTTCGGCCGCGGCTTCGTCGGTATCGGCGTCGGCCAGCATAAGGGAATCCTTATCTGGCGCAACCTCGAATACGTTGATCCCCATGTCATTGATCATGCGGATGATGTCTTCCACCTGTTCCGGATCTGAAATATCCTCCGGCAGGTGGTCGTTGACCTCCGCGTAAGTCAGGTAGCCCTGCTCACGACCAAGTGTGATCAACTCTTTGATACGAGACTGCTGTTGCGCTTTTCCGGACATAACACCCTATCCACTGAAGGTCTTGGCGGGCAAAAAACAAGCCGAGGATTATACCTGAGCTATGACCTCACGCGCCAGTTGAGGTCGGGCTTGATGCGGAAACATTGCGACTTAAAAGGTCGCGCAGTTGATTTTTCTCTTCGGCTGTCAGTTCACTTTGACGTGCTTTCCTGAGCAGTTGTTCCAGGTTTCGCTCGCGTTGGCGGGCGGACAAGCTATTAATGGTGTCGAAAAACTGTTGTTCAAGGTTATCTCCGTCAATCAGCCATTCCTTTTCCGCCAGCGCCTTGAGCAAACGTCCTTGCTCGGTACCGTGCCAGCGTGCGATCAACTGAAATGAGTTTAGCTTGGGATTCTTCTGTACGGCTTCGAGCAGTGCCACCAACAATTGTGTATTGGTGTGATCTTCGGCGGCAAAGTGCCCGGCGCCCTCGACTTTTTCTGCCAGTTGCGGGTGATGCAGCAGTGTTCGCAGCGCAGCAAGGGTCGGCGGCTCTACAGCGGCCGGCACCCGTGGGGCGCGCGGTTGATCGCGATCAGCGCCGCGCTTGCCATTCTTGTCCCAGGGTTTCTTGTCCCATTTTTTACCGCCGGCGCCGGGTTTCTTCGGCGTCCACTCCTGCTGCGGCGCATACATCTCTTGTGCCTGCGGCTGATGGTAGTCGCTGTAATCCGGCATGGCGTCGTAATCGATGCCCGGGTCGTACGCCGGTGGCGCTTCCTGGGGGGCGCTTTGTACCAGCTGGCTCACCGCTTCACCGCTAAGGCCGGTGATTTCGCTCAGCCGCTGACGCATCAGGATGCGCAGGTTGGCGCCCGGGACTTTGTCGATCAGCGGCGCGGCGAGGGTGGCCATATGGGCCTTGCCTTCGAGTGAGCGCGGGTCCGATTCCTCGATCAGCTGCTGGAAGAAATAATCCGCCAATGGCTGGGCATGCTGGTTGATTCGCGCACGGAACGCGTCGGTGCCTTCGGAGCGGACCAGGGTGTCCGGGTCTTCGCCCTCTGGCAGGAACAGGAAGCGCGCCCGACGCCCGTCTTGCAGGCAGGGAAGGGTAGCCTCCAGCGCCCGCCACGCGGCGTTTCGGCCAGCCTGGTCGCCGTCGAAGCAGAACAGCACATTGGGCACGACGCGAAACAGTCGCTTCAAATGCTCTTCGCTGGTGGCGGTGCCCAGGGTGGCTACGGCATTGCGCAAGCCTTGCTGGGCCAGAGCGATAACGTCCATGTAGCCTTCGACGACGATGATTTCGTCGAGATTGCGGTTGTTCTTGCGTGCTTCATAGAGGCCGTAGAGTTCCTGGCCCTTATGGAATACCGGGGTTTCCGGTGAGTTCAGGTATTTGGGCTTGTCGTCGCCCAGTACCCGGCCGCCGAAAGCAATGATGCGCCCACGGCTGTCGCGGATCGGAAACATTACGCGATCGCGAAAGCGGTCATAGCGTTTGCCGGTTTCGGCGTTTTCGATCAGCAGGCCGGCATCGACCATGGCTTTTTGTTGCAGGGTATCGCTGCTCAAGTGCTTGAACAGGTTGTCCCAGCCGGGCGGGGCGAAGCCGAGGCCGAAGTCCCGGGCGATTTCGCCGGTCAGCCCGCGACCTTTCAAGTAATCCACGGCGGCTTTGCGCATTGGATGGCTTTTCAGGGCCTGACGGTAAAAGTCGGCGGCGGCCGTGAGCAGCGGGTACAGCGGCGAATCGGTCGGCTGCCGCGGTTTGTGCGGGCGGCCGCTTTCTTCGCGGGGGATTTCCATGCCGGCGGCTTTGGCCAGTTCTTCGACAGCCTGGACGAAATCCAGGTTGTCGTGGTCCATCATGAAGCCGAGGGCGTTGCCGCCAGCGCCGCAGCCGAAGCAGTAATAGAACTGTTTGTCGGGGCTGACGCTGAAGGACGGGGTTTTTTCCTTGTGAAAAGGGCAGCAGGCGGTGTAGTTCTTGCCGGCCTTTTTCATTTGCAGGCGCGAGCTGACCACATCGACGATGTCGGTGCGGTTCAGAAGGTCGTCAATGAAGCTCTGGGGAATTAGCCCGGCCATGGCGTTCTCGTCATCTGCGCTGTAATGGACCCGAAGCAAAGGACAGCCGAATGCGGGTCGTTTTTGAGGCGCGCAAAATATACGGCTCGACCAGTGTCGTCTGCGTAATCGCTGTCGGGAAGTGTATCCGCCGAAAATCCACTGACGTTAGTGCCAATCAGTATTCGACTATTTGAAAATATTGCGCTGAAATCCGCTGCGGCCAGTCAATGGCCCCGGATCGCTCATAAGCGGGCACGCAAGAAGGTGCCTTGGGCTGATCGTCGTGAGAGGAATCAGTGGGTGTGCTCGTCAGTAGCCTTGAAAGGCTCGTCAGAAAAGACGTGCACCGCTGGCAAAAAAGCCAGGTCTGACGCTGCGAAGCAGGTTTGTCTCGGTCGCGTCTGCGGCTTTGACGGTGAAGCATCAAGCGTTTTCCGCAAATGCCATTAGCCCGGCTGAGGGCCGGGCTTGGCAGAAGCTTGCTACGAACGTCTGTGTATTAGTACAGACGAACGGCGCGGCGCTGTTCGCGCTGAACTTTCTTGGCGTGACGCTTAACAGCGGCTGCTGCTTTACGTTTACGCTCAGAAGTAGGCTTCTCGTAGAATTCGCGGCTACGAACTTCAGCCAGTACACCGGCTTTTTCGCAGGAGCGCTTGAAACGACGCAGAGCTACGTCGAAGGGTTCGTTCTCTTTTACTTTGACGGCTGGCATCCAGAGCTACCTTCATTCATTACCGGGGTCAACATCCTCGTGGCAAAAGAGCACTTGAAGACGTCGGTTTTTAAGGGTTGCGGATGTTAACCCCTCATCGCTCGGAATGCAAAGCCTCTGATCGAAAACCGCTGGTCGGGGCCTCACGTGGCGACTATTATGCGCGCCTTCGAATTCAGCCTAAACAAGGCGCAAACCCATGCTAGTACTGGGATTAGAAACCTCCTGCGACGAAACCGGTGTCGCACTTTACGACAGTGAACGCGGCCTGCTGGCCGACGCGCTATTCAGCCAGATCGACCTGCACCGAGCCTATGGCGGTGTGGTGCCGGAGCTGGCTTCGCGTGACCACGTCAAACGCATGCTGCCCTTGATTCGTCAGGTGTTGGCTGAAGCTGACTGCGTGCCGACCGAGATCGATGCGATCGCTTATACCGCGGGTCCCGGGCTGGTCGGTGCGCTCTTGGTGGGCGCTTCCTGTGCCCAGGCGCTGGCCTTTGCCTGGGGCATTCCGGCCTTGGGCGTGCACCACATGGAAGGCCATTTGCTGGCGCCGATGCTGGAGTCGCAACCGCCGGAGTTTCCGTTCGTCGCTTTGTTGGTGTCGGGCGGTCATACGCAGCTGGTTCAGGTCGATGGCATCGGCCAATACACGTTGTTGGGCGAGACCCTCGACGATGCTGCCGGCGAAGCGTTCGACAAGACCGCGAAGATGATGGGCCTCAATTATCCAGGCGGCCCGGAAATCGCGCGTCTGGCGGAGCAAGGGGTTGCTGGGCGATTCACTTTTCCGCGTCCGATGTGTGACCGTCCCGGCCTGGCGTTCAGCTTCAGCGGCTTGAAAACCTCTGCCCTGAACACCTGGCAGCAATGCGTCAGCGCCGGGGACGACAGTGAGCAAGCCCGTTGCGACATCTCTCTGGCGTTCCAGCAGGCCGTGGTGGAGACTTTGACCATCAAGTGCAAGCGAGCCCTCAAGCAGGCAGGTATGAAGCGTCTGGTGATCGCTGGGGGCGTCAGCGCCAACAAGGCTTTGCGCGCTTCCCTGGAGAAAATGCTCGGCGACATGCGCGGCGATGTGTTTTATGCCCGTCCGGAGTTCTGTACGGATAATGGCGCGATGATCGCATTTGCCGGTTGCCAGCGCTTGCAGGCGGGTCAGCACGAAAGCCTGGCGATCAGCGTTCAGGCGCGCTGGCCAATGGAGCAATTGTCGGCGCTGTGATGGGCGGTATTCACGTGCGGTATTAAAAATGCCGTTCGCGCCCGGCAAACAGGTCGCGTAGATTGCCGCGATGACGCCAGACGATCAGCCCTGTGAGCGCGCTCATGGGCAGCAGGGCTGCCGGCTCTTGCCAGGCCAGCAATGGCAGGGTCAGCGGCGTGGCGATCAATGCGGCGAGCGAGCTGGTACGGGTCAGGTAGAACGTCAGCAGCCAGGCGCAGACCGCCAGCAGTGCTGCCGGCGGATAGAGGCCCAGTAACATTCCGGCAGCGGTGGCGACACCCTTGCCGCCGCGAAAGCGGAAGTACAGCGGGAACAGGTGGCCGATGACGGCACAGATGCCGATCCAGGCCTGGTCCTGCAGCGAAAGACCTGCAACACCTGCGATCAGCACGGGCAGCAGGCCCTTGCAGAGGTCGCCGAGCAAAGTCAGGGTGGCGAGCTTTTTGCCGGCCAGGCGCAGCATGTTGGTGGCACCGGCATTGCCCGAGCCACTCATTCGCGGATCGGGGTTACCGGTCAGGCGGCTGAGCAAAATGGCAAAGGACAGAGAGCCGAGCAGGTAGGCGATGGTCGCCAGTAACCAAAACATGCTAACTATTCCGGGCGAGGACGCCCTGATTCTAACGGCGCAATGCGCCCTTGTCGTGCAGCGGAGAAAAGTGCTTGGACAGAGTGTTTATCGAGGGCCTGGAAGTCGACACCGTGATCGGTGCCTACGACTGGGAGCGAGGCATCCGACAGTGCTTGCGACTTGATCTGAGCTTCGCCTGGGATAATCGCCCGGCCGCTGCCGGTGACGACCTGACCCTGGCGCTCGATTACGCGAGCGTTTCGTCGCGCATCCAGGCATTTGCCGAGCAGGCGCAGTTCCAGCTGGTCGAGACGTTTGCCGAGCGCCTGGTTGAAGTCCTGATGAGTGAGTTCAACATCACCTGGATGCGCCTGAAGCTGACCAAGCCAGGTGCTGTCCCGGCTGCCACGGGTGGAGTGGGCGTGGAGATCGAGCGCGGATGTCGCTGACTCAGGTGTATCTCGGGCTCGGCAGCAATATCGAGCGCGAATCCCATTTGCAGGCTGGCCTGGAAGCCTTGGCAGGTTTCCTGGTGGATATACGCTGCTCGGCGGTATTCGAAAGCCAGCCGGTGGGGATCAAAAGCGGACCGTTTTTCAATTTCGTGGTCTCGGCCTACACCGATCTCCCGCTGATGGAGCTGGACCGTCGGTTGAAATTCATCGAGGCGGACAACGGCCGTTACGCACCGGACCGCAAGGGTTTGCCGCTGGACATCGACGTGTTGCTGTTTGGTGATCTGGTGGGCAACTTCGATGGCTTGATGCTGCCGCGAGCGGAGATTCTGAAAAATGCCTTTGTGCTGTGGCCGTTGTCGCTGATAGCGCCGGATCGCGTGCATCCGGGCGTCGGCAAGAGCTTTGCGACGTTGTGGAGTGAGGCGCGGATTGATCAGGTGTTGGCGCCGGTGGCGTTTGAGTGGCGTGGTCAGCAGCTGACGCCTTCGAATTTGTTGTGAGGCAAAAAGATCGCAGCCTTCGGCAGCTCCTGCAGAGGATTGCGTACACCTGTAGGAACTGCCGAAGGCTGCGATCTTTTGATCTTGCTTATGCGTGTTCTTTGTAAGCCTTTAGCGCCTTGAGGCGTTCACGCTTGATCGCCTCGCCCAGCTCCGGGCCCTTGAATCCCTTCTCCAGCAACGGCTGAACCGCAACGCTGCGCGCCGCGATCGCCGCCCCGCGCAAATAATCGGCCTGTGGATAACTTCGTTGCTCCAGCCCTTTGCGGCCACGGGCGTCCATCTCGCACGCCGCGATAAATTCCTCGAACCGCTGGGGCCGACGGTACACGTCGAAACGCTGCAGCAACTCCAGCAAGGTCGACGCTTTCAGCTCCAGGGCGCGGTGGCCATGGGTATGATATTCGCCCACCAGCAGCGCCAGTTCCTGGCAATCCCTCGGCGCCTTGAAGCGTTCGTTGACCGCCTTGATCAGCTTCAGGCCCTTGTGCTCATGGGCAATGTGGCGGGGCCATTCTCCTTCGGGCGTCAATCCTTTGCCCAGGTCATGCAGGAGGCAAGCCCAGCGCACCGTCAGCGGTTGCTTGTGCAGCGCCGCTTGCTCGAGCACGCTCAGGGTGTGCACGCCCGTGTCGATTTCCGGATGATGGGCTTGCGGTTGCGGTACGCCGAACAATGCGTCGACTTCCGGCATCAGCACCTTGAGCGCGCCGCACTCGCGCAGCACCTCAATGAACACCTGCGGCTGATTCTCCAGCAGTGCGCGAGAAATTTCCTTCCAGCTCCGCTCCGCGGTCAAGGCTTGCAGTTCGCCCGACTCACTGAGTTGGCGCATCAGTTCCAGTGTTTCGGGTGCCACGGTGAAACCCAAGTCGGCGTAACGCGCTGCAAAACGGGCAACACGCAAAACCCTGAGCGGATCTTCGGCGAATGCGGGGGAAACGTGGCGTAAAATTCGCGCATCAAGATCCTTTTGGCCTTGGTAGGGATCGGTCAACTGCTGTTGATCGTCTTCCGCCATGGCATTGATCGTCAGATCGCGACGGATCAAGTCTTCTTCAAGGGTGACTTCAGGGCTGGCGTGAAAGGTGAAGCCGCCGTAACCGCGCCCGCTTTTGCGTTCGGTCCGGGCGAGGGCATATTCCTCACCGCTTTTCGGATGAAGAAACACCGGGAAGTCCGCGCCCACCGGGCGAAAGCCCTTGGCGAGCATTTCTTCGGTGGTGGCGCCGACCACGACCCAATCGATATCGGTGACAGGTTTGCCCAGCAGGCGATCGCGAACGGCGCCACCGACTTTATAAATCTGCATAAAAAACCTCCGTTAGCTCGACAGAATAACCTTTGCGTCGAACTTCCGGAGGCAGAAACGGGATCAAAGATGGATGACCGCCAGATCCAGCCGGCCGTAATCTCCTTCGCTGTGCTCGCCCCTGGGCGGTACATGGTGGGTTTTCATCACTTGGTCGCCTTGCAGCGTCTCCAGGTGAATGTCGAAGCCCCAGAGGCGATGCAGGTGCTTGAGGACTTCCTCTGTGGACTCTCCCAGCGGTTTTCGGTCGTGTTGCTGGTGACGCAGGGTCAGGGAGCGGTCGCCTCGCCGGTCGATGCTGTAGATCTGCACGTTGGGTTCGCGATTGCCCAGGTTGTACTGCGCCGCCAGGGTTTCCCGGATGATGCGGTAACCTCCTTCGTCGTGAATCGCCGGGACCAGCAGGTCTTCTTTCTGGTCGTCATCGAGAATGCTGAACAGCTTGAGGTCGCGGATCACCTTGGGTGACAGGTACTGCAGGATGAAACTCTCATCCTTGAAGCTGCTCATGGCGAACTTGATGCTCGACAGCCAGTCGGTGCCGGCAATTTCCGGGAACCAGCGGTAATCCTCCTCGGTAGGGTTTTCACACATGCGCCGGATGTCCCGGTACATGGCAAAGCCCAGGGTGTAGGGGTTGATGCCGTTGTAGTAGGGGCTATCGAAACCGGGCTGATAGACCACGCTGGTGTGGGACGTCAGAAACTCCATCATGAAACCGTCGGTCACCAGGCCTTCGTCGTACAGGTCGTTCATCAAGGTGTAATGCCAGAAGGTGGCCCACCCTTCGTTCATCACCTGGGTCTGGCGTTGTGGATAGAAATATTGCGCGATCTTGCGCACGATCCGGACGATTTCCCGCTGCCAGGGCTCTAGCAATGGTGCGTGTTTTTCGATGAAATAGAGGATGTTTTCCTGAGGTTCGGCGGGGAAGCGCGCATTGTCCTTGTCGCTGTACTTGTCCGCACCTTTGGGGATCGTGCGCCACAGGTCGTTGATCTGCTTCTGCAGATGCTCTTCCCGATCCTTTTGTCGGCGACGTTCTTCCTCGGCCGAAATCGGATAGGGGCGCTTGTAGCGGTCAACGCCGTAATTCATCAGGGCATGGCAGGAATCGAGCAAGTCCTCCACTGCGTCGATGCCATGGCGCTCTTCGCACTGCATGATGTACTGCTTGGCGAACACCAGGTAATCGATGATCGAGCTGGCATCGGTCCAGGTGCGGAACAGGTAATTGCCCTTGAAGAAGCTGTTATGCCCATAGCAGGCATGAGCGACGACCAGTGCCTGCATGCAGATGGTGTTTTCTTCCATCAGATAGGCGATGCACGGATCCGAGTTGATCACGATCTCGTAGGCCAGCCCCATCTGGCCGCGACTGTAGGATTTCTCGGTGCTGAGGAAGTGTTTGCCGTAGGACCAATGGTGATAGCCCAGCGGCATGCCGACGGAGGCGTAGGCGTCCATCATCTGCTCGGCGGTGATCACTTCGATCTGGTTGGGGTACGTATCCAGGGCATAACGAGCCGCCAGGCGACTGATTTCCTTGTCGTAGGCCTGGATCAGCTCGAACGTCCATTCCGAACCGGTGGATATGGGTTGGCGCTTCTGCTCTTTGGCGGTCATGTCACTAACCTGCGCTGGAAGAGTTCACGGAAGACCGGATAGATATCCCCGGCCGAGACCAGTTGTTGCTGGGCAAAGGTGTCAGAGAAGGCTTCGGCGATGCGTTCGTATTCGAACCACAGGGCCTGGTGTTCGCGCGGGGTGATCTCAACGTAAGTGTAGTACTGCACGAACGGCATGATCTGGTTGATCAGGATATCGCGGCAGATCGGTGAGTCGTCGTTCCAGTTGTCGCCATCGGAAGCCTGGGCGGCATAGATGTTCCATTCGTTGCTCGGATAGCGTTCAGCCATGATCTCCTGCATCAGTTTCAAGGCGCTGGAAACGATGGTGCCACCGGTTTCGCGGGAGTAGAAAAACTCCTCCTCATCCACTTCCCTGGCGCTGGTGTGGTGGCGGATGAACACGACGTCGATCTTGTCGTAGTTGCGCTTGAGAAACAGGTACAACAGGATAAAGAATCGCTTGGCGATGTCCTTGGTCGCCTGGGTCATGGAACCGGATACGTCCATCAGGCAGAACATGACCGCCTTGGAACTCGGATTGGGTTGTTTGATCAGCAGGTTGTACTTCAGGTCGAAGGTGTCGAGAAACGGAATGCGGTGGATGCGCGCACTGAGTTTTTCGATTTCCGCTTCGATTTCCTGAATATCGCCGAAGTTGTCTGGTTCATCCCGTTGCAGTCGAAGAAGTTCTTCCTTGGCTTCACGCAATTTCGCTCGACTGCTGCCGGACAGGGCGATTCTGCGCGCATGGGCCGAGCGTAGTGTGCGGATGATGTTGATCCGCGAGGGATTGCCTTCGTTACTGATACCGGCACGAACCGTCTTGAAGGTATCGGTTCCGGTCAGGTTGCGCTTGACGAGGTTCGGCAGCTCGAGGTCCTCGAACATGAATTCGAGGAATTCCTCCTGGGTGATCTGGAAGACGAACTCGTCCATCCCTTCACCCGAGTTGCCGGCCTTGCCGGGACCTCGGCCACCACCGCCTCCCGGTGGGCGGGCGATGTGTTCGCCGCTGGTGAATTCCTTGTTGCCCGGGTGCACGACCGTTTGCTTGCCACCGCGGCCGTGATGAAGCACCGGCTCGTCGATGTCTCGACCAGGAATGCTGATTTGTTCGCCGTGTTCCATATCGGTAATGGAGCGCCGGCTGACCGCCTCTTCGACAGCCTTTTTGATGTGATCACGGTAACGCCGCAGAAACCGCTGGCGGTTCACCGTGCTCTTGTTCTTGCCATTGAGACGTCGGTCGATCACATAGCTCATGACTGCTCCTTAGAAGCTGTCCTGAAAGGGGCGAGCGGTGATACAGCATCGAACCGAGAGCCGAGGGATGTTGAACGCTCCCCCAAGCGCTTTGGATGCTGCCTGAACTCGCTACCGACTTTCGAACACCTTCCAGAGGCCTGTGTAACAGAAAAAGCGCCCACAGGTCTCTGGCTGACGACAACCGGTCTGACCGGCAGCGGGTTATTGTGATTTTCTGACCCGCAGGTACCACTCGGACAGCAGTCGTACCTGTTTGTCGGTGTAGCCCCGCTCGACCATCCGTGTGACGAAGTCGTTGTGCTTCTGCTGGTCCTCTTTACTGGCCTTGGCGTTGAAGCTGATGACTGGCAGGAGGTCCTCGGTGTTGGAGAACATTTTCTTCTCGATGACCACCCGCAGTTTTTCGTAGCTGAGCCAGGTCGGATTCTTGCCATTGTTGTTGGCCCGGGCGCGCAGTACGAAGTTGACGATTTCGTTGCGGAAATCCTTCGGATTGCTGATGCCGGCCGGTTTTTCGATTTTCTCCAGTTCTTCGTTCAGCGCCACGCGGTTGAGGATTTCGCCGGTTTCCGGGTCGCGGTATTCCTGGTCCTGGATCCAGAAGTCGGCGTACAGCACATAACGATCGAAGATGTTCTGGCCGTACTCGCTGTAAGACTCGAGATAGGCCGTCTGGATTTCCTTGCCGATGAATTCGATATAGCGCGGTGCCAGGTACTCCTTGAGGAAGCGCAGGTAGCGTTCGCGGGTTTCCGCCTGGAACTGTTCCTGTTCGATCTGTTGTTCCAGTACGTAGAGCAAATGCACCGGGTTGGCGGCAATTTCGTGCGGATCGAAGTTGAACACCTTCGACAGGATCTTGAAGGCGAAGCGGGTCGACAGGCCGTTCATGCCTTCGTCGACGCCGGCGTTGTCGCGGTATTCCTGGATCGACTTGGCCTTTGGATCGGTGTCCTTGAGGTTCTCGCCGTCATACACCCGCATCTTGGAGTAGATGTTGGAGTTTTCCGGCTCCTTGAGGCGCGAGAGCACGGTGAACTGGGCAAGCATCTTCAGGGTGTCGGGCGCGCAGTGAGCCTTGGCCAGCGAACTGTTGAACAGGAGCTTGTCGTAGATCTTCACTTCGTCGCTGACCCGCAGGCAGTACGGCACTTTGACGATGTAGATACGGTCGATGAAGGCTTCGTTGTTCTTGTTGTTGCGGAAGGTGTGCCATTCCGATTCGTTGGAGTGGGCCAGCAGGATCCCGGTGAACGGAATCGCGCCGAGACCTTCGGTACTGTTGTAGTTGCCTTCCTGTGTGGCGGTCAGCAATGGGTGCAGCACCTTGATCGGCGCCTTGAACATTTCGACGAATTCCATCAGGCCCTGGTTGGCCCGGCACAATGCGCCCGAGTAGCTGTAGGCGTCCGCATCGTTCTGCGGGAATTCCTCCAGCTTGCGGATATCGACCTTGCCTACCAGCGCCGAGATGTCCTGGTTGTTCTCGTCGCCCGGTTCGGTTTTGGCAACCGCGATCTGGTTCAGGATCGACGGATAGAGTTTCACCACGCGGAACTGGCTGATGTCTCCGCCGAATTCGGCCAGGCGCTTGGTAGCCCATGGCGACATGATGGTATTGAGGTAGCGCCGCGGAATGCCGAAGTCTTCCTCAAGGATCGCGCCATCTTCAGTGGCGTTGAACAGACCCAGGGGCGATTCGAATACCGGCGAACCCTTGATCGCGTAGAAGGGCACTTTCTCGATCAGCTGTTTGAGCTTCTCGGCCAGGGACGATTTACCGCCACCGACGGGGCCGAGCAGGTAGAGGATTTGTTTCTTTTCTTCCAGGCCTTGAGCGGCATGGCGGAAATACGACACGATCTGGTCAATGCATTCTTCCATCCCGTGGAAGTCTTCAAAGGCCGGATAGCGGCGGATCACCTTGTTGGAAAAGATTCGCGACAGTCTCGAGTTGGTCGAGGTGTCGAGCAGCTCCGGTTCACCGATGGCCAGCAACAGACGCTCGGCTGCGGAAACGTAGGCACTGCGGTCCTGTTTGCACAGTTCAAGATACTCTTGCAGCGAGAGTTCTTCCTGGCGTGTGGACTCGAAGCGTTGTTGGAAGTGGCTAAAGATACTCATGACGTCACCTCGCTCGATACGTGGAGCCGACGCCGGATCATTCAGTCGATGCTGGCAGCAACCGGATATGCAGTTGCTGTTTACCCCCCAGAACCCTTTCAAGGCTTAGCACCCCGAAAGCTACTCCCGATGACCCGCGCGCCGGTGTACCGGCTCTCCCCTGTTTTGGATGGCCTGCGCTTAAGGATAGTTGCTTATTTGGGAGGTAAAGGCGAGATACGTAATTAGTTGTGGCAGACCGTTCGTCTGCCACCGCGCTAAGCCGCGGGGGCCGGGGCCTTGCGCATTACAAAAAAATTATTCGGTGGTGCCTTGCGCTGTTTCCGCAGGATAAGTCGACCGCCACAATTCGAATCCGCCATCCATGCTGTAGACGTCGGAAAAGCCCTGGCTGATCAGGTAGGCGGCAGCGCCCTGGCTGGAATTGCCGTGATAGCAGACGACTACGGTCGGCGCATCCAGGTCGGCGCCCTGAATGAAGGCATGCAGCGAATGGTTGTCCAGGTGCTTCGAGCCGCTGATGTGCAGGGCGGCAAAGGTCGCAGGGTCGCGAACGTCGACCACTACTGCGCCTTGTTCGCGCAGGGCCTGGGCCTGTTCCGGGGGGATACGTTTGAATTCGCTCATGGCGGGCTCCTGTGGCTCGGCTGAAAGTGCAGTCTAGCGCGGGGCGCTGGCTGGCGAGGGTTCGGTCATTCGTGGGGCGACTGGCGGCACGGCGGCATGCCCTTGCGCGTCGCATTTGCAAGACAGGCGTTCGCCGCTGTCGACATTCATGAGCGTCAAGGCACCGCCCCAGACACAGCCAGTGTCGAGGGCCGAAATCCCTGGCTCGTTGCATTGGCCCTCGAGTGCTGCCCAATGGCCGAAAATGATCTTCAAGCCCTTGGTCTTGCGTTCCTTGTGCTGGAACCAGGGTTTGTACCCTGCCGGTGCAGTGTCGAGACCTTCCTTGCTCTTGAGGTCAAGCTTGCCATCGGCGGTGCAAAAGCGCATCCGGGTGAAATAGTTGGTGATCACTCGCAGGCGCGCGATGCCCTTGAGGTCGTTGTCCCATTTCGCCGGATCGTTGCCGTACATGCCATCGAGGTAGGCTGGAAACAGGTTGTCGTCGCGCAGGGCGGTTTCGACCTCGGCCGCGCACTTGAGGGCTTTGCGCAGTGACCATTGCGGCGGAACGCCGGCGTGCACCAGCGCAACATTTCGTTGTTCGTCGTAGTGCATGAGTTTTTGCTGGCGTAACCAGTACAGCAACTCGGCGCAATCAGGTGCTTCGATGATCTCGCGCAGGGTGTCGGCTTTCTTCAGGCGTTCGATGTTCTGCCCGGCGGCCAGCAAATGCAGGTCGTGGTTGCCGAGTACGCACACCAGCGACTCGCGGATGCCATAGAGAAAACGCAGGGTCTCGAGCGACTGAGGGCCGCGGTTGACCAGGTCGCCCACCAGCCACAGGCGATCCTTCGTCGGGTCGAAGGCTACCTGCTTGAGCAGGCATTGCAGGGCTTCAAGGCAGCCCTGGAGGTCGCCGACGGCATACGTCGCCATCAGTGCAGGGCTCCGGGCACCGCCAGGCGGAATGGCGCGATGATGGCGTCGAAGTGTTTGCCGTCTGTGGCGACCATCTCATAAGTGCCTTGCATCGTACCGACCTTGGAGGTCATGACGGTGCCGCTACTGTAGGTATGGCTTTCGCCCACCTCGATCAACGGCTGCTGGCCAACCACGCCGGCCCCGCGAACTTCTTCGACATGCCCGTCGCCATCGGTGATTACCCAATGCCGCGACAGCAGCTTGGCCGGTAACTCGCCGTTATTGTGCACGGTGATGGTGTACGCAAAGGCAAAGCGTGAGTGCTCGGGTTGCGATTGTTCTGCCAGATAGCGAGTGACGACGCTGACGTCGACCTGATAACGGGGATCGGACATGCAAGAGGCCTTAAAAACGAAGCGGGACGCGGGGCGTAGCTGATGGAACTCAGTCTAGGCCAAGTATCGGGTAGTAAACCAGACATGAAGGCTGGTGTCCTACCCGATAACGCTCATCGCCTGTCAGTCGGCGCTGGGCTTGTCCAGGACTTGTTCGCTCAGCGTGTCGGCCAGGCGCACGAAGGCGGCGAGGTCGAGCTGCTCGGGGCGCAGGCTGCCATCGACACCGGAAGCTTCGATCTCGGCATTGCTCAGCAGCAGTTTGAGGGTGTTGCGCAGGGTCTTGCGTCGTTGGTTGAAGGCTTCACGCACGACGCGTTCCAGCAGCTTGTGATCTTTGGCCGGGTGCGGCAGCACCGCGTGAGGCACCAGGCGCACGATGGCCGAGTCGACTTTCGGCGGCGGATTGAACGCCCCCGGGCCAACGTTGAACAGGTGTTCGACCCGGCAGTGGTACTGAACCATGATCGACAGCCGACCCCAATCACCACCACCGGGGCCTGCGGCCATGCGCTCGACCACTTCCTTTTGCAGCATGAAGTGCATGTCGCGGATCAGGCTGGCGTTGTGCAGCAGGTGAAAAATCAGCGGCGTCGAGATGTTGTACGGCAGGTTGCCGACCACTCGCAGGCTGTTCGGTGCGGCGCCAAGGCTGTTGAAGTCGAACTTCAGTGCGTCGCCCTGGTGCAGGTTGAAGTTGCTCTTGCCGGCAAATTGCTGGTTGAGGATCGGGATCAGATCCTTATCCAGTTCCACCACGTCGAGCTGGGCACCGCTGCCGAGCAGGCCTTGAGTCAGCGCGCCCTGGCCCGGACCGATTTCCAGCAGGCGGTCTTCGGGTTTGGCGTGGATGGAGCGCAGGATGCGGTCGATAACGCCAGCATCATGCAGGAAGTTCTGGCCGAAACGCTTGCGCGCCCGGTGTTGGTAATGCTCGGTCATAAACGGGTCTCGGCCATCTGGTAGGCGGTTTCCAGGGCGACTTGCAGGCTGCCGGTGTCAATCTTGCCGCTGCCGGCCAGATCCAGGGCGGTGCCGTGGTCGACCGAGGTGCGGATGATCGGCAGGCCGAGGGTCACGTTGACTGCCGCGCCGAAACCTTTGTATTTCAGCACGGGCAGGCCCTGGTCGTGGTACATCGCCAGCACCGCATCGCAGTGCTCCAGATATTTTGGGGTAAACAGAGTGTCGGCGGGGAGGGGGCCGCGAAGGTCCATGCCCTCGCCGCGCAGGCGCTCTAATGTGGGTTCGATGATGTCGATTTCTTCATGGCCCAGGTGTCCGCCTTCGCCGGCGTGGGGGTTGAGCCCACAGACCAGGATGCGTGGCCGGGCGATGCCGAATTTTTCTTGCAGATCGGCATGCAGGATTCGCGTGACCCGTTCCAGGCGCTCCGGCGTGATGGCGTCGGCAATCTCGCGCAGGGGCAGGTGAGTGGTGACCAGCGCGACACGCAATCCGCGAGTGGCGAGCATCATCACCACTTGCGCGGTGTGGGTCAGGTCAGCGAGAAACTCCGTGTGCCCGGAAAAAGCGATGCCGGATTCGTTGATCACGCCCTTGTGTACGGGGGCGGTGATCATGCCGGCAAAATGCCCATCCAGGCAGCCCTGGCCTGCGCGGGTGAGGGTTTCCAGAACGAACGCCGCATTGGCCTTGTCCAGTTGCCCGGCCGTGACCCTGGCATTGAGCGGGGTATCCCAGACGTACAGGCTATTGGCCGGCGCAGGTACATCCGGCCAGTTGTCCGGCCCAACCGGCAGCAGATCGACCACCACGCCCAGCTGCGCGGCCCGCTCAAGGAGCAGGTCGCGGCTGGTAATGGCAATCAGGGGATGAGGCTGGGCGTGCGACGCGAGCAGCAGGCACAGGTCAGGACCTATGCCGGCCGGTTCGCCGGGTGTCAGCGCGAAGCGTTTGGGTTTCACTGCGTTGCCTGGTCTGCACCAGGGAGTTTGATCTCTACGTACGCTTCGTCACGGATCTGACGCAGCCAGGTTTGCAGCTCTTCGTCATATTTGCGGTTACGCAATACGGTCATCGCTTGCTGTTCACGGGCCTGACTGGTGCTGTCGGTGGCGCGGCGGCCCAGGACTTCCAGGACGTGCCAGCCATATTGGGTCTGGAATGGCTTGGACAGCTGACCTTGCGGGGTCTTGGCCATCACTTCGCGGAATTCAGGGACCAGTGCGTTCGGGTCGATCCAGTTCAGGTCGCCACCGTTAAGGGCGGAACCCGGGTCTTCCGAGAAGTTTTTCGCCAGTTCACCGAAATCTTCACCCGATTCGATCCGGCTGTAGAGCGACTGGGCCAGGGCCTTGGTTTTTTCTTCGTCGCGGATCGGGCTAGGTTTGACCAGGATATGACGCACATGCACTTCGTCACGCACCTGGGTCTCGCCGCCACGCTTGTCGAGGATCTTCAGGATGATGAAGCCGCCCGGCGTACGCATCGGTTGGGTAATGTCGCCGACCGCCATGGTGCTGAGCAGGCGATCGAACGGAGGTGGCAATTGAGCGGCTTTACGCCAGCCCATGTCCCCGCCTTCCAGTGCGGTTTCGCTGGCGGATTTGGCGATTGCCAGTTGACCGAAGTCAGCGCCTTGCTTGAGCTGCTGGTAGACCGCGTCGGCCTGTTTGGCGGCGTTCTGAATCGCGTCGGAGTTGGCGCTTTCCGGCGTAGGAATCAGGATGTTGGCCAAGCGGAACTCTTCGGACAACTGCATCTTGCCGAGATCGGAAGCGAGGAAGTTCTTCACCTCCTGTTCGGACACCTGGATGCGCTCCGCCACACGACGCTGACGCACACGGCTGATGATCATTTCGCGGCGAATCTGGTCACGGGCTTCGTCGTAAGACAGGCCGTCGCGAGTCAGGGCGGCGCGGAACTGATCCACGGACATGTTATTGCGCTGGGCAATGGTGCCGACAGCCTGATTCAGCTCTTCATCGGTAATGCGGATACCCGAACGTTCGCCGATCTGCAGTTGCAGGTTCTCGACGATCAGGCGCTCGAGCACCTGCTGATCCAGCACGTTGGCCGGCGGTACCGCGGCACCGCGCTTGGCGATGGTTTGCTGAACTTCATGGACCCGTTGGTCCAGCTGGCTCTGCATGACCACGTCGTTGTCGACGATGGCCACCACTTTATCGATGGACTGTACCGAGGCGTTAGCCGCAGTACCCAGGAACAGCGCGCCCAGCATTAGCGGGCGCAGACAATCAGAAAGCTTGGTCTTCACGTTCACGATAACCTTGGATGCCTTTGTCGAGGAAGCTCTCTACTTTGGAGCCGGTGAGGCCGCCGAGACCTTTCAGAACGATTTGGAGGAAGACGCCATGGTCGCCTTTTTCGTTTTCCGGAGCGTCTTGACTGGTTTCGTCATAGTCGACCCAGTAACGGTTGATCAGGCGCAGTTTCCAGCAGCAGTTGTCGTACTCGAAGCCACCGAAGGCTTCCAGGGTACGGTTTTGGTTGTAGTCATACTGCCAGCGGCTGATCAGGTTCCATTGCGGCACGATCGGCCACATGACCGAGAAGTCGTGCTGCTGGATCTTGTAATAGTCCTTCACGTAGCCAGGTTGACCCGGAGTGCCGTAGTCACCGCCGCCCACCGACCATTGACCGGTGTTCTGGTCGTAACGGATCTGGTCATTGCGATAGCGATAACCGGCATTGATGATCTTGTTCGGGTTGTCTTCAGGCTGGTAGTGGAACATTGCGCTGCCCGAGCGCGGGCTGCGGCTGTCCGGGTCCCAATTGTAATCGGCAGTGGTGCGCCAATCACGGTTCCAACGGTATTCGTATTCCAGCGCGTACGGCGAAACGTCCGCCTGTGAATCCTTGCGGGTCCTGGCATCGATGCCTGGCAACTGAACCTTGCGATCCTGGAAGTAGACGGCCTGGCCGACGCTGATGCGTTGACGCTCGAAGCCGTTTTCTTCGATCCAGCGGTTGGTGATGCCCAGCGACAGTTTGTTTTCGTCGCCGACACGGTCGGTGCCGGAGAAGCGGTTGTCGCGGAACAGCGACGCGTAATTGAAGGTGTACTCGCTGGTGTCGAAGACTGGAATGTCTTCCTGGTCCGTTTCCGGAACGTAGAGGTAGAACAGGCGCGGTTCAAGGGTCTGGCGGTAGTTTTTGCCGAACCATTGGGTGTTGCGGTCGAAGTACAGGCCGCTGTCGATGCTGGCAATCGGCACGCCACGGTTCTGGTTGCTGTCGAACGTACCGTTGAGTCTGTTCTGTTCCGCGGTTTGCGCGGCAATCTGGGATTTACCTGTGCCGTCCAGGTCCAGCTGATATTGCGTGTACTGATACTTGAGCGTTGGTTTGATGAAGCCATACGTCCAGTCCAGCGGCAGGCTCACGGCTGGCGCCAGGTTGAGACGGTCGCCAGTGGCGCGTGCCAGGCCTTGGACGTTAGTGTCCAGGCGCGGGCTCAAATTGCCGTTTTCGTCCGAGAAGTTGCCGGTTTTCAGATCCCGGTCAAACCTGACGAGTTCAGTGTTGTACGAGAAGTCCAGGCCGCCCGGATGGTAGGGCAGCGCACCATCGAAGGTGATCTGCGGCAAACGATCGTACGGTGTGATATTCGACACGGTCGCCAGCTGATAAGCCTGGGCGTTGACGCGAGCGGTGTAGCTGTCGCCGCGATAGCTGACGGAACCCTGCTGGTTCACGTAATCAGAGCTTTTCACGCCAATCTGGTCAGTCTGCAGATCCTGGAAGTAATACGGATCGCTGATCTTGGTGTAGTCGACCTGGGAGAAGACGCGCGAGTCGAGGCCACCCTTGTGTTGCCAGTTGTACATGTAGCGGGTTTTTTCGTAGTCGGTCTGCAGCTTGCGATCGTCATTCTCGTCGTTGAGGTACGCGGCGCCGAACTGACCTTCGCTGGACGGAGTCAGGTAACGGAACTCACCTTCCATCAACAAACCGCGCTTGCTCATGTACCGCGGGTACAACGTGGCATCGTAATTCGGTGCCAGGTTGAAGTAATACGGGGTGACCAGCAGGAAGCCGGTATCGGTGCCGGTACCGATGGTCGGCGGCAGGAAGCCCGACTGGCGACGGTCATCGATCGGGAAATAGATATATGGCGTGTACAGGACCGGAATGTCCTTGACCCGCAGCGTCACGTTGGTCGCGGTGCCAAAGCCGGTGGCCGGGTTCAGGGTGATGTTGTTGCCCTTGAGCTGCCAGGCATTGCTGTTCGGTTCGCAGGTGGTGTACGTACCATCCTTGAGGCGGATGATCGCGTTCTCGGCGCGCCTGGCGTACAGCGCGCTGCCGCGAATGCGCGATTTGTGCATCACGTATTCGGCGTTGTCGACCTTGGCTTCACCGGTGTCGAGTTGAACATCGGCGTGGTCGCCGACGATCAGTGCGCCGTTGTCGCGAACGCGCACGTTACCGCTCAGTTCGCCGCGGCTCTCGGCCTGGTAGAGATTCGCTTCGTCGGCTTCGACCTGCATGCTGCCCTGACGCATGACCACGTCGCCGGCCAGTGTAGCGACCTGCTCCTCCTGCTTGTAGCGAGAGGCTTTGGCGCCGATAAAGGTTGGCGCGTCACTTTTATTCGTCTTGTCGTTCATGCCAGGACGAATCGGTTCGACATAGGAACCGGCGCAGTAAGGACCGGTTTCAGCCAGTTGCGCGGCCGTGAGGTTCTCACGTGGAACCCAGTCGAGGTGACTGTAGTCTGCACTACGCGACTTCAGGCCGCGGCCCTTGGCTTCGGTCACCAGTACTGGCTTGGCACCGGTGTCTTGACTGACACTGCCGTCAGCCGGCGTCTCGCCGCCAGTGCTGACAGCGCTGCCCTCATGGGCGGGGCGCGGTGGCAAGGCAGCTGCTGGAGATTTCGGCGCACAGTTCCAGGCACCCGAAGCAGAGACTGAGCAGTCATACTGCTCCGCGGCGACCGCGAACGAAGTGGCTAATGGTTGCAGGGCCAGCAGACTGCCGGTTACCAACAACGGAAATTTTTTACGAAACGCGGGGGATTTCAATGCCATCTTATTAGTCCGGGCTTCCTGCGTGCCATCTGCCCGCGGTGTGGGCCGCACGCCTCTCGATGGTCTGAAAAAGATGCTGGATAATAAAGCATGACCCGCTTGACGGCTAGCGCCGTCGGAGACCCTTGCAATGCCTGACCAAGATGTACGTTTGCAACACCTGAAAGTTTGGCTCGATGAGCAGCTGCCGATTCTCTTTGCAGAACAAGGCTGGGGCGCCGTCCCCCCGGCCACGTTGACCGCAGCCAGTAGCGACGCGAGTTTCCGGCGCTACTTTCGCTGGGAAGGCGGGGACAGGAGCTTTGTGGTGATGGACGCTCCACCGCCCCGGGAAAACTGCAAACCCTTCGTGGATATTGCTTTTCTGCTGGCGAAATCCGGAATAAATGTGCCGAAAATCTACGCCGAAGACCTCGAACGTGGATTTCTGTTGCTCAATGACTTGGGCAACAAGACTTATCTGGACGTGATTGACAGCGAAAATGCCGACAACTTGTTCGAGGACGCGGTGCAAGCGCTGTTGGCTTTTCAGCAGTTGCCGATGGTCGCACCGCTGCCCAGTTATGACGTGGCCTTGTTGCGCCGCGAGCTGGAACTGTTTCCCGAATGGTACGTGAAGTGCGAACTGGGCATCGAGTTCGACCCGGCTCAGCAAGTGCTCTGGCAGCAGGTCAGCGAATTATTGATCGATAGCGCCCTGGCCCAGCCCAAGGTCCTGGTGCATCGCGATTACATGCCGCGCAACCTGATGCTCAGCGAGCCGAATCCGGGTGTGCTGGATTTTCAGGATGCGGTCTATGGTCCGGTGACTTACGACGTGACCTGCCTGTTCAAGGATGCGTTCCTCAGCTGGCCCGAGGAGCGTGTACGCGGCTGGCTGGAAGTTTACTGGCGGCAGGCGGGCGATCTCGGGATCCCGGTTCAGCCTGACTTCGAGGATTTCCTGCGCGCCAGCGACCTGATGGGCGTGCAGCGTCACTTGAAAGTGATCGGCATCTTCGCCCGGATTTGCCACCGCGACGGCAAGCCGCGTTACCTGGAGGATGTGCCGCGCTTCTTTGCGTACATAGAGGCCGTGGTCGCCCGCCGTCCCGAACTGGCTGGGCTGGGCGTATTGCTGGCCAGTCTGCGCGCGGGAGCGAATGCATGAAGGCGATGATTCTGGCGGCAGGCAAAGGCGAGCGCATGCGCCCGTTGACCCTGACCACGCCAAAGCCACTGGTTCGCGCCGGCGGGGTGCCGCTGATCGAGTATCACCTGCGCGCGCTGGCCGCCGCGGGTTTTACCGAGATCGTGATCAATCACGCCTGGCTCGGCCAGCAGATCGAAGACTACCTGGGCGACGGCTCGCAGTATGGCGTGAGTATTCAATACTCGCCGGAAGGTGAGCCGCTCGAGACCGGCGGCGGGATCTTCCGCGCGTTGCCATTGCTGGGAAATGAAGCTTTTTTAGTGGTCAACGGTGACATCTGGACTGATTACGACTTCAGCCTGTTGCATCGGCCCATTGCCGGGCTGGCTCATCTGGTGCTGGCCGATAACCCGGCCCATCACCCGACCGGGGACTTCAATCTGACCGACGGACAGGTGCGTGACGGTCTGCCGGGCGCGGCCACTCTGACCTACAGCGGCGTTGCGGTGCTGCACCCGCAGCTGTTCGCCGGTTGCGTGGCAGGGGCTTTCAAGCTTGCGCCGCTGCTGCGCACAGCGATGGCAGACGGGCAAGTGACCGGCGAGCACCTGAACGGAGCCTGGGTAGATGTCGGCACACACGAGCGTCTGGCCGAAGTGGACTCTCTGATAGAAGCGAGACGCTGAGATGCTGTGGCCAGGGACTCTGATCGGAGCCGGAGCGGGCTATGCCATTGCCAGCATTCCGGGGGCCATGCTCGGCGCCTTGCTGGGGCAGGCGCTGGATCGGCGCCTGCAACTGCAAAGCTGGGCGGATGTGCGAGAAAAGTTAGGCGGCCGGCCGACGCTGCGCAACGATGAACTGTTGTTCGTGTTGCTGGGACGGCTGGCCAAGTGCGATGGGCGGGTGGTGGATGGCCACATCCAGCAGGCGCGCCAGGAGATGCGCGCGCTGGACTTGAGCGAATCGGCCCAGCGCCGAGCGATAGCCGCGTTCAATCGCGGCAAGGCGGGGCATGACTCGTTACGCGGTCATATGCGCCGCTTGAGTGCCCAGCCCCATGCAGCCGAAGGCGTCTTGCGCGCCTGTTGGCGGATGATCTGGGCCGATGGCCGCGCCGGTGTCGCGGAGCTTGAGCTGGTCGCCCAGTGGGGTAAATGGCTGGGCTGGACGCAACAACAGGTGCAGGCGCTGGCCACCGACTATGAGCCGCAGAAACGTCCGTTGGTCAGCAGTGCCGTGACTTACCAGGAGGCTTTGCGACTATTGGGCGTATCCGCCACCAGCGAGCCGGCGCAGATCAAGCGCGCTTATCGACGCCTGCTCAGCCGTCATCACCCGGACAAGATCGCCGGCAGTGGGGCGACGGCGACGCAGGTGCGTGAGGCTACGGACAAGACTCGTGAGTTGCATAACGCCTATACCTTGATTCGTGAGCGGCGGGATTTTCGGTAGGGCAACAGAGTTGTGTTGTCTCTGATGCCGCCTTCGCGAGCAAGCCCGCTCCCACATTTGATCCCGGTTGTATAGAAACTTTATGTCCACTGAAGATCAAATGTGGGAGCGGGCTTGCTCGCGAAGGGGGCGACTCGGTCTATCGGACTTCCTTAGGCTCAGCACTCAACCACCCCCGAACCCGACGAACCAGCTGCTCCTGCTCAGCCTTGCTGTTACCCGGCAACGCCTTGAGCGATACCTGGCTGAAACCCGAAGCCTTCAAGCGTTTGCTCGCCTGTAAACGCTCCAGCGCCGCGTTGCGATCCGCCGGCTTATCCCTATAGAAAATGTCTGCAACAGGCAGCTTTAAAGTGGGTGCAAGTTCAGCCAGTCCGGGTTTCGCGCTAACCGGCGTCTGCGCGGCGACCATCACCATTTTTTCAACCTGCGGCGGCTGTCTTTCACTCAGGTAACGCGCGGCCCAGTAAGCCCCCGTGCCATGTCCCAACACGACAATGCTGCGGGCGCTTTGCTGTTCGGCGTAGGCAATGGCCGCGTCGATGCGGGCGAAAATTCGTTCGGCGTCGGCCCCGACCTGTTCCTCGCGGGTCTCGACGACCGCCTTGTCCGCGATCTCCGCTTCGCCGCTGACGGCCTGCTCGATGGGCGCGGAGGTGGTGGCATCCTTGCTGCCGGTCTCGGGCGCTTTAAGCGTTGGCGGCATTTCAGCAATGCGTGGCGCAATGGCATCGCTTTGCGGGTCCGGCAAGGTGATACTCAGGCTGCTCCACTCGGCATCCGGCAAATTGCGCCGCAATGGAGCGATTGCTTGCGGCCAGTCAACGCTTTCGCCCGCGCCCGGGATGATAATCACCGCGCCTTTGGGGCTGGCGGTATTGGCCGGTTTCCACAGGGCCAGAAAGGTATCGGCGCCGGCTTGCAGTTGTTGCTGTTCCTGGGCCGGGACCTGTCGCTCAAGGGCGCTCGCGTCTTCCTGGCTTCGCTCTGGCAACGGCGGGCGCTCAAGCGGTTTTTCTGCGGTGTTCCCCGCGGCGCTGGCAGCCGGGTCGGCCGCCTCGACGGAAAAGGCGCAAGGCAGGATCAGCGACAGGCACAATGCTGGCAGTGCCAGGCGGTAGACAGGGAGCATCGGATAGTCCAGGCCAGAAGTGATTTCGCAGCCTAATGGGTTGGTCAGTATTTGTCAGTGTGTGGGACTTCAATGATGCGTTTTCGCTACCTTTGGGTTATCGGCTGTTTGTGGTTCGCCTCGATGAGCTGGGCGGCGTCCGCGCCACCAGCGCATGTCACGTCATTGTCCGCGGACCAGCAACAATGGCTGGCCGAGCATCACGAATTGCGCGTCGGACTGTTGCTGCAAATGCCTTACGCCCAATACGATCGCCGTTTGCAGCGGCTGTCGGGCATTAATGTCGAGCTGATGCAATGGCTGGCCAAATCACTCAAGGTCGAACTGAGCTGGCGGCACTTTTCCGACCTTGCGCAGCTGGAAGCCGCTGCGCGTGAAGGGGCAATCGATATCGCTCCAGGGCTGAGTCAAACCCCTGGCGGTCTGCGTCTCTGGCAGTTTTCCGATCCGTACATGCGGGTACCGCAGCTGGTGGTCAGTGACCAGAAAACCACCGGCACAGTGGAGCTGGAAAAACTCGACAGTCAGACCCGCGTCGCCGTGCGCATGCCCAGCGCCACGGCCGATTACCTGCGCGGCAATTACCCGCATTTGAACCTTCAGGGCGTACCGATCGAGCGCCAGGCACTGCAACTGTTGACGAGTCAGCAAGCCAGTTACGCCGTGGTCGATGAAGCCCAGCTGGGACGCTTGTCTGTCGAGCCGGAGTTCGCCGCGCTGGTCGTGGTCGGTGACATCGGCCTGCCGCAACTGCTGCGGGTGGCCACCCGCCGGGACTGGCCGGAGCTGGCCGGCATCGTCGAAAGCGCATTGCGGGCGATCCCGGCCAAGGACCTGGAGCAGTTGCACAGTCAATGGCTGCAACCCAAATACCCGCGGCTGACCGAATCACCGGGCTTCTGGCAAAACCTGTCTCTGTTGTTGACAGTGCTGATGCTGAGCAGCATGGCCATCGTGTTCTGGCAACGTCGGCAGCAGCACAGTCTGGAGCAACGGTTATCGGCGGCGCGGGAAGACATTGCCCTGCGTGCCGCCAGCGAAGAAGCCTTGCGCCTCACGCAGTTTTCCATCGACCAGAGCACCGTCGGTATTCTCTGGGTCAACTGGGACAGCCATGTGCGCTACGCCAACTGCGCGGCCGAAACCATGTTGGGCTATCCGCCAGGCGGGATCCTCGACAGACCGTTGATCGATATTGAGCCGGGTCTGCACATGGACCGCTGGCTGAACCTGTGGAAGCGCGCCCGGGCCAGTGAAGACGGCCCGCAAAGTTACGAGACCCACTGTGTGCGCGCCGATGGCAGCATTCTGCCGACAGATGTTTCGTTGAGCTTCCTGCGTTTTCGTGATGGCGAATACCTGGTGGTTTACCTCAATGATGTCACCGAACGTCGCCGCGCCCTGGCTGCGCTGCAGGAAAGCGAAGCGCGACTGCAAGGGATCGCCGCCAATGTTCCGGGACTGGTCTTCCGGCTGGAACGTGCGCCGGTCACCGGGCAGATCGACTTTGCCTACATCAGCGAAGGCAGCGAGAGCCTGGTAGGTTACTCGCCGGCCACCCTGGCTCATCGCGACAAAGGCCTGCGCAGCCTGGTGCATCCGGACGACAAGGCCAGCTATCACCAGACTCAGGACCATGCGCTGGACACCGACAGCGACTGGTCTTGGCAAGGGCGGATTCTCACTCGTTCGGGCGAGCAACGCTGGGCGGAGATCAAGGCCATTACCCGCCGGCTCGAAGACGGTGCCTATGTCTGGGACGGCATTGTCTGGGACATCAGCGAGAGCAAGCGCGTCGAACTCGAACTGGCGAGCTCCCGGGGGCAATTGCGTGAGTTGTCCGCTCACTTGGAGAGTGTGCGGGAGGAGGAAAAGGCCCACATCGCCCGGGAAGTTCATGACGAGCTGGGTCAGATGTTGACCGTGTTGAAGCTGGAAACGTCCATGTGCGAACTGGCCTACGCCCAGCTCGACCCCGGTCTGCACGATCGTTTGAACAGCATGAAGCGCTTGATCGCTCAGTTGTTCCAACAGGTGCGCGACGTGGCGACGGCGCTGCGCCCACCGATTCTCGATGCCGGGATTGCATCGGCCATCGAATGGCAGGCCCGCCGTTTCGAGGCGCGTACGCAGATTCCGTGTCTGGTGCAGGTGCCGGACAATCTGCCAGTGCTCAGTGATGCCAAGGCGATTGGCTTGTTCCGGATCCTTCAGGAAGCGCTGACCAATGTCATGCGCCATGCCCGGGCGCATACTGTCGAACTGACATTGGCGCTGGAAGGCGACGAGTTGTGCCTGACGGTCAGTGATGATGGCGTAGGATTCGTCCCCGCTACCGGCAGGTCGACCTCCTTTGGAGTGGTCGGCATGCGCGAGCGGGTGTTGATCATGGGTGGTCGGCTGTCGCTTGAAAGTGAACCGGGGGAAGGCACGACCTTGAGTGTGCGAGTGCCGGTGGGTGAAGCTCGCGAATGATCTTGGCTCTGACATAAGAAGAATGGAGAAGTATGTGATCCGTGTACTGGTAGCCGAAGACCACACCATCGTCCGCGAAGGCATCAAGCAGTTGATCGGCCTGGCCAAGGACCTTCTGGTGGTAGGGGAGGCGAGCAATGGCGAGCAGTTGCTCGAAACCTTGCGTCATGTCCCCTGCGAAGTGGTGTTGCTGGATATCTCCATGCCCGGGGTCAATGGTCTGGAAGCCATTCCGCGGATTCGCGCACTGAACAATCCACCGGCGATTCTGGTGTTGTCGATGCACGACGAAGCACAAATGGCCGCCCGTGCATTGAAGGTCGGCGCCGCCGGTTACGCCACCAAGGACAGCGATCCGGCCTTGCTGCTGACGGCGATCCGCAAAGTCGCCGCGGGCGGGCGTTATATTGATCCGGACCTGGCCGATCGCATGGTCTTCGAAGTCGGGCTTACCGACTCGCGGCCGTTGCACTCGTTGCTCTCGGAGCGTGAATTCTCGGTGTTCGAACGCCTGGCACAAGGCGCCAACGTCAACGACATCGCCCAGCAACTGGCCTTGAGCAGCAAGACCATCAGCACCCACAAGGCGCGACTGATGCAGAAGCTCAACATCACCTCCCTGGCGGAGCTGGTGAAGTACGCCATGGAGCACAAGCTCCTCTGAATGTGTACGCGGTCCCCCTGTAGGAGCTGGCTTGCCAGCGAAGGCGTCCTTGAGATTGGCGCAAGGTTCGAAGACGCCTTCGCTGGCAAGCCAGCTCCTACACGGGGCCTGCGTCGGCATATCTATTTACGACACATCGGTTATGCCTGCCCGTGCGGCTTGCAGCGCATCGCTTGGCGCTATCTCTCATCGACATGCCCATCCCCGCCATCCTTGTAGGGCAATCCCTACCCCCAACCTTCCATCCGGCTGAGGCCATTCTCTCCTGCGCCCCGATTTGCGTGGTCACCGGTGTCCACTAGGCTTAGTCCACAGCAGTCATCAACAACAAAGGTGTGGGTATGAGCCAGGTCGATTCAAGCGCAGGGGCCAGCGACATTCTGGTCAGCTTTCGTGGAGTGCAGAAGAGCTACGACGGCGAGAACCTGATCGTCAAAGACCTCAACCTGGACATTCGCAAAGGCGAATTCCTCACCTTGCTCGGGCCGTCCGGCTCCGGCAAGACCACCAGCCTGATGATGCTCGCCGGTTTTGAGACCCCGACCGCCGGCGAAATCCTGCTGGCCGGGCGTTCCATCAACAACGTGCCGCCGCACAAGCGCGACATCGGCATGGTGTTCCAGAACTACGCGTTATTCCCGCACATGACGGTGGCCGAGAACCTGGCGTTCCCGTTGACCGTGCGCGGTTTGAACAAGAACGATGTCAGCGACAAGGTCAAAAAAGTCCTGAGCATGGTCCAGCTCGATGCGTTCGCCCAGCGTTACCCGGCGCAGTTGTCCGGTGGTCAGCAACAACGTGTGGCTCTGGCCCGTGCCTTGGTGTTCGAACCGCAACTGGTGCTGATGGACGAACCCCTCGGCGCGCTGGACAAACAACTGCGCGAACACATGCAGATGGAGATCAAGCATCTGCACCAGCGTCTGGGCGTAACGGTGGTCTACGTGACCCACGACCAGGGCGAAGCCCTGACCATGTCCGACCGTGTGGCGGTATTCCATCAGGGCGAAATCCAGCAGATCGCTGCGCCGCGTTCCCTCTATGAAGAACCGAAAAACACCTTCGTCGCCAACTTCATCGGCGAGAACAACCGTCTCAATGGCCGCTTGCACAGCCACACAGGCGACCGTTGCGTCGTCGAACTGGGTCGCGGTGAAAAGGTTGAAGCCCTGGCGGTCAATGTCGGCAAGACCGGCGAGCCCGTCACGCTGTCGATTCGCCCGGAACGCGTGAGCCTCAATGGTTCGAGCGAATCCTGCGTCAACCGCTTCTCGGGGAGGGTGGAGGAATTCATCTATTTGGGCGACCACGTCCGGGTTCGCCTGGAAGTCTGCGGCAAGACCGACTTCTTCGTGAAACAACCGATTGCCGAGCTCGATCCCGAGCTGGCGGTTGGCGACGTGGTACCGCTTGGCTGGCAGGTCGAACACGTTCGCGCGCTCGACCCGCTTCTAGAGGCGCATTGATCGCCCCCTGCTTCAACAACACCAACCCTGCACGTGGAGAGAACAATAAATGTTGAGATCCCTGAAATTCACCGCTTTGGTCATGGGCATGATCGGTGCGGCACACGCGATGGCGGCGGGCCCGGACCTGACCGTGGTGTCCTTTGGCGGGGCGAACAAGGCGGCGCAGGTCAAAGCCTTCTACGCACCGTGGGAAGCGGCAGGCAACGGCAAGATCGTGGCGGGCGAGTACAACGGCGAGATGGCCAAGGTCAAGGCCATGGTCGACACCAAGAGCGTGTCCTGGGACCTGGTGGAAGTTGAATCGCCGGAACTGTCCCGTGGTTGCGACGAAGACATGTTCGAGCAACTCGATCCCGCGCTGTTCGGCAAGAATGAAGACTACGTCAAAGGCGCTATCCAGCCTTGCGGCGTGGGCTTCTTCGTGTGGTCGACCGTGCTGGCCTACAACGCCGACAAGCTGAAAACCGCACCGACCAGTTGGGTGGATTTCTGGGACACCAAGAAATTCCCGGGTAAACGCGGCCTGCGTAAAGGCGCCAAGTACACCCTGGAATTCGCACTGATGGCCGACGGCGTTGCGCCGAAAGACGTCTACAAGGTGCTGGCCGGCAAGGATGGCCAGGATCGCGCGTTCAAGAAGCTCGATGAGCTCAAGCCAAGCATCCAGTGGTGGGAAGCCGGCGCACAGCCGCCGCAATACCTCGCTTCCGGTGACGTGGTCATGAGCTCGGCCTACAACGGCCGGATCGCTGCGGTGCAGAAAGAAAGCAACCTGAAAGTGGTGTGGAACGGCGGCATCTACGACTTCGACGCCTGGGCCATTCCAAAAGGTCTGGACAAGGCACGTGCTGAAGCGGCGAAGAAATTCATCGCGTTCTCGGTGCAGCCGCAACAGCAGAAGACCTATTCGGAAAACATCGCTTACGGCCCAGCCAACGTACAAGCCGTACCGCTGTTGGCCAAGGATGTCCTGAAGGACATGCCGACCACCCCGGAAAACATCGCCAACCAGGTGCAGATCGACGTCAGCTTCTGGGCTGACAACGGCGAGCAGCTCGAGCAGCGTTTCAATTCCTGGGCTGCAAAATAAGACCACCCCGTGGGCTTATCCACTCCTGTAGGAGCGAGGCTTGCCCGCGAAGGCGTCGGTACATTCAACATCGATGTTGACTGGCACACCGTCTTCGCGGGCAAGCTTCGCTCCTACAGGGGTGATGTGTAGTTATCAAGAACAGAGGTGGCTTGCCTTCCTTTGTAACGATCAAAGATTTTCGGAGTACGCCATGGCCACCGCCATTCCCCTGAACGCGGGCACAGACCCCACCTTGAAGCAGCGGCTCAAGCATGCCGAGCGGATCAACCGCTGGAAGGCCCAGGCCTTGATCGCGCCGCTGGTGCTGTTTCTGCTGCTGGTGTTCCTGGTGCCGATCGTGGCGCTGCTCTACAAAAGCGTCGGTAACCCGGAAGTGGTCGGCGGCATGCCGCGAACCGTGGCAGCCATCGCCAGCTGGGACGGCCGCGGCCTGCCTGCTGAACCGGTTTACAAGGCGGCCAGTGAAGACCTGGCAGAAGCCCGCAAGAACCAGACCCTGGGCGACCTGTCCAAGCGCTTGAACATGGAGTTGGCCGGCTATCGCAGCCTGCTGACCAAAACCGCACGCGCCTTGCCGTTCGCCACCGAACCGGCCTCTTATAAAGAAGCGCTGGAAAGTCTCGACGAGCGCTGGGGCGACCCGGCCTACTGGCAAGCCGTACGCCGCAACACCAGCAGCATTACGCCGTACTACCTGCTGGCGGCAGTGGACCACCGGATCGACGACCTTGGCGAAATCGCCCCCGCCACCCCCGATCAGGCCATCTACCTCGATATCTTCGCCCGTACCTTCTGGATGGGCCTGGTCATCACCGTGATCTGCCTGGTGCTGGCGTATCCATTGGCCTATCTGCTGGCGAACCTGCCATCGAGGCAAAGCAACCTGCTGATGATTCTGGTGCTGCTGCCGTTCTGGACCTCGATTCTGGTGCGGGTCGCCGCGTGGATCGTACTGCTGCAATCGGGCGGCCTGATCAACAGCGGCCTGATGGCCATGGGCATCATCGATAAGCCGCTGGAACTGGTGTTCAACCGCACCGGGGTCTACATCTCGATGGTGCACATCCTGCTGCCGTTCATGATCCTGCCGATCTACAGCGTGATGAAAGGCATCTCGCCGACTTACATGCGTGCGGCTATTTCCCTTGGCTGTCACCCGTTCGCCAGCTTCTGGCGGGTGTACTTCCCGCAGACCTATGCCGGTGTCGGTGCCGGTTGCCTGTTGGTGTTCATCCTCGCCATCGGTTACTACATCACCCCGGCCTTGCTGGGCAGCCCGAACGATCAGATGGTCAGTTACTTCGTCGCCTTCTACACCAACACCAGCATCAACTGGGGCATGGCGACCGCGCTCGGTGGGTTGCTGCTGCTGGCGACCGTGGTGCTGTATCTGATTTACAACTGGCTGGTGGGCGCCAGTCGCCTGCGCCTGAGCTAAGGGGAGAACGAAATGCTGAGTCCTTATATGTCACCCATCGAGCGGGCGTGGTTCTACAGCTTGCGGATTCTCTGCGGCTTGATCCTGTTGTTCCTGATTCTGCCGGTGCTGGTGATCATTCCGCTGTCGTTCAACTCCGGGAGTTTCCTGGTGTACCCGCTGCAAGGCTTCTCGCTGCAGTGGTATCACGACTTCTTCGCTTCGGCGGAATGGATGCGGGCGTTGAAGAACAGCATCATCGTCGCTCCGGCGGCCACGGTGCTGGCGATGATCTTCGGTACGCTGGCGGCGATTGGTCTGACCCGAGGCGACTTCCGGGGCAAGCCGCTGGTGATGGCGCTGGTGATTTCGCCGATGGTGGTACCGGTGGTGATCATCGGTGTGGCCAGCTATCTGTTCTTCGCCCCGCTGGGGCTGGGCAACAGCTTCTTCTCGCTGATCGTGGTGCATGCGGTGTTGGGTGTGCCGTTTGTGATCATTACGGTGTCGGCGACGTTGCAGGGGTTTAATCAAAACCTGGTGCGGGCCGCTGCAAGCCTGGGGGCTTCGCCATTGACAGCGTTCCGTCGGGTGACCTTGCCGTTGATCGCTCCCGGAGTGATTTCCGGTGCGCTGTTCGCGTTCGCCACCTCGTTCGATGAAGTGGTGGTGACCCTGTTCCTCGCCGGTCCCGAGCAAGCGACCTTGCCGCGGCAGATGTTCAGCGGCATCCGCGAAAACCTTAGCCCGACCATTGCTGCCGCAGCGACGCTGCTGATTGCCTTCTCGGTGATCCTGTTGCTGACCCTGGAATGGCTGCGTGGCCGCAGCGAAAAACTGCGTACCGCCCAGGTCTGACAACGGTCGTTATATTTGATGCCGATCCCTGTAGGAGCCGGCTTGCTGGCGAATGGCGCAACGCGGTTCGCCCGACACACGGCGTTATGCCCTTCGCCAGCAAGCCGGCTCCTACAGGGGACAATGCGCAAATCGAGCACCGTCGATATCGAAAAGATCTCCCGAGCGGCGTACTGATCATCGCGGTCACGTCGCGCGCGTCAAAGCATGCGGTATACAATGCGCGCCATCGAGATTCTGCTCAAAAAAGGTGCGTCATGCAGCCCTTCGTCATTGCTCCGTCGATTCTCTCCGCCGATTTCGCCCGCCTGGGCGAGGAAGTGGACAACGTCCTGGCCGCCGGCGCCGACTTCGTTCACTTCGATGTCATGGACAACCATTACGTGCCGAACCTGACCATCGGCCCGATGGTCTGCGCCGCGCTGCGCAAGTACGGCGTGACCGCGCCGATCGACGCGCACCTGATGGTCAGCCCGGTGGACCGCATTGTCGGCGACTTCATCGAGGCCGGCGCGACTTATATCACCTTCCACCCGGAAGCCACGCAGCACGTCGACCGCTCCCTGCAATTGATCCGCGAAGGCGGCTGCAAGTCGGGCCTGGTGTTCAATCCGGCGACGCCGCTGGACGTGCTCAAGTACGTGATGGACAAGGTCGACATGATCTTGCTGATGAGCGTCAACCCGGGCTTCGGCGGGCAGAAGTTCATTCCTGGCACTCTCGACAAGCTGCGTGAAGCGCGGGCACTGATCGATGCCTCCGGTCGGGATATCCGCCTGGAAATCGACGGTGGCGTGAACGTGAACAATATTCGCGAAATCGCCGCCGCTGGCGCCGATACCTTCGTCGCCGGCTCGGCGATCTTCAATGCACCGAACTACCAAGAGGTGATTGAAAAGATGCGTTCCGAACTGGCGCTGACCCGCCCATGAGTGGTTTTGAGCAGCTATTCCCGGGCGCTCTGCCGCGGCTGGTGATGTTCGATCTGGATGGCACGCTGGTCGATTCGGTCCCCGACCTCGCGGCGGCTGTGGATAACATGCTGCTCAAACTCGGCCGCGCGCCTGCCGGGATCGAGTCGGTGCGTGATTGGGTCGGTAACGGTGTGCACATGCTGGTGCGCCGGGCACTGGCCAACCACATCGACGCCGAGGGTGTCGATGAGGTCGAGGCCGAGCATGCCCTGGAGTTGTTCAACGGCTTTTATGAGGACGGTCACGAGCTGACGGTGGTTTACCCTGGCGTGCGTGACACCCTCAAGTGGCTGAACAAGCAAGGCGTGGAAATGGCCCTGATCACCAACAAGCCGGAGCGCTTCGTCGCACCGCTGCTGGATCAGATGAAAATCGGTCGTTACTTCAAATGGATCATCGGTGGCGACACCTTGCCACAGAAGAAACCGGACCCGGCCGCACTGTTTTTCGTCATGAAAATGGCCAATATTCCGGCATCCCAATCGTTGTTCGTCGGCGACTCGCGCAGCGATGTACAGGCGGCGAAAGCGGCGGGGGTCAAATGCGTGGCGCTCAGTTATGGCTATAACCATGGCCGGCCGATTGCCGAAGAGTCGCCGGCGCTGGTGATCGACGATCTGCGCAAGCTAATTCGCGGTTGCCTGGATCCGGCCGCTGAGATAACGTTGGCCGACGCTGTTCAACCCCCTTCTGGAAACGCCATCGTGGTGGTCACTCGCAAACTCTGGATGAAAGTCATCAAGGCCCTGGCCCGCTGGCGTTGGCGCGCCTGACTTGTTCCTGGCCGGCATCCCGGCGCGTTTGCATACCTGACTGTTAGACCCTCAAGCCACGAGGCTACCCCATGATCCGCGAAGAATTCCTGCGTTTGGCCGCTGCCGGCTACAACCGCATCCCGCTTGCCTGCGAAACCCTGGCCGACTTCGACACCCCGCTGTCGATCTACCTGAAACTGGCCGATGAGCCGAACTCCTACCTGCTCGAATCGGTGCAGGGCGGCGAAAAGTGGGGCCGTTATTCGATCATTGGTTTGCCATGCCGCACCGTGCTGCGGGTTCACGATCATCACATCAGCGTGACCCACGATGGCGTCGAGATTGAAAGTCATGAGGCTGAAGACCCGCTGACCTTCGTCGAAGAATTCAAGGCTCGTTACAACGTGCCGACCATCCCCGGCCTGCCGCGGTTCAATGGCGGCCTGGTGGGGTACTTCGGGTACGACTGCGTACGTTATGTGGAGAAGCGCCTGGGCAAATGCCCGAATCCGGATCCACTGGGCGTGCCGGACATCCTGTTGATGGTCTCCGACGCGGTGGTGGTGTTCGACAACCTCGCCGGCAAGATGCACGCGATTGTCCTGGCCGATCCGTCGCAGGCCGATGCTTTTGAGCTCGGACAGGCACGTCTTGAAGCGCTGCTGGAAAAACTCCGTCAGCCGATCGCACCGCGCCGAGGCCTGGATTTCAGCAAGCAGCAGTCTGCCGATCCGGTATTTCGCTCAAGCTTCACCCAGGACGATTACGAAAAAGCCGTCGACACCATCAAGGAATACATCCTGGCGGGTGACTGCATGCAGGTCGTACCGTCCCAGCGCATGTCGATCGACTTCAAGGCTGCACCGATCGATCTGTACCGAGCGCTGCGCTGCTTCAACCCGACGCCCTACATGTACTTCTTCAACTTCGGCGACTTCCACGTCGTCGGCAGTTCGCCGGAAGTGCTGGTGCGGGTGGAAGACAACCTGATCACCGTACGTCCGATCGCCGGCACCCGTCCGCGGGGCGCCAACGAAGAGGCCGATGTTGCGCTGGAAAAAGACCTGCTGTCCGACGCCAAGGAAATCGCCGAGCACTTGATGCTGATTGACCTGGGCCGTAACGATACCGGTCGCGTTTCGGAAATCGGCTCGGTGAAGCTCACCGAAAAAATGGTGATCGAGCGTTACTCCAACGTCATGCACATCGTGTCCAACGTCACCGGGCAACTGACGGCCGGGCTGACGGCGATGGATGCACTGCGGGCGATTCTGCCGGCCGGTACCTTGTCCGGGGCGCCGAAGATTCGCGCGATGGAAATCATCGACGAGCTGGAGCCGGTCAAGCGTGGCGTGTATGGCGGAGCGGTCGGTTATTACGCCTGGAACGGCAATATGGACACCGCCATCGCGATCCGCACTGCGGTGATCAAGAACGGCGAGCTGCATGTGCAGGCCGGTGGCGGCATTGTCGCCGACTCGGTGCCGGCGCTGGAATGGGAAGAAACCCTGAACAAACGCCGCGCGATGTTCCGTGCGGTGGCGCTTGCCGAGCAAACCCCGGACGCCTGAGTTCCCACAAGGGCCTCACCACCATAAAAAACGCGGCGCCTGTGAGGGCACCGCGTTTTTTTGTGCTGGCTATTAAATGGATCAGAAGTCCAACACAACCCCAACGTTGAGCCCTTGCTGGGTAAAGTCATCGTCCTTGCGGAACGTGTACCCACCACGCAAAGCCAGATCAGCCGTCAATTTGTGGCTGACCCCCAGGCTCACGCGATTCAAATGACTTTGCGGTGTGTAACCGTCGAGCTCAAAGTCCAGGGACGGCAGGCTATTGAGGGCGATGTTCACTTTCTGAGTGTCGTCCTCGTATTCCCGCTCGAAGGCGTATTCGCCGAACACTTGAGTCTGCGCAGTGATCTGGTATTTGCCCTGAAGACCGGCGCCCAGCCGTTTCGAGTCGCGTTTCTGGTCATCAAAAGTCAACGCTGTGGAGCGATTGGAGTTTTCCGAGTAACCGTCGACTTCCACTTTCGCGTAATCGGCGCTGATGAACGGCGACAAGTGCCATTCGCTGCCCGGTTGCGCAATGTCGTAGCCGAGGCGGGTGCTGAAGGCCCATAGGCGGCCGTCGGTATCACCTTTTTCCGCCCTTTCGCTGGCGCCCAGGTCGAATTTGCGTTTGAGATTGTCGTAATCCAGCTTGCCACCGGTCAACGCGGCATCGGCCCACCAGCGATTCTGCTCGAACTGGGCGAAGGCGGTGGCCAGGTAGCTGTTGAGCTTGTAGTCCGAATCATTGCTGCCAGCTTCAAGGTTCTGCCGATAAAAGCCTGCCGCCACACCGACTCGCCAGGCTTCATTGAGGCGATAGCTACCGCCGATGTTCAGGTTGGAACCGCTGCCATCGGCACTGGCACCGCTGCTTTGACCATCGATATCCAGATGCTGGCCGCCGCCTGCGACAATCGCGCGCCATTGGCCGACTGCCTGCCAGCTCTCCCAATCCGATTGCCATTGGCTGCGCAGTTCATCCTGGTGCGCACGTAGCGTGGCGTGGGCCATCTCCGGCAGCAGCGTCAGTTCCCACGGCGCGGCCAGCAGGGAATAGGCGTAATCGGAAATCAGCTTCTGCCCGGTTTCGGTCGGGTGAACGCCATCGTTGTAGATCAGCTTGCTCGGGTCCGGCGTTGCACTGTTGATGCCATAGGCGGTGTTTTCAACGCAGCCATTGCCGCTGAAACAGGTAGCCACCAGGTTCTGGTCGGTGGCCAGTCCGAATCGTGCCGGATCGGCGACGGTTTCCTGCAACAGCAATGGAACGTTCAGCGGGATGATCTCGGCGTCGATGCCCCCGAGTCGCGTCACCAGGCGCTGATTGAAGAGGCCACTCAGTTGCGAGATACCGGGCTGTTGGGGACTGCCGTTGATGGCGGGCGTCAAACCCAGGTCAGGCAACAGCCAGACCATGATGTACCGGGCGCCGGCGGTCTGCAAAACCTGGGCGCTGTCTGCCAGTCGATCTGCCGCCGCGCCGGCCTGGGCCGGGTTGAGCACCCGGCCCTGGAGGAAATCGTTACCGCCGCCGGAGAGGAAATACAGCGCATTCGGGTCGGCACGCAGGTTGTTGGCGGCCAGGTAGCCAGGACGAGTGCGCTCGCCAGTGGCGGATACAGTGGTAATCGAATCGAGGATCTGGTCGGTGCGATAACCGCCGACGGCCCAGTTGTTGCCGTCAGGCAGGCCCTGGCTGACGCGCGCGGCCGAGGTCGAGGCGGCCGTCTGGTCCGCGGAGAATCCGAGTTTGCCACCCAATAGTTGTGTCGAGTTGGCGGAGTAGACCTCGCCGCTGCCATCGAAGTAGACCGGCCCGGTACGGTTGGTAAAGCGCAGGGTTGCTCCGGCCGGCCCGCCGGTGTCGGTAAACTGCCCGGCATCGCTGAGACTGTCGCCGAAGACGATGAAGGTCGAGTAAGGATTGGGCGCCGCGATCGCCTGGGTACAGGCCATGGCGAGCAAGCAGGCGGCAAGGGGTAGGGCCAACGTCGGTTTGATCATGAGCAAATCCGTTTATTTATTATTTTAGTGAACGAAACGTCAGTGCCAAAAACTATAGAGTCTGTTGCCATTCGGCGCGAACCCGCGATTGTTTCACCGCGCTTCGATCGCCCCATATTGCACGCTCTGCCCAGCTAAGTTACTGTGCCAATACGTATGAATGAGACCTTCCCCGTGTTGATCGTCAGCAAACTCCTGGATCAAGTCATCAAGGCACACGCCCGTTGGCGTTGGCGCGCCTGAATCCTTCTGCCGGCCCGGCCGGATCTTTACCGCTTTGCCTTCTTTACCCGCAAGACAAACCGCTTTGCTGCGCGATTCCAGCGACTGACAAAGTGCAGGACGCTGCGGGCAAATCCTTTGAAGGCCGTATTAAAGTCAGTGAATTCAAGAGGTTCTTAACGCCATGTTGCTGATGATCGATAACTACGACTCTTTTACCTACAACGTTGTGCAGTACCTTGGTGAGCTCGGCTCCCAGGTCAAAGTCGTGCGCAACGATGAGCTCACCATCGCCCAGATCGAAGCCCTCAACCCGGAGCGGATCGTGGTCTCACCCGGTCCTTGCACCCCGACCGAGGCCGGTATCTCGATCGAAGCGATCAAGCATTTCGCCGGCAAACTGCCGATTCTGGGTGTTTGCCTGGGCCATCAATCCATCGGCCAGGCGTTTGGCGGCGATGTGGTCCGTGCCCGTCACGTCATGCACGGCAAGACCAGCCCGGTGTTCCATGAGGACAAGGGCGTTTTCGAAGGCTTGAATCATCCGCTGACGGTCACCCGCTATCACTCGCTGATCGTCAAGCGCGAAACCCTGCCGGACTGCCTCGAGCTGACCGCCTGGACCCAGCTTGAAGACGGCTCGGTGGACGAGATCATGGGCCTGCGCCATAAGACATTGAACATCGAAGGCGTGCAGTTCCACCCTGAGTCGATCCTGACCGAACAGGGTCACGAGCTGTTCGCCAACTTTCTCAAACAAACCGGCGGCACGCGCTAAGGACTTTTAATGAACATCAAGACAGCCCTGAGCCGTATCGTCGATCATCTCGACCTCAGCACCGACGAAATGCGCGATGTGATGCGCGAAATCATGACCGGGCAGTGCACCGACGCACAGATTGGCGCGTTCATGATGGCGATGCGCATGAAGAGCGAGAGCATCGATGAGATCGTGGGTGCGGTGTCGGTCATGCGCGAGCTGGCGGACAAGGTCGAACTCAAGACGCTGGACGGCGTCGTCGATGTGGTCGGCACCGGCGGTGACGGGGCGAACATTTTCAACGTGTCCACCGCTTCTTCGTTTGTCGTCGCAGCAGCCGGTTGCACCGTGGCCAAGCACGGTAACCGTGCGGTCTCGGGTAAAAGCGGCAGTGCCGACCTGTTGGAAGCGGCAGGGATCTACCTGAACCTGACACCGGTTCAAGTGGCACGCTGCATCGATAACGTCGGCATCGGTTTCATGTTTGCCCAGACCCACCACAGTGCCATGAAGCACGCCGCCGGCCCGCGCCGGGAGTTGGGCTTGCGCACCTTGTTCAACATGCTCGGCCCGCTTACGAATCCGGCCGGGGTGAAACATCAGGTAGTGGGTGTGTTCAATCAGGCGTTGTGCCGGCCATTGGCCGAGGTGTTGCAGCGCCTGGGCAGCAAACATGTGCTGGTGGTGCATTCCCAGGACGGTCTGGACGAGTTCAGCCTGGCGGCACCCACCTATGTGGCTGAACTGAAAAACGACGAAATAACAGAATACTGGGTCCAGCCGGAAGACCTCGGTATAAAGAGCCAGAGCTTGTATGGTCTGGTGGTTGAAAGTCCGGCCCAGTCACTTGAACTGATTCGCGATGCCCTGGGCAAGCGTAAGACCGAAAACGGTCAGAAAGCCGCCGAGATGATCGTGCTCAATGCCGGTGCCGCGCTGTATGCCGCCGACCTTGCCAGCACGTTGAAAGAGGGCGTCGCCCTGGCGCACGATGCGCTGCACACCGGTCTCGCTCGGGAAAAACTCGAGGAGTTGGGTGCGTTTACCGCGGTATTCAAGGTGGAGAATGAGGGATGAGTGTACCGACGGTTCTGGAAAACATTCTGGCCCGCAAAGTCCAGGAAGTCGCCGAGCGCAGTGCTCGTGTCAGTCTCGCCGAGCTGGAAAGCCTGGCCAAGCAGGCCGATGCCCCACGGGGTTTTGCCCAGGCATTGATCGATCAGGCCAAGCTCAAGCAGCCGGCCGTCATTGCTGAAATCAAGAAAGCCTCGCCGAGCAAAGGCGTGATCCGCGAGCACTTCGTTCCCGCCGACATCGCTGTCAGCTACGAGCGGGGCGGGGCGACCTGCCTGTCGGTGCTCACCGATATCGATTACTTCCAGGGGGCCGATGCGTACCTGCAGCAGGCGCGTGCGGCATGCAAACTGCCGGTGATCCGCAAGGACTTCATGATCGATCCGTACCAGATCGTCGAAGCCCGCGCCCTGGGCGCTGACTGCGTGCTGTTGATCGTTTCCGCATTGGATGACGTGAAAATGGCCGAGCTGGCGGCCGTGGCCAAAAGCGTCGGCCTCGATGTGCTGGTGGAAGTCCACGATGGCGATGAGCTGGAACGGGCGTTGAAAACACTCGATACTCCGCTGATCGGTGTCAACAACCGCAACCTGCACACCTTCGACGTCAATCTGGAAACCACGCTTGATCTGTTGCCGCGTATCCCGCGTGATCGATTGGTGATTACCGAAAGCGGCATTCTCAATCGAGCCGATGTCGAACTGATGGAAATCAGCGACGTGTATGCGTTCCTGGTCGGCGAGGCGTTTATGCGCGCTGAAAATCCGGGTACCGAGCTGCAGCGTCTGTTTTTCCCTGAGCGCGGCGTTCCTGTCAGCGGCTCCACGCTCGACTGACAATATCTTTGCTGGCAACCCGATCCCCTGTAGGAGCGGGCTTGCCCGCGAAGAGGCCATCAAGTACCCCAAAGACTTCATGTCTTACGGAGTCATCCATGTCCCATCCAACCTCTCTAACCGTCGAAACCGGCCTGCTTGCCGAACAGGACCTGTTGGCCCATGTATGCACGGGTGACTCGGAATTTGGTTTGCTGTTCTGGCAACCAAGTGACAAGGCGCTGGTCATGCCGCGCCGATTGAATCGTCTGCCTGGGTTCGAAGCCGCGTGCGAGGTGTCCGCGGCGGCAGGTTGGCCTGTGTTGTTGCGCGAAACCGGCGGTGAGCCAGTACCGCAATCGGCATCGACCATCAACATCGCGCTGGTCTACGCGCCACCGCGTAGCGAAGGTGACCAGAACCGTATCGAAACCGCCTACCGGCGACTCTGCGAGCCGATTTGTCAGCTGCTGGATGAGTTGGGCGGTGTCTCGTCCCTGGGGGAAGTGGATGGGGCATTCTGCGATGGCCGTTTCAACGTCAACCTCGATGGACGCAAGATGGTCGGCACCGCTCAGCGCTGGCGCCAGAGCAAAGGCGGGTCGCGTCCGGTAGGGTTGGTACACGGTGCGTTGTTACTGGATAACGAGCGCGAGTCGATGGTCGCGGCAGTCAACCGCTTCAATGAAGCCTGTGGTCTTGAACAGCGGGTTCGCGCCGAGAGCCACATCGCCCTGCATGAAAAATTCGCCGCCCCGGATGCGCTGGAACGGCTCGACGGGCTGTACCGCCAATTGCTGGCGGAGATGCTCGGTGCTTGAGTTTCAACGCTTGAGTTTTCGGGCTTAGCGCGTACCGAAGACCACCATGGTCTTGCCTTTGACGTCCACCAGGTCACGCTCTTCCAGATCCTTGAGCACGCGTCCGACCATTTCACGGGAGCAGCCTACGATCCGTCCGATTTCCTGACGGGTCACCTTGATCTGCATGCCGTCGGGGTGGGTCATGGCATCTGGCTGTTTGCACAGTTCCAGCAGACAGCGAGCAACACGTCCGGTCACGTCAAAAAACGCCAAGTCGCCCACCTTGCGGGTGGTGTTGCGCAGACGTTGGGCAATTTGCCCGCTGAGCACGTAAAGAATGTCCGGATCCTGCCGGGACAATTCGCGGAATTTCACATAGCTGATTTCCGCGACATCACATTCGACCTTCGCGCGCACCCAAGCGCTGCGTTCCTGTTCGAGGCCGGCCTGTTCAAACAGTCCCAGTTCACCAAAAAAGTCCCCGGTGTTCAGGTAGGCGATGATCATTTCGCGACCATCGTCGTCCTCGATCAGGATGGTGACCGAGCCTTTGATGATGAAGAACAGCGTGTCCGAGCGATCCCCGGCGCAGATGATATTGGTCTTGGCCTGGTAGCGACGGCGCTGGCAATGCATCAACAGTTTGTCGAGGTTTTTGATTTTGGGCGTGGGCGCAATAGCAACCATGGTTCTATCCCGAAAAGACTGCACGGTGTGGTTGGTTTTTTCCAGGGGCTGGCGAAGACCGCAATCGTTGTTGTCGGCAACGAGGCTGGCTATGCGCCAGCTAATTGCCGCAGCTTAACAGACACTTCCTGCAATATTCGAGCATTTACCTACGGGGGCGGAAGGTATGTCCTGGAAGGCGAGCGCTGCCAATCAAGGGCCCTGTGCTAAGCTGGCGACCCTTTTTTATACAGTGGAGTCTTGGCGATGAAGGCACGCATCCAATGGGCTGGCGAAGCCATGTTCCTCGGCGAATCCGGCAGCGGTCATGTCGTGGTCATGGACGGCCCGCCTGAAGCCGGCGGTCGCAACCTGGGTGTCCGGCCAATGGAAATGCTTCTGCTGGGTGTTGGCGGTTGCAGTAATTTCGACGTGGTCAGTATCCTCAAGAAGTCCCGCCAGGCCGTCGAAAGCTGCGAAGCTTTCCTCGAAGCCGAACGCGCGACCGAGGATCCGAAAGTTTTTACCAGGATCCACATGCACTTTGTGGTCAAAGGCCGTGGGCTGAAAGAAGCCCAGGTCAAACGCGCCATCGAACTGTCAGCAGAGAAATATTGTTCGGCGTCGATCATGCTCGGCGCGGCCGGTGTTGCAATCACCCACGATTACGAGATCGTCGAGCTCGGTTGAATCGCCGCGCAACAGGGCAGCCTGAAGCTTCAGGCAATAAACTTCAGGCAATAAAAAGGCGGCTACCTGACGGCAGTCGCCTTTTTATTGGCTGAAAGTCCACCCCTGTGGCAGCGGCGGCGCGGCGATCCGACTTGCCTGCGAAGAGGCCCTGTCAAACAACGCAGCCGTCAGATCCGATAAGTGCTCTTGGTCATCACCTTGGCCAACAGACCCATCCCGAATTTCACTGGCGCCGGAAAGCGGAAACCGCCAGCATCCAGCGCGCTTTCAGCATGCTGCTCTTCATCGATGCGCATCTGCTCGAGGATCGCCCGGGACTTTTCATCTTCCGCCGGCAGTTGCTCAAGGTGTTCATTCAGGTGCTTGCAGACTTGATGCTCGGTAGCCGCAACGAAACCCAGGCTGATTTTGTCGCTGATCAGCCCGGCCACCGCGCCAATCCCGAACGACATGCCGTAAAACAGTGGATTGAGAATGCTGGTGTGGCTACCTAGCTGATGGATACGTTGCTCGCACCAGACCAGATGGTCGATTTCTTCTTCGGCAGCGTGTTCCATCGCGGCCCGCACTTGCGGCAGTTTGGCGGTCAGGGCTTGACCCTGATACAACGCCTGGGCACAGACTTCGCCGGTATGGTTGATACGCATCAGGCCGGCAACGTGCCGGGTGTCTTCGTCGCTCATTTTCGCATCCGGCTGCACGATAGCGGGCGACGGACGGTACGGTTGGCCGCTGGAGGGCAGCAGGGTTCGCATCGCGGCATCGGCTTGCAACAGAAGACGGTCAATCGGCGAGTAGTGACGTTGGGTAGTCATGCTGACCTCCGGGAAGAATCTCGGCGGCCAGTTTAACCCAATCGGCCGGTGAAGGTTTGTGCTGGGTCATGGGATCACACCGCGCTCTGTAGGAGCGAGCTTGCTCCGGGCGGCGTTCCGACGATGGTCGCTAACGTTAACGCGTGTTTACTGGTTAAACGTCGCGCTCTTGAGCCCATCGTCGGAACGCCGCCCGGAGCAAGCTCGCTCCTACAAGATACAAGGGCGTGGTGGATCAGCCCGGCGGCCAATGCATCTGGCGCTGACCCAATACATGCATATGAATGTGATAGACCGTCTGCCCGCCCAGTGGATTGCAGTTCATGACCACACGGAAACCTTCTTCGCAGCCCAGTTCCAGCGCCAGGCGCTGGGCAGTGAACAGAATATGCCCGGCCAATGCCTTGTCGTCCTCGGTGAGGTCGTTCAGGGTGCGCACGGATTTTTTCGGGATCACCAGAAAATGTACCGGTGCCTGTGGGGCGATATCGTGGAAGGCCAGTACCTGGTCGTCCTCGTAGATGATCTTCGCCGGGATTTCCCGGTTGATGATCTTGGTGAACAGAGTATCCACAGCAGTTTCTCCGTTGTTTGGGCTGGACTGAGTGTACCCATGGGAGATGCGCCAGCCCAGCGTTTTACCGTAGGACCATTCAGCGTGGACAATAGGCCTTGTTGACCATGCCGGCGATTGTCCGGGTCAGCCAGCGTGAACCCAGGCGCGGCAGAAAGGCGCGCCAGCGGTTACGTCGGCCCGGAATGATGATGGCGCGATTTTTCTCCAGTGCCCGCACGGTATAGAGCGCGACTTCCTCGGGACTCATCAGCAGTTTGCTGTCGACCAGTTTGCCGGTGTCCAGTTGCGCGGTGCGGAAAAATGCGGTGCGAGTCGGGCCAGGACAGAGCACCGACACCTTGACCGCACATTTCTTCAACTCGACGCGCAACCCTTCGGAAAAATGCAACACATAGGCTTTGCTGGCGTAATAAGTGCTCATCCACGGGCCCGGATGGAATGCGGCGACCGAGGCGACGTTCAGGATCTGCCCGCCACCCTGCAAGGCCATGCTGTTGCCGACCGCATGACACAGGCGGGTGAGGGCGAGGATGTTCACCTCGATCAGATCCTGCTCGGTCATCCAGTCCTGGGCCAGAAAAGGACCGCAGGTACCCATGCCGGCGCAGTTGACCAACAGATCGATCTGGCGATCACCTTCCTCCAGTTCCAGCAGAAACCCGGACAGACGCAACGGTTCGCCCAGGTCACAGGCCCGGAATAACACTTCCACGCCAAAACGTTGAGTCAGTTCAATTGCAATGCTTTCCAGCTGATCACGCTGTCGGGCCACCAGAATCAGGCTGCGGCCGCGCCGGGCCAGCGCTTCGGCCATCGCCAGGCCGATGCCGCTGGAAGCGCCAGTGATCAGAGCGTAACGGGTCATGCAGTTCTCCATCGCAACAGCTCCGCGCCGGCGACGCAGGTGTCACGGGCGGGAAGCGCTGTTCATTCTTTCGCAGAGTCTACAGGGGGCCGGGCTTCTTCGGCTGCATCGTCAGCTGAATTTGGCGCAGGCTCTGCTTCCACAGCGGTTTGATCTTCGATCCCCTCGGCGGTGACCGAGTCACTTTCATAGAGGCGCTCGGTGGCGCTTTCGTATTCGCTATGGATCGCAGTGAGCCCGCCGGACAGCCCGCCGATCAACAGGATCGCGGTAAATACCAGCCATAGCGCAGACAGGATCTTGACCGCTGGGCTGTTGGGCGGTGGTGGTGCTCCGTATCGATTGGCGGTGTGGTTGCCCGGCATAAGCATCATCACGAACGGAAAGAAGCTGCCCACGATCGGCACGAGCGTCAGCAGCCAGAGCCAGCCGGACCAGCCGATATCATGCAGGCGCTGGACGCTGAACTGGATGCTGATGAAGCCGAACACCACGATGAGCGTAAAGGCCAACAGCCCCCCGAGAATCAGCCCGGCGCTGGAATCCGTACTGATAAGGGTGAGGCCGAAAAAAACCAGCATGGCGCTGATGCCAAACGTCACCAGCATCAGAACCATCGTCCAGGCCAGATAGCGCAAGCGGCCGATACGGCCGTCGAAACTGAATGCCTTGAGCGTGGCGAACGCCGGCAGCGCTTCGCCGACAGCCGCGCGCGGCGGTGCGTAGGGTGATTCCGGATCTGGCGCTGGAGGTGGGTCGGCAGGCGTGTGTTCGTGCACCTCAGACAGGTTCAGTTCGACCTGGGGTTCACGTTCGATCCGGGCATCGATGCCGGTTTTCGTCAGCGCCTGCAGATAAGTCTGGGCATCGGCCTGTGACAGGTCGCGTTTGAGTGCAACCGGCCGGCCACTGAACAGCCGCTCGATGGCAGCGACATCGGATTTGAATAGCTCGGCGAGATTGAGTTTGGCGGTGGTGGCCTCGACACCAGGCAGCAGAGCGCCGTCGAATACGATCTTGTAACGGTTTTCGCTCATGGGCGAGGCATCCTTGTCGCGAAAAATTTGAATGGAGTGGTGCGCAGCCGGCGTGTAGGCCGGCCGGGAGCAACTGGCCGAGTTGTCCTGTCAGCGCGGCCAGCGATCACGCAGCTGTGCCGCCTGTTCCAGGGCCTGGCGGTATTCATCGTCCAGGCGTGCAACCAATTGATCGACACTCGGCAGGTCATCGATTTCGCCGACGCCCTGGCCCGCGGACCATACGGTTTTCCAGGCCTTGGCTTCATCGCTCAACGGCTTGAGCTTGGCGCCGAAGTTGACCTCACCCTTGCCTTGCAATGCCGCCATGTCGAAACCGGCGGCCTCCAGGCTTTGGCGCATGAAGCTCGCCGGTACGCCCGACACGGCTGGAGTATGGACGATGTCCGCGGCTCTGGACGTCAGCAACATCTGCTTGTAGGCGTCAGGTGCATGACTTTCGGTAGTGCCGATGAATCGCGTGCCGAAGTAGGCGAGGTCCGCGCCGAGCAATTGCGCGGCAAGAATTTCGTGTCCGTGGTTCAGGCAACCGGCCAGCAGCAGGGTTTTGTCGAAGAACTGGCGGATTTCGGCAATCAGCGAAAACGGGCTCCAGGTGCCGGCGTGTCCACCGGCACCCGCCGCCACGGCGATCAAGCCATCTACCCCGGCCTCGGCGGCTTTCTCGGCATGGCGACGGGTCGTCACGTCGTGAAACACCAGGCCGCCATAGCCGTGGACGGCATCGACCAGTTCCTTCACGGCCCCCAGGCTGGTAATCACGATCGGCACTTTGTGCTCGATACAGATCTCCAGGTCCGCTTGCAGGCGCGGGTTACTGTTGTGGACGATCAGGTTCACGGCGTAAGGCGCAGGGTTGTCCAGTGTCGCCAGCCCTGCTTCGATCTCTTCCAGCCAGGCCTTGAAGCCACTGCTCTCGCGTTGATTCAGCGCTGGAAAGCTGCCCACTACACCATTTCGACAGCAGGCGAGCACCAGTTGCGGGTTGGAAATCAGGAACATTGGCGCCGCCACCACGGGCAGGCGCAAACGTTGTTCGAGCAAAGCGGGCAGCGACATTGGAAGTACCCCGGTGAGTTGTGCTTGAAATCAGAACGGCCGAACGACGACCAGAATTACGATAGCCAGCAATATCAGAACCGGCACTTCATTGAACCAGCGATAAAAGACATGGCTGCGGGTGTTTTCGCCACGGGCAAAACGTTTCACCTGGGCGCCGCACATGTGGTGGTAGCCGATCAGGATCACCACCAGCGTCAACTTCGCGTGAATCCAGGCGCCCTGACTGAATATGCCGGGGTTCAGGGCGATCAGTGCGATGCCGAAAATCAGCGTGGCGATCATCGCCGGTCCCATGATGCCGCGGTACAGCTTGCGCTCCATGATGCTGAAGCGTTCCTTGCTGACGGTGTCTTCGCTTTGCGCGTGATAGACGAACAGGCGCGGCAGGTAGAACAGGCCGGCAAACCAGCAGACCATGCTGACGATGTGCAGCGCTTTGAGCCATAGATAAAGCATTTTCAGTTATTCCCAGGTTCACGGTAAACGCGATAGTAGAGGCTTGAGGCTCCGCACGTCACCTTGGCGGTTGTCGCAGAACGATACGGGCCCTATGATCGACGGCTTTCCAGTGAGTTCGTTGAGGGCAGGTTTATGGTCAAGGTCGGTATCGTCGGCGGCACGGGTTACACCGGTGTCGAACTGCTGCGTCTGTTGGCGCAGCATCCGCAAGCTGAAGTGGCAGTGATCACTTCCCGATCCGAGGCCGGTCTGGCCGTGGCTGATATGTACCCGAACCTGCGCGGTCATTACGATGGCCTGGCGTTCAGCGTTCCGGACATCAAGACCCTGGGCGCCTGCGACGTGGTGTTCTTCGCAACGCCTCACGGTGTAGCCCATGCCTTGGCCGGTGATTTGCTCGCGGCCGGGACCAAGGTCATCGACCTGTCGGCCGACTTCCGTCTGCAAGACGCCGAGGAATGGGCCAAGTGGTACGGTCAGCCGCACGGTGCGCCGCAATTGCTGGAAGAGGCGGTCTATGGCTTGCCGGAAGTCAATCGCGAGCAGATCAGGCAGGCTCGCCTGATCGCCGTACCCGGGTGCTACCCGACGGCCACGCAATTGGGTTTCCTGCCGTTGCTCGAAGCCGGTCTGGCCGATACCACTCGCTTGATCGCAGACTGCAAATCCGGTGTCAGCGGTGCCGGCCGTGGTGCCTCCGTAGGTTCGCTGTATGCCGAAACATCGGAAAGCATGAAGGCCTACGCGGTCAAGGGACACCGTCACTTGCCGGAAATCCGCCAGGGTCTGCGGCGTGCAGCGGGCAAGGACGTCGGTCTGACTTTCGTCCCGCACTTGACGCCAATGATTCGCGGCATTCACTCCACGCTCTACGCCACTGTCGTGGATCGCTCGGTGGATTTGCAGGCGCTGTTTGAAAAGCGTTATGCCAACGAACCGTTCGTCGATGTCATGCCTGCTGGCAGTCATCCGGAAACCCGCAGCGTGCGCGGTGCCAATGTGTGCCGGATCGCCGTGCATCGGCCGCAGGACGGTGATCTGGTGGTGGTGTTGTCGGTGATCGATAATCTGGTCAAAGGCGCGTCGGGTCAGGCGGTGCAGAACCTGAACATTCTGTTCGGACTGGATGAGCGCCTGGGCCTGTCCCACGCGGGCATGCTGCCGTAAGTCTGGATTGCGCTCGACAAAAAGGCCCGTCTGACGGGCCTTTTTGCATTCCGGATGGACGATGGGTTTGATTGATATACCGTAACAATAGTTGACCGATTTTCTAGGAGAAGCGGATAATGCACGCCATCACGCATTATGGCGGCGTAACGCCGGGAGATAGTCAGCATGAGCGTCGAATCCTTCACCCCCACGGCTTTGCAATTCACCCACGGTGCCGCGCACAAGGTGAAGAGCCTGGTCGATGAAGAGGGGAATGATCGCTTGAAGCTGCGCGTATTCGTTACGGGCGGCGGTTGTTCAGGTTTTCAGTACGGCTTCACCTTCGATGAAGAAGTGGCCGATGACGACACCATCGTCGAGCGCGAGGGTGTGAGTCTGGTCGTCGATCCGATGAGCTTCCAGTACCTGGCAGGTGCCGAGGTGGATTATCAGGAAGGTCTGGAAGGTTCGCGTTTCGTCATCAAGAACCCGAACGCCTCCACCACCTGTGGTTGCGGCTCTTCGTTCTCGATCTGATGGCGTAGAGCTTCACAAGGCGCCGCATGGCCTCAGAGCCCTGCGGCGTTTTGCTGTCCGGAGTTTGGATTCAGGCGGGGTAGATGGCGCCCAGTACACGCAGGCCTCGCGCGCCGGTGACGCTGGGGCGATTGGCTGCGATGCCTTCCAGGCAGCAGTGGGCCAGCCAGGCAAAGGCCATGGCTTCAACCCAGTCCGGGTCGACACCGCAAGCCGCGGTGCTGCTGACTTTAGCCGTGGGCAGCAGGCTGGCCAGGCGGTCCATCAACGTGGCGTTGTGCGCACCACCGCCGCAAACCAGCAATTGCCGGGTATCTGATTGAGCACTTTGCAATGACTCGACGATGGTCAGTGCGGTCAGTTCAAGCAGAGTTGCCTGCACGTCTTCGGCGGCGAAAGCGGGTAGCTGTGACAAGTGCCCGGTCAGCCATGGCAGATTGAATACCTCGCGACCGGTGCTTTTCGGACCCTTGGTCACAAAAAACGGATCGCTGAGCAATGCCTTCAGCAGGACGGGTTCGACCTTGCCGCTGGCGGCCCATTGGCCGTCACGATCAAAATGGTCGCCGCGTTGCTGGTGAATCCAGGCATCCAGCAGCACATTCCCGGGACCACAGTCGAAACCGGCTACAGGTTTGCCAGGTTCGATCAGGCTGAGATTGCTGAAGCCGCCGACGTTCAATACCGCGCGGTTTCCTGCCTGTTCTTCAAACAAGGCCTCGTGAAAGGCCGGAACCAAGGGTGCGCCCTGGCCGCCAGCCGCGACGTCGCGGCTGCGGAAGTCGCTGACGACGGTGATGCCGGTCAGCTCGGTCAGCAGGGCAGGGTTGCCGATCTGTACCGTGAACCCGCGCGACGGTTCATGGCGAATGGTCTGGCCGTGGCTGCCAATCGCGCGAATGTCTGCAGGTTTCAGGTGTTGTTGATCAAGGAGGGCATGAATACCCTGAGCGGCCAGCTTCACCCAGTTCTGCTGGGCGATGGCGGAGCGGGCGATCTCGTCCGGGCCACTGGCGCACAAGCCAAGCAGCTCGGCGCGCAGGGAGTCAGGCATCGGGATGTAGTGCGTGGCGATCAGACTGATCGCCGGGGTTTGCTCGATCAGCGCAATGTCCAGTCCGTCAAGGCTGGTCCCGGACATCACACCTATATAGAGCGTCATGACTTAGCGCTTCGAAGCCAGCATGGTGGCTTTCTCCTGGTCCATGCGCGCCATCAATGGCTGGCTCTGCGCGAGGAAGCGTGCGCGTTCGGCCTTGGAGATCGGATCGGCCATCGCCACCTTCTGGCCCAGCGGGTCGACGTGTACGCCATTGACCTGGAACTCATAGTGCAAGTGCGGGCCGGTGGAAAGTCCGGTGGTACCGATATAGCCAATCACCTGGCCCTGCTTGACGCTGCCACCGGTCTTGACGCCCTTGGCGAAACCTTGCATGTGGCCGTAAAGCGTGCGGTAGGTATTTCCGTGCTGGATGATCACGGTATTGCCGTAGCCGCCGCGGCGACCGGCCAGCAGGACTTTGCCGTCGCCGGCCGCTTTGATCGGGGTGCCACGTGGTGCGGCATAGTCGACACCTTTATGCGCGCGGATCTTGTTCAGGATCGGGTGCTTGCGGCCCATGGAGAATTTCGAGCTGATGCGGGCGAAGTCCACTGGCGTCCGGATGAACGCCTTGCGCATGCTGTTGCCATCTGCGGTGTAGTAGCTGCTGTTGCCTTGTTTGTTGGTGTAACGCACCGCAGTGTAGGTCTTGCCGCGGTTGACGAAGCGCGCGGAAAGGATCGGACCAGTGCCGACGGCTTTGCCATTGACAACTTTCTGCTCGTAGATCACGTCGAACTGGTCGCCCGGGCGAATGTCCTGGGCAAAGTCGATGTCATAGCCAAACACGCTGGCCATGTCCATGGTCATTCTGTGGGACAGGCCGGCGCGAGCGGCAGACTGCGACAGCGAACTGTTGATCACGCCGTGAGCGTAGGCAGAGCGTACGGTCGGTTTGGCGGTAATGCGGTTGAAGGCATAGCCCTTGTCATTCCTGGTCAGGCTGATGGTTTCAAGATCGCTGACCTTGCTGTGCAGGTTGACCAGTTGGCCTTCCGGGTTGAGTTCGAACTCGAGCTTCTGGCCGCGCTTGAGCTGGCTGAACAGCTTGGCTTGTTTGCCGCTGGCCATTACTTCATACACCGCAGTGGCGGGTAGGCCGACTTTCTCGAACAGCGTAGAGAGCGTGTCGCCTTTGGCGACGACCACTTCCCTGTGGCTGGGAGCTTTCTTTTCTTCGATGGCAGGCACAGGTGCTGCTGCAGGTGCAGGTTCCGACGCGGACTCAGCGGTTTGCGCGGTCTCTTCGGTGCTGTTTTCGATCTGCGCGAAAGGGGACTCTTGTGGCTCGTTTGTGGCCTGGACGGCTTCGGCAGCGTCTTGATCTTGTGTCAGTTGTTCAGCAGGGCTTTCCAGTTCAAGACTCAGGGTCGTTCTTTTGGCTTCAACATCGCTGGAAGGGAATACCAGAAGCGCCAGGCTCAGGAGCGCGGCGATGCCACTCGCTGCGAGCAGGTGGGTCTTCGGGTAAAGCGGCGGCGCTTTAGACGGTTTTTTGGTCATAGGTAATGTTTGACTTTGAAAAAGATGAATTGGGAAAAGATGAATGACATGATGAACATGAAATAACTGTATAAAATATAACCAAATCATCTCTGAAGCAAGTCCGCGGACGCTCTGTCGGTGGATTGGCGTCCGTGCGCCGGGCAAAACTTTGTATTTGACGCGCGATCTTGTATGGTTGGTCCCCTTTGAATTCGAGCCTTGCGGGTCTGTTATGAAGTCGGTTGAAGAGCAGCTAGCGCTGATCAAACGTGGTGCGGAAGAATTGTTGGTCGAGGCCGAGCTGGTCGAAAAGCTCAAGCGTGGCCAGCCGCTGCGTATTAAGGCGGGCTTCGATCCGACCGCGCCGGATTTGCACCTGGGTCACACCGTGCTTATTAATAAGCTGCGCCAGTTCCAGGACCTGGGTCACCAGGTAATCTTCCTTATAGGTGACTTCACCGGGATGATCGGCGATCCGAGCGGCAAGAGCGCGACGCGTCCTCCGCTCACCCGCGAGCAGGTTCTCGAAAATGCCGAGACCTACAAGACGCAGGTATTCAAGATTCTTGATCCGGCCAGGACAGAGGTGGCGTTCAACTCAACCTGGATGGATCAGATGGGGCCGGCCGACTTCATCCGCCTGACTTCGCAGTACACCGTTGCGCGCATGCTCGAGCGCGACGACTTCGACAAGCGCTATACGACCAATCAGCCGATTGCCATTCATGAGTTCCTCTATCCGCTGGTGCAGGGGTACGACTCTGTCGCATTGCGCGCTGACGTCGAGCTTGGCGGAACCGACCAGAAGTTCAACCTGTTGATGGGGCGTGAGCTGCAGCGTGGTTATGGTCAGGAGCCCCAGTGCATTCTGACCATGCCGTTGCTCGAAGGTCTGGATGGTGTGAAGAAAATGTCCAAGTCCTTGGGCAACTACGTCGGTATTCAGGAAGCGCCGGGCGTCATGTACAGCAAGCTGGTGTCCATCCCTGATGTGCTGATGTGGCGCTATTTCGAATTGCTCAGCTTCCGCTCCATGGATGAGATCAACGCATTGCGCGCGGATGTCGAGGCGGGTGCCAATCCGCGAGACATCAAGATCAAACTGGCTGAAGAAATTGTTGCGCGTTTCCATGGCGAGGAAGCTGCGGCCAATGCTCACCGTGGGGCGGGCAATCGCATGAAGGACGGCGAGCTGCCGGATGATTTGCCGGAAATCGAATTGACTGCGACTGAAGATATGCCGATCGCTGCCGTCCTTAATAAGGCAGGCCTGGTGAAGAACTCTGCCGTGGCGCGAGACCTGCTCGGTTCCGGTGGCGTGCGTATAGATGGAGAGGTGGTCGATCGCACCTTTATATATGCACTGGGCGCGACGCATGTTTGCCAGGCCGGGAAGAAGGCGTTTGCGCGTATTACGCTTAAATCCGAATAAAGCGTAATTTAAGGCTTGACGGCAGATTCTGTAAGTCTATAATTCGCCCCACTTCCGGCGCAGTCGAAACGGAAAACTCCTTGGTAAACAAAGAGTTACGCAGTTTTCGGCAGCGAGTTACTTCAGTTCATCGAAGCCCAGAAGGAGTTGATAGGGCAGTGTTGTTTGGCTCTGTTAACGGTTCGATCTTCTCGGTCGAAAGCGGAGAAAAAGAGGTGTTGACAGCAGCGACTAACGCTGTAGAATTCGCCTCCCGCTGACGAGAGATCGGAAGCGCCAAGTGGTTGAAGTTGTTAAAGATTTCCAAGCGAAACTTTGAAAACTTCTGAAAATAACCGCTTGACAGCAGCAGAGGAAAGCGTAGAATGCGCGCCTCGGTTGAGACGAAAGATCTTAACCAACCGCTCTTTAACAACTGAATCAAGCAATTCGTGTGGGTGCTTGTGGAGTCAGACTGATAGTCAACAAGATTATCAGCATCACAAGTTACTCCGCGAGAAATCAAAGATGTAACCAACGATTGCTGAGCCAAGTTTAGGGTTTCTTAAAAACCCAAAGATGTTTGAACTGAAGAGTTTGATCATGGCTCAGATTGAACGCTGGCGGCAGGCCTAACACATGCAAGTCGAGCGGTAGAGAGAAGCTTGCTTCTCTTGAGAGCGGCGGACGGGTGAGTAATGCCTAGGAATCTGCCTGGTAGTGGGGGATAACGCTCGGAAACGGACGCTAATACCGCATACGTCCTACGGGAGAAAGCAGGGGACCTTCGGGCCTTGCGCTATCAGATGAGCCTAGGTCGGATTAGCTAGTTGGTGAGGTAATGGCTCACCAAGGCGACGATCCGTAACTGGTCTGAGAGGATGATCAGTCACACTGGAACTGAGACACGGTCCAGACTCCTACGGGAGGCAGCAGTGGGGAATATTGGACAATGGGCGAAAGCCTGATCCAGCCATGCCGCGTGTGTGAAGAAGGTCTTCGGATTGTAAAGCACTTTAAGTTGGGAGGAAGGGCATTAACCTAATACGTTGGTGTCTTGACGTTACCGACAGAATAAGCACCGGCTAACTCTGTGCCAGCAGCCGCGGTAATACAGAGGGTGCAAGCGTTAATCGGAATTACTGGGCGTAAAGCGCGCGTAGGTGGTTTGTTAAGTTGGATGTGAAATCCCCGGGCTCAACCTGGGAACTGCATTCAAAACTGACAAGCTAGAGTATGGTAGAGGGTGGTGGAATTTCCTGTGTAGCGGTGAAATGCGTAGATATAGGAAGGAACACCAGTGGCGAAGGCGACCACCTGGACTGATACTGACACTGAGGTGCGAAAGCGTGGGGAGCAAACAGGATTAGATACCCTGGTAGTCCACGCCGTAAACGATGTCAACTAGCCGTTGGGAGCCTTGAGCTCTTAGTGGCGCAGCTAACGCATTAAGTTGACCGCCTGGGGAGTACGGCCGCAAGGTTAAAACTCAAATGAATTGACGGGGGCCCGCACAAGCGGTGGAGCATGTGGTTTAATTCGAAGCAACGCGAAGAACCTTACCAGGCCTTGACATCCAATGAACTTTCCAGAGATGGATTGGTGCCTTCGGGAACATTGAGACAGGTGCTGCATGGCTGTCGTCAGCTCGTGTCGTGAGATGTTGGGTTAAGTCCCGTAACGAGCGCAACCCTTGTCCTTAGTTACCAGCACGTAATGGTGGGCACTCTAAGGAGACTGCCGGTGACAAACCGGAGGAAGGTGGGGATGACGTCAAGTCATCATGGCCCTTACGGCCTGGGCTACACACGTGCTACAATGGTCGGTACAGAGGGTTGCCAAGCCGCGAGGTGGAGCTAATCCCAGAAAACCGATCGTAGTCCGGATCGCAGTCTGCAACTCGACTGCGTGAAGTCGGAATCGCTAGTAATCGCGAATCAGAATGTCGCGGTGAATACGTTCCCGGGCCTTGTACACACCGCCCGTCACACCATGGGAGTGGGTTGCACCAGAAGTAGCTAGTCTAACCTTCGGGAGGACGGTTACCACGGTGTGATTCATGACTGGGGTGAAGTCGTAACAAGGTAGCCGTAGGGGAACCTGCGGCTGGATCACCTCCTTAATCGACGACATCAGCTGCTCCATAAGCTCCCACACGAATTGCTTGATTCATTGAAGAAGACGATAGAAGCAGCTTCAAGCTTTAAGCTACACGCTTCAAGTTTGATTGCGCTAAGCATCAAAATTGGGTCTGTAGCTCAGTTGGTTAGAGCGCACCCCTGATAAGGGTGAGGTCGGCAGTTCGAATCTGCCCAGACCCACCAATTTTGTTATGGGGCCATAGCTCAGCTGGGAGAGCGCCTGCCTTGCACGCAGGAGGTCAACGGTTCGATCCCGTTTGGCTCCACCATTTACTGCTTCTGACGTTAGAGTTTAGAAATGAGTATTCCGTTGTGAATATTGATTTCTAGTCTTTGATTAGATCGTTCTTTAAAAATTTGGGTATGTGATAGAAAGATAGACTGAACAACACTTTCACTGGTGTTGGATCAGGCTAAGGTAAAATTTGTGAGTTGCTCTTAATTGAGTATTATCGAATTTTCGGCGAATGTCGTCTTCACAGTATAACCAGATTGCTTGGGGTTATATGGTCAAGTGAAGAAGCGCATACGGTGGATGCCTTGGCAGTCAGAGGCGATGAAAGACGTGGTAGCCTGCGAAAAGCTTCGGGGAGTCGGCAAACAGACTTTGATCCGGAGATGTCTGAATGGGGGAACCCACCTAACATAAGTTAGGTATCTTAAGCTGAATACATAGGCTTAAGAAGCGAACCAGGGGAACTGAAACATCTAAGTACCCTGAGGAAAAGAAATCAACCGAGATTCCCTTAGTAGTGGCGAGCGAACGGGGACTAGCCCTTAAGTGGCTTTGAGATTAGCGGAACGCTCTGGAAAGTGCGGCCATAGTGGGTGATAGCCCTGTACGCGAAAATCTCTTAGTCATGAAATCGAGTAGGACGGAGCACGAGAAACTTTGTCTGAATATGGGGGGACCATCCTCCAAGGCTAAATACTACTGACTGACCGATAGTGAACTAGTACCGTGAGGGAAAGGCGAAAAGAACCCCGGAGAGGGGAGTGAAATAGATCCTGAAACCGTATGCGTACAAGCAGTGGGAGCCCACTTTGTTGGGTGACTGCGTACCTTTTGTATAATGGGTCAGCGACTTATTTTCAGTGGCGAGCTTAACCGAATAGGGGAGGCGTAGCGAAAGCGAGTCTTAATAGGGCGTCTAGTCGCTGGGAATAGACCCGAAACCGGGCGATCTATCCATGGGCAGGTTGAAGGTTGGGTAACACTAACTGGAGGACCGAACCGACTACCGTTGAAAAGTTAGCGGATGACCTGTGGATCGGAGTGAAAGGCTAATCAAGCTCGGAGATAGCTGGTTCTCCTCGAAAGCTATTTAGGTAGCGCCTCATGTATCACTGTAGGGGGTAGAGCACTGTTTCGGCTAGGGGGTCATCCCGACTTACCAAACCGATGCAAACTCCGAATACCTACAAGTGCCGAGCATGGGAGACACACGGCGGGTGCTAACGTCCGTCGTGAAAAGGGAAACAACCCAGACCGTCAGCTAAGGTCCCAAAGTTATGGTTAAGTGGGAAACGATGTGGGAAGGCTTAGACAGCTAGGAGGTTGGCTTAGAAGCAGCCACCCTTTAAAGAAAGCGTAATAGCTCACTAGTCGAGTCGGCCTGCGCGGAAGATGTAACGGGGCTCAAACCATACACCGAAGCTACGGGTATCACTTAGGTGATGCGGTAGAGGAGCGTTCTGTAAGCCTGTGAAGGTGAGTTGAGAAGCTTGCTGGAGGTATCAGAAGTGCGAATGCTGACATGAGTAACGACAATGGGTGTGAAAAACACCCACGCCGAAAGACCAAGGTTTCCTGCGCAACGTTAATCGACGCAGGGTTAGTCGGTCCCTAAGGCGAGGCTGAAAAGCGTAGTCGATGGAAAACAGGTTAATATTCCTGTACTTCTGGTTATTGCGATGGAGGGACGGAGAAGGCTAGGCCAGCTTGGCGTTGGTTGTCCAAGTTTAAGGTGGTAGGCTGGAATCTTAGGTAAATCCGGGATTCTAAGGCCGAGAGCTGATGACGAGTGTTCTTTTAGAACACGAAGTGGTTGATGCCATGCTTCCAAGAAAAGCTTCTAAGCTTCAGGTAACCAGGAACCGTACCCCAAACCGACACAGGTGGTTGGGTAGAGAATACCAAGGCGCTTGAGAGAACTCGGGTGAAGGAACTAGGCAAAATGGCACCGTAACTTCGGGAGAAGGTGCGCCGGTGAGGGTGAAGCATTTACTGCGTAAGCCCATGCCGGTCGAAGATACCAGGCCGCTGCGACTGTTTATTAAAAACACAGCACTCTGCAAACACGAAAGTGGACGTATAGGGTGTGACGCCTGCCCGGTGCCGGAAGGTTAATTGATGGGGTTAGCTAACGCGAAGCTCTTGATCGAAGCCCCGGTAAACGGCGGCCGTAACTATAACGGTCCTAAGGTAGCGAAATTCCTTGTCGGGTAAGTTCCGACCTGCACGAATGGCGTAACGATGGCGGCGCTGTCTCCACCCGAGACTCAGTGAAATTGAAATCGCTGTGAAGATGCAGTGTATCCGCGGCTAGACGGAAAGACCCCGTGAACCTTTACTATAGCTTTGCACTGGACTTTGAATTTGCTTGTGTAGGATAGGTGGGAGGCTTTGAAGCGTGGACGCCAGTTCGCGTGGAGCCAACCTTGAAATACCACCCTGGCAACTTTGAGGTTCTAACTCAGGTCCGTTATCCGGATCGAGGACAGTGTATGGTGGGTAGTTTGACTGGGGCGGTCTCCTCCTAAAGAGTAACGGAGGAGTACGAAGGTGCGCTCAGACCGGTCGGAAATCGGTCGTAGAGTATAAAGGCAAAAGCGCGCTTGACTGCGAGACAGACACGTCGAGCAGGTACGAAAGTAGGTCTTAGTGATCCGGTGGTTCTGTATGGAAGGGCCATCGCTCAACGGATAAAAGGTACTCCGGGGATAACAGGCTGATACCGCCCAAGAGTTCATATCGACGGCGGTGTTTGGCACCTCGATGTCGGCTCATCACATCCTGGGGCTGAAGCCGGTCCCAAGGGTATGGCTGTTCGCCATTTAAAGTGGTACGCGAGCTGGGTTTAGAACGTCGTGAGACAGTTCGGTCCCTATCTGCCGTGGACGTTTGAGATTTGAGAGGGGCTGCTCCTAGTACGAGAGGACCGGAGTGGACGAACCTCTGGTGTTCCGGTTGTCACGCCAGTGGCATTGCCGGGTAGCTATGTTCGGAATAGATAACCGCTGAAAGCATCTAAGCGGGAAACTAGCCTCAAGATGAGATCTCACTGGGACCTTGAGTCCCCTGAAGGGCCGTCGAAGACTACGACGTTGATAGGTTGGGTGTGTAAGCGCTGTGAGGCGTTGAGCTAACCAATACTAATTGCCCGTGAGGCTTGACCATATAACACCCAAGCAATTTGTGAACTCGAAAGAGGCCAGATTGCGGTGTGTGAAGACGAAATGAACCGAAAGTTCGAATCTCACTAAACACCGAAAGCTATCACATACCCGATTTGCTGAAGCGAAGCCGACTGGCTACGACTCAGTACCCGAATTTCTTGACGACCATAGAGCATTGGAACCACCTGATCCCATCCCGAACTCAGCAGTGAAACGATGCATCGCCGATGGTAGTGTGGGGTTTCCCCATGTGAGAGTAGGTCATCGTCAAGATTGAATTCCGAAACCCCTATCTGCGTATGCAGGTAGGGGTTTTGTTTTTGTTCGCAGGAAATCCGACCCCCAGGGTTTCTATGCAACGGCTCGGTGCATGGCTATCATGCGGACCTCATTGTGAGGCGAGACTTGCATGCTGACGTTGTTAGAGCTTCTTAAAGATGGTCGGTTTCATTCCGGCCAGGCCCTGGGCATTGCCTTGGGTATCAGTCGTAGCGCGGTATGGAAGCAGCTTCAGCATTTGGAAGCTGAGCTTGGCTTGTCCATTCACAAGGTACGCGGGCGCGGGTATCAGCTGGCTGCACCCTTGACGCTGCTTGATCCTCTCGGCATCAGCGCGCGGGCCCCTTCCTGCGACTGGCCCGTTCTGGTCTTCGACTCAATCGACTCCACCAACGCCGAAGCCTTGCGCGCCATCGAGCGCGGCCAGGCTGCGCCATTCCTGGTGCTTGCCGAGCGGCAGACTGCCGGGCGAGGGCGGCGCGGGCGAAAATGGGCCAGCCCTTTTGCGGAAAACATCTATTACAGCCTGGTGTTGCGTATTGAGGGGGGAATGCGGCAGCTGGAGGGCTTGAGCCTGGTCGTCGGGCTTGCGGTAATGCAGGCCTTGCGAGAGCTGGGTATTTCGGCAGCAGGGCTGAAGTGGCCGAATGATGTGCTGGTAGGGCAAAAAAAGATCGCAGGGATATTGCTCGAATTGGTGGGGGATCCCGCTGATGTCTGCCATGTGGTCTTGGGTGTCGGGATTAATGTGAACATGCAGATGACTGACGAGGTTGATCAGCAGTGGACGTCCATGCGGCTTGAGTCAGGCAAGGTATTTGATCGCAATCACCTCGTTGCCGCCTTGGGGGAGAAGCTCCAGGCCTATTTGAGTCAGCATCAGGTCGGCGGATTTTCAGCTATCCAGTCGGAGTGGGAGCAAAATCATCTTTGGCAGGGGCGCGCTGTGTCGCTGATTGCAGGCGTAAACCAAATAGATGGCGAAGTGCTGGGTATTGATAACCAGGGTGCCTTGCGCTTGAAGGTGGGCGGTTTGGAAAAAGTCTTTAGTGGTGGTGAGCTCAGCCTGAGGTTGCGTGATGATTCTTGAGCTCGACTGCGGAAACAGTTTCATCAAGTGGCGGGTGCTCCATGCGGATGTCCGTCGGGTGGTGGGTGAGGGTGTCGTTGATTCGGATCTCGCTTTGCTGGAGAGCTTGGAGGCGCTCAAGGGGATCGCTCTCAAGTTTTGCCGGTTGGTCAGTGTCAGGACCCCTGAAGAAACCCAGGCGTTGATTGCGCTGCTCACGCAAGCTTTCGGTGTGTCGGTGGTCTGTGCCGCGCCGGCTCGCGAAATGTCTGGTGTCCGTAACGGGTATGAGGAATTCGAGCGGCTGGGGCTCGATCGTTGGCTGGCGATGCTCGGCGGGTTTCACCTGGCCTCGGGTGCCTGCCTGGTACTCGATTTCGGTACTGCAGTCACTGCCGACTTCATTGCCGGCGATGGGGAGCATCTCGGCGGCTTCATCTGCCCGGGAATGCCCCTGATGCGCAATCAGTTGCGGACCCATACTCGTAGAATCCGCTATGGGGATCTCGCCGCTGAGCGCGCCCTGGAAAGTCTCGTCCCGGGTCGCACCACCGTCGAGGCAGTGGAGCGAGGGTGTTCGCTGATGCTCAGGGGTTTTGTCCTGACCCAGCTGGAGATGGCGCGCAGCTACTGGGGGGAGGATTTTACTGTGTTCCTCACTGGGGGGGATGCAGATCTGGTCTCCGGGATCGTGCCCGAGGCCAGGGTGGTTCCAGACCTGGTGTTCGTAGGCTTGGCTATGGCATGTCCCCTGTCCTGAGGTTTTTATGCGTTGGTTGTTCCTGCTGCTGCTCGTTCTCAATGTGTTCTATTACATCTGGCACCAACAAGAGGCGCCTCTGCGTGCGAAAGATGTAACGCCGTTGAGCTTGTACCGAGGTTCGCAGCAGGATATCCGCCTGTTGAGTGAGGCGAGTGACGCGGCTCGAGATAAAGAAAAATCGCCCCGGGCGGATGATGGTTGCCTGTATCTGGGCGGTTTTGCACGTCAGGACGCCGCGCAGGCGGTAGAGCGGCGATTGAATGGCATGGAAATCAAATTCCAGTCATTGCCGAAGGATTCCGCTGAATCTGCAGGTTACTGGGTGCGTGTGGCACCCGAAAGCCGGCGTTGGCTGGATGATTCGCAGCTGAAAAACCTTTCCAAAGAATTCAATGAGTTAAAACATAAAATAATGCCATGCGAGGGGGTTGCACCTGCTCAATAGTTTGCATAGAATGGCGCCCGCTCCGCAGTGAACACCTTTAACGGTTAACGCTGCGAAGCGAGGTCAACGCAGCTAACCTCAGGTTTTTAATGAGAAAATGCTTGACAGAAGGCCGGCGTAGTATAGAATGCCGGCTCGCTTAGGAGGGGTTCCCGAGCGGCCAAAGGGATCAGACTGTAAATCTGACGTCTACGACTTCGAAGGTTCGAATCCTTCCCCCTCCACCATTTTTAGCGAGAGCTGCAAGCCTCGCGGGTATAGTTTAGTGGTAGAACCTCAGCCTTCCAAGCTGATGATGCGGGTTCGATTCCCGCTACCCGCTCCAAGTTTGCAGATCCTGCAAAGTGTTACGCTCTTGTAGCTCAGTTGGTAGAGCACACCCTTGGTAAGGGTGAGGTCAGCGGTTCAAATCCGCTCAAGAGCTCCATATAACAAGGCAGATATGAAAATATCTGCCTTTGTTTTAATGGTCTGGTTGTGTTTCGTTGTCCCTGAGGGTGGTTTGAGTCTCGGTGCTGGCGGAGTGCAAAGGTCATTGAGTAAATTGTTGTAAAGTCTTTTTCGGGCCGGCATAATGGTCGGCCTGATTTTGTTCTAGGTCAGTAGCTCAATTGGCAGAGCGACGGTCTCCAAAACCGTAGGTTGGGGGTTCGATTCCCTCCTGACCTGCCAGATTCACTTGGTGGGTTTGGCTTTCTTTTCACAGGATCTTCATAGATGACTCCTAAAGCTGAAGCTCAAGGCTCTCGCTTCGATCTGCTCAAGTGGCTAGTAGTGGCTGCTTTGGTGGTTGTTGGCGTTGTTGGCAATCAGTATTACTCTGCTTCGCCGATCCTGTACCGTGTACTTGCTTTGCTTGTCATTGCTGCTGTAGCTGCCTTTGTAGGCCTGCAGACAGTCAAGGGCAAGTCTTTCTTTGTGCTGGTGAAGGAAGCTCGCACCGAGATTCGTAAAGTCGTATGGCCAACTCGCCAAGAAACCACGCAGACCACGTTGATCGTTGTGGCTGTTGTCCTGGTTATGGCGTTGCTGTTGTGGGGGCTTGATTCCCTGCTCGGCTGGCTTGTTTCCTTGATTGTCGGCTAAGGGTGTCCCGTGGCTAAGCGTTGGTACGTTGTGCATGCTTACTCCGGTTACGAGAAGCATGTCATGCGCTCGTTGGTAGAGCGCGTAAAGCTGGCTGGCATGGAAGATGGCTTCGGCGAAATTCTGGTTCCCACTGAAGAAGTGGTTGAAATGCGTAATGGCCAGAAACGCAAAAGCGAGCGCAAATTCTTCCCAGGTTATGTGCTGGTCCAGATGGACATGAACGAGGGTACTTGGCACTTGGTCAAGGATACGCCTCGGGTGATGGGTTTCATCGGCGGTACTGCTGATAAGCCTGCACCGATCACAGATAAAGAGGCAGAAGCGATTCTGCGTCGTGTTGCTGACGGTAGCGACAAGCCGAAGCCGAAGACGTTGTTCGAGCCGGGCGAGTCGGTACGGGTCAACGACGGGCCGTTTGCCGATTTTACCGGCACGGTTGAAGAAGTTAACTACGAAAAGAGCCGGATCCAAGTGGCAGTGCTTATTTTCGGACGCTCTACTCCGGTAGAGCTTGAGTTCAGCCAGGTCGAAAAGGTCTAGCTGAGCAAGCATCCCAACCCCGCAGCCTCAGGCTGTGGGGTTTTGTCGTCACTGGGATAAACGCGCAAGTAACCGGGGAGCCTTTCGAGGCGTTTGAACCCGTAATTGGAGTGCCTCATGGCCAAGAAAATTACCGCTTACATCAAGCTGCAAGTGAAGGCCGCTCAGGCTAACCCAAGCCCACCTGTTGGTCCTGCTCTGGGTCAGCACGGCGTGAACATCATGGAATTCTGCAAGGCTTTCAACGCCCGTACTCAGGGTATTGAGCCAGGCCTGCCGACTCCAGTGATCATCACTGTCTACAGCGACCGTAGCTTCACGTTCGAAACCAAATCCACCCCTGCTTCGGTTCTGCTGAAGAAGGCGGCCGGTCTGACTAGCGGTTCCGCTCGTCCGAACACCGTTAAGGTTGGCACCGTGACCCGTGCTCAGCTGGAAGATATCGCGAAAACCAAAAACGCGGATCTGACTGCAGCTGATATGGATGCAGCCGTGCGTACTATCGCCGGTTCTGCTCGTAGCATGGGCCTTAACGTGGAGGGTGTGTAATGGCTAAGCTGACCAAGCGTCAAAAGGCTATCGCCGGCAAAATCGAAGCAGGCAAGTCCTACAACTTTGTAGACGCTGCCGCCCTGCTGGCTGAGCTGTCGACTGTCAAGTTCAGCGAGTCGTTCGACGTTGCTGTAAACCTGGGTGTTGACCCGCGTAAATCCGACCAGGTCGTTCGTAGCGCTACTGTGCTGCCACACGGCACTGGCAAGACCGTTCGCGTTGCCGTGTTCACCCAGGGTCCAGCTGCCGAGGCCGCTCTGGCTGCCGGCGCTGACCGTGTAGGTATGGACGATCTGGCTGCCGAAATGAAAGGCGGCGACCTGAACTATGACGTAGTGATCGCATCCCCGGATGCCATGCGCGTTGTAGGCCAGTTGGGTCAGATCCTCGGTCCACGTGGCCTGATGCCTAACCCTAAAGTCGGCACCGTAACCCCAGACGTAGCTACCGCGGTTAAAAACGCCAAGGCTGGTCAGGTTCGTTATCGCACCGACAAAAACGGCATCATCCACACCTCCGTTGGCAAAGTCGGCTTCGATGCCGTCAAGCTGAAGGAAAACGTTGAAGCCCTGATCTCTGATCTGAAGCGTATCAAGCCGGCTTCCTCGAAAGGCATTTATGTCAAGCGCATCACCCTGAGCACCACCATGGGCCCGGGCCTGGTCATCGACCAAGGTTCGCTGGAAGCGTAAGACAAAAATTGGCGCAAGCGATTGCGCCAATTGAAAGATTGGGGTCCCTGCCTGGCGGGGGCTATCCAAGACCGTAGGCGACGCAAGTCTTAAACCTCAAGCCTACGCAGATGGTGCTCCCGGTTCCTTACCGAATCAGACACCAAAACGACATCCGGCTTCGGTTGGATGAAACGGTAACAAGCAGGAGTTTTTCCCGTGGCAATTAAACTTGAAGACAAGAAGGCCATCGTCGCTGAAGTCAACAAGGCTGCCCAAGTTGCTCTGTCCGCTGTCGTGGCTGATGCCCGTGGCGTAACAGTAGGCGCTATGACCGGACTCCGTAAAGAGGCTCGTGAAGCTGGCGTTTACGTACGTGTTGTACGTAACACCCTGCTCAAGCGCGCCGTTGCTGGCACTCAGTATGACGTGCTCAACGACGTGTTCACCGGCCCGACCTTGATTGCATTCTCCAAAGATCATCCGGGCGCTGCTGCCCGTATTTTCAAAGAGTTCGCAAAAGGTCAGGACAAGTTCGAGATCAAGGCAGCTGCGTTCGAGGGCAAGTTCCTCGCAGCTAATCAGATCGACGTACTGGCAAGCCTGCCGACCCGTGACGAAGCAATTTCTCAGCTGATGAGCGTGATTCAAGGCGCAACCAGCAAATTGGCTCGTACTCTGGCGGCTCTTCGCGACCAGAAAGAAGCTGCTGCAGCCTAAGGCTGAGCGACTCCTTTCAGCGTTTTTTGTTTATTTCGATGGCCGCGTAGGCTGTCACCCCAATACAGGAATTTATAGTCATGTCTCTGACTAACGACCAAATCATCGAAGCAATCGGCGAAAAATCCGTTCTGGAAATCGTTGAGCTGATCAAGGCCATGGAAGAGAAGTTCGGCGTTTCCGCTGCCGCTGCTTCCGCAGGTCCAGCCGCTGTTGCTGCCGTTGTTGAAGAACAAACTGAATTCAACGTCAATCTGGTTGAGACTGGCGAGAAGAAAGTTAACGTGATCAAGGCTGTACGTGAGCTGACCGGTCTGGGCCTGAAAGAAGCCAAGGCTGTAGTTGACGGCTGCCCTGGCATGGTTCTGGAAGCAGTATCGAAAGACGCTGCTGAAAAAGCCAAAGCTGTTCTGGAAGAAGCAGGCGCTAAAGTCGAGCTGAAGTAAGCATCGACTTTGCGTCTCCAGCCCGAGCGTTAAGCGAAAGGCTGATGGCTGGTGGCTCTTGCCACCGGCCTTTTTCCGTTATTGGCAGCCGACTGGGTCGGCGCTGGTAACGAGCTGTAACCACCCGATGCGGTGGCGCAAACCATGGGGTTTGCACGATTTTCTGGCTGCTCCCGTCGGGAGGGGCCAAACAAGCAGGTGACCAAGCTGGGGAACGCTGATGGCTTACTCATATACTGAGAAAAAACGTATCCGCAAGGACTTTAGCAAGTTGCCGGACGTCATGGATGTGCCGTATCTCCTGGCAATCCAGCTGGATTCGTATCGTGAATTCTTGCAGGCGGGAGCGACTAAAGATCAGTTCCGCGACGTGGGCCTGCATGCGGCCTTCAAATCCGTTTTCCCGATCATCAGCTACTCCGGCAATGCTGCGCTGGAGTACGTCGGTTATCGCCTGGGCGAACCGGCATTTGATGTCAAAGAATGCGTATTGCGCGGTGTAACTTACGCCGTACCTTTGCGGGTAAAAGTGCGCCTGATCATTTTCGACAAAGAATCGTCGAACAAAGCGATCAAGGACATCAAAGAGCAAGAAGTCTACATGGGCGAAATCCCGTTGATGACTGAAAACGGTACCTTCGTAATCAACGGTACCGAACGAGTAATCGTTTCCCAGCTGCACCGTTCTCCAGGCGTGTTCTTCGACCACGACCGTGGCAAGACGCACAGCTCCGGCAAACTGCTGTACTCCGCGCGCATCATTCCTTACCGCGGTTCGTGGCTGGACTTCGAGTTCGACCCGAAAGACTGCGTGTTCGTGCGTATCGACCGTCGTCGCAAGCTGCCTGCATCGGTACTGCTGCGCGCGCTCGGCTATACCACTGAAGAAGTGCTCGACGCGTTCTACACCACCAACGTTTTCCACCTGAGCGGCGAAACCCTCAGTCTGGAACTGATTGCTTCGCGTCTGCGTGGTGAAATCGCTGTTCTTGATATTCAGGACGAGAAGGGCAAGGTCATCGTTGAGGCTGGTCGCCGTATTACTGCGCGCCACATCAACCAGATCGAAAAAGCCGGTCTCAAGACCCTGGAAGTGCCTCTGGACTACGTCCTGGGTCGCACTACCGCCAAGGTCATCGTGCATCCGGCAACCGGCGAAATCCTGGCAGAGTGCAACACCGAGCTGAACACCGAGATCCTGGCAAAAATCGCCAAGTCCCAGGTTGTTCGCATCGAAACTCTGTACACCAACGATATCGACTGCGGTCCGTTCGTCTCCGACACCCTGAAGATCGACTCCACCAGCAACCAATTGGAAGCGCTGGTCGAGATCTATCGCATGATGCGTCCAGGCGAGCCGCCAACCAAAGACGCTGCCGAGACCCTGTTCAACAACCTGTTCTTCAGCCCTGAGCGCTACGACCTGTCTGCGGTCGGCCGGATGAAGTTCAACCGTCGTATCGGTCGTACCGAGATCGAAGGTTCGGGCGTGCTGTGCAAGGAAGACATCGTCGCGGTCCTGAAGACTCTGGTCGACATCCGTAACGGTAAAGGCATCGTCGATGACATCGACCACCTGGGTAACCGTCGTGTTCGCTGCGTAGGCGAAATGGCCGAGAACCAGTTCCGCGTTGGCCTGGTACGTGTTGAGCGTGCGGTCAAAGAGCGTCTGTCGATGGCTGAAAGCGAAGGCCTGATGCCGCAAGACCTGATCAACGCCAAGCCAGTGGCTGCGGCGGTGAAAGAGTTCTTCGGTTCCAGCCAGCTGTCCCAGTTCATGGACCAGAACAACCCGCTGTCCGAGATCACCCACAAGCGTCGTGTGTCTGCACTCGGCCCTGGCGGTTTGACTCGTGAGCGTGCCGGCTTTGAAGTTCGTGACGTACACCCGACTCACTACGGTCGTGTTTGCCCGATCGAAACGCCGGAAGGTCCGAACATCGGTCTGATCAACTCCCTGGCCGCCTATGCGCGCACCAACCAGTACGGCTTCCTCGAGAGCCCGTACCGTGTGGTGAAAGACGCTCTGGTCACCGACGAGATCGTGTTCCTGTCCGCCATCGAAGAAGCTGATCACGTGATCGCTCAGGCTTCGGCCACGATGAACGACAAGAAAATGCTGATCGACGAACTGGTAGCTGTTCGTCACTTGAACGAGTTCACCGTCAAGGCGCCGGAAGACGTCACCTTGATGGACGTATCGCCGAAGCAGGTAGTTTCGGTTGCAGCGTCGCTGATCCCGTTCCTCGAGCACGACGACGCCAACCGTGCGTTGATGGGTTCGAACATGCAGCGTCAAGCTGTACCCACCCTGCGCGCTGACAAGCCGCTGGTCGGTACCGGCATGGAGCGTAACGTAGCCCGTGACTCCGGCGTTTGCGTCGTGGCTCGTCGTGGCGGCGTGATCGATTCCGTTGATGCCAGCCGTATCGTGGTTCGTGTTGCCGATGACGAAGTTGAAACCGGTGAAGCCGGTGTCGACATCTACAACCTGACCAAGTACACCCGCTCCAACCAGAACACCTGCATCAACCAGCGTCCGCTGGTGCGTAAAGGTGATCGGGTTCAGCGCAGCGACATCATGGCTGACGGTCCGTCCACCGACATGGGTGAGCTGGCGCTGGGTCAGAACATGCGCATCGCGTTCATGGCCTGGAACGGTTACAACTTCGAAGACTCCATCTGCCTGTCGGAACGAGTTGTTCAAGAAGATCGCTTCACCACGATCCACATTCAGGAACTGACCTGTGTGGCACGTGACACCAAGCTTGGGCCAGAGGAAATCACTGCCGACATCCCGAACGTGGGTGAAGCGGCACTGAACAAACTGGACGAAGCCGGTATCGTTTACGTAGGTGCTGAAGTTGGCGCAGGCGACATCCTGGTCGGTAAGGTCACTCCGAAAGGCGAGACTCAACTGACTCCGGAAGAAAAACTGCTGCGTGCCATCTTTGGTGAAAAAGCCAGCGACGTTAAAGACACCTCCCTGCGCGTGCCTACCGGCACCAAGGGTACCGTCATCGACGTACAGGTCTTCACTCGTGACGGCGTTGAGCGTGATGCTCGTGCACTGTCGATCGAGAAGACCCAGCTCGACGAGATCCGCAAGGACCTGAACGAAGAGTTCCGTATCGTTGAAGGCGCGACTTTCGAACGTCTGCGTTCCGCTCTGGTCGGCCGCAAAGCCGAAGGCGGCGCCGGCCTGAAGAAAGGTCAGGACATCACCGACGAAATTCTCGACGGTCTTGAGCATGGCCAGTGGTTCAAACTGCGCATGGCTGAAGATGCTCTGAACGAGCAGCTCGAGAAGGCTCAGGCTTACATCGTTGATCGCCGCCGTCTGCTGGACGACAAGTTCGAAGACAAGAAGCGCAAACTGCAGCAGGGCGATGACCTGGCTCCAGGCGTGCTGAAAATCGTCAAGGTTTACCTGGCAATCCGTCGCCGCATCCAGCCGGGCGACAAGATGGCCGGTCGTCACGGTAACAAAGGTGTGGTCTCCGTGATCATGCCGGTTGAAGACATGCCGCACGATGCCAATGGCACCCCGGTCGACGTCGTCCTCAACCCGTTGGGCGTACCTTCGCGTATGAACGTTGGTCAGATCCTTGAAACCCACCTGGGCCTCGCGGCCAAAGGTCTGGGCGAGAAGATCAACCGCATGATCGAAGAGCAGCGTAAAGTTGCCGATCTGCGCAAGTTCCTGCACGAGATCTACAACGAGATCGGCGGTCGCAACGAAGATCTGGACAGCTTCTCCGACCAGGAAATCCTGGATCTGGCGAAGAACCTGCGTGGCGGCGTTCCAATGGCCACTCCAGTGTTCGACGGTGCCAAGGAAAGCGAAATCAAGGCCATGCTGAAACTGGCAGACCTGCCAGAAAGCGGCCAGATGCAGCTGACCGACGGCCGTACCGGCAACAAGTTCGAGCGCCCGGTTACTGTTGGCTACATGTACATGCTGAAGCTGAACCACTTGGTAGACGACAAGATGCACGCTCGTTCTACCGGTTCGTACAGCCTGGTTACTCAGCAGCCGCTGGGTGGTAAGGCGCAGTTCGGTGGTCAGCGTTTCGGGGAGATGGAGGTCTGGGCACTGGAAGCATACGGTGCTGCTTACACTCTGCAAGAAATGCTCACAGTGAAGTCGGACGATGTGAACGGCCGTACCAAGATGTACAAAAACATCGTGGATGGCGATCACCGTATGGAGCCGGGCATGCCCGAGTCCTTCAACGTGTTGATCAAGGAAATTCGTTCCCTCGGCATCGATATCGATCTGGAAACCGAATAACACGTGACGCGAATCGAGAGCGGGGCAGGATTGCCCGCTCTCTGCTCCGCCAGGAGGAAAGGCCTTGAAAGACCTACTGAATTTGCTGAAAAACCAGGGTCAAGTCGAAGAGTTCGACGCCATCCGTATTGGATTGGCATCGCCTGAGATGATCCGTTCGTGGTCGTTCGGTGAAGTTAAAAAGCCGGAAACCATCAACTACCGTACGTTCAAACCTGAGCGTGACGGCCTGTTCTGCGCCAAGATCTTTGGCCCGGTAAAGGATTACGAGTGCCTGTGCGGTAAGTACAAGCGCTTGAAGCACCGTGGTGTGATCTGCGAGAAGTGCGGCGTTGAAGTCGCGCTGGCCAAAGTTCGTCGTGAGCGCATGGCGCACATCGAACTGGCTTCCCCGGTTGCCCACATCTGGTTCCTGAAATCGCTGCCGTCGCGTATCGGCTTGCTGATGGACATGACCCTGCGTGATATCGAACGCGTTCTCTACTTCGAGAGCTATGTCGTTATCGATCCAGGCATGACCACCCTTGAAAAAGGTCAGCTGCTCAACGACGAGCAGTACTTCGAAGCGCTGGAAGAGTTCGGCGACGATTTCGATGCCCGCATGGGTGCTGAAGCTGTCCGTGAACTGCTGCACGCTATCGACCTGGAACACGAGATTGGCCGTCTGCGCGAAGAAATTCCGCAAACCAACTCCGAAACCAAGATCAAGAAGCTATCCAAGCGTCTGAAGTTGATGGAAGCCTTCCAGGGTTCCGGCAACCTTCCAGAATGGATGGTGCTGACCGTTCTGCCGGTTCTGCCGCCAGATCTGCGTCCACTGGTCCCGCTGGATGGCGGTCGCTTCGCGACTTCCGACCTCAACGATCTGTATCGTCGAGTGATCAACCGTAACAACCGCTTGAAGCGTCTGCTCGATCTGTCCGCTCCGGACATCATCGTGCGCAACGAAAAGCGTATGTTGCAGGAAGCCGTCGATGCACTGCTCGACAACGGTCGTCGTGGCCGCGCTATCACCGGTTCCAACAAGCGTCCTCTGAAATCCCTGGCTGACATGATCAAGGGTAAGCAAGGTCGTTTCCGTCAGAACTTGCTCGGTAAGCGTGTTGACTACTCCGGTCGTTCGGTAATTACCGTAGGTCCGACCCTGCGTCTGCACCAGTGCGGTCTGCCGAAGAAAATGGCCCTCGAGCTGTTCAAGCCGTTCATTTTCGGCAAGCTGGAAATGCGTGGTCTCGCGACCACCATCAAAGCTGCCAAGAAAATGGTCGAGCGCGAGCTGCCAGAGGTTTGGGACGTTCTCGCTGAAGTGATCCGTGAACACCCGGTTCTCCTCAACCGTGCACCGACCCTTCACCGTCTGGGTATCCAGGCGTTTGAACCGGTACTGATCGAAGGTAAGGCTATCCAGCTGCACCCTCTGGTCTGTGCTGCGTACAACGCCGACTTCGACGGCGACCAAATGGCCGTGCACGTACCGCTGACGCTGGAAGCCCAGCTGGAAGCGCGTGCGTTGATGATGTCGACCAACAACATTCTGTCGCCAGCCAACGGTGAGCCAATCATCGTTCCGTCGCAGGACGTTGTATTGGGTCTGTACTACATGACGCGTGAAGCGATCAACGCCAAGGGCGAAGGTCGTGTGTTCGCGGATCTGCAAGAAGTTGACCGTGTGTTCCGTGCCGGCGAAGCTGCACTGCATGCCAAGGTCAAAGTGCGGATCAACGAAACCGTCAACGATCGTGATGGCGGCAGCGTCAAGAACACCCGTATCGTCGACACCACTGTCGGCCGTGCGCTGTTGTTCCAGGTTGTTCCACCTGGCCTGTCGTACGACGTCGTCAACCAGCCGATGAAGAAAAAGGCGATCTCCAAGCTGATCAACCAGTGCTACCGCGTGGTTGGTTTGAAAGAGACCGTGATCTTCGCTGACCAGTTGATGTACACCGGTTTTGCCTATTCGACCATTTCCGGCGTTTCCATCGGTGTTAACGACTTCGTTATCCCGGATGAAAAAGCCCGCATCATCAATGCTGCTACTGATGAAGTGAAAGAGATCGAAAGTCAGTACGCCTCCGGCCTGGTAACCCAGGGCGAGAAGTACAACAAAGTGATCGACCTTTGGTCCAAGGCGAACGACGAAGTTTCCAAGGCGATGATGGCCAACCTCTCGAAAGAGAAAGTCATCGACCGTCATGGCGTCGAAGTCGACCAGGAATCCTTCAACTCGATGTACATGATGGCCGACTCGGGCGCACGGGGTTCTGCTGCGCAGATCCGTCAGCTCGCCGGTATGCGTGGCCTGATGGCCAAGCCGGACGGTTCCATCATCGAAACGCCGATTACTGCGAACTTCCGTGAAGGTTTGAGCGTACTTCAGTACTTCATCTCCACTCACGGTGCTCGTAAAGGTTTGGCGGATACCGCGTTGAAAACGGCGAACTCCGGTTACCTGACTCGTCGTCTGGTAGACGTGGCGCAGGATCTGGTCGTGACCGAGATCGATTGCGGCACCGAGCATGGCCTGGTAATGACGCCGCACATTGAAGGCGGTGACGTTGTCGAGCCGCTGGGTGAGCGCGTATTGGGTCGTGTCATTGCCCGTGACGTATTCAAGCCGGGTACCGAGGAAGTTATCGTTCCTGGCGGCACTCTGGTAGACGAGAAGTGGGTCGAGTTCATCGAGCTCAACAGCATCGACGAAGTGATCGTGCGTTCGCCGATCAGCTGCGAAACCCGCTACGGCATTTGCGCCAAGTGCTACGGCCGTGACCTGGCTCGTGGTCACCAGGTGAACATCGGTGAAGCGGTCGGCGTTATCGCTGCCCAGTCCATCGGTGAGCCGGGTACCCAGCTGACCATGCGTACGTTCCACATCGGTGGTGCGGCAAGCCGGACCTCCGCAGCCGACAGCGTTCAGGTGAAGAATGGCGGTACCGTCCGTCTGCACAACCTGAAGCACGTTGAGCGAGTGGATGGCTGCCTGGTTGCCGTGTCCCGTTCCGGTGAGCTGGCGATCGCTGATGACTTCGGTCGTGAGCGCGAGCGTTACAAGCTGCCGTACGGTGCCGTGATTTCGGTTAAAGAAGGTGACAAGGTCGACGCTGGCGCAATCGTGGCCAAGTGGGATCCGCACACTCACCCGATCGTTACCGAAATGAAAGGTACCGTGACCTACGTGGGCATGGAAGAAGGCATCACGATCAAGCGTCAGACTGACGAATTGACCGGTATGACCAACATTGAAGTACTCGACGCCAAAGACCGTCCAGCTGCCGGTAAAGATATCCGTCCTGCTGTGAAGATGGTTGATGACAACGGCAAGGATCTGTTGCTGCCAGGCACTGACGTTATCGCTCAGTACTTCCTGCCAGCCAACGCCCTGGTCGGTGTTGCGGATGGTGCGAAGATTGCGATCGGTGATGTTATCGCTCGTATCCCGCAAGAGACTTCGAAGACCCGTGACATCACCGGTGGTCTGCCGCGTGTTGCCGACTTGTTCGAAGCCCGTCGTCCGAAAGAAGCCTCGATCCTGGCGGAAGTCAGCGGCACCATCGCGTTCGGTAAAGAGACCAAAGGCAAGCGCCGTCTGGTTATTACCCCGAACGACGGTACCGATCCGTACGAAGAGCTGATTCCGAAGTGGCGTCACCTGAACGTCTTCGAAGGCGAACAGGTAAACCGCGGCGAAGTTATCTCCGACGGCCCGAGCGATCCACACGACATCCTGCGTCTGCTGGGTGTGAGTGCGCTGGCCAAGTACATCGTGAACGAGATCCAGGACGTTTACCGTCTGCAAGGCGTGAAGATCAACGACAAGCACATCGAGACCATCCTGCGTCAGATGTTGCGTAAGGTTGAAATCGCTGAATCCGGCGACTCGACTTTCATCAAGGGCGACCAGATGGAGTTGACTCACGTTCTGGTAGAGAACGAACGTCTGGCTGGCGACGAGAAATTCGTTTCCAAGTTCACTCGTGTGTTGCTGGGTATCACCAAGGCGTCGTTGTCCACCGAATCGTTCATCTCGGCGGCTTCCTTCCAGGAAACCACTCGCGTACTGACCGAAGCGGCGGTAACCGGCAAGCGCGATTACCTGCGCGGCCTGAAAGAAAACGTGGTTGTGGGTCGTCTGATCCCGGCCGGTACCGGTCTGGCTTATCACAGCGAGCGCAAGCGTCGCCGTGAAGCGGACAAACCGTTGCGCGTAAGCGCCAGTGAAGTGGAAGCTGCACTGACCGAAGCGCTGAACTCGAGCGGTAACTGAGTTCTGCGGTAAATGAGCGTAAGGCCCTGGTCGCTCCGTTCATCGAATCGAGACAATTTGTCGAGGTTGGATGAGTGGGGAGGTCGGGGCCTTGCCTTGACTGGGGGCAAGATCCTCTTTAGACTCTTGTACCCCTAAATTTGGCGGGAATTCGTTCCTGCCATTTTGCTTTTCTTGCAAGACAATAGCGTCGCAAGACAACAGTGGAGCTAGTAGATGGCAACTATCAACCAGCTGGTACGTCAGCCGCGTAAGCGTATCGTCGAGAAATCCGACGTGCCTGCGCTGCAGAACTGCCCGCAACGTCGTGGCGTATGCACCCGTGTGTATACCACCACGCCGAAAAAACCTAACTCGGCACTGCGTAAAGTATGCCGTGTGCGTCTGACCAACGGTTTCGAGGTTTCCTCGTACATCGGCGGTGAAGGCCACAACCTGCAAGAGCACAGCGTGGTACTGATCCGCGGCGGTCGTGTAAAAGACTTGCCAGGTGTTCGTTACCACACCGTACGCGGTTCTTTGGATACTTCCGGCGTTAAAGGTCGTAACCAGGGTCGTTCGAAGTACGGTACCAAGAAGCCTAAGTAGTAGTGGCTTTTTGTAAAAACCGATTTTCTATTTTTCTGAGTCGATAAGAGTAAGGTCGGAGGCGTCCCGAAAGGGCACCGATTCCGAGCGAACCTGAAGACCGTTTGAGGGCTTATCCATGCCAAGAAGACGCGTAGCAGCCAAGCGCGAAGTGCTTGACGATCCAAAATACGGCAGCCAGATCCTGGCCAAGTTCATGAACCACGTGATGGAAAGCGGCAAGAAAGCCGTTGCCGAGCGTATCGTTTATGGCGCGCTGGAAAAGGTTAAAGAACGCAAGAACAGCGACCCCCTGGAAATCTTCGAGAAAGCTCTCGACGCCATCGCTCCGCTGGTCGAAGTGAAGTCGCGCCGTGTAGGCGGTGCTACTTACCAGGTTCCGGTTGAAGTTCGTCCGTCCCGTCGTAATGCTCTGGCAATGCGCTGGTTGGTAGACTTCGCCCGCAAGCGCGGCGAGAAGTCTATGGCTCTGCGTTTGGCCGGTGAACTGCTGGACGCTGCCGAAGGCAAAGGTGCTGCAGTTAAGAAGCGTGAAGACGTGCACCGTATGGCTGAAGCCAACAAGGCTTTCTCGCACTACCGCTTCTAATTTTAGCGTCACTAATTTTGCGAGGGCTTTATGGCTCGTACTACACCGATTAATCGCTACCGTAACATTGGTATCGTTGCTCACGTGGATGCTGGTAAAACCACCACCACCGAGCGCGTCCTTTTTTACACTGGCAAAAGTCACAAAATGGGCGAGGTGCATGACGGCGCCGCGACCACAGACTGGATGGTGCAGGAGCAGGAGCGTGGTATTACCATTACTTCTGCTGCAATCACCGCCTTCTGGCAGGGTTCCGAGAAGCAGCACAAGGACCAATACCGCTTCAACGTCATCGACACCCCGGGCCACGTTGACTTCACTATTGAAGTTGAGCGTTCCCTGCGTGTTCTCGACGGCGCGGTCGTTGTGTTCTGCGGCACCTCGGGTGTTGAGCCTCAGTCGGAAACCGTATGGCGTCAAGCCAACAAATACGGCGTTCCACGTCTTGTTTACGTAAACAAGATGGACCGTGCTGGTGCGAACTTCCTGCGCGTGATCGGTCAGATCAAGCAGCGTCTGGGTCACACTCCGGTGCCGATCCAGTTGGCCATCGGTTCCGAAGACAACTTCCAGGGTCAGATCGATCTGATGGCCATGGAAGCTGTTTACTGGAACGACGCTGACAAAGGCATGGTTCCAGTTCGCAAGCCTATCCCTGCTGAATTGCAGGAACTGGCTGACGAATGGCGCGGCAACATGGTTGAGGCTGCGGCCGAAGCCAGCGAAGAGCTGATGAACAAGTACCTCGAAGGTGAAGAACTCACCAACGCGGAAATCAAGGCCGCTCTGCGTCAGCGTACTATCGCTGGTGAGATCGTCTTGGCTGTTTGCGGTTCTTCCTTCAAGAACAAGGGCGTTCCCCTGGTTCTCGACGCCGTGATCGACTACCTGCCGGCTCCTTCCGACATTCCTGCCATCAAGGGTACCGACCCGGATGACGAGACCAAGGAAATGGAACGTCATGCAGACGACAGCGAGCCGTTCTCGGCCCTGGCGTTCAAGATCGCTACCGACCCATTCGTGGGTACCTTGACCTTCGTCCGCGTTTACTCGGGCGTGTTGGCCTCCGGCGACGGCGTGATCAACTCGGTCAAAGGCAAGAAAGAGCGCGTGGGTCGTATGGTGCAAATGCACGCAAACGCCCGTGAAGAAATCAAGGAAGTACGCGCTGGTGACATCGCGGCCTTGATCGGCATGAAGGACGTCACCACTGGTGAGACTTTGTGCAACGCTGACAAGCCAATCATCCTGGTTCGCATGGACTTCCCGGAGCCGGTTATTTCGGTTGCCGTAGAGCCTAAGACCAAGGACGACCAGGAAAAAATGGGTATCGCTCTGGGCAAACTTGCTCAGGAAGACCCGTCTTTCCGCGTCAAGACTGATGAAGAGACTGGTCAAACGATCATCTCCGGCATGGGCGAGTTGCACCTGGACATCCTGGTTGACCGGATGCGCCGTGAGTTCAACGTCGAAGCCAACATCGGTAAGCCGCAAGTTTCGTACCGTGAGCGCATCACGAAGAGCTGCGAAATCGAAGGCAAGTTCGTTCGCCAGTCCGGCGGTCGTGGCCAGTTCGGTCACTGCTGGATTCGTTTTGCACCTGCTGACGAAGGTCAGGAAGGTCTGCAATTCCTGAACGAAGTAGTGGGTGGTGTAGTTCCCAAGGAATACATCCCGGCTATCCAGAAGGGTATCGAAGAGCAGATGAAGAACGGTGTTGTTGCCGGCTATCCGCTGATCGGCCTGAAGGCTACCGTGTTTGATGGTTCCTACCACGACGTCGACTCGAACGAGATGGCGTTTAAGGTGGCTGCTTCCATGGCGACCAAGCAACTGGCCCAGAAGGGCGGTGGTGAGTTGCTTGAGCCGATCATGGCGGTAGAGGTGGTTACACCTGAAGACTATATGGGTGACGTGATGGGCGACCTTAACCGTCGTCGCGGCATGATCCTGGGTATGGAAGACACGGTCTCCGGCAAAGTGATTCGCGCCGAAGTTCCGCTGGGTGAGATGTTCGGTTATGCGACCGACGTCCGTTCCATGTCCCAAGGTCGCGCAAGCTACTCTATGGAATTCAAAAAATACAATACAGCTCCGTCGCACATCGTCGAAACTGTTACCAAAAAACAAGGCTGATTCAGCCCCTTTAGGCTAGGAGTTAATTGTCGTGGCTAAAGAAAAATTTGACCGTACCCTCCCGCACGTCAACGTTGGCACCATCGGTCACGTCGACCACGGTAAAACCACGCTGACCGCTGCTCTGACTCGCGTCTGCTCCGAAGTTTTCGGTTCGGCCGTTGTTGCTTTCGACAAGATCGACAGCGCTCCGGAAGAAAAGGCTCGTGGTATCACCATCAACACCGCGCACGTTGAATACAACTCGCTGATCCGTCACTACGCTCACGTTGACTGCCCAGGTCACGCTGACTATGTGAAGAACATGATCACCGGTGCTGCTCAGATGGACGGCGCTATCCTGGTTTGCTCGGCCGCTGATGGTCCGATGCCACAAACCCGTGAGCACATCCTGCTGTCCCGTCAGGTTGGCGTTCCGTACATCGTTGTCTTCCTGAACAAGGCTGACATGGTTGACGACGCTGAGCTGCTGGAACTGGTTGAGATGGAAGTGCGCGATCTGCTGAGCACTTACGACTTCCCAGGTGACGACACTCCGATCATCATCGGTTCGGCTCTGATGGCTCTGAACGGCCAAGACGACAACGAAATGGGCACCACTGCCGTTCGTAAACTGGTTGAGACTCTGGACAGCTACATCCCAGATCCAGTCCGTGTTATCGACAAGCCGTTCCTGATGCCAATCGAAGACGTATTCTCGATCTCCGGTCGCGGTACTGTTGTAACTGGCCGTATCGAGCGCGGTATCGTCAAGGTTCAGGATCCACTGGAAATCGTTGGTCTGCGTGACACTACCGTCACCACCTGCACCGGTGTTGAAATGTTCCGTAAGCTGCTCGACGAAGGTCGTGCTGGCGAGAACTGCGGCGTTCTGCTGCGTGGTACCAAGCGTGACGACGTTGAGCGTGGCCAGGTTCTGGTTAAGCCAGGTTCGGTCAAGCCGCACACCAAGTTCGAAGCTGAAGTGTACGTACTGAGCAAAGAAGAAGGCGGTCGTCACACTCCGTTCTTCAAAGGCTACCGTCCACAGTTCTACTTCCGTACTACTGACGTGACTGGTAACTGCGAACTGCCGGAAGGCGTTGAAATGGTAATGCCAGGCGACAACATCAAAATGGTTGTCACCCTGATCAAGACCATCGCAATGGAAGACGGTCTGCGTTTCGCTATCCGTGAAGGCGGTCGTACCGTCGGCGCTGGCGTCGTAGCCAAAATCATCGAGTAAGCTCTTTTTGAGCAGGCTTCGATGAGTTGAAGAAGCCCCCCGCTCAGCGGGGGGCTTTTTTATTGGGTTGACACCCATATGGGGCGTCTATAGAATTGCGCCTCCTTTTAACGGGCGTATTGCGCTCGGTGGGAATAGCAGCCGGAGTCTGAAATCCAATGCAAAATCAGCAAATCCGTATCAGGTTGAAGGCTTTTGACCATCGCCTGATCGACCAATCCACCCAGGAAATCGTGGAAACCGCGAAACGTACTGGTGCTCAAGTGCGTGGTCCAATTCCACTGCCTACCCGTAAAGAGCGGTTCACCGTTCTGGTCTCCCCGCACGTCAACAAAGACGCGCGTGACCAGTACGAGATCCGTACTCATAAGCGCGTTCTGGACATCGTCCAGCCAACGGATAAAACCGTTGATGCTCTTATGAAGCTTGATCTTGCGGCCGGTGTGGAAGTGCAGATCAGCCTCGGCTAAGACTCGGTCTTAGTCGTGTAACGCTCTGAAATGGGCGGCCATAGCGGGTGAAAGCCCCGTACACTCATGAGGTTTACAACATGACTATTGGTGTAGTCGGTCGTAAATGCGGTATGACCCGTATTTTCACCGAAGAAGGTGTCTCCATTCCGGTCACGGTCATTGAGATCGAGCCGAATCGCGTCACCCAGTTCAAAACTGAAGAGACCGATGGCTATCGTGCAGTGCAGGTCACTGTAGGCGAGCGTCGTGCTTCGCGTGTTACAGCTGCTCAGGCTGGCCACTTCGCTAAAGCGAACGTTGCCGCTGGTCGTACCGTAATGGAATTCCGCCTTGAAGAAGGCGAGTACCAGGCCGGCGATCTGATCAACGCTGAAATCTTCGCCGCTGGTCAACTGGTTGATGTAACCGGTCAGTCCAAGGGTAAAGGCTTCCAGGGTACGATCAAGCGTTGGAATTTCCGCGGGCAAGATAATACCCACGGTAACTCCGTGTCCCACCGCGTTCCAGGCTCTATCGGCCAGTGCCAGACTCCTGGTCGTGTATTCAAGGGCAAAAAAATGTCCGGTCATATGGGCGCTGAGCGCGTGACCGTGCAGTCCCTCGAAGTAGTGCGCGTGGACGCTGAACGCAATCTGTTGTTGGTCAAGGGTGCTGTTCCTGGCGCTACTGGCGGCAACTTGGTTGTACGTCCAGCAGCCAAGGCTCGCGGTTAAGGGGAAGCTGACATGCAATTAAATGTAAATGACGCTCAAGCGATCGAAGTTTCCGAACTGACATTTGGCGGCGAATTCAACGAGACGCTGGTTCACCAAGCAGTCGTGGCCTACATGGCCGGCGGCCGTCAAGGTAGCAAGCAGCAAAAGACCCGTTCCGACGTTCGTGGTGGCGGTAAGCGCCCATGGCGTCAGAAAGGTACTGGCCGTGCTCGTGCCGGTACTATCCGTAGCCCAATCTGGCGTGGCGGCGGTACCACTTTCGCAGCTCGTCCTCAGGATCACACCCAGAAGCTGAACAAGAAGATGTATCGCGCAGCAATGCGTTCCATCCTTGCTGAGCTGGTGCGTACTGATCGTCTGGTTGTGGTTCAGGACTTCGCTGTTGATGCACCGAAGACCAAAGATCTGCTGAACAAACTGACCGGCATGGGCCTGACTGACGTCTTGATCGTGTCTGAAGTGGTTGATCAGAACCTGTACCTGGCTGCTCGCAACCTGCCACACGTTGATGTACGTGACGTGCAAGGTTCCGATCCAGTTAGTCTGATCGCATACGACAAGGTGTTGATCACCGTGTCGGCCGTGAAGAAATTCGAGGAGCTGCTGGGATGAACCAGGAACGCGTATTTAAAGTTCTGCTTGGCCCGCACGTTTCCGAGAAGGCTACGGTTCTGGCTGACAAGAAAGGCCAGTTCGTTTTCAAGGTTGCAACTGACGCAACCAAGCTGGAAATCAAGAAGGCCGTCGAAAGCCTGTTCAGCGTGAAAGTAGAGCGTGTTACTACCCTGAATGTTCTGGGTAAGAGCAAGCGCACTGCTCGCGGTCTGGGCAAGCGTAATGACTGGAAGAAGGCAGTTATCTCCCTTCAGCCAGGCCAAGATCTCGATTTCAGCAGCAGTGCTGAGTAAGGAAGGGGTGCATCATGGCAATCGTTAAATGCAAACCGACTTCCCCTGGCCGCCGTTTTGTGGTCAAGGTGGTCAACCAGGAGCTGCATAAAGGCGCTCCTCACGCACCGCTGCTCGAGAAAAAATCGAAGACTGGTGGTCGTAACAACAATGGTCGCATTACCACTCGTCACATCGGTGGTGGCCATAAGCAGCATTATCGTCTGGTCGATTTCCGTCGCAACGACAAAGATGGCATCACTGCCACTGTCGAGCGTATCGAATACGATCCAAACCGTACTGCTCACATCGCTCTGCTGCTGTACGCAGATGGCGAGCGTCGCTACATCATCGCGCCTAAAGGCGTGAGTGCTGGCGACCAGCTGATCGCAGGTGCCCTGGCACCGATCAAGCCGGGCAACGCTCTGCAACTGCGTAACATTCCAGTTGGTAGCACCGTACACGGCATCGAATTGAAGCCAGGTAAAGGCGCTCAGATCGCTCGTTCCGCTGGTGCTTCGGCTCAGCTGATCGCTCGTGAAGGTGTCTACGTGACCCTGCGTCTGCGTTCTGGTGAGATGCGTAAAGTGCTGGCTGAATGCCGCGCGACCCTGGGCGAAGTCTCGAACTCCGAGCACAGCCTGCGTTCGCTGGGTAAAGCTGGTGCCAAACGCTGGCGTGGCGTTCGCCCAACCGTTCGTGGTGTTGCCATGAACCCGGTTGACCACCCACATGGTGGTGGTGAAGGTCGTACCTCTGGTGGTCGTCATCCGGTATCGCCATGGGGCTTCCCGACTAAGGGCGCGAAGACTCGTGGTAATAAGCGTACCGACAAAATGATCGTCCGTCGTCGCAAGTAAATAGAGGGATACGACAGTGCCACGTTCTCTGAAAAAAGGTCCTTTTATTGATCTTCACCTACTGAAGAAGATCGAAGTGGCGGCGGAAAAGAACGATCGCAAACCAGTGAAAACCTGGTCGCGTCGTTCGATGATCCTGCCACAAATGGTCGGTTTGACCATTGCAGTGCATAACGGTCGTCAACATGTTCCAGTTCTCGTGAACGAAGACATGGTCGGCCACAAACTGGGCGAGTTTGCCGGTACCCGCACATATCGTGGGCACGTGGCAGACAAGAAAGCCAAGCGTTAAGGGGTAAGGAACGATGGAAGTAGCCGCTAAGTTGTCGGGCGCTCGAATCTCCGCCCAGAAAGCCCGCTTGGTCGCCGACCAGATCCGCGGGAAGAAGGTGGGCGAAGCGCTCAACCTGTTGGCTTTCAGCAGTAAGAAAGCCGCCGAGATCATGAAGAAAGTGCTGGAGTCGGCCGTAGCCAACGCCGAGCATAACGAAGGCGCAGACGTTGATGACCTTAAAGTCAGCACCGTTTTCGTCAACGAAGGGCGTTCGCTGAAGCGAATCATGCCACGTGCCAAAGGCCGTGCTGATCGCATCGTCAAGCGGTCTTGCCATATCACTGTCAAGGTTGCTGACAAGTAACGGAGTCGAAGAGATGGGTCAGAAAGTACATCCCATTGGCATTCGCCTGGGAATCGTCAAGGAGCACACCTCCGTCTGGTACGCAGACGGTCGGACTTATGCGGACTATTTGTTCGCTGATCTGAAGGTGCGTGAGTATCTCCAAGACAAACTAAAAAGCGCGTCCGTAAGCCGTATCGATATCCATCGTCCGGCTCAAACTGCACGTATCACCATCCACACCGCTCGTCCAGGTATCGTTATCGGGAAGAAAGGTGAAGATGTTGAGAAACTGCGTCAGGACCTGACCAAACAAATGGGTGTGCCTGTGCACATCAATATCGAAGAAATCCGCAAGCCGGAACTCGACGGTATGTTGGTTGCGCAGAGCGTAGCTCAGCAGCTGGAGCGTCGCGTAATGTTCCGTCGCGCTATGAAGCGCGCTGTACAGAACGCCATGCGCATTGGTGCCAAAGGCATCAAAATCCAAGTGAGCGGTCGTCTCGGCGGTGCTGAAATCGCACGTACTGAATGGTATCGCGAAGGTCGTGTGCCACTGCACACCCTGCGTGCCGACATCGACTATGCCAACTACGAAGCTCACACCACTTACGGTGTGATCGGTGTAAAGGTTTGGATCTTCAAGGGCGAAGTAATTGGTGGTCGCCAAGAAGAACTGAAACCACAAGCACCAGCGCCTCGTAAAAAAGCTGCTAAGTAAGGGGTACGCCAAATGTTGCAACCAAAGCGTACGAAGTTCCGCAAGCAGATGACAGGCCACAACCGTGGTCTGGCTCAGCGCGGTAGCAAAGTCAGCTTCGGCGAATATGCGCTGAAGTCTGTAGCTCGTGGTCGTCTCACCGCTCGTCAGATCGAGTCAGCGCGTCGTGCACTGACCCGTCACGTTAAACGTGGCGGCAAGATCTGGATCCGTGTATTCCCGGACAAGCCTATTTCCAAAAAGCCCCTCGAAGTTCGGATGGGTAAAGGTAAGGGTAGTGTGGAGTACTGGGTTGCCCAGATTCAGCCAGGCAAAGTCCTGTATGAAATCGAGGGCGTTTCTGAAGAGCTGGCGCGTGAGGCTTTTGCCCTGGCTGCTGCAAAGCTGCCGCTCGCCACCGCTTTTGTTAAACGGACGGTGATGTGATGAAAGCGAACGAACTTCGTGAAAAAGACGCGCCGCAGCTTAACGAGCAACTGCTCGGCCTGCTGCGCGACCAGTTCAATCTGCGTATGCAGAAAGCAACTGGCCAGTTGGGGCAGTCTCACCTGCTCCGGCAAGTTAAGCGTGACATCGCTCGCGTGAAGACTGTGCTCAAACAGCAGGCAGGTAAGTAATCATGGCTGAAGCCGAAAAAACCGTCCGTACGCTGACTGGCCGTGTTGTCAGCGACAAAATGGACAAGACCATCACCGTTCTGATCGAGCGTCGCGTAAAGCACCCGATCTACGGTAAATACGTTAAGCGTTCGACTAAGCTGCACGCGCACGACGAAACCAATCAGTGCCACATCGGCGACAAAGTCACTATTCGTGAAACTCGTCCTTTGGCCAAGACCAAGTCTTGGGCGCTGGTTGATGTTCTCGAACGCGCTGTGGAAGTCTAAGGACTAGGGGTCGGAGAAATTATATGATTCAGACTCAATCCATGCTCGATGTGGCCGATAACAGCGGCGCACGCCGCGTTATGTGCATCAAGGTGCTGGGTGGCTCCCATCGTCGTTACGCTGGTATCGGTGACATCATCAAAGTTACCGTGAAGGAAGCAATTCCTCGCGGTAAAGTGAAAAAAGGCCAAGTGATGACTGCTGTTGTAGTCCGCACTCGTCACGGCGTACGTCGTGCTGATGGCTCCATTATCCGCTTTGATGGCAACGCTGCTGTTCTTCTGAACAACAAGCAAGAGCCGATCGGCACCCGTATCTTTGGGCCAGTGACCCGTGAACTTCGTACTGAGAAGTTCATGAAGATCGTCTCGCTCGCCCCAGAAGTGCTGTAAGGAGATCCGACATGCAAAAGATTCGTCGTGACGACGAGATCATCGTGATCGCCGGCAAAGACAAAGGTAAGCGCGGTAAGGTGCTTAAGGTTCTCGCTAATAACCGTCTGGTTATCGGCGGTCTGAACCTGGTAAAGCGTCATACCAAGCCTAACCCGATGTCGGGCGTGCAAGGCGGTATCGTCGAAAAAGAAGCTCCACTGGACGCTTCTAACGTCGCCATTTTCAACGGCGAAACCAACAAGGCTGATCGCGTTGGTTTCAAAGTAGAAGACGGCAAGAAAATTCGTGTCTTCAAGTCGACCCAAAAAGCGGTTGATGCTTGAACACTGCTAGGTAGATAAGACCATGGCACGACTAAAAGAGATTTACTGGAAGGAAATCGCACCGAAACTTAAGGAAGAACTTAAGCTTTCGAACGTGATGGAAGTTCCACGCGTTACAAAAATCACCCTGAACATGGGTCTGGGCGAAGCGGTCGGTGACAAAAAAGTTATCGAGCACGCTGTTGCCGACCTGGAAAAGATCACCGGTCAGAAAGTCGTTGTGACTTACGCTCGGAAATCCATCGCTGGCTTTAAAGTCCGTGAAGGTTGGCCGATCGGCGTCAAAGTGACCCTGCGCCGTGAGCGTATGTACGAGTTCCTGGATCGTCTGCTGTCGATCTCCCTGCCTCGGGTTCGCGACTTCCGCGGCCTGAATGCCAAGTCCTTCGATGGTCGTGGTAACTACAGCATGGGCGTTAAAGAGCAGATCATCTTCCCGGAAATCGACTACGACAAGATCGATGCTCTCCGCGGTCTGGACATTACCCTGACCACCACTGCCAAGAACGATGATGAAGGTCGCGCCCTGTTGCGTGCTTTCAAATTCCCGTTCCGCAACTGATTGGAGTAGGAAAATGGCCAAGATGAGCATGAAAAACCGCGAGCTGAAGCGTCAGCTCACGGTTGCCAAGTACGCCAAAAAGCGTGCAGCACTGAAAGCTATCATCGTTGATCTGAACGCAAGTCCAGAAGCACGTTGGGAAGCTACAGTCGCTCTGCAGAAGCAGCCACGTGACGCAAGCGCTTCGCGCATGCGTAACCGCTGCCGCCTGACCGGTCGTCCACACGGCGTTTACCGCAAGTTCGGCCTTGGCCGTAACAAGCTGCGTGAAGCTGCAATGCGTGGTGACGTACCTGGTCTGGTTAAAGCCAGCTGGTAAGCACTGTCAAAGTCTCGGCGTCCAGGCTCGCAAGATCCTGACCGCCGGTGACCTTGAACTTGAATCAAGCCCCTTTTGGGGCTTGATTCATTTGTGGGGTGTGTCTAGAATACCCGGCTCGCCTGAGCCCGTGCTTTTTTCGCATGGATGGCTCGGCGACACGTAGTAGCCGCAAGGCTAATTTTTTGTGTATTAGGAGCGTCTAGCCCATGAGTATGCAGGACCCGTTAGCGGACATGCTAACTCGAATCCGTAATGCCCAGATGGCTGAAAAGTCCGTCGTAAGCATGCCATCTTCTACTTTGAAGGTAGCTGTTGCCAAAGTCCTGAAGGACGAAGGTTACATTGCGGGTTATCAGATCAGCAGCGAAATCAAGCCACTGCTGTCTATCGAGCTGAAATATTTCGAAGGCCGTCCGGTCATCGAAGAAGTGAAGCGCGTTAGCCGTCCAGGCCTGCGTCAGTACAAGTCCGTCGATGATCTGCCGAAAGTTCGTGGCGGTCTCGGTGTGTCTATCGTCTCCACCAACAAAGGTGTGATGACGGATCGTGCTGCGCGCGCTGCCGGTGTCGGCGGCGAAGTTCTTTGCACTGTGTTCTAAGGGGGGATAAGCATGTCACGCGTCGCTAAGAACCCCGTTAAGCTGCCAGCCGGTGTCGAAGTCAAATTCGCAGGCCAACAGCTTTCGGTGAAGGGTGCCAAGGGCACTCTCGAACTGAACATCCATTCGTCCGTTGAGATTGTTGAAGAAGCCGGTGAGCTGCGTTTTGCTGCTCGCAATGGCGATCAACAGACTCGCGCAATGGCTGGTACCACTCGTGCGTTGGTAAACAACATGGTCCAAGGCGTAAGCCAAGGCTTCGAGCGCAAGCTCCAGCTGGTCGGTGTTGGTTACAAAGCGCAAGCAAAAGGCACAGTGCTGAACCTGGCTCTTGGCTTCTCGCACCCAGTGGATTATGAACTGCCGGAAGGCATCACCGCTGAGACTCCTAGCCAGACCGATATCCTGATCAAGGGCATCGATAAGCAGCTGGTAGGTCAAGTGGCCGCCGAGATCCGCGACTTCCGTCCACCAGAGCCGTACAAAGGCAAAGGTGTGCGCTACGCGGACGAAGTCGTCCGTCGTAAAGAAGCCAAGAAGAAGTAGGGCATAGCAAATGACCGACAAAAAAGTTACTCGACTGCGTCGCGCTCGCAAAGCACGCCTGAAAATGCACGAACTCGAAGTCGTGCGTCTCTGCGTGTTCCGCTCGTCGCAGCACATCTACGCCCAGGTCATTTCGGCCGACGGCAACAAAGTCCTGGCATCTGCCTCGACTTTGGATAAAGAACTGCGTGATGGCGCCACTGGCAACATCGACGCGGCCACTAAGGTTGGCCAGCTGGTCGCTACGCGTGCAAAAGCCGCTGGCGTCTCGCAGGTGGCTTTCGACCGCTCTGGCTTCAAGTATCACGGCCGCGTCAAGGCGCTGGCTGATGCTGCTCGTGAAGCTGGGCTGGAGTTCTAAGTTATGTCAAATAACGACCAAAAGCGCGACGAAGGCTACATTGAGAAGCTGGTTCAAGTTAACCGCGTAGCCAAAACCGTTAAAGGCGGCCGTATCTTCACTTTCACCGCGTTGACCGTGGTTGGTGATGGTAAAGGGCGTGTTGGCTTCGGCCGTGGCAAGTCACGTGAAGTGCCTGCTGCGATCCAGAAGGCAATGGAAGCTGCTCGCCGCAACATGATCCAAGTTGATCTGAACGGCACCACGCTGCAGTACGCAATGAAGTCCGGTCACGGCGCTTCGAAGGTGTACATGCAGCCTGCTTCTGAAGGTACCGGTATCATCGCTGGCGGCGCTATGCGTGCTGTCCTCGAGGTTGCTGGCGTTCAGAACGTTCTGGCCAAGTGCTACGGCTCGACTAACCCGGTAAACGTGGTTCACGCCACTTTCAAAGGTTTGAAGGCCATGCAGTCTCCTGAATCCATTGCCGCCAAGCGTGGCAAAAGCGTCAAGGAGATCTTCTGATCATGGCTACCGTTAAAGTTACGCTGATCAAAAGCATGACCGGCCGCATCCCTAACCACAAACTGTGCGTTAAGGGTCTGGGTCTGCGTCGCATCGGTCACACTGTAGAAGTACTTGATACTCCCGAGAATCGCGGGATGATCAACAAGGCTTACTACATGCTGCGTGTCGAGGGTTAATCGATGAAACTCAATGATCTGAGTCCAGCGCCGGGTTCCCGTCGCGAAAAGCATCGTCCGGGCCGTGGTATCGGTAGTGGTTTGGGCAAGACCGGTGGCCGTGGCCACAAAGGTCAGTCCTCCCGCTCCGGTGGCACCATCGCTCCAGGCTTTGAAGGCGGTCAACAGCCGCTGCATCGTCGCCTGCCGAAGTTCGGTTTCGTTTCCCTGAAGGCCATGGACCGCGCAGAAGTGCGTCTGTCCGAGCTGGCTAAAGTGGAAGGCGACATCGTCTCCGTGCAGTCCCTGAAAGATGCCAACGTGATCAACGTCAACGTACAGCGTGTGAAAATCATGCTGTCCGGCGAAGTTACTCGCGCTGTCACCATCGGAAAGGGAATCGGCGCCACCAAAGGTGCGCGTGCGGCTATCGAAGCAGCTGGCGGCAAGTTCGAGGAATAAATGGCTAAGCAAGGTGCTCTCTCTGCGCTCGGCAAAGGCGGTATGTCTGAACTCTGGGCTCGTCTGCGTTTTCTGTTCCTGGCGATTATCGTCTACCGAATAGGCGCACACATCCCGGTTCCAGGTATCAACCCGGACCGACTCGCGGACCTGTTTCGACAGAATGAGGGGACCATTCTTAGCTTGTTCAACATGTTTTCCGGCGGCGCGCTGGAACGGATGAGCATCTTTGCACTGGGGATCATGCCGTACATTTCGGCATCGATCATCATGCAACTGATGTCCGCCGTCAGCCCGCAACTGGAGCAGTTGAAGAAGGAAGGTGAATCTGGGCGTCGCAAGATCGCCCAGTACACCCGCTACGGCACTGTCGTCCTCGCTCTTGTTCAGGCCATTGGCATGTCCATTGGTCTGGCGGGGCAGGGCGTATCGTTCACTGGTGACTTTGGCTTCCATTTCGTCGCGGTATCCACTTTTGTGGCTGGTGCGATGTTCATGATGTGGCTGGGTGAGCAGATTACTGAGCGTGGTGTTGGCAACGGTATCTCGATGTTGATTTTCGCAGGTATCGTCGCCGGTCTTCCGAGAGCGATCGGGCAGTCTTTCGAGTCTGCGCGTCAGGGTGATATCAACATTTTCGCCCTGGTTGCCATCGGTTTGCTGGCAGTAGCGATTATCGGTTTCGTGGTGTTCATTGAGCGTGGTCAGCGTCGTATTGCTGTTCACTACGCCAAGCGCCAGCAGGGCCGCAAGGTCTTCGCTGCGCAGACCAGCCACTTGCCGCTGAAGGTGAACATGGCCGGTGTTATTCCGGCTATTTTCGCGAGCAGCATCTTGCTGTTCCCGGCTTCGTTGGGTACCTGGTTCGGCCAGTCCGAAGGTTTGGGCTGGTTGCAGGACATCTCGCAGTCGATCGCTCCTGGTCAGCCGTTGAATATTCTGCTGTTTAGTGCAGGGATTATTTTCTTCTGCTTCTTCTATACGGCGTTGATGTTCAATCCGAAAGACGTAGCGGAAAACCTGAAGAAGTCCGGTGCCTTTATTCCGGGCATCCGTCCAGGCGAGCAGTCGGCGCGCTACATTGATGGCGTTCTGACCCGTTTGACCCTGTTCGGTGCTCTATATATGACGGCCGTGTGCCTGTTGCCCCAGTTCCTGGTGGTTGCAGCAAACGTTCCGTTCTACCTTGGCGGGACCTCGTTGCTGATCGTCGTCGTGGTTGTGATGGACTTCATGTCCCAAGTACAATCGCACCTCGTTTCGCACCAGTACGAATCCCTGATGAAGAAAGCCAACCTGAAGGGCTACGGCAGCGGCATGTTGCGCTGAGTACCCCATAAGGTTCGAGGAGTTGGTGATGAAAGTTCGTGCATCGGTGAAAAAGCTGTGCCGTAACTGCAAGATTATTCGCCGCGAAGGTGTTGTTCGAGTAATTTGCAGCGCGGAACCGCGTCACAAACAGCGCCAAGGCTGAGTGTGATCCGCTTGAAGCCCGGCAGCTAGTGCGCTGCCGGGTTGATTATTTGTTATTACAGCGATATTATCTCGCGCCCTATTTCTTGGCTTCCGGGGCGTAGGTAGCTGTCAATTGGAGTCCCACTGAATGGCCCGTATTGCAGGCGTTAACATTCCAGATAACAAGCACACTGTTATCTCGCTGACCTACATCTATGGTGTTGGTCGCACAACTGCACAGAAAATTTGTGCAGTGACTGGGGTAAACCCAGCCGCAAAGATCAAGGATCTGAGCGACGAGCAGATTGAACAGCTGCGTGGCGAAGTGGCGAAGTTCACCACTGAAGGTGACCTGCGTCGCGAAATCAACATGAAAATCAAGCGTTTGATGGACCTCGGTTGCTATCGCGGTCTGCGTCATCGTCGTGGTCTTCCAGTACGCGGTCAGCGTACCAAGACTAACGCGCGTACCCGTAAAGGTCCGCGTAAGCCGATCCGCAAGTAATCGCCCCAGCGAATCGACAGGAAAATTATCATGGCAAAACCTGCTGCTCGTCCTCGTAAAAAAGTTAAAAAGACAGTGGTTGATGGCATCGCCCACATCCATGCTTCTTTTAACAACACAATCGTGACCATCACCGACCGTCAAGGTAACGCGCTTTCTTGGGCTACCTCCGGTGGTTCGGGTTTCCGCGGTTCCCGCAAGTCCACCCCGTTTGCTGCTCAAGTAGCTGCTGAACGTGCTGGTCAAGCTGCGCTGGAATACGGCCTGAAAAACCTCGACGTTAACGTCAAAGGTCCAGGTCCAGGTCGTGAGTCTGCTGTCCGTGCTTTGAACGGCTGTGGCTATAAGATCGCCAGCATCACCGACGTGACGCCAATCCCGCACAACGGGTGCCGTCCGCCGAAGAAGCGCCGCGTGTAATCCAGGAGATTGTAAAGAATGGCTCGTTACATTGGTCCAAAATGCAAACTCGCTCGTCGCGAAGGCACCGATCTCTTCCTGAAGAGCGGCGTGCGCGCGATCGAATCGAAGTGCAACATTGAAGCAGCACCTGGTATCCACGGCCAACGCCGCGGTCGCCAGTCCGATTACGGCACCCAACTGCGTGAAAAGCAGAAGGTCCGTCGTATCTACGGCGTTCTCGAGCGTCAATTCAGCGGCTACTACAAAGAAGCTGCTGGCAAGAAAGGTGCAACCGGCGAAAACCTGTTGCAACTGCTCGAATGCCGTCTGGACAACGTTGTATACCGTATGGGTTTTGGCTCTACTCGTGCCGAATCCCGTCAGCTGGTATCGCACAAATCCGTCAGCGTTAACGGTCAGACCGTAAACGTGCCGTCGTACCAGGTTCGTGCTGGTGACGTGGTCGCGATTCGCGAGAAAGCAAAGAACCAACTTCGCATTGTCCAAGCTCTCGATCTGTGTGCCCAACGTGGCCGCGTAGAATGGGTAGAAGTAGACACTGAGAAGAAGTCGGGCGTTTTCAAGAACGTTCCAGCTCGCAGTGATCTGTCCGCCGACATCAACGAAAGCCTGATTGTCGAGCTCTACTCCAAGTAAGGGCTAGAAAATAGGTGCATCCATGCAGATTTCGGTAAATGAGTTCCTGACACCCCGCCATATTGATGTGCAGGTTGTCAGTCCAACCCGCGCCAAGATCACTCTCGAGCCTCTCGAGCGTGGTTTTGGCCACACCCTGGGCAACGCGCTGCGCCGCATCCTGTTGTCCTCAATGCCCGGCTGTGCAGTAGTCGAGGCCGAGATTGACGGTGTGCTCCACGAGTACAGCGCCATCGAAGGTGTACAGGAAGACGTAATTGAAATCCTGTTGAACCTTAAAGGTCTGGCTATCAAGCTGCACGGCCGTGACGAAGTTACGCTGACCTTGTCGAAGAAGGGTTCGGGGGTGGTTACCGCTGCCGATATTCAGCTGGATCATGATGTCGAGATCGTTAACCCCGATCACGTAATCGCTAACCTGGCGTCTAACGGCGCCTTGAACATGAAGCTCACCGTAGCTCGTGGTCGTGGTTATGAACCGGCAGACTCGCGTCAGAGCGATGAAGACGAAAGCCGCAGCATCGGTCGCTTGCAGCTTGACTCTTCGTTCAGCCCGGTTCGCCGTATCGCATACGTGGTGGAAAACGCCCGTGTCGAGCAGCGTACTAACCTGGACAAGCTGGTTATTGATCTGGAAACCAACGGTACCCTGGATCCTGAAGAGGCTATCCGCCGTGCTGCAACCATTCTGCAACAGCAGTTGGCTGCGTTCGTCGACCTCAAAGGTGACAGCGAACCAGTGGTAATCGAGCAGGAAGACGAGATCGATCCGATCCTGCTTCGCCCGGTTGACGATCTGGAACTGACTGTACGTTCGGCTAACTGCCTTAAGGCGGAAAACATCTACTACATCGGTGACCTGATTCAGCGTACCGAAGTAGAGCTGTTGAAGACTCCGAACCTTGGCAAGAAATCCTTGACTGAAATCAAGGACGTTCTGGCCTCCCGCGGTCTGTCCCTCGGCATGCGCCTCGACAACTGGCCGCCTGCAAGTCTTAAGAAGGACGACAAGGCGACTGCCTGATCGTCGTAATCACCGAACGTTGTGTTTGGTAAGGAATGAACCATGCGTCATCGTAAAAGTGGTCGTCACCTGAGCCGCACTAGCTCGCACCGCAAGGCCATGTTTCAAAACATGGCAGTGTCGCTGTTCGAGCACGAGCTGATCAAAACTACACTGCCGAAAGCTAAAGAACTGCGTCGCGTTGCTGAGCCGCTGATCACTTTGGCCAAGACAGACAGCCTGGCTAACCGCCGTCTGGCTTTCGACCGTACTCGTTCGAAAGCTATCGTTGGTAAGCTCTTCAACGACCTGGGCAAGCGTTACGCTACCCGTGAGGGTGGCTACCTGCGCATCCTCAAGTGCGGCTTCCGCACTGGCGACAACGCGCCTATGGCGTACGTCGAGTTGGTTGATCGTCCTGCCGGTGGTGAAGCTGTATCCGCTGAGTAAGACGTCAGTCTGAAACGAAAAACCGGGCCTTGTGCCCGGTTTTTTGTGCGCGCTCGAAAAGCCTGGGCCGTCGCCGTCATGCTAAGGATTAGTATTTTCTATCGGCGCAGGCGATTTAATAAATTTGATGGCGTCGTGTTCCTGGTCGATACTCCGAGTCAGCCGATTAGCCGGCCGTTCAAGACCGACAAAGGATGAGATCGCATGAGCCAAAGTAAAACGCTTACCACCGCCAGTGGCGCTCCTGTCGCCGACAATCAGAATTCCCGTTCCGCTGGCCCTCGTGGCCCGCTGCTGCTCGACGACTTCCACCTGATCGAGAAGCTTGCCCACTTCAACCGTGAAAACATCCCTGAGCGCCGTGTACACGCCAAAGGCTCGGGTGCTTACGGTACGTTCACTGTAACGCGTGACATCACCGGGTACAGCAGCGCCAAGCTGTTTGAGTCCATCGGCAAGCAAACCCCAACCTTCCTGCGGTTTTCCACCGTCGGCGGTGAGCGCGGTTCGGCCGACACCGAGCGCGATCCACGCGGATTCGCCCTGAAGTTCTATACCGAGGAAGGTAACTGGGACATTGTCGGCAACAACACGCCGGTATTTTTCATTCGTGACCCACTCAAATTTCCGGATTTTATCCACACCCAAAAGCGCCTGCCGCAAAGCAACCTGAAAAGTGCGCAGATGATGTGGGACTTCTGGTCGCATTCACCTGAGGCGTTGCACCAGGTCACCATTCTGTTCTCGGACCGCGGCATTCCCGACGGTTACCGTCACATGCACGGCTTTGGTAGCCACACCTACAGCCTGATCAACGCCAATGGCGAGCGGCACTGGGTGAAATGGCACTACAAGACCCAGCAAGGGATCAAAAACCTGGCCCCGGCAGATGCGGCACGCCTGGCCGGTACCGATCCGGATTACGCACAGCGTGACCTGTTCGAGGCGATCGAACGTGGTGATTTTCCGAAATGGCGCGTGTGCATTCAGATCATGACCGAGGCTCAAGCCGCGGCGCACCATGAGAACCCTTTCGACGTCACCAAGACCTGGTCGCAGAAACAATTTCCGCTGATCGAAGTCGGCGAACTGGAACTCAACCGCAATCCGCTGAATTACTTCGCAGAAGTGGAACAGGCTGCGTTCGGTCCGAGCAACATGGTACCCGGCGTCGGGCTGTCGCCAGACCGCATGCTGCAAGGTCGGGTGTTCGCTTACGCGGATGCTCACCGCTACCGTATCGGCACCAACCACCAGCAACTGCCGGTGAACGCGCCTCGCAGTCCGGTGAACAGCTACCAGCGTGATGGGTCGATGGCGTTCGGCGCCAATGGCGGTGCGGCACCTAACTATGAGCCAAACAGCTACGTCGAGTCGCCGAAACAGGCTCCTCGTTATGCCGAGCCTGCCTTGGCGCTGAGCGGCGCGGCGGATCGCTACGATCACCGCGAAGATACCGACTACTACAGCCACGCCGGCGCACTGTTTCGGTTGATGAGCGCTGAGCAGAAAAACCTGCTGGTCAACAACATCGCCGGTGCAATGGCCGGGGTTTCCGGTGATGTGATTGACCGTCAATTGCAGCATTTCTTCAGGGCCGATCAGGCGTATGGAGAAGCAATCGCAAAGGTATTGGGCGTACAGCTTAACGAAGTCTAAACGAGAAGCAGAACCGCCCTCATTTGGGCGGTTTTTGCGTTATTTAAGCTGCTTTTCTCAGAATATCTTCGCTTTTATAGCGCGAAGTGAGTGACCTTGCGCCGAGGTTGGTTCAAACTACAGACTTTAAAGCAGGGAGATGTAGGGCGATGCAAGGCCACCCAGACGTAATCGATTACCTCAACACGTTGCTGACCGGCGAGCTGGCGGCGCGTGATCAATATTTCATCCATTCGCGGATGTACGAGGACTGGGGTTTCACCGAGCTCTACGAACGTATCAATCACGAGATGGAAGAAGAAGCCGGACACGCTGATGCCCTGATGCGCCGGATTCTGATGCTCGAAGGCACACCGCGTATGCGTCCGGACGACCTTGATGTTGGCACCACTGTGCCTGACATGCTCGCTGCTGACCTGCGCCTGGAATACAAAGTCCGCGCCGCGCTCTGCAAGGGCATCAAACTCTGCGAGCAGCATAAGGACTATGTCAGCCGCGAGATGCTGCGGGTTCAATTGCATGACACCGAAGAAGACCACACCTATTGGCTTGAAAAGCAGATGGGTCTGATCAAGTTGATCGGGCTGGAGAATTACCTGCAATCGCAGTTCTGATGCTGCGGAACTGTAGGAGCCCGGCTTGCCGGCGAAGGCGTCCATGAGACCGCTATCGCCAGCAAGCTTGGCTCCCACAGGTTCTTAACAAAAAGCCCCTGTCACCGACAACGTGACAGGGGCTTTTTCATGGGCCGGATTCAGGCCCGATCCCGCTCCAACAACGGCTTGAGGTAGAACCCGGTGTGAGACTGCTTCATCTCCGCCACTTCTTCCGGCGTGCCGACAGCAATGATCTGCCCGCCCTTGGAACCGCCTTCCGGCCCCAGATCCACCAACCAGTCGGCCGTTTTGATCACGTCGAGGTTGTGCTCGATGACCACCACGGTATTACCGTGGTCGCGCAGACGATGCAGGACGTCGAGCAGTTGTTGGATATCCGCGAAATGCAGGCCGGTGGTCGGCTCATCGAGGATGTACAACGTCTTGCCGGTGTCGCGTTTGGACAGTTCGCGGGAGAGTTTCACCCGCTGGGCTTCACCCCCCGACAACGTGGTCGCCGATTGCCCCAGCTTGATGTACGACAGGCCCACATCCATCAGCGTCTGAAGCTTGCGCGCCAACGCCGGAACCGCGTCGAAGAACACTCGAGCTTCCTCGATGGTCATCTCCAGGGTTTCGTGAATGTTCTTGCCCTTGTACTTGATCTCCAGCGTTTCGCGGTTGTAGCGCTTGCTTTTGCAGACGTCGCACGGGACATAGATGTCCGGCAGGAAGTGCATCTCTACCTTGATCAGGCCATCGCCCTGGCAGGCCTCGCAGCGCCCGCCCTTCACGTTGAAGGAGAAACGTCCTGGACCATAGCCACGCGAGCGGGACTCCGGCACGCCGGCGAACAGTTCGCGAATCGGCGTGAACAGCCCGGTATAGGTCGCCGGGTTGGAGCGCGGCGTACGCCCGATCGGGCTCTGGTCGATGTCGACCACCTTGTCCAGATGTTCCAGGCCCTTGATGCTGTCGTGGGCGGCAGCCTCCAGGGTCGTGGCACCGTTGAGGGCCGTGGCGCTCAACGGAAACAGGGTGTTGTTGATCAGCGTCGACTTGCCCGAACCGGACACGCCGGTCACGCAGGTGAGCAAGCCGATCGGGATGTCCAGGTCGACATCGCGCAAGTTATTGCCGCGTGCGCCCTTGAGCGACAGCGACAACTTTTTATTGCGCGGAGTGCGTTTGGCTGGAACGGCGATCTTTACCCGTCCCGACAAATACTTGCCCGTCAGCGAGTCAGGGTGAGCCATGACCTCGGCCGGCGTGCCTTCGGCGACGATATGCCCGCCATGCACGCCAGCGCCCGGGCCAATGTCGACCACGTAATCGGCCAGACGAATCGCATCTTCGTCGTGCTCGACCACGATCACCGTGTTGCCGATATCCCGAAGGTGCTTGAGCGTGCCGAGCAACCGGTCATTGTCGCGCTGGTGCAGGCCAATCGATGGCTCGTCGAGGATGTACAGAACCCCCACCAGGCCGGCACCAATCTGGCTGGCCAGACGAATCCGCTGGGCCTCACCGCCAGACAGCGTATCCGCACTGCGATCCAGCGACAGATAATCAAGACCCACGTTGACCAGGAACTGCAGGCGCTCGCGGATTTCCTTGAGAATCTTGTCGGCAATCTCACCGCGGCGGCCAGTCAGCTTCAGCCCGCCAAAATATTCGCAAGCATCGCCAATCGGCAGATTGGTCACCGCCGGCAGCGTTTTCTCGCCGACCCAAACGTGCCGCGCTTCGCGACGCAGACGAGTACCACGGCAATCAGGGCAAGGCTGGGTGCTGAGGAACTTGGCCAATTCCTCACGGACCGAGGCCGACTCGGTTTCGCGGTAGCGACGCTCGAGGTTCGGCACGATGCCTTCGAACGGGTGCGAGCGTTTGACGATATCGCCACGGTCGTTCAAGTATTTGAAGTCGACGTTCTGCGAGCCACTGCCATGCAGGATGAATTTCTGCTGATCGGCCGGCAGTTCGTTGAACGGCACTTCCAGGCTGAACTTGTAGTGCGAGGCCAGCGACCCGAGCATCTGGAAGTAATACACGTTGCGCCGGTCCCAGCCGCGTATCGCGCCCTCGGCCAGGGTCAGTTCGCCATTGACCAGGCGCTTGATGTCGAAGAACTGCTTTACGCCCAGGCCATCGCAGGTCGGGCACGCACCGGCCGGGTTGTTGAAAGAGAACAGCTTGGGTTCGAGCTCGCTGATGGCGTGGCCGCAGATCGGGCAGGCGAAGCGCGCGGAGAAGATGATCTCTTCACCCGGCTCGTCGTCCATCGGCGCCACCAGAGCGATGCCGTCCGCCAGCTTCAGCGCGGTCTCGAACGACTCGGCCAGACGCTGTTGCAGATCGGGGCGCACTTTGAAGCGGTCGACCACCACATCGATCGAATGCTTCTTCTGTTTGTCCAGCTTCGGCAGCTCGTCCAGCTCGCACAGCCTGCCGTTGACCCGGGCCCGAACGAAGCCTTGTGCGCGCAGCTCTTCGAAAACCGACAGGTGTTCGCCTTTACGCTCGCGGATCACCGGGGCCAGCAGCATCAGCTTGCTGCCCTCCGGTTGCGCGAGGACCAGGTCGACCATCTGGCTGACGGTCTGGGCTTCCAGCGGAATGTCGTGATCCGGGCAGCGCGGAATACCTACGCGAGCGTAGAGCAGGCGCAGGTAGTCGTAGATCTCAGTGATGGTGCCGACCGTCGAACGCGGGTTGTGCGAAGTCGATTTCTGTTCGATGGAAATGGCTGGCGACAAACCTTCGATGGTGTCGACGTCAGGTTTTTCCATCATCGACAGGAACTGCCGGGCGTAGGCCGACAGCGATTCGACGTAGCGGCGCTGCCCTTCGGCGTACAGCGTGTCGAATGCCAAGGAAGATTTGCCGGATCCGGACAGTCCGGTGATAACGATCAGTTTGTCCCGTGGCAGGGTCAGGTCGATGTTCTTCAGGTTGTGGGTTCGGGCCCCACGAATCAGGATCTTGTCCAAAATGGCCTCGCTTGGCGGGCGTCGAAAACGTAGGAGTATACGGCCAAATACTGGATGGATGCACACTGTCAAACGAGCGGATTGTTGCCTTACATGAAGAGTCTGTCAGCGAAGCGCGTCAAAGCGTCGCGATATACCCCGTCAATCGATGGGACTGGTAGAATCGCCGCCGGTTCACATGAGGTTTTTCCATGCACGATCCCCACAGCGAACGCATGAGTGGCAGTGAGACACGCGCAGCAAGCGGTCTGGCCCTGGTGTTCGCGTTCCGTATGCTTGGCATGTTCATGGTGTTGCCGGTACTGGCGACCTATGGCATGGATCTGGCGGGAGCGACCCCGGCCCTCATCGGGCTGGCGATCGGCGCTTACGGCCTGACCCAGGCGATTTTTCAGATTCCTTTCGGTTTCATATCCGATCGCATCGGCCGGCGCCCGGTGATTTACCTGGGACTGATCGTCTTCGCCCTCGGCAGCCTCCTGGCGGCCAATGCCGATTCGATCTGGGGCGTGATTGCCGGACGCATCCTGCAAGGTGCCGGGGCGATTTCAGCGGCGGTGATGGCGCTGTTGTCGGACCTGACCCGCGAACAGCACCGGACCAAGGCCATGGCCATGATCGGCATGACTATCGGTCTGTCGTTCGCTGTCGCCATGGTGGTGGGGCCGCTGCTGACGCGCGCTTTCGGTCTGTCCGGGCTGTTCCTGGCCACGGGCGGCATGGCGCTGTTCGGCATTCTGGTCGTGATGTTCATGGTGCCGCGCTCCACCGGACCGTTGCAGCATCGCGAGTCCGGCGTCGCGCGTCAGGCGCTGCTGCCGACGCTCAAGCACCCGGACCTGCTGCGCCTGGACCTGGGCATTTTTGTGTTGCACGCGATGTTGATGTCGAGCTTCGTTGCATTGCCCCTGGCCCTGGTCGAAAAAGCCGGTCTGCCCAAGGAGCAGCACTGGTGGGTGTACCTGACCGCGCTGCTGATTTCGTTCTTCGCCATGATCCCGTTCATCATCTACGGCGAGAAGAAACGCAAAATGAAACGAGTTTTATTAGGCGCAGTGCTGACGCTGATGCTCACTGAGCTATTCTTCTGGCAGTTCGGCGATAGCTTGCGGGCTCTGGTGATCGGGACGGTGGTGTTCTTCACCGCGTTCAACTTGCTGGAAGCTTCATTGCCATCGCTGATCAGCAAGGTTTCACCGGCGGGCGGCAAGGGCACGGCGATGGGGGTTTATTCCACCAGCCAGTTCCTCGGTTCGGCGCTGGGCGGGATCCTCGGCGGCTGGCTGTTCCAGCATGGCGGTTTGTCGGTTGTCTTCCTTGGATGCGCCGGGCTGGCTGCCCTCTGGTTGGCCTTTGCTGTTACCATGCGCGAACCGCCCTACGTCACGAGCCTGCGCTTGCCGCTGTCGCCCGAGGCCATCCGCGAAGCGGGTCTGGTCGAGCGCCTGATGGCCGTCGTAGGGGTAACAGATGCAGTGATAGTCGCGGATGAAGCGGCCATTTACATCAAATTGGACACAGAACTATTGGATCGCACCACCCTCGAGCGTCTGGTGAACAACCCGGCCGCGACAGCGTGCGAAGCCTAGGAGAACGTTATGGCCCGTGGGGTTAACAAAGTCATATTGGTCGGCACTTGCGGCCAGGATCCCGAAGTTCGCTACCTGCCGAACGGTAACGCCGTGACCAACCTGAGTCTGGCGACCAGCGAACAGTGGACCGACAAGCAAACCGGTCAAAAGGTCGAGAAGACCGAATGGCACCGTGTGTCGATGTTCGGCAAGGTGGCGGAAATCGCCGGCGAATACCTGCGTAAAGGTTCGCAGGTTTACATCGAAGGCAAACTGCAGACCCGCGAGTGGGAAAAAGACGGCATCAAGCGTTACACCACTGAAATCGTGGTCGACATGCAAGGCACCATGCAACTGCTGGGCGGCCGTCCACAGCAGGGCGATCAACAAGGCGGGGGCAATAACTACCAGCAGTCCGCTCCGGCCCCACGCCAACAGGCTCCGCGTCCACAGCAGTCGGCACCGCAACAGTCGCGTCCGGCGCCACAGCAGCAGGCCGCTCCGCAGCCGGCTCCGGATTTCGACAGCTTTGATGACGATATCCCGTTCTAGCGCATACCTTAGACTAATCTGTAAAGTTTAGCCCTGAAGCCCCCGATCAGTCCTCTCGACTGGTCGGGGGTTTTCTTTTGCGCACCAGTTGTAGGAGCCGGCTTGCTGGCGATGAACGATTACGCGGTTTACCTGATTAACCGCGCTGCCTGGATCGCCAGCAAGCCGGCTCCTACAGGATCGAGGTCAACGGGATGAAGTCGTCACGTTAGCCCGAGCCGTGTGCAGTTTCTTGTAGCTGTCGATCAGGCGCAGGTGTCTATCGAGCCCCTCCAGTTTCATGCTGGTCGGCGTCAAGCCATGGAAGCGCACGCTGCCGTTGACCGATCCGATCGCTGCGTCCATCCGCTCGTTGCCAAACATCCGGCGGAAGTTGGCTTCGTAGTCTTCCAGTTCCAAGTCTTCGTCCAGCTTCATCTCCAGCACCACGTTGACGGCCTGATAGAACAAGCCGCGCTCAACCGTGTTGTCGTTGTACTGCAGGAACATTTCCACCGCTTCTTTCGCCTCTTCAACTTGCTGCAAGGCGAGATAAATCAGCAGCTTCAACTCCAGGATCGTCAGCTGGCCCCAGGCGGTATTGTCGTCGAATTCGATGCCGATCAAGCTGGTGATGTCGGTGTAGTCGTCCAGCTCGCTTTCCACCAGGCGCTCGACCAGCGCTTTCAGTTCATCTTCGTCCAGGCGATGCAGGTTCAGGATGTCGGCGCGGAAGAACAGCGCCTTGTTGGTGTTGTCCCAGATCAGATCGTCTACCGGGTAAATTTCCGAATAGTCCGGCACCAGGATGCGGCACGCCTTAGCGCCGATATGCTCGTAGACCGCCATGTACACTTGCTTGCCCATGCCTTCGAGAATGCCGAACAAGGTCGCGGCTTCCTCGGCATTCGAGTTTTCACCCTGGCCGGAGAAGTCCCACTCCACGAACTCGTAATCCGACTTCGAGCTGAAGAAGCGCCACGACACCACGCCGCTGGAGTCGATGAAGTGCTCGACGAAATTATTCGGCTCGGTCACTGCATGGCCTTCAAACGTCGGCTGGGGCAAGTCGTTGAGGCCTTCGAAGCTGCGGCCCTGCAGCAATTCGGTCAGGCTGCGTTCCAGCGCCACTTCCAGGCTCGGGTGAGCACCGAACGAGGCGAACACACCGCCGGTACGCGGGTTCATCAGCGTGACGCACATCACCGGGAACTCACCGCCCAGGGACGCATCCTTCACCAGCACGGGGAACCCCTGTTCTTCCAGCGCCTGAATCCCGGCCAGGATCCCGGGGTATTTCGCCAGCACATTGGCCGGCACATCCGGCAGGGCAAATTCGCCTTCGATGATTTCGCGTTTCACCGCGCGCTCGAAAATCTCCGACAGGCACTGCACCTGGGCTTCGGCCAAGGTGTTACCGGCACTCATGCCGTTGCTCAGGAACAGGTTTTCAACCAGGTTTGACGGGAAATACACCACTTCGCCGTCCGACTGGCGCACGTACGGCAGTGAGCAGATGCCGCGCTCTTCATTGCCCGAGTTGGTATCGATCAGATGGGAACCGCGCAGCTCGCCGTCACGGTTGTAAATCTTCAGGCAGTACTCGTCGAGAATCTCGGCTGGCAGTGCATCTTTGCGCCCAGGCTTGAACCAGCGTTCATCCGGGTAGTGCACAAACGCTGCGTTGGCGATGTCTTCGCCCCAGAACTGGTCGTTGTAGAAGAAGTTGCAGTTGAGTCGCTCGATAAACTCGCCCAACGCCGACGCCAACGCGCCTTCCTTGGTCGCACCCTTGCCGTTGGTAAAGCACATCGGCGAGTGCGCATCGCGGATGTGCAGCGACCAGACATTGGGCACGATATTGCGCCACGAGGCGATTTCAATCTTCATGCCCAGGTCCGCCAGGATGGCCGACATATTGGCGATGGTCTGCTCCAGCGGCAGATCCTTGCCCACGATGTAGGTGCCCGTCTCGGAATTGGCAGCGGGCATCAGCAACGCCTGGGCATCGGCGTCGAGGTTTTCCACCTCTTCGATCACAAACTCAGGCCCGGCTTGCACCACTTTTTTCACGGTGCAACGGTCGATGGAACGCAGGATGCCCTGGCGGTCCTTGTCCGAGATGTCCGCCGGCAGTTCGACCTGGATCTTGAAAATCTGGTTGTAGCGGTTTTCCGGGTCAACAATATTGTTCTGCGACAGGCGGATGTTATCGGTGGGGATATTACGGGTGCTGCAGTACAACTTCACAAAGTACGCCGCACACAGTGCCGACGACGCCAGGAAATAGTCGAACGGACCCGGCGCCGAGCCATCGCCCTTGTAGCGGATAGGTTGATCGGCCACCACCGTGAAGTCATCGAACTTGGCTTCAAGCCGAAGGTTGTCGAGAAAGTTGACCTTGATTTCCATGGGGGATTACCAGAATAACGGGATAGACGATTTGGCCGCCATTATCCGGCTTTTCAGCGGTAAGTCTTGTGGTTGTCTGGTCCTGAGCCAGGTTTACCAAAAGGCCAATAGCGGGCGAGCGCTACTGGCCTTATGGTTTTGAGGGCGTTTTAGCCGTTGGCGGCCAGGAACTCGTCGGTGGACACCACGCTCGCATAGGCAAAACCCAAGGCCGACATGAAGGCCGCGTGTACGTGGGCTGCCGGAACGGTAAGACCGTTGAATTCCAGATCGCGGGACGCACAGGCGTCATGAATGACGGTGACGGTGTAGCCCAGGTCGGCTGCGGCGCGGGTGATGCCGTCGACACACATGTGGCTCATGCTGCCGACCACCACCAGATCCTTGATGCCTTGCTCGTCGAGGATCGATTTCAGTTCGGTTTCGCGGAATGAATTGACGAAGTGCTTGAGCACGACCGGCTCGTCGGCGCGGTTGAGCACCTTGGGGTGCAGCTTCGCGCCTTCAGAGCCGGGGGTGAAGAACGGTGCGTCGTCGGAGGCGAACTCGTGGCGGATGTGCACCACCGAATCACCGGCGTCGCGAAAGGCTTTGAGCAAGCGTACGGCGTTGTCCGCAGCGGCGTCGGCACCGACCAGTGGCCACTTGCCCTGTGGGAAGTAGTCGTTCTGGATATCGACTACGATGAGTGCTTGCCTGGTCATGATTGTTTCCTCGAAGTGTGTCTTGGTGTGGAATGAAGTATTGGGTCTGGCAGGCCGTCCGAGGATTGGCCGCACCGACAATAACAGGGGGAAAACTGACAATGGACGCAGAAAGGGCAATCGTCGAACTGGCGGTGCTGATCTATCCCGGCGCGCAGATGGCCGCGGTGCACGGGCTGACGGACTTGTTCGCCGTGGCGAACCGGATTGCCGCCGAGCACCAGAGCGCACAGTTGCCGCAGTTGCGGGTCAGCCATTGGCAGGTCGATGGCGAGCAGGTCCCCGAGCGGGTCTATGACAGCCATCCCGTCCTCGACAGCGCATTGGTTGCGGTGTTGATACCGCCGTCGATCGCCGGTTTTTCCGAAGGCCAGGCACCCCGGGCGTTGATCCGCTGGCTTCGTCAGCAACATGCCAATGGCGCGATCCTGGGCGGCGTTTGCGTGGGCTCGATCCTGTTGGCCGAAAGCGGCCTGCTCGACGGTCGTAGCGCCACCACCCACTGGACCTCGGCCAAGACGTTCGCCGAGCGTTATCCGGCGATCAGACTCAAGGCCGATACGCCCATCGTCGATGACGGCGACTTGATTACGACCGCCGGCTTGATGGCCTGGTCCGAGCTGGGTTTGCGTCTTGTGAACCGCCTGCTCGGGCCGAGCATCGCCACCAGTACCGCGCGGTTCCTGGTGGTGGAACACAGCGACGCCGCGAGCGAATGCGGCAGCAATTTTTCACCAATTCTCAGCCATGGCGATGCGTCGATACTCAAGGTTCAGCATTGGCTGCAAAGCACTGGCGCGACCGATGTGTCGCTGACGGCGATGGCCGAGCGGGCAGGGTTGGAAGAGCGCACGTTCCTGCGCCGATTCCGCGCGGCGACGGGTTTGAAACCTACCGAGTACTGCCAGCATCTGCGGGTCGGCAAGGCCCGGGAAATGCTTGAGTTCACCAACGGCACTATCGATCATATCGCCTGGACCGTCGGGTATCAGGATCCTGGGGCGTTTCGGGCGATGTTCAAAAAAATTACCGGGCTGGCGCCGAGTGATTATCGGGCGCGGTTTGGGGTGACATCCAGTGCCGCAACCCGATAGACGCTTCACCCTGAATACTCTGTGGAAGCGTCAGTCGTGCAAAATGCAGGAGTCTTGAAAGGTTTCATGCAGATTAAAACAGGCTTAGTGCCATCACTTTTCCCACAACTGGCTGATTTAAAAAACGTTCCGTGCCAGCCACCCTTGGCCTGATCCCTGCACCCCTGACACTACATTCATCACGTGCCGATCGAAGGGGGATGCATGACCCCAGCAAACCGCAAGAAACTGGTGGTCGCCCATTCGGTGCACCCCGACGCTCCACTGCACGAAGTCGAAACCAATCGCGCGCTGGCCCGTTGGCTGGCGCACATCCTCGGGCTCAAATTCGGTGGCAGTTACGACCCTGGATCACACCGCGGCCATGACCTTTACCTGTTGCCTACCCAGACCCTGGTCGGCGCCGCGGCCGCCCTGGCGTTGGGCGTGAAAGGGCCGGATGATTTGTGGGGAGGGTATGTCGACCATGACTTCATCTGCACCAAAGCCATCAGCCACGGATTGCGCAGTAAAAATGCCCACGCCCCGCAAGGGTGGTCGTCGCTGTTTTCCGAGCGCGTGCGCAGCGTTGTGCTGGATGGTCTCAGTGTGTTTTCTCTGGACGATGCGCGTCCCGCGGCAGAACACCTGCTCTACACCGGACCCATTCGCCTCAAGCCCATCCATGCCTGCGCCGGACGCGGTCAAGAAGTGATCAAAAGCCTCGACCAGTTTGATGCGATTCTGGCCCGGCCCGATGCCAGAACGCTGTTCACCGATGGCGTGGTGCTCGAGCAGGATCTGGACAAAGTCATCACCCACAGCGTCGGCCAGAGCTTTATCGGCGGCAAAGTGTTGAGTTATTGCGGTGATCAATACTTGACCGAAGACGGTCAAGGCGAGCAGGTTTATGGAGGCTCCAATCTGCTCGTGGTGCAGGGTTATTACGAGGACCTGCTCGAGTTGGCGCTGCCCGACGATGTGCGTCTGGCGATCCGGCAAGCGCAGGTCTTCGACAGCGCCGCGGATGAATCTTATCCAGGCTTCTACGCCTCAAGGCGCAACTACGACATTGCCCAGGGGCTGGACAGTAACGGCAAGCCGCGCAGCGGTGTGCTGGAGCAATCCTGGCGCATGGGCGGTGCCAGCAGTGCCGAATTGGCGGCGTTGCAGAGCTTCGTCAACGATCCGGGGATGCGTGCGATTCGTGTGTCTTCGGTGGAAACCTACATCGATCAGCCCCTGCCTGCGGACGCCATCGAGGTCTACCGCGGGCCGGCGCAGCACAGTGATTTTCTACTCAAGTACGTAACGGTTAAATCCTATGACGGCTAGAAGCGAAACCATTCAGATCGACATCGATGATGAACAGATGACCGGGACCTTCCTCAGCCCCAAGTCAAAAGTCCCGGGCGTGTTGTTCGTGCATGGGTGGGGCGGCAGCCAGGAGCGCGACCTGGAACGGGCGAAAGGTATCGCCGGTTTGGGATGTGTGTGCCTGACGTTCGACTTGCGCGGGCACACCGGGGGCACCGGCATTCCACTGACACGGGTGACGCGTGAAGACAACCTGCGCGACCTGCTGGCGGCTTATGACCGGTTGCTGGCCCATCCGGCGCTCGACACCTCGGCGATTGCCGTCGTCGGCACCAGTTATGGGGGTTATCTGGCATCGATCCTGACGTCGTTGCGCCCTGTTCGCTGGTTGGCGCTGCGAGTGCCGGCGCTGTATCGCGACGATCAATGGAATACACCCAAGCGTGACCTGGACAAGCCCGACCTGCGTGACTACCGCAGCACGCTGGTTCGCGCCGACACTAATCGCGCGCTGCATGCCTGTTCGCAATTTACCGGGGATGTGCTGCTGGTCGAATCCGAGACCGATGACTATGTGCCGCACGCCACCATCATGAGTTACCGGGCGGCCTGTCAGCAGACGCATTCCCTGACGCACCGGATTATCGACGGGTCGGACCACGCCTTGAGCGACCCGGTTTCGCAACAGGCATACACCTCGATCCTGGTGGACTGGATCACGGAGATGGTGGTGGGTGAGCGGTTGAGCATCATTCAATCGACTTGAGATCGGCGGTGGATTCTTCGCGGGCAAGCCTCGCTCCTACAAAGACCCAAATCCGTAGGAGCGAGGCTTGCCCGCGAAGGTGCCATGGCAGACCCTGGCGATCACTTGGGTTTCTTCGCAATCCGCAATGACTTGGCCTTGGCCTCGACAACCAGATACATCACCACCGTAATCAACAGCGGCAAGATGAAATAGATCGCCCGATACGCCAGCAGCCCCGCCACCAGGCTCCCCCGTGAAGCCTCATGTTGCAGCAGCGCCACGAATACCGCTTCCAACACCCCAAGCCCGGCAGGAATATGCGTGATCACTCCGGCGATCGCGCTGATCAACAGCACCCCAAGCACCAGCGGATAGTCCAGTTTGCTCGGCAACAGGGTGAAAATCACCGCCGCCATCAGCGACCAGTTCAGCGCCCCGAGAGCCAGTTGCAGGATCGCCATGCGCAGGGACGGCAGATTGATTTCCACCCCGCGGATCGACCATTCCCGGCGCCGGGAAAACTGACAGGCCACCAGGTATCCCGCGCTCACCAATAGCAACAACACGCCCACACCTTGCAACGCGCCGGTGCTCAGCTTCCAGCCTGGCGGCATCCGTACCAGCCCGCTGGTGAACACTGCGCCAGCAATGACCATGTAGCCGAACCAGTTGGTCGCCAGGCTCAGGCCGAGGATCTTCGCGATGTTGCCTTTACTCACCCCTAGACGCGAGTACAGGCGATACCGCATGGCAACGCCACCGACCCAGGCGCTCAGGTTGAGGTTGAAGGCGTAGCTGATGATCCCCACCGGCAGGATTTGCTTCCATGTCAGGTCCTGGCGAATGTAGGTACGGCCGATCAGGTCGAAGCAGGCGTAGACCAGAAAACTGACCAACGTCACCCCGCACGCGATGATCAGCGTGCGAACCTTGAAATCAGCGAGGTTGCTGAACACTTCATCCCACTCGATGCGCTGGGCGAGCATCGTGAACAGTACGATCAGCGCCAGGAAAAACAGCATCGTCAGCGGTTTTTTCCAGCGGCTCCAGCGCGACTTGTGCGGGTGGTCGGCGTGGGTGGCCGGTTGTGTTTCAGAGTGGCTCATCAGGTGTCACTCCGGGCGGTGTGGGAAAAAGGTTTCAGGCGCGGCTTGTGCGCCGGCAGCCAACCGGCCCAGGCCGGGAAGTGGCGCAGGAAGTGGAACACCAGGAAGCCGACGGTCATGTGCCAGACCCGTCCGCGGGGTGATTTGTCCACGGACATGGCCTTGCAGTGATTGTCACTCAGGTCCTCGAGGCGTTCGGACAATATCCGGTTGAAGGCGCGATCGCGGATCAACACGTTGGCTTCCAGGTTCATGGACAGGCTCAACGGGTCCAGGTTGCTCGAACCCACCGTGCTCCAGTCCTCATCCACCAGCGCGACTTTGCCGTGCAGCGGGCGTTCGCAGTATTCATAAATCTGCACGCCGGATTTGAGCAGGTAGTCATAGGTCATGCGCGCGGCGAGTTTGGCCACCATCATGTCGGGCTGGCCTTGGAGGATCAGGCGCACATCGACGCCACGCCGGGCCGCGTTGCGGATTTCGCGCAGCAGGCGATAACCGGGAAAGAAGTAGGCGTTGGCGATCACCACGCGCCGTTGGGCGCTGCGCAGCACCTGGCGGTATACCTCTTCGATATCGGTCGTGTGTTCGCCATTGTCGCGATAGACAAGTCGCACCTGGCCGTCGTGATCGGTGAAGGCCAGTTCCTGGCGCCGCTGGCGGCGACGTTGCCACCAGTATTTGGCCCGGGCCGGCCGGCCGCTTTGCAGCAGTGCGAAGTGATGGATGTCGGCCACTGCCGGGCCTTGTACTTCCACCGAATAATCCTGTTTGGCCTCGGGACCGAAGTCGGCCAGGTGGTCGGCGGAAAAATTGATCCCGCCAATGAACGCAATCGTGCCATCTACGACCACTATCTTGCGGTGCAGGCGACGGAACCAGTTGGTACGAATGCCGAAGTGCTTGGGAGCGGGATCGAATATCTGGATACGCACGCCGGCCTCGCTCAACGCCGCGAGAAAGGCGGAGCTCAATTCGCCGCAGCCAAAACCGTCGAGACTGGCGGTGACTCGCACCCCGCGTCTGGCGGCATCGATCAGCACTTGCTGCAGTTCATTGCCGACCTTGTCCTCGAACACGATGAAGGTTTCCAGGAGGATTTCACTCTTGGCCTGGCGCATGGCCTCGAACACCCTAGGAAAATACGCTTCGCCGTTTTCCAGCAGCTCCACGAGATTGTTGCCCTGCCAGCCGTATTCGACGTCGACCGTGCCGGGCTCACGGACCGGCGGGGTGGTGGATAAGTGTTCCACGCTGGTTTTTTCCATCGACGGGCTGCTCATAACTCGATCTCCACCGACAGCGGTGCGTGATCGGAGAGGTGGGACCAGGGGCGCGCCGCCAACACTTGCGGACGGCTGGCCTTGAGGTTGCGCACGTAGATGCGGTCCAGGCGCAACGCCGGCAGGCGTGCCGGGAAACTGCGCGCCGGTTTGCCGTGGAGTTCGGCGAACACTTCTCGCAGACCGCAGGGCTTGAGCAGCGCGTCGGCGCGCTGGCGCCAGTCGTTGAAGTCACCGGCGACCACCACCGGCGCCTCGGCCGGCAACTCTGCAAGGCGGCTGGCCAATAGCTTCAGCTGTGCATTACGGTGGCTTTCGCGCAGGCCCAGGTGGACGCAAATGGCGTGCACTTCCTGGCCGTCGCCGGGCAGGCGCAGCACGCAATGCAGGATGCCGCGGTTCTCATGGCCGCTGATGGACACGTCGAGATTGTCATGGCGAATGATCTGGAATTTCGACAGCAGCGCATTGCCGTGATCCCCCGCCGGGTAGACCGCGTTGCGCCCATAGGCGAACTGCGGCCACAGGGTGTCGGCGAGGAATTCATACTGCGGCATCTGCGGCCAGTTGCTGTAACGCGCCGGATGATGCTCGTGGGTGCCGTGAACCTCCTGCAAGAACACCACGTCGGCCGACACGCTACGCACCGCTTCGCGCAATTCGGGCAGGATGAAGCGCCGGTTCAAGGCGGTGAAGCCCTTGTGGGTGTTGACCGTCAGGACGGTGAAGCGGCGTACCGCGGCAATGGTGTGTGGCTGATCATCCGATACGCTGAGCTGCTCGGAACTATTCATGGCAGCACTCCTTCGGCAGCGGGCTCGCCGGGGGCAGTGGCAAGATTTGTGTCGAGATGCAAGCGCTGCAGAAGGCTGCGTGCATCGAAGGGCGCGCGGACTTTGATGTCATTGTCGAAATAGCAGAACACCTCGCGGGATTTGCGCACCTTGGGTTTTTGCTGCGGCGCGATCAACTGGGGGTCGCTCGGTTGCTTGCCCTGGTGCCAGAGTTCCAGCACCCCGGAGGCGAAAAAATTGGCCAGGGGGGTGTGAATGTCACGCAGGCGCCTGATGTGGGTGATGAAGCGTTGCGCTTTGACACTGAACACGAAGCCCGTCGGCGTTTCGGCGTACCACTGGGCGTAACGTTCGGGCCGTTGCAGGGCGTAAAACGATCCATTGATTTCGATGCTGTTGACGGCCCGCGACGCGAATTGCAATTCGCGCTTCTGGGTCAACCCCTTCGGGTAGAAATCCCCCCGCCAGGGCGTGTACCGCCAACCTGAAATGCCAATGTGAATCGCCGCCATATCGCCTCCCGTCTAATGGTCCTCGGACTGCCGCTATCTTTTGCTGACTGCGGGGCGAGGGATAAAGTTTCGACGGAACTACGGACGGTACAGACTCTGAAGAACACCAAAGCGCTAATGTGGCAGCTTGCTCGCGATAGCGGTCCATCAGTCACATCCTGTTGAATGTGCCGCCATCATCGCGAGCAAGCTCCCACAGGGGCTGTCAGTGGCCAGCGATGACGCGGGCCGAGCCTTCAGCCGGTTCGGCATACACCGGACCCAACCGATCGAGACGACCACTCCAGGCAGTCAGCGCCAACGCCACCAGCACCACCAGGCCGCCAATCCACGCCGTATGGATCAAGCCCAGATGAGCGACGATCAATCCACCGCCCCAGGCGCCACCGGCAATGCCGAGGTTGAAGGCGGCGATGTTCAGGCCGGAAGCCACATCCACTGCATTTGGGGTGTAGTGTTCGGCCTGGCGCACTACATAAACCTGCTGGCCCGGTACGTTACCGAACGCGACTGCTCCCCAGACCAGCACGGTCGCCAGGGCCAGCCATGGGTTGCCCGCGGTAAAGGTCAGCACGAACAGGACTGCGGCGAGCAGGGCGAAAATGACTTTCAAGGCTCTGATCGGGCCATGTTTGTCTGCCAGTTTGCCGCCCCAGATATTACCGACCGCCACCGAGATCCCGTAAACCAGCAACACCAGGCTGACAGTGCTGGCGCTGAAGCCTGAAACGTCCTGGAGAATCGGTGCCAGGAAGGTAAACGCGGTGAATGAGCCGCCGTAGCCGACTGCGGTCATCGCATACACCAGCAACAAGCGGGGTTGCTTGAGTACCTGCAATTGTTCCAGCAGCGAGGCCGGTTTGCTGTGGGTGATGTTCTTCGGTACATAGAGCAGGCTGCCGATAAAGGCGATGACACCCAGCGTGGACACGGCGAGGAAGGTTTCACGCCAGCCGAAATGCTGACCGATGAAGGTCCCCAGCGGCACGCCGGTGACCAGCGCCACGGTCAGGCCGGTGAACATGATGGCGATCGCGCTGGCCGCTTTTTCCTTTGGCACCAGACTGGTGGCGATGGTCGAACCGATCGAGAAAAACACCCCGTGGGCCAGACCGGTGACGATCCGCGCAATGATCAGCGATTCGTAGCTCGGTGCTTGCCACGCCAGCAGGTTGCCGAGGGTGAACAGCACCATCAGCGACAACAGCAGCAATTTGCGCGGGACTTTACCGGTCAGGGCGGTCAAGACCGGGGCACCGATGGCGACACCCAGGGCATAGAGGCTGACCAGCAGCCCTGCAGATGGCAGGCTAACACCGAGGTCGGCGCCTATAGTGGGTAACAAGCCTACGATGACGAACTCTGTCGTCCCGATGGCGAAGGCGCTGAGGGTCAGCGCGAGCAAGGCAATGGGCATGGCTGCAACTCCGGTGGATTTGATTGATGGAGCGCAGTGTCGGGGTTTCGGTTGTGCGGAAAAATAGAGGGATGGGCATTTGATATTTGAGCTCTGCGCAAAGATCCCCCCATCGGCATTACCCGGTCCCTTGTAGGAGCTGGCTTGCCAGCGAAGGCGGTCTCAACAACACCGCACCACTCAAGGGCCCCTTCGCCAGCAAGCCGGCTCCGACAAGGCGGTGTGTGAACTTGACCGTCATTTTTCAATCAGTTCCTGACAGTCCCTTTTCAAGGAGCTCCGCGTTTTGCTCAAATTCAAGACCGCGATACTGCTGGGGGCGTTGCTGTTCTTAGGCAGCAACGAGCTGGAAGCCGCCACACTGCCGGGTGTTCCTGACGCCACGGAGGAAGCCGCAAAGGCCGAGCCACTGGTGCAGGGCGGTTTGCTCGGGGCCATCAGCTCCAGCATCGACGACGTTCAGGACAAGCTCGATCTCAACGAAAACCTGGTCGACGCCTGGCGCTTGCGGGCGGATCGGGCGGTGGATGAAGTGGACAAGCTGGTCAATCGGCCCTCGAGTCGTTCAGGCTGGAGCGAGGCGGGTGATTTTCTGATGTTGTCCGGGGTCTGGCTCGGTGTCTTTGCCTTGCTCACCGTACTCGGTGGCATTCTCGCCAAACGCCTGAACCAGGGGCACTGGCTGCGGACCCGCCAACGCAGCCAGGGTTTGCTCACCTACTTGCTGCCTTACACCTTGCCGGCCGTGATCTGCCTGCCCTTGACGCTCTATGTCAGCCACTTCCTGCCAGCCTCGGTGGGTCGCGCCCTGGCATTGTGCTTCGCCTACGCCACCAGCAGCGGCATTTTCTCCACCTCGATGCTGCTCTGCGTGATTGTCATGTTCAACACCGGACACAAGCGCACGGCGGTGCAGCTCATCCGCGATTACTGCCCCAGACCGCTGTTTCTGATCGGCTTCCTCGCAGCGCTCAGCGACGCCTTGACCAGCCCGCAAATCGCCCGGCAACTGGGCGCCAATATCACCAGCGGCATTGCGGTGTTTACCGGTCTGTTCGCCTCGATCATCTTCGGTTTGCTGGTGATCCATCTGCGTCGTCCGGTGGCGCACCTGATTCGCAATCGACCGCTGGCCCAACGCCTCAAACAGCCTTCGTTACAGGAATCGCTGCGAATTTTTTCCTGGCTCTGGTATTGGCCGATCCTGCTGATGGTCATGGTCTCGGTGATCAACCTGATCGGCGTCGGCGAGGACAATCAAAAGGCGCTGCGCTGTGCGCTGTTCACCACCATTTTGCTGATTGCCACGGTATTTCTCAGCACGATCTTCCAGCATATGTTCAAGTCGAGCCAGGCCGAAGCGCTCAAGCGCAGCAGCGCTTACAAGGAGCGGTTTCTCAGCCTGCTGCACGCCTTGTCGCGGATCGTCATGGCGGTGGCTTTCATTGAAGTCCTCGGGCGGATCTGGGGTGTGTCGCTATTCGAGTTTGCCGAGCGCAACTCGGTGGGCCGTGCCATCAGCGATTCGTTGAGCAGCATCGGGCTTATCTTTCTGGTCACCTGGCTGCTCTGGGTAGTGCTCGATACGGCGATCCAGGAAGCACTGAAACCGCCGGTCAACAAACGCGCGGCGCAACCCAGTACACGCGTCAAAACCATCCTGCCGCTGCTGCGCAACGCGATCAAAATCATCCTGGTGGTGATCTGTGCGATCACCACCATGGCCAACCTGGGCATCAACGTCGCACCGCTGCTGGCCGGCGCCGGGGTGGTCGGCCTGGCCATCGGTTTCGGCTCGCAGCAACTGGTGCAGGACGTCATCACCGGGCTGTTCATCATCATCGAAGACACCTTGTCGATCGGCGACTGGGTGGTGCTCGATTCCGGTCACGCCGGTACGGTCGAAGGCCTGACCATCCGCACGTTGCGCCTGCGTGACGGCAAGGGGTTCGTGCACTCGGTGCCGTTCGGGCAGATCAAGGCGGTGACCAACCAATCGCGACAATTCGCTTATGCGTTTTTCTCGGTGCAGTTCACCTATGACACTGACGTGGACAAGGCCATCGAACTGATCCGCGAGGCGGGTGATTCGATCCGTGACGATGCGTTCCTCAAGTACAACCTGCAAGGGCCGCTGGATGTGTTTGGCGTCGACAAGATGGACCTCAACGGCGTGGTGCTGACGGCGCAGTTCCGCACTGTGTCGGGCGGGCAATATGCGGTGAGCCGGGCGTTCAATCAGCGCTTGAAAAAGCTTGTGGATAACAGCCCGTGGGTGCATTTCGCGCAGACTTATCCACAGCAGGTGTTGATGCCTGGGCGCCGGGTGGATGAGCCGGAAGACGCCGGGGGGATGGCGGAGCATTCGTCGGTGTTGTTGCCGGATCAGCCGCGGACCCAGTAGCTTGTGTTGATGCTGATGGCCTCTTCGCGAGCAAGCCCGCTCCCACATTCGATCTGTGTTGGACCATGATTTTGTGATCGACACAAATCCCCTGTGGGAGCGGGCTTGCCCGCGAAGAGGCCAGGCCAGACAACATCAATGCCGGATCAGCTTGCTACGCACCTCAGCACTGGCTTGTTGATCCAACTCCAGCCAGAAAACCTGCTTGCCGGCAATCTCCGCCGCCGCCGGCAATCCATCGCGATACACCAACCGATTACTCGCCAACGCCGGCACTTTCGCGCCGGGCAACAGCGTACCCGCGAGGTTCAGCGGATCAACCCCGCACACGGCTACCAGACTCCCGTCATGGGGCCGGCGCCGAACTTCGCGCAGCAACGGAATCGCTTCAGGCAATGCGAACTGCTCGCCCGCCAGACCACTGACAAACCGCCCGCCGCGAATCTCACCCCGCGCCTCCAGCCGATGGAAGGTGCGCAGCAATTCCCGCCAACTTGGCAGCCAGTCCGCCTCGCGTTCCAGCAGACGCCAGAACACCACGCCATAGCGGCGCAGCAAGGTCATGGCGATATGTTCAAGGGTATCGCCCGGCGTCGGCGCCGGACGTTTGTTATCCACCACCGGCGCGGCAGCTGCGCGGCGCAGCAAGGCCCAGCGCCCGGCATCGTCCATCCCGCCGACAAACGCCCCGCGCCCGCGTCGGCTGCTGCGGGCCTGGCGTTTACTGGCGGGGGTGATCAGCGCTCGCAGGCCGGCGAAGCTGTCGGCGTTCACCAGTCCGGCGCCTACCAGCTCCTGCAAGGCGATTTCCAGCTCCGAGCGCAGCAGGTGCGCTTCGTGCATCAGCTCATCGAAAAACAGTGCGCCGTGTTGACTGAGGGCTTGGTGAACCTTTTGCGTTTTCGGCGACAGTTCGTCGACCGGGGTTTGCTCGGTCAGGCTGCTCCACAACCCGACCTGACTGCGCGGCAGCAGCAGAATCGGCGTGCTGCGCAACGCCATGCTGGCGCTCTTGTTGCGCGCAGTCAGGCGGGTCCAGACCAGCTTGCCGCTGCGACACAGATCATCCAGCCAGCTCGCCGAATACCCTTTGATCCGCGCCGGCAGAATGTCGCTGTCCCAGGCCGAAGCCGCGGCAGGGTAGCCTTCGAACTGAGCGACAATCGCCGGCAACACCGCGCTGCCCTGGCCTTGGGTCGCCGCGGACAGATGCTGCCAGTCAAACAGAAAGCGCATGAAGTCCTGCAGCGCTACCGGCTCGATTTCCCGCCGTAGACGCTTGACCGTATAGCGATGAATACGCGCCAGCAGATGCCGTTCGCACCACTCTTCCTGCGGGGCTCCGGGCGTGAACTGGCCGCGCAGCACATAGCCTTCGCGCTCCAGTTGGGCCAGCGCCTGGGTGACCTGAATCGTCGGTAGTCCCAAGGGGGCGGCAATCGCGTGCAGCGGCAACGGACCAAAGGCGCTGAGCCGCCCGCGAACCACCTCAAGTGCCGCAGCGTCCGTGTTCCAGACTTCATCGAAACCCGGCAACGCCTCCAGCGGCGGCGACAATGGGGCGTGTGGATAAATCGCCTGCACACAGGTCAGCCGCTCCAGCGCCAGCCACAGTGATTGCGCCGGGTTGATCTGCAAGCGACTGGCGCGGCCGCTGTCGGCCAAGGCGTTCAGCCATTCGCGCCAATGAGGGTTGGCCTGTGCCTCGGCATCGGTGATGCACGCCAGGCTCATCAACGTCTCATGCATTTCATCGATGCCCGTGGGCGCGGGCCAGGCTTCGTCGCGCACGGCTTGAATGGCCTCGGCATCCAGCGCCCCGAGGTCGTCGGTGGATTGCGGGTCGGTCCAGCGACGATTGAGCACGGCTTGCGTGCGACGCTCTTCCAGCGGCGCATCGTCGAGAAAGGTGTAGGGCCGGGCGCTGAGGATTTCTGCCGCCAGCGGCGAGGGGGCAGGCAGGTCGCGGCTGATCAGGCGCACGTCGCCACGCTCCATGCGGCGCAACAAGGCCAGCCAGCCTTCACAGTCCATGGCGTCGTGGAGGCAATCGTCCAGGGTTTGTTCCACCAGGGGATGCTCGGGAATCTCCCGTTCGCCGGCGAGGTTTTCCACGCAGGCAATCTGATCGGGAAACACGCTGGCGATCAGGTCTTCGCTTTTCATCCGCTGGATCTGCGGTGCGACTTTGCGCCCACCGGTGTAACGCGGCAGCGCCAGCGCCACCCCGGCATTCCAGCGCCAGCGTACGCCGAACAGCGGCGCTTCGAGCACCGCTTGAGTCAGGATGTGCTCGGCGCGGTGGCTGTGCAGATACCGCCAGACCTCATCCAGCTCAAAGCTGTGGCTGCTGGACAGCGACAGCACAATGGCGTCCTCGCTGGCGGCCGCCTGCAGTTCAAAGTTGAAGGTGCGGCAGAAGCGCTTGCGCAGGGCCATCCCCCAGGCGCGGTTGATACGGCTGCCAAACGGGGTGTGGATGATCAGTTGGGTGCCGCCGGACTCGTCGAAAAACCGCTCCATCACCAGCGTGTCTTGCGAGGGCAGGGCGCCGAGGGTCAGCCGTGCACGAGCCAGGTAATCCACCAGTTGCTCGGCACTGGCCAGATTGAGGCCCAGGGTGTCGGTCAACCAGTCGAGCGCGGGCTGCAAGTCACCGGGCGTGGCGCCCAGCAGGTCATCGAGTTGCCCTTGCAAGCGTGCCACGGCAAACGACAGTTCATCGCTGCGACCGGGTGCTTCACCAAGCCAGAACGGGATGGTCGGCGGCTGACCCTGAGCGTCTTCGACCCGGACCTTGCCGGTTTCCACCCGCAGGATTCGATAAGAGGTGTTGCCTAGCTGGAAGACGTCGCCGGCGATGCTTTCCACCGCGAAGTCTTCGTTGACGCTGCCGATGTTCAGCCCTTGAGGCTCCAGCAATACGCTGTAGTCGGCGTTGTCCGGGATGGTCCCGCCACTGGTCACGGCGGTCAGTTTGCTGCCCCGACGACCGCGCAACGTGCGGGTCACGGCGTCGCGGTGCAGGTAAGCGCTGCGGATGCCCTGACGCCCGTTGTAGCCGTCGGCGAGCATGTGCAGCAGCGCCTGATAATGCTGTTCGTCGAGTTCGGCATAAGGCGAGGCCCGGCGGAACAGCTCCAGCAGTGCCTGCTCCTGCCATTCCTGACAGCTGACTTCAGCGATGATCTGTTGCGCGAGTACGTCCAGCGGTGCCCGGGGAATCTGCAAGGTGTCGAGTTCGCCGCGACGCACGCAGTCGAGCAGGGCGATGCATTCGATCAAGTCATCGCGGGTGGTGGCAAACAACCGCCCCTTGGGCGTGCCGCCGACCTGGTGCCCGGAGCGGCCGACCCGTTGCAGAAACCCGGCAATCGAGCGCGGCGAGGCGATCTGGCAGACCAGGTCGACGTCGCCGATGTCGATCCCCAACTCCAGCGAGGCGGTCGCGATCAGCACTTGCAGGTCGCCGCGCTTGAGCCGTTGCTCGGCGTCGAGGCGAAACTCCTTGGCCAGGCTGCCGTGGTGGGCGGCGACCGCGTCCTTGCCCAGACGCTCGCTCAAGTGCCGGCTCAGGCGTTCGGCCAGGCGCCGGGTGTTGACGAAGATCAGCGTGGTCCGGTGCTCGCGGGCGAGGGCGGCGAGGCGGTCATACACCAGTTCCCAGACATCGTTGGCCATCACCGCCGATAACGGCACGGGCGGCACTTCGATGTCCAGGTCGCGCGGCCGGGCGTGGCCGATATCGATGATGTCGCACGGACGGTCGCGACCGACCAGAAAACGCGAGACCGCTTCGATCGGCTTTTGCGTGGCAGACAGGCCGATGCGCATCAAGGGTTGCGTGCACAGTGCCTGCAAGCGTTCCAGGCTCAGGGCCAGGTGGCTGCCGCGTTTGCTGGCGGCAATGGCATGGATTTCGTCGACGATGACCGTGCGCGTGGTCTTGAGCATTTGCCGACCCGAGTCGGAGCCAAGCAGCACGTACAGCGATTCCGGCGTGGTCACCAGAATGTGCGGTGCTGTCCTGCGCATGGCCGAGCGGTCTTTTTGCGGCGTATCGCCCGTGCGCACGGCGGTCGTGATCTGCAGTTCGGGCAGGCCCATCAGGCGCAATTGCTCGGTAATGCCGGCCAACGGGTTTTGCAGGTTGATCTGGATGTCGTTGGACAAGGCTTTCAGCGGCGAGACGTAGACCACCAGGGTTTCGTCGGGCAGGCCACCGGCGGTTTCCAGGCCGCGGTGGACCAGGTCATCGATCACCGCGAGAAACGCGGTGAGGGTCTTGCCGGACCCGGTGGGGGCGGCGATCAATGTTGAACGGTGCTGGCGAATCAACGGCCACGCCCGGGCCTGGGCGGCGGTGACCGTCGGGAACGTGTTGCCGAACCAGGCGCTGACGGCAGGGTGGAAGCCTGTCAGGGCGCTGTCTGCGGGGATGGGCAGGTTCATGGGGTAATTTATGCGGGTGGGGGTGTGAAGTTGCAAGTACCGCTCAAGCTCTCTATTGGCCAGTGGCAGCACCACAATTGCGGGAGATGTACACTTTACGGATGACGGTTGCGCTCTAAACCCGCAAAATGCAACGATTCCGGCACTATCGACGACATTGCCCGCGCGCAATGTCGATTAGCCATTGTTCCAATCAGACTGGGCCTGCTGACTCTATGCGAATGCGCCTTATGTTACTGGGCGGCGGAAATGCCCTTGGGCAGGCGCTGATTCGCCTCGGTGCGGAGGAAGACATCGGCTTCCTCGCCCCCCGCCCACCGCAAGACGGCTGGGATGCCGCGAGCCTGACGCAACTGCTCGACGACACCCGCCCGGACGCGCTGATCAACCTCGCCTACTACTTCGACTGGTTCCAGGCGGAGGTGGTCAGCGAGGAGCGTCTGGCCGGGCAGGAACGGGCGATCGAGCGTCTGGCCGAGCTGTGCCAGCATCACAACATCGTTCTGCTGCAACCGTCGAGCTATCGCGTGTTCGATGGCTCCCGAGCCACGGCCTACAGCGAAAAAGACGAGCCTGTGCCCCTGGGGCTGCGCGGTCAGGCCTTGTGGCGGATCGAGAAAAGTGTACGCGCCACTTGTCCGCAACATGTGCTGCTGCGTTTCGGCTGGTTGCTCGATGACAGTCCCGACGGCAGCCTCGGGCGTTTTCTCGCTCGGGCAGAAACGCCTGAAGAACTGCTGATGGCCGACGACCGTCGAGGCAATCCGACGCCCGTGGATGACGCCGCACGGGTGATCATTTCGGTACTCAAGCAACTCGATTGTGCCGCGCCGCTGTGGGGCACCTATCATTACGCCGGGCATGAGGCGACCACGCCGCTGGCGCTGGGGCAGGCGATCCTGACCGAAGCCCGTGCCTTGCACCCGCTGGCCATCGAAGCACCGACCGCCCAGGCTCACGCCGCGCGTCCGGATGCCGCCGAAGAGCCGCAACACGCGGTGCTGGCCTGCAAGAAAATTCTGCACACGTTCGGCATCAAGCCCCGCGCCTGGCGCGCGGCACTCCCGGGCTTACTGGATAGGTTTTATCGCCATGGCTGACGGCCCTGTTTTCATCACCGGCGGTGCCGGTTTCATCGGTTCGCACCTGACGGATGCCTTGCTCGCCAAGGGCCATTCGGTGCGGATTCTCGATGACCTGTCCACCGGCAAACGCAGTAATCTGCCGTTGGATAACCCCAAGGTCGAACTGATTTTGGGCGATGTTGCCGACTCGGCACTGGTGGCGCGGGCGATGGTCGGCTGCAGCGCGGTCGCGCACCTGGCGGCGGTGGCTTCGGTGCAGGCGTCGGTGGACGATCCGGTGAAGACTCACCAGAGCAACTTCATCGGCTCGCTGAATGTCTGCGAAGCCATGCGCCAGGCCGGCGTCAAGCGGGTGCTGTTTGCATCCAGCGCAGCGGTCTACGGCAATAACGGCGAAGGTGAGTCGATCGATGAAGAGACGCCCAAGGCCCCGTTGACGCCGTACGCATCGGACAAATTGGCCAGCGAGCATTATTTCGATTTCTACCGTCGCCAACATGCTCTGGAACCGGTGATCTTCCGTTTCTTCAACATCTTCGGCCCGCGACAGGATCCGTCCTCGCCGTATTCCGGGGTCATCAGCATTTTCAGCGAGCGGGCGCAGAAAGGCCTGCCGATCACCGTGTTCGGTGATGGCGAGCAGACGCGTGATTTTGTCTACGTCGAAGACCTGGTCGACTTGCTGGTGCAAGCCATCGAGCAACCACAGGTCGAGGTTGGCGCAGTCAATGTCGGCTGGAACCAGGCCACCACCCTCAAGCAAATGCTTGAAGCGCTGGAGGCGGTGGTCGGTCAGTTGCCGCCCGTGAGCTACGGCCCGGCGCGCTCGGGTGACATTCGCCATTCACGGGCGAACAACCGGCGATTGCTGGAGCGCTTTACCTATCCGCAGCAAACCCCGCTGCGCGTTGGTCTGGCGCGGTTGCTGGGACTCCACTCATTGTAGGAGCGAGCTTGCTCGCGATGGACGTCAACGATAACGCGTTCTTTCTGAATAAAGGCGTCGTTCTTGAGACCATCGCTGGCAAGCCAGCTCCTATAGAGAGCTGGTGGCGGGCTTAGAATTTGTAACCGAGCCCAACCATGTAGATGAACGGATCCACGTCGACATCGACCTTGGCGCGGGTGCCCTGCGCCACGGCGTTATTCTCCACAGTCGCAGTGGTATCGATGTCGATGTAGCGCACCTGGGCGTTGATCATCACGTTGTCGGTCAGCATGTAGTCAGCGCCCACCTGAAACGCCATGCCCCAGGAGTTCTCCGCCTTGAAGTTGCTGAAACCGTTGGCGCTGGCTTCACTGCCGACGTGCTCGTCATAGATCCAGGTGTAGTTGATACCGGCACCGACATACGGCTGGAACACGGACTTCGCGTCCAGTGGGTAGTACACGACGCTCAAGGTTGGCGGCAGGTGTTTCAGGCTGCCGAGTTTACCGTTGGCCGCCCCCAGGGCGGTGCCCTTGAGCTTCACGTCATGTTCGAACGGCGAGGCCGCGAGCAGCTCGATCCCCCAATGGCTGTCGAGCATGTACGCGAAGTTCAGGCCCAGTTGCGTGTCGCTGCTCATGGTGGCCTTGCCGCCCAGGTCGGCACCCGCCAGCGGGCCTTGATCGACCTTGACGCTGGAGCTGTCGGCTTCCGGGTTGACGGTGATCGCACCGGCACGAACGATGATGTCGCCGGCGTCATGGGCATGGGCGAGCGGGGCTGCGAGCGCGAGGGCGAACAGCGAAGCGCTGAGCAAGGACTTGTGCATGGAGGCTCCAGAGGACGTTAAAAATGTTCGATGTCCAATGGTACGGAAGCGTCTGGTCCGGTCTTTTGATTCAGCTCAATGAAACAGTGATGGCCTTGGTTCTTGTAATGTTCTTGAGGGCCTCTTCGCGGGCAAGCCTCGCTCCTACGGGATTGGTGGTGTCCTTGTAGGAGCGCGGCTTGCCCGCGAAGGGGCCTTCCTTGAACACAAAATGGTCGGATTCACTCCGGCAGTTCATACGCGTAAATCTTGTCCGCCTCCATCTGATACCCCGCATCAGCCAACTCACTGCTCGATGCCTTGACCTGCAGCGCCCCCTCGATCCAGTACGGCTGATACAACTCATCGAGTTTCACACCGACTGCGCTTTTCACATGCACGATCTGGTTCGATGGCGGTGGCGGCACATGAATGCAGGCGCCGAAATAAGGCACCAGCAAAAACTCCGTCGTGCGACCTTCTTCACTGACTTCCAGCGGCACGATGTAGCCAGGCAAACGGATGTTCTGGCCATCGAGGGTGTTCACCACCGGCGCATCCGGCATGTCCTGCCTGGCCGCGGGCGCCGATTCAGCAGCCAGCGCGTCGCCCATTTGCGACAGGTCGTGCAGTGGCGTCATGTTCGGCACTTCCGGTGCGGCGTCAGGCGGGATCATTTCCGACCAGGTCAGGTCTTTCGGCGCGGCCGCCCACAGCGGCAGGGCGACCAGCATCAACAGCGCAAGCACAGCGCGGGGCATCTTCAGCGTCCTCATAGTCGGATCGACAGGCCATCAGCCAGGGATTGGCGATACGCGCGCCAGGCCGGCACGCTGCCCATCAGCAAGGCGGCGCACAGGATGCCACCGAGCAGCGTCCATTCATATTCGCTTGGCCAGGCAAGGGGCAGATACAAGCCGTAATTGGCCTGGACATAACCCTGGGCGGCGGCGATGCCCACATAGAGCAGCGCCACGCCGGCTATCACCCCCGACAGCGCCAACGCAAACGCTTCCAGCACCAGCAAGGTCGCAATGTGCCAAGGCCGGGCGCCCACCGAGCGCAGAATCGCCATCTCGCGCCGCCGTTCGTTGAGGCTGGTGAGAATGGCGGTGAGCATGCCGATCAACCCGGTCAACACCACGAACAGCGACACCACGAACAAGGCCTTTTCCGCCGTACTCATCAAACTCCACAGTTCTTGCAGCGCCACCCCCGGCAGGATCGCCAGCATCGGTTCGCCCCGGAACTCATTGATCTCGCGCTGCAGGGCAAAGGTCGAAATCTTGCTGTTGAGACCGAGCATGAACGCGGTGATCGCTTGCGGCGTCAGGTCCATGTTGCGGGCCTGATCGGCGCTGATCCGACCGTTGCCGCGGGCCGGCACGCCGTTGTGCCAATCGACATGGATCGCCTCCATGCCGCCGAGGCTGATGTGCAACGTGCGGTCTACCGGGGTGCCGGTGCGCTTGAGAATGCCGACCACGGTGAACGGTTTGTCGTCGTGCTTGACCAGGCTGATCACGGCCACGCCGTGGGCCAGCACCAGTTTTTCGCCCAACTTGTAGTGCAATGCGTCGGCGACTTCGGCTCCGAGCACCACTTCGAACGGGTCTGTGGCGAAGGCACGACCGGCGGCCAGCGCCAGGTGTTGTTGGCGGCCGTACTGGTAATGCTCGAAGTACGCCTCGGTGGTGCCCATCACCCGATATCCGCGATGGGAGTCACCGAGGGACATCGGGATCGCCCACTTCACTTTCGGGTTGTTGGCGAAGTGTTCGAAGCTGTCCCAGCGGATATTGTTGGTGGCGTTGCCGATGCGGAACACCGAGTACAACAGCAAGTTCACCGAGCCGGAACGGGCGCCGACAATCAGGTCGGTGCCGCTGATGGTGCTGGCGAAACTGGCCTTGGCCTCGGTACGCACCCGTTCCACCGCCAGCAGCAGGCAGACCGACAGGGCGATGGCGAACGCGGTGAGGATCGCGGTAAAGCGGCGGTTAGCCAGGCTGGCCATGGCTAGACGGAACAAATACATCTCAGACCTCGAACGGGGTGGCGGCGCGATTGAGATCGGCCAGCGACAGATTGCGATCGAACAACGGCGCCAGGCTCTGGTCGTGACTGACGAACAACAGGCTCGATCCGGCTTCGCGGCATTCGGCGAACAGCAAGCGGATGAAATTCTCCCGGGCGTCGTAATCCAGGGCCGAAGTCGGTTCATCGGCGATCACCAGTTCCGGCTGGCCGATCAACGCCCGTGCGGCGGCGACCCGTTGCTGTTGGCCGATGGACAACGAATCGGCGCGACGGCCGAGCATGCTTTGATCCTTCAGGCCCAAATGCGCGAGCAAGGTGGCGGCGGCCTGATCGACACTGCCGTGGCGCTGGATCGCCCGTTCGGCGCGCAGTCTGGAGAAGTGGCAGGGCAACTCGACGTTCTCGCGCACCGAGAGAAACGGCAGCAGGTTGAATTGCTGAAAGATGTAGCCGGTGTGATCGACACGAAAACGATCACGCGCGCCCGCGCCGAGTTCGGTCAGTTCCTGGCCGAGCAGGCGGATGCTGCCGCGATCGGGTTTCTGCACCCCACCGAGCAGGCCGAGCAGGGTGGTCTTGCCGCTGCCGCTGGGGCCTTTGAGGAACAAGGTTTCACCCGGCTCCAGGCGAAACGCCGGGATATCCAGCAGTGGCGGGTGACCGGGCCAGCTGAAGCCCAGGTCGGTGAGTTCGATGAGTGCTTGGGTCATTTAACCGGCTTCATAAATGTTGATGACCCGTAGGAGCGAGCTTGCTCGCGATCAACCTGAGAGCGCCGCGGGGTGTCAGGCTTTCAGCGTTATCGTTGCCTACCATCGCGAGCAAGCTCGCTCCTACAGGGGATCGACGGTGAATTTAGAATTTCAGGGCAGCCGCCGTGGCCGTCACTTCGACCCCTTGCTGCCCGCTCGGGCCGATCAGTTGTACCTGAATCTTCCGGGTCGCCGGGAAGGTATTGAATATGTTCGCCAGGTCCAGGGTCTTCAGCGCGCCGGGGGCCGAGCAACTGAATTGGTAATGCGCGTGGATGTCGCTGTGGTCGTGGTGATGCTCGTCCTTGGCGTCATGGTCGTGATCATCGTCGGCATCCGGCTTGTCGCCAAACAACGGGCTTTCCAGTTCCTGGGTCGCCACCACGCAGCCGGCGGCTGTTGGCAGATTGAACAGCGCCAATGGTTTTTCCAGCTGCGCTCGGACGGCGGCGACCTTGGCCTTGTCGGCGTCGGTGGTGGCGGCGTGTTCGAAACCCACCAGGTTCATCGCCGGGCTTTCCAGTTCCAGTTCCAGGGTCTGGCCGTCCAGCGCTGCATTCAAGCGACCGACCCCGTGTTCGTGGACGCCAAGGCTGCCGTGCTCATGGTCATGTTCGTCGCCAGCATGGGCGACGGCCAGCGGCAGCAAGGCAAACGGCAGAGCGAGAAGCAGACGGCGCATGACGAGTCTCCGGAAGTAAAATGAATATTTTGTTATGTGATCTTATAACATAAGTGCGCAGAGTTTGACCGCCCGCTTGGCGTTGCACAAGTCCCATGGGAGCATGTGAGTCAGAAATGTGCAGGAGCAGACTTATGTTGCGTATACGCGGAAGCATCGGTGACTGGCCGGTGGATTTGACGCTGGAGCTCGATGACGCCGACTGGGCACGGCTGGGTGCGCAGTTGCAGGTGAGCAAACCCGAGGCCGAGGCCGTTGTCGCCGCGGCCAAACCGGTGAATCAGGATGATGCCCTGTGGCAGATTGCCAAGGACCTGCTGCGCAAGGCCGGGCAATTGAGCGGGCCGGATCTGCTGGAGCAGCTTGAAGGGCTGACGGGCAGTGCGGCGTCGGGCAAGCGGCTGCTGGTGCGACTGCGGCATTGCCCGGACGTGAAGGTAGAGAGCGGCGGGGATACACCGCTGTACCGCTGGCTGTAGGCGCCGGCTTGCCGGCGAAAGCGGCGTGTCAGACAACATTAATGCTGGATGTGACGGCCTCTTCGCTGGCAAGCCAGCTCCCACAGGGGCGTTCGGGGAATTTGGGATGATCCCGATACTGTAGGAGCCGGCTTGCCGGCGAAAGCGGCGTGTCAGACAACATTAATGCTGGATGTGACGGCCTCTTCGCTGGCAAGCCAGCTCCCACAGGGGCGTTCGGGGAATTTGGGATGATCCCGATACTGTAGGAGCCGGCTTGCCGGCGAAAGCGGCGTGTCAGACAACATTAATGCTGGATGTGACGGCCTCTTCGCTGGCAAGCCAGCTCCTACCGGGCGCCGGCTTGCTGGCGATGAACGATGACGCGGTTTGCAGTGACCCTCAATACAGCGCAGCAAACAACTTGCGGCGATAGGTGGTCACCAGCGGGTGATCGTTGCCCAGCAGTTCGAACACCTGCAGCAACGTCTTGTGCGGCAAGCCTTCGCTGTAGCTGCGATTGCGGATGAACAGCTTGAGCAAGGCATCCAGCGCTGCGTCGTACTGCTGGCGGGCCAGCTGCTGGATCGCCAGCTGGTACACCGCTTCATCGTCCTGCGGGTTTTTCGCCAGGCGCGCTTTCAGGTCCGCCGCATCCGGCAGGTCCCTGGCCTGGCCGAGAAACTGGATCTGTGCCTTGGCACCGGCCAGGGCCGCCTTGTGTTCATCGCTCTTGACCGCGTCGAGCACGGTTTGCGCTTCGCCCAACTCGCCTCGTTCGGTGAGGCAGCGGGCGTAAAGAATCAGCGCCCCGGCGTTGGTGTTGTCTTCGCCCAGCAGCACTGTAAGGGCGGCTTCGGCGTCGGCAAAGCGGTTGTCATCGAACAGTGCCTGAGCCTGTTCGAATGGATCGGCTGCCGCGGGCGGCGGCATCTGCACATGGGGTTCAAGCATTGTGCGCACGGCGGATTCCGGTTGCGCACCGGCAAAACCGTCCACCGGCTGACCGTCCTTGAACAGCACGACCGTCGGCAGGCTGCGAATGCCGAAGCGCGAGACGATGTCCGGCTCGACGTCGCAATTGACCTTGGCCAGCAGCAACTCGCCCTGATAGCTCTCGGCGATGGTTTGCAGCATCGGCATCAGCGCCTTGCACGGCGCACACCATTCGGCCCAGAAATCCACCAGCACCGGTTTGTGGAAAGAGTTCTCGATCACCGATTGCTCGAAGTCGGCAGTGGTGGCGTCGAAGATGTACGGCATTTCCTGACTCATGGAGGATCTCGTAAAAGCGTGGATGGGGCAACTATACGGCTTGGCGGGGTGTGGCCGGAAGGGTGGGGCGTCGGGAGGTGTGTTGCCTGATCGGGCGCCTTCGCGAGCAAGCCCGCTCCCACAGGTTCAGCGGCGGTCTTGAGAGCACCGCTGAACTTGTGGGAGCGAGCTTGCTCGCGATGCTTTTAGCCGCGCCGCGCGTGATACAGGCTCACATGCCGGAACTCTTCAGGCTCGGCTAGATCGGGCAAGGTCATCGCCTCCAGCATCTCGATGCGCCGATACAGCGGATGACGAAAATCCCTCACCCGCGAATCCGCCACCAACGCTTCCCGGCCGCGGCTCAGGAACTCGTCGAGCAGCGGCAGATTCGCCCGGTCATACAGCACATCGGCCACCAGAATCAGATCGAACCGATCCGCCTCGGCAAAAAAATCCGTCGAGTAGCTGAGCTGTACCTCATTGAGTTCGGCATTCGCCCGACACGCGGCGATTGCCAGCGGATCCAGGTCGCACGCCACCACTTCCAGCGCCCCGGCCTTGACGGCGGCAATCCCCGCCACCCCGGAACCGGCGCCGAAATCCAGCACCCGCTTGCCTTTGACCCATTCAGGGAATTCAGTCAGATAGTGGGCCACCGCCAGCCCGCTGGCCCAGCAGAAACTCCAGTACGGCGGCTCATGCAGAATCCGCCGGGTTTCTTCCGGGCTGAAGGCGCGGTCCATCTTGTCGCCGTCGATCAGCCAAAGCTTCAGTTCGGTATCCGGCAAGGCACAAGCCACCAGCTGTGCATCACCGAGCAGTCCGGCCAACGCCTGTTGCAGGTCGAGCGGTGCAATCATGGTGCTTTGACGAACTGCAGTTGACCCATCGCCTGGGTCGTTGGCTGGGTGATGACTTGCGACGGCAGGTGCAAAATCAACTGACCGGACTGGCTGGCGCGGCCACGCAGTTCAACGCGGACACCTGCCGGAAAGGATTCGGGGTTGAAACGCAGGCGAAATGGCAACACCTGGTTGGTGCCGATCAGGCTGGAGCTGGCGAGCAATTGTTGCGGGCGGTCCTGGTTGTCGATCACCAGCAGCGCCAGTTCGACTTCTGCGCCGGCCGGCACGCCTTGCAAGGTGCCGCTCAATTCACGTTGATACGCGGGCAACGGGCCGAGGTCGGCAGACTCCTTGGCTTTCTTTTGCGCCTGTTGCGGCGCTGGGCCGGGTGTCGGTGGCTGGGGCGCATCGCTGCTACAGGCCACCAGCAGGCTGAAAAGACTGAGCAAAATAAGCGGTCGTATGGACATTGGTGGCTCCAGCTGGGTGAAATCCATGGATCAAACGATATAACCCGTCTGTATACCGCAAAGCCTATGGCTTGTCTTGCCACCCGGATGCGCTACCATGGCCCTCCCTTTTTTTGTTGCCTGCCACCATGCACTGTCCATTCTGCGGTGCCAACGACACCAAGGTCATCGACTCGCGTCTGGTCGCCGAAGGCGAACAGGTGCGCCGCCGGCGCGAATGCCTGGCCTGCGGCGAGCGTTTCACGACGTTCGAGACGGCTGAACTGGTGTTGCCGCGCCTGATCAAAACCGACGGCAGCCGCCAGCCGTTCGACGAAGAAAAACTGCGTGCCGGCATGCAGCGTGCGCTGGAGAAGCGCCCGGTGAGTGTCGAGCGCCTCGAATCGTCGCTGGTGCACATCAAACATAAACTGCGCGCCACCGGCGAGCGCGAGGTCAAATCCCTCGTGGTCGGTGAACTGGTGATGGCCGAGCTGCAAAAGCTCGACGAAGTCGCCTACATTCGTTTCGCCTCCGTGTATCGGCGCTTCCAGGACCTCAACGAGTTCCGCGAAGAGATCGATCGCCTGGCCCGTGAGCCGGTGAAAGAATGACCATCTCCCCAGAACAAGCCATCCTCGACGCCCATTACATGGCCCGCGCGCTGGAACTGGCGCGCAAAGGTCATTACACGACACACCCCAACCCGCGGGTGGGCTGCGTGATCGTGCGTGACGGGCAAATCGTCGGCGAAGGCTGGCACGTGCGCACCGGCGAACCCCATGCCGAAGTCCACGCCCTGCGCGCCGCTGGCGACAAGGCGCGGGGCGCCACGGCCTACGTGACCCTCGAACCTTGCAGCCATCACGGCCACACGCCGCCCTGCGCCGATGCGTTGGTGAATGCCGGGCTGGCGCGGGTGGTGGCGGCGATGCAGGACCCGAATCCGGAAGTCGCCGGTCGCGGCCTGCAACGCCTGGCCCAGGCCGGCATCGCGACCGACAGCGGCGTGCTGGAAGGCGAGGCGCGCAAGCTCAATGAAGGCTTCCTCAAACGCATGGAACACGGCTTGCCGTTCGTGCGGGTCAAGTTGGCCATGAGCCTGGACGGTCGCACGGCGATGGACAGCGGCGAAAGCCAGTGGATCACCGGCACTGCAGCGCGTTCGGCGGTACAACGCCTGCGCGCCCAGGCCAGCGTGGTGCTGACCGGCGCCGACACGGTGCTGGCCGACAACGCCCGCTTGACCGTGCGTGCCGACGAGTTGGGCCTGGACGCGGAACAAACGGCGTTGGCGATGAGCCGTCCGCCGTTGCGCGTGCTGATCGACGGCCGCCTGCGCGTGCCGCTGGATGCGCCGTTCTTCAAGGCCGGCCCGGCGCTGGTTGCCACTTGCATGGCCGTCGAAGAGCAATACGCCAACGGTCCGGAATGCCTGATCGTGGCCGGTGAAGATGGCCTGGTCGACCTGCGCAAACTGCTGGTCGAGCTCGCCCATCGTGGCGTCAACGAAGTGTTGGTCGAAGCGGGTCCGCGTCTCGCCGGCGCCTTTGCCCGGCAGGGACTGGTCGACGAATTCCAGATTTTCATCGCCGGCAAGTTCCTTGGCTCCTCGGCACGGCCGTTGCTGGACTGGCCGCTGGCGCAGATGAAAGACGCACCCGAGCTCAAAATCACCGAAATCCGTGCGGTTGGCGATGATTGGCGAGTCATCGCCATTCCTGTGCCAGCAGCGAGCGTATAATTCCCGGCCTGCGCCACGCGACGGCCCTGTTCTCGAGGAGGACTCCATGTTTACCGGCATCATCGAATCCATCGGCAGTATTCGTGCATTGACCCCAAAAGGCGGAGATGTGCGGGTACACGTAGACACCGGCAAGCTCGATTTGAGCGACGTCAAACTGGGCGACAGCATTGCGGTCAATGGCGTATGCCTGACGGCGGTTGAATTGCCGGGTAACGGTTTTGCTGCAGACGTCAGCCGTGAAACCCTCGACTGCACCGCCATGAACGACCTGAAAAGCGGCAGCCCGGTCAACCTCGAAAAAGCCCTGACCCCGACCACACGTCTGGGCGGGCACCTGGTCAGCGGTCATGTCGATGGCGTGGGCGAAGTGGTTGCCCGCACCGAAAACGCGCGTGCCGTGGAATTCCGCATCCGCGCCCCCAAAGAACTGGCGAAGTACATCGCCCACAAAGGCTCGATCACCGTCGACGGCACCAGCCTGACCGTGAACGCGGTCGATGGCGCCGAGTTCCTGCTGACGATCATTCCGCATACCCTGAGCGAAACCATCATGGCGTCTTATCAGCCAGGTCGCCGGGTGAACCTGGAAGTGGACTTGCTGGCACGTTATCTGGAGCGCCTGTTGCTGGGCGACAAGGCCGCAGAGCCAACCTCCGGTGGCAACATTACCGAAAGCTTTCTGGCCGCCAACGGCTACCTCAAATCCTGAAACTCAATTTTGAAAGAAGGGGGGTGCCTTGTGGCGCTCAATAGCATCGAAGAGCTGGTTGAAGATATCCGCCAAGGCAAGATGGTCATCCTCATGGATGACGAAGACCGCGAGAACGAAGGCGACCTGATCATGGCCGCCGAGTGCTGCCAGCCCGAACACATCAACTTCATGGCCAAGCACGCCCGTGGCCTGATCTGCATGCCGATGAGCCGCGAGCGCTGCGAACTGCTGAAGCTGCCGTTGATGGCGCCGCGCAACGGTTCCGGTTTCGGCACCAAGTTCACCGTGTCCATCGAAGCGGCCACCGGCGTGACCACTGGCATCTCCGCGGCCGACCGTGCGCGCACCGTGCAGGCCGCCGCCGCGAAAGACGCCAAGGCTGAAGACATCGTCAGCCCCGGCCACATCTTCCCGCTGATGGCCCAGGCCGGCGGTACCCTGGCCCGTGCCGGCCACACCGAAGCGGCATGCGACCTGGCGCGCATGGCCGGTTTCGAGCCGAGCGGGGTGATCTGCGAAGTGATGAACGACGACGGCACCATGTCCCGTCGCGCCGAACTTGAGGCTTTTGCGGCCGAGCACAACATCAAGATCGGCACCATCGCCGACCTGATCCACTACCGGATGATCCACGAACGTACCGTTCAGCGGATTGCCGAGCAGCCACTGGACAGCGAACTGGGCCAATTCAACCTGGTGACCTATCGTGATTCCGTGGAAGGCGACGTGCACATGGCGTTGACCCTGGGCACCGTGTGCGGCGAAGAGCCGACCCTGGTCCGGGTGCACAACATGGACCCGCTGCGCGACTTGCTGATGGTCAAGCAGCCCGGCCGCTGGAGCCTGCGCGCCGCCATGGCCGCGGTTGCCGAGGCCGGCAGCGGCGTGGTGCTGTTGCTCGGTCACCCGCTCGATGGCGACGTGTTGCTGGCACACATCCGTGAAACCGCGGAGCACGTCCCGGCGAAAAAACCGACCACCTACAGCATCGTCGGTGCCGGTTCGCAGATCCTTCGGGACCTGGGCGTGCGCAAAATGCGCCTGATGAGTGCGCCGATGAAATTTAATGCGATATCCGGTTTCGATCTGGAAGTTGTAGAATACGTGCCCTCCGAATAATGACCGGCAGTTTGCGGGCCTGTATTCGCGGTTAACAAATCACTGAGGGATGCGTAGAAAACGCGTCCCGGCTCTTTAAGAGATCTAACGAATGACCCTGAAGACCATCGAAGGTACCTTCATCGCCCCTAAAGGCCGCTACGCTCTGGTAGTGGGCCGTTTCAACAGCTTCGTGGTTGAAAGCCTGGTCAGCGGTGCAGTTGATGCCCTGGTTCGCCATGGCGTGAGCGAAAGCGACATCACCATCATCCGTGCGCCTGGCGCCTTCGAAATCCCGCTGGTTGCGCAGAAAGTCGCTCAGAAAGGCGAGTTCGCAGCCATCATCGCCCTGGGCGCGGTCATTCGTGGCGGTACTCCGCACTTCGAATACGTGGCGGGCGAGTGCACCAAGGGCCTGGCCCAGGTGTCCATGGAGTTCGGTTTGCCGGTCGCTTTCGGCGTGCTGACCGTTGATTCCATCGAGCAAGCCATCGAACGTTCCGGCACCAAGGCCGGCAACAAAGGTGCTGAAGCTGCCCTGTCCGCCCTGGAAATGGTCAGCCTGCTGGCGCAGTTGGAGGCCAAGTGATTAGCGACGAAAGCGATCGTTTCAACCCGCGCGATCCAAAGCCTGCGGACGCCGGCAAGCCATCGAAAAGCGTCAAGCGTCGCGAAGCCCGTCAGCTCGCGACCCAGGCGCTGTACCAATGGCACATGGCCAAGCAATCTTTGAACGAGATCGAAGCGCAGTTCCGGGTCGATAACGATTTCAGCGATGTCGATGCCGCTTACTTTCACGACATCCTGCACGGCGTTCCGGCTCACAAGCCTGAGATCGACGCTGCACTGACGCCGTGCCTGGACATCACCATCGAAGAACTGGACCCGGTTGAACTGGCCGTGCTGCGCCTGTCGACCTGGGAACTGCTCAAGCGCGTCGACGTGCCGTACCGCGTTGTGATCAACGAAGGTATCGAGCTGGCGAAAGTCTTCGGCTCCACCGACGGCCACAAGTTCGTCAACGGTGTGCTCGACAAACTGGCCCCGCGTCTGCGTGAAGCTGAAGTGAAGGCGTTCAAGCGCTGACAAGCGCTTGCAGCTGCCATGGGCGAATTTGAGCTGATCCGCAATTTCTTCGCCGCCGCGCCCTGTGCGCAGGGCGGCGAGGGCGTTGCTCTGGGGATCGGTGACGATTGCGCCTTGCTGGCTGTTCCCCCCGGGGAGCAGTTGGCTGTTTCCACCGACACCCTCGTGGCCGGTGTGCATTTCGCAGACCCCTGCGACCCGTTTCTGCTCGGTCAGCGCTCGCTGGCCGTGGCCGTCAGCGACCTGGCTGCCATGGGCGCCACTCCTGTTGCCTTTACCCTTGCCTTGACCTTGCCGACGGTGACTGCCGATTGGCTGGAGGCCTACGCCCGTGGTTTGAACCTCATGGCGCAGGGCTGCGGTGTGGCACTGGTAGGCGGCGATACCACCCGTGGGCCATTGAGCCTTACCATGACCGTGTTCGGGCGTGTGCCCAGTGGTTTGGCGTTGACCCGTGGCGGCGCGAAGCCAGGCGATTTGTTGTGCGTAGGCGGTGACCTGGGTAAAGCCGCCGGCGCCTTGCCGCTGGTGCTCGGCCAGCGTACGGCTGAACCGGCTATCGCCGATCCGCTGCTGGCGCATTACTGGTCGCCACAACCGCAGCTGGGGCTGGGCATCGCGTTGCGGGGCAAGGCGACCTCGGCGCTGGACATCTCCGACGGCCTGCTCGCCGACTGTGGGCATATCGCCCTGGCATCGAAGGTCGGCATTCAAGTTGAACGGGACCGTTTGCCGCTGTCGAAGGCTTTAGTGGCCTTGCTCGGTCAGTCGGGCGCCGAATCGGCAGCGCTCAGCGGCGGTGACGATTACGTGCTGGCCTTCACCTTGCCGACCGTCGAGTTAGCGCCATTGCTGGCTGGCGGCTGGCCGATCCATGTGGTCGGGCGAGTCATCGCGGGGCAGGGCGTGACATTGCTGGATGCCGACGGGCAAGACATCACCCCGCAAACCCGGGGTTATCAACATTTTCGGGAGACACCGTGACAGATCATCCCAATCAAGTCCCTGCGGAGTTCGTACCGCCCTCGGTCTGGCGCAATCCCTGGCATTTCATCGCGTTCGGCTTCGGCTCGGGCACCCTGCCAAAAGCACCGGGTACCTGGGGTTCGTTAGTTGCGCTACCCTTTATTCCGTTGTGGCAGATGTTGCCCGACTGGGGTTACTGGCTGATGCTGGGCATCACCATGCTGTTCGGCTTCTGGCTGTGCGGCAAGGTGGCTGACGATTTGCGGGTACACGACCACGAAGGCATCGTCTGGGACGAAATGGTCGGGATGTGGATCACCCTGTGGCTGGTACCGGAAGGTTGGTATTGGTTGCTGGCAGGTTTTCTGATGTTCCGTTTCTTCGATATCCTCAAGCCGTGGCCGATTCACTGGATCGACCGGCATGTGCATGGTGGCGTCGGGATCATGCTCGACGATGTATTGGCCGGGGTGTTTGCGTGGTTGGCGATGCAGGGGCTGGTATGGATTTTCGCCTGAGTGGCGCAACAGGGGACTAGGGATGGCTCGACGCTGGCTGCTGGTCATGGTGTTCGCGATGCTGGGTGCCCTTGCCCAGGCGGCGGATGAACCGACGACCCCCTCCGTGATTCATCTGGCCAGCGAAGACTGGGAAGACTACACCGCCGCTGACGGTCACGGCTTGGGCTGGGACGTGTTGCGCGAGGTGTTCGAGCCGGCCGGGGTCAAGCTGGATATCCGTACCGAGCCCTACGTGCGCGCCATGGGGCTGGCCCAGCGGGGTGAAGTGGACGCTTGTGTCGGTTCCTATCGCGACGAGGCCAAGGATTTGCTCTATCCGCGCTGGCGCTTCGATACCGATCACATCTATGCCCTGGGCCTGTCCAGCAACCCGGCGCCGACCCCGGAAACCCTGGGCAGTTACCGATTGGCCTGGGTCCGCGGCTACGATTATCAGGACTACCTGCCCAACGTGCGTCGCTACAACGAAGTCTTGCGGCGTACTGGAATCCTGTCGATGCTGGTTCACAATCGCGCCGACTTTTACATCGATGCACTGACCGAGGTCGACTACGTCGTCAAGCGGGCCAGGGATCCCTCGCAGTTCCGTCGCACCCATATAGCGGAATTGCCGCTGTACCTGTGCTTCGCCGATACGCCCAGGGCCCGTGCATTGATGGCGCTGTTCGACCAACGCATGGAACAATTGGTGAAAAGCGGCCGGCTGAAACCGATTTTCGAGCGTTGGAAGCAGCCTTATCCGTTTTGATTCGAATTGAACCCGGCTCTTGAAACTGGCGATTAACCTACTGTAGGAGCGAGCTTGCTCGCGATGGAGTGTCAGTCGACACCTGCGTATCTGATACACCATCGCGAGCAAGCTTGCTCCTACAGGTCGTAATGCGGATTCAGTGATCAAACATTTTGATCGTTATGCCCCATAATTCAGCCTAAGCGTCAGTTGGAACCTGCTGTTACAATGCCGCGTCTGCGAATCTCCAGTACCTATAGATCAGGAGCACACCGGTGCCTGTCGTTTTTGTCGCCGCTTCCAAGCTGCCAACGCCTTTTGCGCAATTCACCATGCACGGCTTCCTCGATGAGGAAAACGGGCGCGAGCACGTCGTGCTGAGTCTGGGTGAGTTCGTCGACGGTGCCCCGGTACTCGGCCGGTTGCACTCCGAATGCCTGACGGGCGATGCCTTGTTCAGCCAGCGCTGCGATTGCGGCTCGCAGCTCGAAGCAGCCTTGCAGGCCATCGCCCGTGAAGGCCGTGGCGTATTGCTTTACTTGCGTCAGGAAGGCCGTGGCATTGGTTTGCTGAACAAGATCCGCGCCTATGAGTTGCAAGATGGCGGTGCCGACACCGTCGAAGCCAACGAGCGCCTGGGCTTTGCCGCCGACCAGCGCGATTACGCCATGTGCCTGCCGATGCTGCAGCACCTGGGCGTTGAATCCCTGCGTTTGATGACCAACAACCCACGCAAGGTCAAAGCTCTGACCGACATGGGTATCGTGGTCGCCGAGCGCGTACCGCTGCACACCGGCCACAATCCGCACAACAAACTGTACCTGGCCACCAAGGCCAGCAAGCTCGACCACATGATGGGCAACGAACACCAGGGCGAGGCAGACCGGGCGTGACCCGCGGTCAGGTGCGGCGGCGACTGTCCGTCAATTGGTGGCAATACCTGGCGCTGGCCCTGGCGCCACTGTTCGTGATCAACGGCGTGTTTGGCCAGGGCGAGGCGATCCTGCCAGTGCTGGCGATGCCATTGTTCATCGCCGGTGTGGCCTCGATGTTTATCAGCCTGAAATTCTTTGGTGGCTACAAACACGGGCTGATCGCCACCCAGAAAGCCCTCGACACCCCTGACGAACCCGCCGCCTGGATCGCCCTGGCCGCCAAGCGTCGTACCGCATTCCTCGCCGCCGCCCTGCCGGCGTGGATCGGTGCGTTGGCGGTGTTCGTCGGCCTTGAAGCGGTGCCGCTGATGCTGCTGGCGCTGTCGACCCTGGTGCTGTTCTACCTCTACCGTATTCCGCGTCAACTCGGTTGATGCGCTGCGTCTGGCTGGCAGTGTTGCTGCTGGCCGCCAGCGGCTCGGCGACTGCGGTCGAACGCGTGGTCAGCCTGGCGCCATCGCTCTCCGAAATCGTCGTCGAACTGGGTTCAGCCGATCTTCTGGTGGGTGTGCTGGATGCCGGTGAACGTCCTGCCGAACTCAAAGATATTCCTTCGGTTGGCCGCTATGGTCAGTTGGACATGGAGCAGCTGCTCAGCCTGAAACCCGACTTGCTGCTGCTCTGGCCCGGCAGCGTCGGCCCGGCCCAGCGTGAGCAGCTCAAGCGGCTGAACATACCGACCTACGTCGCCGAACCCCACAACCTCGAACAACTCGCCGCGCAGATCGAGGCGATTGCCACGCAACTCGGCAGGCCGCAGCGTGGTGTTTCATTGGCGGGGAATTTGCGTCAGCAACTGGATGCGTTACGCCAGCGTTATCGTCGGGATGAGCCGTTGCGGGTGTTTTACCAGGTTTGGGATCGGCCGCTGTACACCGTTGGTGGCGGGCAGATCATCAGTGATGCGCTTGAGGTGTGCGGCGCGCGCAATGTGTTCGCCGACTTGGCATTGCCGGCGCCTCAAGTCAGTATCGAAGCGGTGCTGCAGCGCAATCCCGAGGTGATTCTGGCCGGTGATCAGGCGCAGCTCGATGCGTGGAAGGTGTGGCCGCAGGTGGCGGCGGTGGCGCAGGGGCAATTGCTGCTGGTGACGGATAAAGGCCTGGAGCGGCCGAGTGGGCAGATGATCGAGGCGACTGCCAAGCTGTGCCAGGTCATTGCGCCGGACCGGTGAGATCGCGATGAGGCCAGTCCAGACACTGCAATCGTCAGGTCAGAGCCCCGGCGTCCAGGTCACCCCAAACATCCACGCCCGACCTTCCTCGCGATACCCATACTGACTACTGTCATGGCTGTACAGCGCCCGGCTGTAACCCTTGTCCAGCAGGTTATCCACCCTCAGCTCAAGCTTGACCTCGCGATTCAGCTCCCAACTGCTGCGCAACCCCAGCAAGGCGTACCCACCCAACGGCTGCTGATTGTTCTCGTCGTCATAGCTGCTGCTCACTGCCTGCCAGCTCGCGCCTAAGCCCAGGCGGTCGAACTGCCGATCCAGATCCAGGCTCAAGGTCCGCCGCGCACGACGGGCTAGCGTGTGGCCACTGTCGCGGTCCCGCGGGTCGATGATTGCCACTGCGAGGTTACTCTGCCAGCCAAACAGCTCCTGCTTCAATGCCGCTTCAAACCCGTTGATCCGGGCCGAGGCAACGTTCTGCGGCCGTGAGTTGCTGCCGAAAATAATCGCGTCTTCCAGGTCCGTACGATACAGCGAAGCTTCCAGCCGGCTGGTTTCAGTCAGCTGACTGCGCCATTGCAGCTCGTAGCTTTTCGAAGTCTCGGGCTTGAGGTCCGGGTTGCCGAAGTCCGGGTAATACAGGTCATTGAACGTCGGTGCGCGGAAACCTTCGCTGTAGGTCAGCAACAGGTCGTTGTCCGGGGCCAGCGGCAGGGTGAAGGTGCCGCTCCAGCTGTTCTGGCCGCCGAACTGCTGGTTCTGGTCGCGGCGCAACCCCAACTCCGTGGAGAAGCTGTCCGCCTGATAGCGATGCTGGATGAACGCCGCGCGGTTCCAGCGGCTGTCTTCGTCGAAGGGTGTGCTGCTGTTGATGCGGTCTTCGTACCAGTCGCCGCCGAGGATCAGGCTGTTGCGGTCGCTCAGGGTCAGATCGTTCTGCCAGTTCACCGAGTCGCGATAAGTGTTGAATACGCTGCGTTCCGCGCTGAGCTTGTCGAATGTCTTCTCGCGGTTTTCACTGTGGCTGACTTCGACGCGGGTTTTCCACGCCTCGTTGATCTTCGCGTCGAGGTAACTGCTGGCGCCACTGACCGTGAATTCGTTGTAGGGCTGTTCCTGAACCGATTCGAACGTGGTCATGTCGAAGCGGCCGAACGGATTGTCGAATGCGCTTTTGCCGCGGTTATCGAGCAGGTTGGCGCCGATTTCGATGTCATCGGTGAGAGCGTGACTCAGGCTCAAACTGAGCGACTTGTTGCGGTACTCATCGTGATCGCCATCGCTCGGATAAGACGCGTGGGTGCGATTGATCCCGGCCGTTTCATCGAGGCTCGCGCCAAGGTTGAAGCGGGTTTGCTCATCACCTCCGGATAGCCCGAGGCTGCGTTCCCAGGTCTGGTTGCTGCCAAAGCCCACGTGCAGGCGCGGATGCAGGCCTTGTTCGCCGCCACGACGGGTAAATATCTGAATCACCCCGCCAATCGCATCGCTGCCGTAAATCACCGAACGCGAGCCACGCAGCACTTCCACGCGCTCGACCTGCTCGATATTGATGTGTTGCAGGTTGCTGTCGCCGGAGGTGGAGTTGCCGATGCGTTGACCGTCCACCAGCACCAGGCTCTGCGCCGACTTGGTTCCGCGTATGTACACCCCCGGCAGGCTGCCGCGCCCGCCGGTTTGACCGATCTGCACCCCCGGTACCCGACGCAGCAAATCCGTGACGCTGCCCGGTTGCAGGCGATCGATGTCTTCGCGGGTGAACACGGTATTGGCGGCGCTGCTGTCGTTGCGGGCTTCGACCTGGCGGTTGGCACTGATCAGAACATCGGGCAGTTTCAGGGCCTGGTCGCGTTCGAAGGTGTCGGCCAGGAGTGGGCCGGACGGCAGAAGGGTCAGCGTCAGGGCGAGGCGGGAGAGATTCATGGATTATTCGTAGAAATCGAAGAAAACTCGGTCCCCTGTAGGAGCTGGCTTGCCAGCGAAGCTTTTGGCGTCCTTGAGGACGCCTTCGCCAGCAAGCCGGCTCCTACAGGAGGCGATTGGGTTTACAAATTGAGCAATTGCAGGCGCTGACGAATCGATGCCTCGATTCCAGCCTCATCCAATCCGCACTCCGCCAGCATCTGCGCAGGCTTGGCGTGCTCGACGTAGCTGTCCGGCAAGCCCAGATGCAGCATCGACTTGAGGATGTTTTCCCGGGCGAGGAACTCGCTGACCGCGCCGCCGGCACCGCCCATGATCGCGTTCTCTTCGACGGTCACCAACAGCTCGTGGCTGCCGGCGATCTCGCGCACCAGTGCCTCATCCAACGGCTTGACGAAGCGCATGTCGACCACGGTCGCATCCAGCGTCTGGGCCACTTTCAACGCCTCTGCCAGCTGCACGCCGAACACCAGCAGGGCGACCTTGCTGCCCTGGCGGCGAACGACACCCTTGCCGATTTCGATCGGCTCGAGGTCTTTCTCGATCGTCGCGTTCGGGCCGGAGCCGCGCGGATAACGCACCGCCGCCGGGCCGTCGAACAGGTGGCCGGTGGTGAGCATTTTACGCAGTTCGTTTTCATCGCTCGGGGTCATCACCAACATGCCGGGGATGCAGCGCAGGAACGACAGGTCGAAGCTGCCCGCGTGCGTCGGGCCGTCTTCGCCCACCAGGCCTGCGCGGTCGATGGCAAACAGCACATCGAGGTTTTGCACGGCCACGTCATGCACCAGCTGGTCGTAACCCCGTTGCAGGAACGTCGAATAGATCGCCACCACCGGTTTCGCGCCTTCGCACGCCATGCCGGCGGCGAAGGTCACGGCGTGTTGCTCGGCAATCGCCACGTCGAAGTAACGCTGCGGGAAACGCTCGCTGAACGCCACCAGGTCCGAGCCTTCTTTCATCGCCGGGGTAATGCCCACCAACCGCGGGTCGGCAGCGGCCATGTCGCACAGCCATTCGCCGAACACGCCGGAATACTTCGGCCCGCTGGCTTTTTTCGGCGCAGCGGCCGGCGCGTCCACCGGTTCGAGCTTGGTGATGGCGTGGTAACCGATCGGGTCGACTTCCGCCGGGGCGAAGCCTTTGCCTTTCTTGGTCACCACGTGCAGGAATTGCGGGCCTTTCAGGTCGCGCATGTTGCGCAGGGTGGCGATCAGGGTCGGCAGGTCGTGGCCGTCGATCGGGCCGATGTAGTTCCAGCCCAGCTCTTCGAACAACGTGCCGGGCACCAGCATGCCTTTGGCGTATTCTTCGGTGCGACGGGCGATTTCCCAGGCACCGGGCAGGCGCGACAGGACCTTTTTGCTGCCTTCGCGCATGCTCGCGTAAGTGCGGCTGGAAAGAATCTTCGCCAGGTAGTTCGACAGCCCGCCAACGTTGCGCGAGATCGACATGTCGTTGTCGTTGAGGATCACCAGCATGTTGGCGTTCACTTCCGGCGCATGGTTCAGCGCCTCGAACGCCATGCCGGCAGTCAACGCACCGTCGCCGATCACCGCGATTGCCTTGCGATCACTGTTCTGCAGGCGGGCGGCGATGGCCATGCCCAGCGCTGCGCTGATCGAGGTGCTGGAGTGGCCGACGCCAAAGGTGTCGTACTCGCTCTCGGAGCGCCGCGGGAAAGCGGCGACGCCGTCTTTCTGGCGCAGGGTGCCCATGCGCTCGCGACGGCCCGTGAGGATTTTGTGCGGATAGGCCTGATGACCCACATCCCACACCAGCCGGTCGTCCGGGGTGTCGAAGACGTAATGCAACGCGATGGTCAGCTCGATGACGCCCAGGCCGGCACCGAAATGCCCGCCGGTCTGACCGACCGTGTAGAGCAATTCCAGGCGCAACTCATCGGCCAGGGTTTCCAGCTCGGCTTCGCCCAACCGGCGCAGGCCGTCCGGCGTGTTGGCACGGTCGAGCAGGGGCGTGGTCGGGCGCTTGCGGGGAATCTCATGAAACGTCGTGGGCATCAGGCGAATCGTTATAGGTATAAAAGATGCGGCAGTTTACCTGATGCATCGCCCCCTGCCCACGCGTAGGTCTCAAGTTGGCGGATACGCCGTCAGCTGCGCCGGCCGACGATATAGCGGGCCAGGTCGCGCAACGGTTCGGCGGCCGCGTCAAACGGTCGCAGTGCATGCAAGGCCTGATCGCGCAGTTCCAGGGCGTAGGCCTTGGCTGCGTCGAGGCCGAGCAGGGCCGGATAGGTCGGCTTGTCCCGCGCGATGTCGGCACCCTGGCGTTTGCCGAGGGTTGCGGTATCGCTTTCGACGTCGAGAATGTCGTCCTGCACCTGAAACGCCAGGCCGATGGCTTGGGCATAAGCCTGCAGCGACTTCAATTGGTCTTTCTCGGCACGGCCGCTGGCCAGGGCGCCGAGTTGGACGCTGGCCTCGATCAGCGCACCGGTCTTGTGCCGATGCATGTACTCAAGGGCTTTCTGATCGAGCTTCAAACCGACCGAACCGAGGTCGATGGCTTGGCCGCCGACCATGCCGGCCGGGCCTGCCGCCAACGCCAGGGCGCTGACCATTTGCAGGCGGATCTCGGCATCCACAGCGCTCAGGCGCGGGTCGAGCAGGGCGCTGAAGGCCAGGCTCTGCAAACCGTCGCCCGCCAGGATCGCGCAGGCTTCGTCGAATTTCTTGTGCGTGGTCGGCTGGCCACGACGCAGGTCGTCGTCATCCATGGCCGGCAAATCGTCGTGCACCAGGGAGTAGGCGTGGATCAGCTCCACGGCACACGCTGCGCCGTTGGCGTGCTCAGCCTTGCCGCCCAGCGCTTCGCAGGCGGCGTAGGCCAGCAACGGACGCACCCGTTTACCGCCATTCATCACGCTGTAACGCATGGCTTCGTAAAGACGTGCAAGCTCGGGGCCTGGCGCGATGAACAGGCTTTCCAGTGCCGCATTGACACGGTCCTGGCTGGTGGCCGAATACGCTGCAATCATTCTGGCAAATCCGCGTCGAAGGGTTCCTCGGCCAACTCGCCATCACGCTCGAGCAGCACTTGAACCTTTTGTTCGGCCTGGGCCAGCGCCGCCTGGCAATCGCGGGTCAGGCCGATGCCTTGCTCGAAAGCCGTCAGCGAGTCTTCCAGCGACAATTCGCCATTCTCCAGACGCTCGACCAGCGTTTGCAGTTCAGCGAGCGATTGTTCGAAATCCAGTGCAGCTTTTTTGCGGGCCATGGCGGCTATTTCCGGTTGACGTTAAACCGGCGCGACACTAGCAGACATGGGGGGTATGGGCAAATGAGCGGGGTATTGGGAGTTGCAGTTTGCGGCGCCTCCAAGAGTGATTTTGGTTATTCGGCTCATTTTGTGAGCCGAATAAGCGCGCTATTCGGCTCACGCCCGGCAAATCCCATAATTCCTACAGTAAATAGAGAGCTGTCTGATTGTTAAAAAACCGCTGAATGGCTAATCTTCGGGTCTTCTACAACCCCACGGTCACGGGGCTTTCAGACGAAACGCAGGGCTTGGATCTGTAACGCGCCGAGGATCAGGCGCAAGGTTTCGTCAGGCATGGCAGGAGGCGTCACATGCGTTCATTGCTGCTGTTGCTGATGGGGCTGGTCTGCGCCACCGCTGCCAGGGCCGAACCCACGGCCGAACTGTCGGAACCGGTAGGCGGCTGGCGCTACCATGGCCTGCTGGACCGCAGTGAACAGCCTCAGGTTGCCTATCCCACGCCGCCCATCGACCGCGGCGTGCAGCGCAATCGCACGATGATCGAAGGCCAGCTCAAGGCCATAGGCACCCAACGCGGGCCCCATACCCTGGCGGTCAACGGCAATCCCCTCAACCTGTACACCGACGACCAGGGACGTTTCGCCCGGCCGTATGCCTTTGGCGCCGGTTCCAACAGCGTCGAAGTGCGCAGTGCCGAAGGCCAATCGCTCAAGCGCGTTCAATTCTATGAAGCCAACAACCTGCGCACGCCGGCGCGGATTCGCCTGGTGCTGGGTTGGGACGATCCGAAGGCCGAGCTCGACCTGCATATCATTACCCCCGACGGCCAGCATGCATTCTGGGCGCGCCCGGCGATGAACAACGGCGGTGGCCTGGACCCGGATGGTGTCGACGGCCCCGGCCCGGAAATGTTCACCATGACCGCGCCGATGCATGGCACCTATCTGGTTTATGTGAACTATTGGGGCAACTTCGGCAGTGGCGGCTATAACTTCGATGAGCGCGGCAACCAGAACGAGGTGATCACCTCGCAAATCAACCTGGTACTGAACGAAAACACTGTCGACGAGAAACGTGAGACCTTCATCGTGCCCCTGCGCGCGATCGGTGATCTGCTGCTGGTCAAGACTTTCAACTATTGAACATCCCGCACCACGGATGAATTGGGTGTTGTGAAATGAGCGATAACACTGTGACGCCGGCCGCCACCGCACCCGCCGCCAAACCTACCCGGCGCTGGCCGGTGCTGTTGGGCGGACTGTGCCTGGTGGCTGGCGCGGCTGGTGGATTGGGCTGGTTCATGCACCAGTCCAAGGCGCCACCGGCGCAATTGGCCAGCGACAAATTAGGCATGAGCCGGCCGGACGGTCTGCTCGAAACCCATTCCTTGAGCCAATTGCCCAAGGACTTGCTGGCGGTGCCGTTTCTCAAGGAAACCCTCACCGAAGATTTCGTCTTCTATTACCAAACCCATGCCGATCGTCTCGGGCTGATCGGCAGTCTGCGGCGGATCATTTACGAGCATGACCTGAAACTGCAGGACAGCCTGATCGAACAGCTGTTCGATCAACCGGCGGACGTGGCGCTGTGGCGCGGGGCGGATGGCCGGCTCAAGGATTTCCTGTTGGTGATGGATCGCGGTGGCCTGGCCAAGGTATTGGAACCGCTGGCCAAAGTGGCGCTGGATGATACGCAGCTGAGCAGGCTTGGCGAGGTGAAAGTCGGCGCCGACGACGTGGCGCTTTATCAGTTCAACTACAACGCCAGCAAAGCCATGGTGTTCGCCTCCCATGGCGACAAGCTGGTGGTGCTGTCGAATCCGTCCAGGCTCTACGATCCAGGCAGCGGCACACCTGAAGCACCGGGCAGCGTCTCGACCCAGGCCATCGCCGCATTGCTCAACGGTGACCAATTGTTCCCCGAAGCCTTCGGCCTGCAACCTCGCGCGCCTGAGGTGAAACAACGTTTGTCAGTCAATGCCAGCGTCCTGGCCATGGGTTATCAGCGTTTTATCCCCAACTTCGCCGGCCTGCGTTTCGACATGGACGACAAGGGCTGGCACAGCTTTCTCGCCATGGATGAGCTGGAAAACCAGCCGGACTTCGATTTCAAGCCGATCTGGCAAGCCATGCCCATGGGGGCCAGCGCTTGTGTGGCCTTGCCCTTGGCCGCCGAGCAACAGCAACCATTGCTGGTAAAACTCGGCGCTGACGATGCGGTTGCACAGGCCCTGACCGAACACATGGCAGGTGCCGCCGGCTTGTGCTGGTATGCCGATTCGCGGCTGTATACGCCATTGTTGGTGGCCAGCCTGAACGACGATGACAGCGCAAAGCTCGACGGCGATCTGGGCAATTTGTTCGGCTCCATGGTCGGTGCTTACGAAGGCAAGGTCGACGCGCATATATTCCCGGTGGTCGAGAAGCAGGTAGGTGACAGCCATCAGTGGCAGCGCCAGGTCAGCTCCAACTTCGGCCCCTATAAAGCCCGGGATGCCGAGCAACCGGACGCGATTACTGGCAAGGCATTCATGCGCGTGAGCCTGGCGCGCCACGGTTCGACGCTACTGTTCTCCCTCGACGACAAGCTGGTGGATAAAGCCCTCGGCACCCTCGACAAACGCTTCCCGCCCATGGCCGACGTCTTACCCAAAGACCTGCTGATGCCGGTCTACTTCGGCCCGGATTCCATGGCGCAACTGATGCAGCGGGAAACCCTCGACAGCCTGCCGCAGGACATGGAGCCGGTGTTCTACAACGCCGCGCAAACTTACCTGATCCCGAAACTGCGCAAGCTCGGCGGCTACGGCAAGTATGCCCTGACCTTGCCCGAAGGCAGCGAGCCCGACGGCCACTGGCAATGGTTGCCGCTGGAGTGGAAAGCCCTGTGAGCGCATTCATCCGAGGCCTCGGCCTGCTGGCGATGCTGCTGGGCAGTCGCGTCTTTGCCAACGAAGCTGCAGCGCTCGACCCGCAGCAATCCCAGGTATTCCGCGCCTGGTTCGTGCGCATCGCCCAGGAACAACTGACCCAGGGGCCGAGCCCGCGCTGGTACCAGCAGGACTGCGCCGGCCTGGTGCGGTTTGCCGCCAACGAAGCGCTGAAAGTCCATGACGATAAATGGCTGCGCAGCAATGGCCTGTCCAACCGCTACCTGCCACCGGAACTGCTACTGAGCGATACGCAACGAAGCCTCGCCCGGCAATGGCAGCAGGGCGGCGGCAAGGTCGGGCCTTACGTCAACGCGATCAAGCTGATCCAGTTCAACAGCCATCTGGTCGGCCGCGACATAGGTCAGGCCCGGCCCGGCGACCTGATGTTTTTCGATCAGGGCGACGACCAGCACCTGATGATCTGGATGGGCCGCTACATCGCCTATCACACCGGCACCACCACCCCTACAGACAACGGCATGCGTTCCGCGAGCCTGCAGCAACTCATGACATGGAAGGACACCCGATGGATTCCCGACGCAGCCAACCCCAACTTCATCGGCGTCTATCGACTGAATTTTCTCTCCCAATGAGCGGTGCCCGCATGCTGCGTCTTTTGTCTCTGCTGTTGGTATGGGCCCTGCCTTTTTCGGTGGTCAAGGCCGAAGACACCGTCGAGCCAAGCAGCTACACACCAGTGGCCGGTGAAAGCTTTTTCCTGTTGGCCGACAGCAGCTTTGCCAGCGATGAACAGGCAATGGTGCGCCTCGAAGCGCCGGGCCGTGACTATCGCCGATTTCGCATGGAGCCTTACGGCGGCGCCGACATTCGCGTGTATCGGATCGACAAGCCGCTGGATTTCCTCAAGCGTCAGAAGAACCTGCACCGGGTGGTCAGTGATGGTCAATTCAAAGGCGAAGGCCTGTCGAATACCCTCGCCTACCTGTGGGACAACTGGTACCGAAAATCCCGTCGAGTGATGCAACGGGCGTTTTCCTACGAGTCGCGTAAACAAGTCACCGAAGAAGTGCCGGAATTGAAGATGGGTACGGCCATCGCCGCGCCAACGCCCTACGACGCGCAGCCGCAATTTGCGCTGATTCCAGGTTTGCCGGTGATCAGCCAATTCCGTTATCCGCTGTGGCAAGCCAAACCGATCCAGCCGCCAGCCGGGGTGAACCTGGCCGGCTCTTCCAGCGAATTCGTCAGTGTTGCACCGGGCAACGTGTACATTCCCTTGGGCAACCTGAAGCCGGGTCTATATCTGGTGGAAGCACTGATCGGCAAGTACCGCGCGACCACCATGGTCTTCGTCTCCAACACCGTGGCGGTGAGCAAGATCGCCGGTGACGAGTTGCTGGTCTGGGCCGCGCGCAAACACCAAGGCAGTTCGGTGCCGAAGGTCAATGTGCTGTGGACCGATGGTCTGGGCGTGATGAGCAGTGGCGCCACCGATGCCGATGGGTTGCTACGGTTGAAACACGTCAGCCCGGAGCGTTCGTTCGTGATTGGCGAGGACGAAGAGGGTGGGGTGTTCGTCTCCGAAAATTTCTACTACGACAGCGAAATCTACGACACCAAACTCTATGCCTTTACCGACCGGCCGCTGTATCGGCCGGGGGATTGGGTGTCGCTGAAAATCGTCGGTCGCGAGTTCAAGAATGCTCGTGACTCGGTGCAGCCGACCGCCGCCGACGTCAACGTCACCGTGCTCGATGCAACCGGCACCGCATTGCAATCCCTGGCGCTGAAACTCGATTCCAAGGCTGGGACCCAAGGTCGCTTCCAATTGCCGGACAACGCCGTGGCCGGCGGTTATGAATTGCGTTTCAGCTACAAGGACCAGGCCTACAGCAGTGCCTTTCGCGTCGCCGAATACATCAAGCCGCACTTTGAAATCTCGCTCAACCTGGCCAAGCAGGATTACCGCACCGGTGAACCGGTCAAAGGTAGCCTGGTGCTGCTGTACCCGGACGGCAAACCCGTGGCCAATGCCAAATTGAGCCTCAGCCTGCGCGCCCAGCAACTGTCGATGGTCGACAATGAGCTGCAGTACCTCGGGCAATTCCCGGTGGAGCTGACCAGTACCGAACTGACGACCGATGCCAAAGGCAACGCGACCCTCGACCTGCCGGCGGCGGAGAAACCGAGCCGCTATATGCTCACCGTGTTTGCCAGCGATGGCGCGGCGTATCGGGTCAAGACCACCAAGGAAATCCTCATCGACCGCGGCGCCGCGAGTTTCAGTCTAAGCGCGCCCCAGCGTTTCAGTGCGGTGGGCGACAAGGTCGCGTTCAGTTATCTGAATGAAGGTGGCAGCGAGCAGGGCAAAGCCGTCACGCCGAGCAGTTATGGCTGGGTGCGTCTGGAAGACCAGAGCACCGGCGAGGGCCAGCTGGTGGCCACCGACAAAGGCTTCACGCTGGCGTTCGAGCGTGCGGGCACTTACAACTTGACCTTGAAGGATGATCAGGGCCGAGTCATCGGCGCCACGGGCCATTCGGTCACCGGCGAGGGCGTCAAGGCCGTGCCCGGTACCGTTGAGATCGTCCTCGATAAACCGCAGTACAAGGCCGGCGATGAAGCGCTGGCCTTGATCACTTTCCCTGAGCCGGTCAGCGATGCATTGCTGTCGCTGGAGCGGGACAAAGTCGAGGCCACGGCGCTGCTGTCCAAGGGCGACGATTGGCTGCAAGTGGAAAAACTCAGTGAGACGCAATACCGCGCGCGGATTCCGGTGAAAGACAGCTTCGCGCCAAACCTGACCTTCTCCGTGCTCTACACCAAGGGTGGTCAATACAGCTTCCAGAACGCTGGCATCAAGGTGATTGCCCCGCAGATCGACGTCGCCATCGCCACCGATAAAGAGTCGTATCAGCCGGGCGATACCGTGTCGGTTGACCTCACCACCGAGTTCGACGGCAAGCCGATTCCGGCGCACCTGACGGTCAGTGTGGTGGACGAAATGGTCTACGCGCTGCAACCGGAAGTCGCGCCGAGCATCGACCAATTCTTCTATCACCCGCGCCGCAACAACGTGCGCACCAGCGCCAGCCTGTCGTTCATCAGCTATGACGTGGCATTGCCGGGCAGCCCAGGCGCGCCGGGCAAGGCCAACCGCAGCGAGCGCGGGGTGAAAGTGCTGGAGCGCCCGCGTCGCGAAGACGTCGACACCGCCGCCTGGCAACCGGAACTACTGACCGATGCCAACGGCAAAACCCGCTTCACGTTCAAGATGCCGGACTCCTTGACCCGCTGGCGCATCACCGCCCGGGCCATCGCCGATGACGGTCAGGTCGGGCAGAAAAAGCAGTTCGTGCGCTCGGAAAAGCCGCTGTACTTGAAGTGGAGCGGGCCGAGCCGATTCCGGCGCGGCGATAAACCGGATCTCGGTGTGTTCGCCTTCAGCCAGGGCGAGCAACCGGTGGCGGCTGAACTGGTGATTCATTACGGCGGCACCGAACAGCGTGTCCCGGTGACGTTGAATAACGGTATCAATTACGTCGCGCTACCCGCGTTCGAATTGGCCAATGGCGAGTGGGCCGCCGAGCTGGTGCAAGACGGCAAAACCGCTGACGCCCTGGCCGTGCGCCTGACCACGACCGGTGAAGGTTGGCAGGTGATCCAGAGCCAAAGCCTGGACGTCGCCAGCGGTGATACGCCGCTGGCTTTGCCCGCGGACGCGACGGATATTCGCCTGCGCCTGGATGACAGTGCACAAGCGCTGTTCCGTTCGGCGCTGGACGATTTGCTGAGTTATCCGTACGGCGGCGTTGAACAGACCGCCAGCCGTTTGCTGCCATTGAGCATTGCCTATCCGACGCTGTCATCGAACCCGCGGATCCGCGATCGCTTGCGTCTGATCATGCAGAACAGCCGTCTACGCCTGGTGCAAATGGCCGGGCCGTCGGCGAGCTTCACCTGGTGGGGCATGGATGGCGAGCCGGATGCGTTTCTCACCGCTTACGCCTATTACGCCGACTGGCACGCCAGCAAGGCGCTGGCGCTGAGCCTGCCGCCGGAGCATTGGCAGCGAGTGCTGGAGGTCTATGCGAAACAGGCGAAGAACACGCCGCTGTTGCAGCGGGCGCTGATTGTGTCCTTCGCCAAACAGATGCAACTGCCGGTGAACACCTTGCTCAGTGGATTGATGGATGACCTGGCGAACGCCGGCGAGGGCCATGCCGCAAACCTGATGGAAGATGGCGAGGACAGCATCGTCATGAGCGATCCGGATTCGGCGCTTGGGTTGGCCAGTGCTCGTGTGCTGACCGCGTCTTTGGCGCGCCAGGCGAAGGTCGATATGCCGCAGGCGTTCACTCGGCAACTGGCGGATGCGCAGCAGCGCCTGGACGTCAGTTCCCAGCCGTTTGCCGAAGCGTTGAATCTATCGCTGAAGACCTTCGACCAGGCTCACGCTCACGCGTTGTTGCAGCGTTTGCTCCCCCGGCAATCGACGCTGGAACGCGCACTGGCGCTGACCTGGTTGCAGCACAGTATCGAGCAGGCGTCGCCCGCCGTCGCGCTCAAACCGGGTGACGGCTGGAAGCCGGAGCAGGGGGCGACCGGTGAAGTTTACTGGACGTGGCAGGGTGCTTCGTCCGCGCCTGCGCTGCTGTCCCTGGACGGGGCGCAAGAGCGTCCGGTGCGGGCCGCGTTGAGTTATCAGACCCTGCAACCTCCGGTCGAACCGTCGGCCGTGACCATCACCCGTCGCCTGTCCCGTCTGGTGCCGGGTGACGAAGCGTTCAACTTCAAACTGGAAGCGGTCGGCAACAAGCCGTTGTCCAGCGACAGCCTCTACCTGGACGAAGTGATCATCACCAGCAAAGCCGCGCAGCCGCTGCGCTACGGCATGCTCGAAGTGCCGCTGCCACCGGGTGCGGACGTCGAGCGCACGACGTGGGGCATCAAGCTCATCGGCAAGGCTGGCACTGAGCCGACCGCGTTGGAAAAAGCGCGTTTCGAGCCGGGGCAAATGGCTTATGCGATTCCGGTTGATGCGTTGAGCGGCGAACTGCGCCTGCGTCACTTGGTGCGCTTCTCGCAAAAAGGTCAGTTCAACCTGCCGCCGGTTCGCTTCACCCAGGTCTATGCGCCACAGCATCAGGCCCAGGAACAAAAGCCGGCACTGGGCCAGGTCACGGTCCACTGACATGGCCCGGTCCATGGTCTGGTTGCTGCTGTGCTTGATCCCTGCGCTGGCCACTGCACAGGATGAGTCGCTGCGCCTGGGCTTCAAGGGGCAATTGCTGTCCTTGAACCAGACCCGGTTGATCTCCCGGGAAACATTGCCTTCCGGGCTGGAGACTCCGCTGGGCAGTGTATGGAAGTTGTTTGTTTATGGCTGGCTGGTGGACACCGGCGCGCGTGAACCGGCTTATGAATGTCGCGGGCAGTCGACAGAGGAAGTTTATTGCTGCGCGGCGGGTGGCAAGATCGAGCGTGATCAAGCGCTGGTAAAGTCCTGCGGGTTGTATTTTGACCCTGAGCGTTTGCGCATTACTGGCGTTGAGTGGCGCCAGTACTGGCAGGCGCGCCAGGCGCCGGAGTGGTTGCTGAACTTGCCGTCGTTGCAGCCTGCCACTCGGGTTTCAGTGACTGAGTTATTGCAGGCGCTGAGCATGATGCCAGCGCAGGATCAGGCACGGCGGGTGCTACTCGATGTGGTTTTGCACGCCGCCGACGGCAATGTCGTGGGCGAGCTTGGCGGCCGATTGCGAGTGAAAACCTGGAGTTGGCTGGACGATCAGGATCCTGGGTCGCGCCAGGGTGGGTTTGCCGGGTGGTTGGCGGATGGAACGCCGATATGGGCCGGTGGCCGAGGAACCAGTCAGAGGGTGTTGCGCGATTACGGCGAAGCACTGTCTTCGGTGCTGCCTGTTGAGTGGCCAGCAGACGCGGGGCGTTGCGTCGAAGTCGGGCTGTTTTCCCGCTATCCGATCGGACGCGTTCTCGCCGGGGATCGGGTGGTTGAATCCGGGCCCATGCAGGGCGACTACCGGGTCGAATTCGCCAACGGCAACCAACTCGATATCCACAGCGACGGCGAACTCTTTCTGCTCAAGGACAAGCTGGTCGCGCGCCTGGACCGTGAAGAATACGTCGCCCGCGTCCTGCAGCGCGAAGCCAGGGCCGAACCCGCCGAAGCCTCCAAAGCCCTGGCCGTCGCCATCCGCACCTATCTCCTGCAAAACGCCAGCCGCAACGGCGACTGCCTGCGCATCGACGACAGCAGCAATCGTCAGCGTGTCGCCCCACGACCGGCCACCACCGAGTCGCGCAACATCGCCGCCTGGACCAGCGACCTGGTCCTCGCCGGCAGCGCCGTCACCTACCACTCCGACCAACCCGGTCCGGACCAGCTCTCCTGGCAACAAGCCGTCGAACAAGCCAGCGCCGGCCAACGCTACGACGCCATTCTGCTGCACGCCTATCCACGCGCCAGCCTCAGTCGCTGGGACAATCCCGTGGCCTCCTGCGAAGCACTCCCAGCCGCCCAAAACTGGCTACAACAACAGCGCCGCGGCTGGCGCCAACGCCTGGCAAGCGAAACCGGCTACAACGAAGTCAACACCTTCGCCGTCTGCCGCCTGACCTTCGGCCGCCCCTACGTCGACCGCGAACGCCAGCGCATCTATGTGCGCGGCGTGCTGTCGCTGCAAGACCGTCTCGACCTGACCCACGAATACCTGCACCTGGCCTTCGAAGCACACCCCAACGGCCAGGATGAAACCTACATCGAAGGGCTCGCCCGCCACCTCTTGCTGGAATAGACCATGAAACTCCGTTATCCACAGGGCTTGCTGTTCCTTTACGCCTGTTGCGTATTGCCGATGACGATGGCCGCCGACGCCGCCGTCAAACTCGACACGCCAATGGGCGGCTGGCGTACCGGTGCCCCCGAAGGTGAAGGCGAAACCTTCCCCCAGGTCATCAACTACCCCGCGTCCTCGGTGAACACCCCGGTCGGGCAAGCCAACACCGCACGCATCACTGGTCAGATCAAAGCTACGCCCAAGACCGATGAACCCGGCCGGCTGATCATCAATGGCGTCAGCATGCCGCTGAAGATCGACCCCGCTGGCCGTTTTGATCGGCCGTTCTCATTCCCCAACGGCAGCAACAGCGTCGAAGTGCGCAGCCCCGATGGCCAGCAACGCCACCGCACGCAGTTCCTCAACACCAGTGGCGGTGCTACACCGGCCAAGTTGCGGGTGTTGCTGGCATGGGACAGCGATGGCACGGATCTGGACCTGCACCTGATAACCCCGGATGGCGCGCACATCTGGTACGGCGATCGCGCAGTTCCCAATGGTGCGGCGCTCGATGTCGATGTGACGACAGGCTACGGCCCGGAGATCTTCGCCATGCCGGCACCGATCAAGGGGCAGTATCTGGTGTATGTGAATTACTTTGGGGGCGGGTATCGGAGTGATGAGTCGGGGCAAGAGGAGGCGGTTCAGGCACTGACCACGGCGCAAGTGACGGTGATTACGGAGGAAGGGACGTCTGACGAAAAGATGGAGACGTTTCTGGTGCCAATGCGAGCGGTGGGGGAGTTGACGTTGGTTAAGGGGTTTAGTTATCCGTGAGAAGAGATTTTCCAGCATGCTGTCGGAGAAGTGAATCAGGCTGAGGCTTGCTGCCCCAATTAACGCATGATCATTCGTCGTTAAATGTGTCTAGCTCGTCCAGACTTACTTTGACTCGCTGAGGCGCTACGAGCCGGTCTTTAACCGTCGTTACGAGCGCGTCTTCCACTTTGCCATACTAGCCCTCGGCCATTGAATGCTGTCTTGAGTCTTTGTCGGCAGGGTGCATGGTGAGGGGCATAAAAGAAATACCTCTGATAACGTCTTTTTTCCGGACATTAAAAAGCCGGCTTGTGGCCGGCTTCTCGGGGACTGGCTTGGTTTATTTTTGGTAAACCGCAACAGCCTTCAAAACGTACACCCGGATCTTGCGTCCGGCTGTGGGACTCGGCGAGAAAGTGATCTGCCGGGTCGGTGCGATCTGAGCCTTGGGAAGGGTCGATGCGCAAATGTGGGGCGCAGCATACTGATTTTTTTGGGAAATTCCCAGTGTGGTGTGCGCAATAGAGCACTGGTTGCTTTGGGCTGAATGCAATCACAGCTTCGATGGTGACTGTTCCATCGCCTTCGCGGGCAAGCTCCGCTCCTACAAGGTTGTGCTGTCCTTGAGGGTGGCTTGCCCATGAAAAAAGCTATAAGAACGGCACCGGCGGCCTGCGTTTGTTAAGGGTCGACCACCAGAAGACCCAGCCCAATACCCTGATGTTTTGCTCTTCGATTTGCGAAGCCCTGAAGATTTCATCCGGGTATTCGGCGCTGTTGTGGCTGCGCATGCGTAATGCGTTGCCCGGGATCCGATGCAGATATTTGATTCGCAACATGCCGTCGTGCTCGATGGCGTAGATCTCGCCATCGATAATTTGCGTGAGCCCGCGGTCGATGGCGAGGAGAGAGCCGTCTTCAATCTTTTCGGCCATGCTGTTGCCGATCATGCGCGCGCAGATGGCGTCGGCGTGGTTGATTTCCAGGGAGTCGAGATCGACGCGAGGCAGGCGGATGGATTGGCTGGGGTCCTTCACGACCTGGGTTTTGTGGGTGCCGGGCGTGATGGTTGTTTCTTTGTAGAAAGGCAGCTCGACATCGGTCGGTTCGATGACCCGGTAGGTGCCGCGGATCGCCTGGGCGTCGAAGGTGTTGCCGGACTCGTCGAGCAGACGCAGTTCCTTGGGGTCTTTCGGGCCTTCGCTGGTTTTCAGCCACTGACTGTTCACGGACAGTTTTCTGGCGACTTCTTCCATGCAGTGGGCGGGCACACCGCGGGTGTACCAGTTGTGGACGTTTTGCGGCGCCGTATCCAGGAATTCGGCGAATCCTGTTGTCGTAATGTTCGCCGCTTCGAGGAGCGCTTTAAACCGTGGACCGCTAGTGTTCTTTTTCATGAAAGCGAGTCTACTGGCGCCGGGTGGGGCTTTGAATAAACGAACTGTTCAATTTACGAGGGAAATTTCGACCGGATGTAAGACGCGTTTGGGGGAAATTAAACAACAAAACTCATGTTCACAGACTCCTATACGGCGTGTTTAAAGAAGGTTTTTCAGGCGCCCACAAAAAACCCCGGATCAACCGGGGTTTTCTTGCAGCTTGCAGACAAACGCTGACAGCTGGCTTTAGCCTTTGTAGGCGGCAACCGACTTCATGATCTCGGTGCGAGCGGCTTCTGCGTCGCCCCAGCCTTCGATCTTCACCCATTTGCCTTTTTCGAGGTCTTTGTAGTTCTCGAAGAAGTGCTTGATCTGTTCCAGCAGCAGCGGCGGCAGATCGGTGTATTCCTTCACGTCGACGTACAGCTGGGACAGCTTGTCGTGTGGGACTGCGATGACTTTGGCATCGCCGCCGCCGTCGTCGGTCATGTGCAGGATGCCGACCGGACGAGCGCGGATGACCGAGCCTGGAGCAACCGGGTACGGGGTCACGACCAGCACGTCGAGGGGGTCACCGTCGTCGGCCAGGGTGTTCGGGATGAAACCGTAGTTGGCCGGGTAGAACATCGGGGTGGCCATGAAACGGTCAACGAACAGGCAATCGCTGTCTTTGTCGATTTCGTATTTGATCGGCGCGTGGTTGGCCGGGATCTCGATCGCGACGTAGATGTCGTTCGGCAGGTCTTTGCCAGCCGGAATCTTGCTGTAGCTCATTGGGCGGTGCCCCCGTTAGTTGACCAAAAACACTTGGCCGGATTGACCAAAAAGTGGCGGCGATTATAGGCATATTCCGCCACCGTTGCTATGGACCAGAGGTCGTGTAGACCTTAGTCGTGTGCCTGATAGACCGGGTCTTCGGCCAGAAGTTGCCGCAACCGGGCCAGTGGGTCCTGCCGGTAAAACAGCTTCAGCTGCTGATAGACCTCAGGATACGCCTCGTGCAGCAAATCCGGGGCGCTGAAGAAGTATTCGCTGGTGACCGCGAAAAACTCGGCGGCGTTTTCCGCTGCGTACGGGTCGATGGCGGTTTCGGCGTCGGGATTGCGCTCCAGTTGGCGGTCGAGGTCGTCGTAGGCCTCTTGCATGACCTTGGCCCAGTCGCTGACTCGCATGTCCGCGTGCAGCGGCGGCAGGCCGTTGGCGTCGCCGTTGAGCATGTCGAGTTTGTGCGCGAGTTCGTGGATCACCAGGTTGTAGCCTTCCCAGCCGCCGCTGGCCATCACGCCGGGCCAGGCGAGGATGATCGGGCCTTGTTGCCAGGCCTCGCCGCTGTGCTCGCCATCCCACTCGTGCTCGACGCCGCTGGCGTCACGATGGCGTTGGGGGCTGAGGAAGTCGTCGGGGTACAGAACGATTTCGTGGAATCCCTGATACCAGTTCAGATCACCCAGATGCAGCAGCGGCAGTTGCGCCTGGGCGGCAAGCAGCAGGCGTTGCTCCTGGTGAAGTTCGACACCGGGCAGGGCGGTCAGGTGTTTGTCGTCGAGAAACAGCACGCAGGCTTCGCGCAGCCATTGGTCTTCGGCGGCGCTGATGCCATCGAGGAAACTCAGGTGATGGCGCACCCGCTGCCACATGTCGTCGGCAATCGGGTGCTTGCCCAGTATGCGCCGGCGACGCCAGGCGCTAAGCGACCACATGCCGGATCAGCGCGGGTGGGCTTTGGACGCGGCGTTGCCGAAGCGGCTGCGGACGACGCCGATGATCATCGGTACCAGCGACAGCAGGATGATGCCGACCACCAGCAACGACAGGTTTTGCTTGATGAAGGGTACGTTACCGAAGAAGTACCCGAGCGTAACCAGGCCACCGACCCACAGGATGGTGCCGAGGACGCTGAAGCCAAAGAAACGCGGGTACGGCATTCTCGCCACACCGGCGACGAACGGGGCAAAGGTGCGGATGATCGGCAGGAATCGCGCCAGGGTCACGGTTTTGCCGCCGTGCTTGTCGTAGAAATCATGGGTTTGTTGCAGGTAATCGCGACGGAAGATCTTCGAGTTCGGGTTACTGAAGAGCTTTTCGCCCGCCGTTCGTCCGATCACATAGTTGGTGCTGTCGCCGAGGATCGCCGCCAGCATCAGCAAACCGCCCAGCAGCACCGGGTCCATGCCGCCACCGGCTGCGACGGCGCCCGCGATGAAGAGCAGGGAATCGCCCGGCAAAAAGGGCATTACCACCAGGCCGGTCTCGCAGAAGATCACCAGAAACAGGATGGCGTAGATCCATGGCCCGTAGTTGTTCACCAGCAAGTCGAGGTAAACATCGAGATGCAGGATAAGGTCGAGCGGGTTGAAATCCATGGAGGGCACCTGTGGTGTCGGCCCGACTCGGCAGGCCTGTGCGGATGACTTCGCGAAAGCCTACGGATGGGGGTAGTTTTTCTTACAAGCCGGAAAGGTCAGCATTATACGGGCTGGAGGGTGAAAAGCGCGTCGAGTTTGTAGCGGGGGATTTCGCACAGGACAGCGGGGATTGGCGCGTTTTTTTTGTAGGAGCAAGCTTGCTCGCGATGACGGTGTGTCATTCAACACATGTATCGCAAGCCAGACGGCTATCGCGAGCAAGCTTGCTCCTGCAGATGTAAGGCGAATCAGAGCTCGTCGCTGATCGGCAACACATAGTTCTTGAACTCGGTGTCTTCCTTGAATCCTATGGATTCGTAGGTTTTCTGCGCCACTTCGTTGTTGCTGCTGGTGGATACACGCATGCGCACGGCATTGGTTTCCTTGGCCATTTTCTTCGCCGTGCGGATCAGGTTGTCAGCCACCAGCTGGCGGCGGGCATCTTCGGCGACGTAGATGTCGTTGAGAATCCACACGCGCTTGAGCGAAAGCGAAGAAAAGCTCGGGTACAACTGACAGAACCCCATCCCTCGCTGGGTGTCGTCATCGGCCAGGGCCAGGTAGATCACCGACTCCTTGCGACGCAAGCGTTTCTCGAGGAACGCCCGGGACGAGTCCGGATACGGCAACGAGCCATAAAACTCGCGATATTTGACGAATAATGGGGTCAACAGGTCCAGGTGTTCGAGGGTCGCTTGAATAATCCGCATGGTAGGTCTCGTCTTCAAGTGGCTGTCTTACGTCGTGACGGCGATGGGAAACCCCTGGCGGCCGTGCATCGATCCTGCCTGAAACTGGAATGGAAACGCAATGCGGAAACGGTTCAGGCATGCGGCGGGTCGAGTAGGAAATTACCTTTTGTATCTGCACCAGTGTCCGACTCCAGCGTCTGAACCTGGGCCTCGTCCTTGAGATTGACCCCCGATAACTGCCGCCGACAGGCTTCGCGCATCAGATACAGCAAACGATGGGCCGCCATGCCGTAACTCAGGCCTTCGAGTCGCACATTGGAGATGCAATTGCGATAAGCATCCGTCAGGCCGATCTTTGGATTGTAGGTGAAATATAACCCCAGGCTGTCTGGCGAGCTGAGGCCAGGGCGTTCACCGATCAGGATGACGACCATCCTGGCGCCCAGCAACTCGCCGATCTCGTCGGCCACGGCAACGCGGCCTTGCTCAACCAGCACCACAGGTGAAACAGACCAGCCCTCAGCCTCGATCTGTTGTTCCATCCGGGTCAGAAATGGCACGGTATGGCGATGAACGGCCAGGGCCGACAAGCCGTCGGCGACGACGATGGCCAGATCGACACCGCCGGGATTGGTCGCTGCGAGATCGCGCAGGGTCTGCGCCGATGCATCACTCAGTTTTCGCCCCAGGTCGGGGCGCTGCAAGTAACTGTTACGGTCCGTTGCCGCGCTGTGCAGCAACAGGCTTTCCCGTCCGCGCGCCGCCAGTTGCGCACCGAGCGCGGCATGGTCGAACGGCAAGTGCACCGCATCCCGGGCCTGGGCGTGGGCGTATTGGAAATCCAGCTGCGCATGGGTGGGCATGCTGGTGCCGGTGCGGCCCAGGGCGATCCGCGCGGGCGTCAGGCGGCGCAGCTCCAGCAACGGGTTTTGCTGATCAGCAGGTGGTTTATCCATTACAACACTCATCCCAGTTGCGCCATGGCCTGACGGAAGGCCGGCGGCAGGCTGTCGCCGAAGTGAATTTTGCCGTCCGCCTGCGTGAAGATGCCCATTTTCGCCAGCCATTGTTCGAACTCCGGCGCCGGTTTCAGCCCCAGGGTCTGGCGAGCGTAGAGCGCATCGTGGAACGAAGTGGTCTGGTAGTTGAGCATGATGTCGTCGGAACCGGGGATGCCCATGATGAAGTTGATCCCGGCCACACCCAACAGGGTCAGCAGGGTGTCCATGTCATCCTGATCGGCTTCGGCGTGGTTGGTGTAGCAGATGTCGCAGCCCATCGGTACGCCCAGAAGCTTGCCGCAGAAGTGGTCTTCGAGGCCGGCGCGGATGATTTGTTTACCGTTGTAGAGGTATTCCGGGCCGATGAAACCGACGACGGTGTTCACCAGGAATGGCTTGAAATGTCGCGCCACGGCGTAGGCACGCGTCTCACAGGTCTGCTGATCGATGCCGTGGTGCGCATTGGCCGACAGGGCGCTGCCCTGGCCGGTCTCGAAATACATCAGATTCTGGCCCAGGGTGCCGCGGTTCAGGCTCAGGCCGGCGTCGTAGCCTTCCTGCAAGACGTTGAGGTTGATGCCGAAACTGGCGTTGGCCGCTTCGGTGCCGGCGATTGACTGGAACACCAGGTCCAGTGGAACACCGCGATTGATGGCTTCAATCGAGGTGGTGACGTGGGTCAGCACGCAGGCTTGGGTGGGAATCTCGTAGCGCTGGATGATGGCATCGAGCATTTCCAGCATGGCGCAAATCGAGCTGATGCTGTCGGTGGCCGGGTTGATGCCGATCATCGCATCGCCATTGCCGTACAACAGGCCGTCGAGAATGCTCGCGGCGATGCCGGCGGGCTCGTCGGTGGGGTGGTTCGGCTGCAGGCGCGTGGATAACCGGCCGCGCAAGCCCAGGGTGCCGCGGAAGTGGGTGATCACGCGGATTTTCTGCGCCACCAGCACCAGGTCCTGCACGCGCATGATTTTCGACACGGCGGCGGCCATTTCCGGAGTCAGGCCGGGGGCGAGGGCGCGCAGGCTGTGTTCGTCGGCGGCATCGCTGAGCAGCCAGTCGCGAAAACCGCCGACCGTGAGGTGGCTGACTGCCGCAAACGCCTGTTTATCGTGAGTGTCGATGATCAGCCGGGTGACTTCATCGGACTCGTAGGGAATCAGTACTTCCTGCAGGAAGTGGGCGAGCGGGATATTCGCCAGCGCCATCTGCGCGGCCACCCGCTCGCCATCGTTGAGTGCCGCGACACCCGCCAGAAAGTCCCCGGAGCGCGCCGGACTGGCCTTGGCCATGACTTCCTTCAGATCGTCGAAGCAGTAGACCTGGGCGCCGACGGTATGGGAAAAACGTGCCATTTCTGTCTCCGTTTCAAATAGGAAGGTGCGCTGCCCAGTGCTGGCGATTCCTCAGAATGCCACGCCCTGTGTCATCAACGCACCTCAATGCAGCTGACTCAGGCCGTCGCCTTGATGCCGTTCGGCGCAAGGGACTCGGGCAGGGGCAGGCCGAGGTATTCGCCCTCGGCGATGATCCCGGCGGCGCGATCCTGAGCTTCAAGTTGCAAGGCCTTGGGCACCGACAGCCAATACGCCAGGCCCACGGCAATGAAACCTGCACTTATCTTGCCAATCAGCACCGGCAGGATGATGGTGGGCTGGAAGTTCGCAGTGAACGACAGGTGATCGCCCAGCAGGAACGCGGCACAGACGCCGAAGGCGATGTTGATCACTTTGTCCTTGGGTGGCATGAAGCGCACCAGGCGGAACATGGCCAGGATGTTAGCGATAGTTGCCAGCATGCCGGCACTGCCGACGGCGCTCAGTCCGATCTTGCTGCCCAGGCTTTCCAGCGGCTTACCCAGGTATTTGCGCAGCAAGTAAACCATCGGGAACGCACCCGCCAGCATAATGCCGATGTAGCCGGCCGTTTCCAGGGCGCGGGTCTGGTCTTCGGCGTCCGCGATGATCGGGTGAAAGCCCCAGCTGCCGAACACCAGTGTGAACACGCCGGTGAAGTACTCGACGATGGAGAACACCAGTACCAGTTTGATGGCAGCGTCCATCGTACGGCCGAAGATGATGAAACCCTTGATCATCAGGTCGGGCAAGAACCGTAGCCCCAGGGCCAGGCCCACGACGAAGATCAGGATCGGCAACAGGTTGGCGAAGATGCTGCCCAGGCCCAAGGCCAATTGATAGGTGGCTTCACCGTTGGTGGACACCAGGTCCCGTACCAGCGGGTTACTGAACGCGAGGATGACGCTGGCGATCAGTACGCCCAGTGGGATGGTCAAAATGCCCGACATGATGCCCAGGGCCATGTATTTGTGGTCGCGCTTGTCGAGCATCGCCAGACCCATGGGGATCGAGAACACGATGGTCGCACCGCCCATGAAACCGGTGATCAGCGCCATCACCAGCGCTTCTTTGCTAGCCGCCAGCGCCGAGGCCAGGTGATAGCCGCCCATGTCCGAGGCGATGATCATGGTCGCCGCCAGGGCCGGGTCGGCGCCCAGGGAACTGAAGAAGGGACCAAAGGCTTTTTCGATGACCACAGTCAGGTAGGGGATGGAAGCCATGATGCCCGCCGCCGGCACGAAGATGTGGCCAGTGGCGTGGATGCCTTCCATGAATTCTTTACCAAGCCCTTCATCGCTGTTGTAGATCGCCGCGAAGGCGCCGAGTACGGCGCAGAGCATGATGAGATAGAGCACGTAATTGCCGATCTGATCCATGCGTGGTGCTTCCTTATTGTTGTTTTTTTTATGCGCGGACGCTGCGTGCACGACTGGCGCAGTGCCGTTTGGGGATTTGCGGTTGTTGCATTGCATTCAGCTGCTGATAAGCGCCGAATCCAATGCGAGAAAAAGTAGGGGGCTGATAGTAAAGCGCCTCCCGGCGACCGAAGTCGCCGGGAGGAACGATCAGAAGAAGCCCAGCGGATTGATGTCGTAGCTCACCAGCAGGTTTTTGGTCTGCTGATAGTGGTCGAGCATCATCTTGTGGGTTTCACGGCCGACGCCGGACTTCTTGTAGCCACCGAACGCCGCATGCGCCGGGTACAGGTGGTAGCAGTTGGTCCAGACACGCCCGGCCTTGATCGCGCGGCCCATGCGGTAGGCGCGGTTGATGTCGCGGGTCCACAGGCCGGCACCCAGGCCGAACTCGGTGTCGTTGGCGATGGCCAGGGCTTCGGCTTCGTCCTTGAAGGTGGTGATGCTCACCACCGGGCCGAAGATTTCTTCCTGGAATACGCGCATTTTGTTGGTGCCCTTGAGCAGGGTCGGCTGGATGTAATACCCGGTCGCCAGGTTGCCCTCGAGTTTTTCGATTTTTCCGCCGGTCAGCAGCTCGGCGCCTTCGCCCTTGGCGATTTCCAGGTACGAGAGGATTTTGTCGAATTGCTGCTCGGAGGCCTGGGCGCCGACCATGGTGTCGGTGTCCAGCGGGTCGCCACGTTTGATTTGCAGGACTTTTTTCATCACGACGGCCATGAACTCGTCGTAGATCGATTCCTGTACCAGGGCGCGGGACGGGCAGGTGCAGACTTCGCCCTGGTTGAAGAACGCCAGCACCAGGCCTTCGGCGGCTTTTTCGATGAAGGACGGTTCGGCCTTCATGATGTCTTCGAAGAAGATGTTCGGCGACTTGCCACCCAGCTCCACGGTGGACGGAATGATGTTTTCGGCGGCGCATTTCATGATGTGCGAGCCGACCGGGGTCGAGCCGGTGAAGGCGATCTTGGCGATGCGCTTGCTGGTGGCCAGGGCTTCGCCGGCCTCTTTGCCGAAACCTTGCACCACGTTGAGCACGCCCGGCGGCAACAGGTCGCCGATCAGCTCCATCAGCACGGTGATGCCCAATGGGGTTTGTTCGGCAGGCTTGAGCACCACGCAGTTGCCGGCGGCCAGGGCCGGCGCGAGTTTCCAGGCGGCCATCAGGATCGGGAAGTTCCACGGGATGATCTGCCCGACCACGCCCAGCGGTTCATGGATGTGATAGGCCACGGTGTTGCCGTCGATCTCGGCGGCGCTGCCTTCCTGGGCGCGGATGCAACCGGCGTAGTAGCGGAAGTGGTCGGCGGCCAGCGGGATGTCGGCGTTGAGGGTTTCACGCACGGCTTTGCCATTGTCCCAGGACTCGGTAATCGCCAGGAGTTCCAGGTTCTGTTCAATGCGGTCGGCGATTTTCAGCAGCACCAGCGAGCGCGCCTGGACGGACGTGGCGCCCCAGGCATCGGCGGCGGCGTGGGCAGCGTCCAGGGCTTTTTCGATGTCTTCGGCCGTGGAGCGCGGGAATTCGGCAATCGGTTGGCCATTTACTGGCGAGGTATTGGTGAAGTACTGACCTTTGACAGGCGCGACGAACTCGCCGCCGATGTAGTTACCGTATTGGCTCTTGAACGAAACGATAGCGCCTTCAGTACCGGGGTGAGCGTAACGCATGGTGATTTCTCCTTGGCTTTTGTGCTTATAAGGGAGAGCGCATGTGCGCTTGTTATAAGCGTAGAGCAAAGGTCGGGCCACTGCGCTGCAACTCAGGGAAATCAAGGCCTTGCGCGATTTTTGTCGGACAGGCGGCCGCAGCCTGTGACGCTTTCGGTACAGCCTCTGTGACACTTTGTACCGGTTATGGCACAGCTTGTGACCGGGTGGTCCTGCCAGCATTGCAATGCAGGCCAGGCTGGAGGATGCTCGGTGGCGGTGTAAACCGCTCGGAGAGAACAATAAGAAAATGCACGACAACCATTTGAGTCGCCATGCCCAGCAAGTCTTGACCGTCACTCAGGGAAAATCACACCTGCAGGGGCCTGGCAGCGATCCATCCATTGCCCGCTCCTGGCTGCGCTGTCTTGAGGACTACCACCTCGACCCGGCCCTGACCATGGCCCCGACGGTGCTGGAACATGGGCGCCTCCTGGAAAGTCGCGAACGCTTGCAGCAGGTGTTGCACATTGCCGGCAATGAAATGTCCAGCCTGCATCAGCAACTCTCCGGTGCCGGCCACGCGGTGCTGCTCACCGATGCCCGCGGGGTCATTCTCAACTGCGTCACCGCGCCGGCCGAGCGGAAAATCTTCGAACGCGCCGGGCTCTGGCTCGGCGCCGACTGGAGCGAAGCCTGTGAAGGCACCAATGGTATCGGCACTTGCCTGGTGGAGCGTCAGTCCCTGACCATCCACCAGGACGAACACTTTCGCGGTCGCCATACAGGCCTGACCTGCTCGGCAAGCCCGGTCTTCGATCCTCATGGTGAACTGCTGGCGGTGCTCGACGTGTCCTCGGCGCGCCATGAAGTTTCGCGGCAGAGCCAGTTCCACACCATGGCCCTGGTCAACCTGTCGGCGAAGATGATCGAGAGTTGCTATTTCCTGCGGTATTTCGACAATCAATGGTTGCTGCGCTTTCATCTTCAGGCCGAATCCGTCGGCTTGTTCAGCGAAGGACTGCTGGCATTCGACGGGGAAGGGCGAATCAGCGCCGTCAACCAGAGCGCACTGAACCTGTTGGGACATATTCGCGGTGGATTGCTGGGCAAACCGGTCGAGGCGCTTTTCGATTGCTCGCTGGACGAACTGCTCGGCCGTGCGAGCGTCAATGCCAGCGCCAGTTGGCCGCTGCGCACCCGTGACGGGCGGAGCCTGTTTGCCTTGCTGCGAGGGCAACCACGTAGCATTCCGGAGCCGCTGGTGCGCAGTCCGATGGTTGCCGAGCGTCCCCGGCTGTCCGGGATCTGTCTGGGTGACACGGCCTTGCAGGACGATTTTCGCAAGTGCCTGCGAGTCTTCGAGCGTGACGTGCCAGTGCTGATCAACGGCGAAACCGGGTCCGGCAAGGAGGCCTTCGCCAAAGCCGTGCACCACGCCAGTCAACGGGCCGAAAAAGCCTTCGTCGCGCTCAATTGCGCAGCCATTCCCGAAAGCCTGATCGAGAGCGAGTTGTTTGGCTATCGCGGCGGCAGTTTCACCGGGGCGCGCAAGGAAGGCATGCGCGGCAAGTTGCAGCAGGCCGATGGCGGTACCTTGTTTCTCGATGAAATCGGTGACATGCCGCTGGCCTTGCAGACCCGGCTGTTAAGGGTGCTGGAAGATCGTCAGGTGGTACCGATCGGCGGCGAGCCGGAGTCGGTCAATGTCCGAATCATCAGTGCCACTCACCGCAATCTGTTGGAACGGGTACAGGACGGCAGCTTCCGCGAGGATTTGTATTACCGGCTCAATGGGCTGGAAGTGGCACTGCCGGCGTTGCGCGAGCGCAGTGATAAATCCCAGCTGCTCGATTTTTTGCTGGCCGAAGAGGCAGGCGGCGAAACGGTGATCATCGACGCACCGGCACGCCAGGCGTTGCTGGGGTTTGCCTGGCCGGGGAATGTGCGGCAGTTGCGCAATGTGCTGCGTACGTTGGCCGCGTTGTGTGAAGGCGGGCGGATCGGGCTGGAGGATTTGCCTGCGATGATTCGCCAGGCTCGGCCGGCGCAGGTGGTGGCCGTCGAAGCGCCGTCCGAGCATCCGCTGGAGGATGCCGAGCGGCTGGCGCTGCTCAATGCGCTGGAGCAGACACGTTGGCATATGACCCACACGGCGGAACAGCTGGGTGTGAGCCGCAATACCCTCTATAGAAAATTGCGTAAACACGGTATCGCCCGCTAGGCCACGCCGCCCCTGTAGGAGCGAGGCTTGCCCGCGAAAAACGATAACGCGGTCCATCCGTTAAACCGCGTAATGGCCTTCGCGGGCAAGCCTCGCTCCTACAGAGACGGCGGTGATCTTCAAACACTGAGTGCGAATTTTCCCACCCTACGCTAACCTGCGGCCATGTTTTACGAGGTCGACTATGCACATTCATATTCTTGGTATCTGCGGCACTTTCATGGGTTCGATGGCGGTTCTGGCCAAAGAGCTGGGTCATCACGTGACGGGCTCCGACGCCAACGTCTATCCGCCGATGAGCACTCAGCTGGAGGCGCAGGGCATTGAGTTGACCCAAGGCTACGACCCGGCGCAGCTCGATCCGGCCCCGGATCTGGTGGTGGTCGGCAACGCGATGTCCCGCGGCAACCCGGCCGTCGAATACGTGCTGAACAAAGGCCTGCCTTACGTCTCCGGCCCGCAATGGCTGGCGGATCACGTGCTGCAAGGTCGCTGGGTGCTGGCCGTTGCCGGTACTCACGGCAAGACCACCACCAGCAGCATGCTTGCGTGGGTGCTGGAGCATGCGGGCATGAGCCCGGGCTTCCTGATCGGCGGCGTGCCGCAGAACTTCTCGGTGTCGGCGCGCCTGGGTGACACGCCTTTCTTCGTCATCGAAGCCGACGAATACGACAGCGCCTTCTTCGATAAACGCTCCAAGTTCGTGCATTACCGCCCGCGCACCGCGATTCTGAACAACCTTGAGTACGATCACGCCGATATCTTCCCCGATCTGCCAGCCATCGAGCGGCAGTTCCACCATTTGGTGCGGACGATTCCGAGCGAAGGCCTGGTGATTCATCCAACCACCGAGCCTGCCTTGCAGCGCGTTATTGAAATGGGCTGCTGGACGCCAGTGCAAACCACCGGTGCTGGCGGTCAGTGGCAGGTCAAGTTGCTGAGCGAAGACGGTTCGGCATTCGAAGTGATGTTCGAAGGCGTCGCCCAGGGCGTCGTCGAGTGGGACATGACCGGCCAGCACAACGTGGCCAACGCGCTGGCCACTTTGGCGGCGGCCCGTCACGTCGGCGTCGTGCCGTCCATGGGCATCGCCGCGCTGAGTGCCTTCAAAAGCGTGAAGCGCCGGATGGAAATCGTCGCGCAAGTCAGGGGCATCACTATTTACGACGACTTCGCGCATCACCCGACCGCCATCGCCACCACCCTCGACGGCCTGCGCAAGCGCATCGGCGACGCGCCGTTGATTGCGATCATCGAGCCGCGCTCCAATTCCATGAAGCTCGGCGCTCACCGTGATGGCTTGCCGGAAAGCGTGGTCGATGCCGACCAGGTGATCTGGTACGCGCCCGCCAACCTTGGCTGGGACCTGGGCGCAACCGCCGCGTTGTGCACGGTGCCGTCGATCGTCAGCGACTCGCTGGAAGGTATCATCGAGCGCGTGAAGAGCCAGGCCCAGCCCGGCACCCACGTGGTGATCATGAGCAACGGCGGCTTCGGCGGCCTGCACGGCAAACTCGCCGAGGCGCTGCAATGAACAATGGTCCGGAACGCATCACGCTGGCGATGACCGGCGCTTCGGGCGCCCAGTATGGTTTACGCCTGCTGGACTGCCTGATTCGCGAGGACCGCGAGGTGCACTTCCTGATCTCCAAGGCGGCGCAACTGGTGATGGCCACCGAGACCGACGTTACGTTGCCACCCAAGACGCAAATGATGCAGGCCTTCCTCACCGAATACACCGGCGCGGCCGCCGGGCAGATTCGGGTGTACGGCAAGGAAGACTGGATGTCGCCAGTGGCTTCGGGCTCCGGCGCGCCAGCGGCAATGGTGGTGGTGCCGTGTTCCACCGGTACCTTGTCGGCCATTGCGACGGGAGCCTGCAATAACCTGATCGAGCGTGCTGCCGACGTCACGCTGAAGGAGCGTCGCCAGTTGATCCTGGTGCCGCGCGAGGCGCCGTATTCGAGCATCCATCTGGAGCACATGCTCAAGTTGTCGAACATGGGCGTGACGATTTTGCCGGCATCGCCCGGCTTCTATCATCAGCCGCAAACGATCGATGACCTGATCGACTTCGTCGTGGCGCGGATTCTCAACCTGCTGAACATTCCCCAGGACATGCTGCCGCGTTGGGGCGAGCACCATCTGACCAGCGATGAATAAGTTGCTGGTGATGGTGCTGGCGTTGCAACTGGCGGGCTGTGCCACGGTGCGCACGCTGGATGCCGCCAAGCCGGGGGCGCCAATGGTGTACTCGGGGACTCGACTGGATTTGTATGCCATGAATGGCGGTTGCTGCGCCATGGACCGCTTCGGTGCAGAAGCACCGACCTACCCAGGCGTCGACCTGCCGGCCAGCGCCTTGCTTGATACATTGTTGTTGCCGTTGTCGCTGTTGACTGTGATAGGAGTCAGTTTTCAGGCGACTGGCGGCTTGTAGCGTTCGGCTTTGGATCGGCGTCGCGCCCTTCGCGGGCAAGCCTCGCTCCTACAAGCGAAGGCGTCATTTCAGACGCCACCTGACTACTTGCCTAACTTGCGCAACTCATCCGACTCGACAATTCGCAGCCCATCCTGTTCTTCCAGCGCCAGCCGCCACATGGCGCGCGCCAGTTGACAGGCTTCGATGCCGCGATATTTGCCGGGGATCAAGCGGGACAAGGGCCCAACGAATTGCTCGGCCATCCGCGGTTCAAGGCGTTCGCCCAGCAGCAACGAAGGTCGGCAAATGGTCAGTTGCGGCCAGTCCTGCGCGCGCAATGCGTATTCCATCTCGCCTTTGACCCGGTTGTAGAAAATCGAGGATCTGCGATCGGCCCCCAAGGCACTGATCACGATCAGGTGCCGTGCGCCCATCTCCCGCGCACGTTTGGCGAACGCCACCACCATGTCCAGGTCCACCGCGCGAAACGCCTGTTCCGAACCGGCCTGCTTGATCGTGGTGCCGAGGCAGCAGTAGGCGATGTCGACGCGACCGTTCAATTGCGGCAGAAACACCGACGGGTCGCCGACCGGATTTTCCAGATGAGGGTGCTTGGCCAATGGCCGGCGTGATGGCGCCAATACTCGCGTAATCGTGGGCTCATTGAGCAGACGGTCGAGAAGATGCTCACCGGTCAAACCGGTAGCTCCGGCAAGCAATACGTGCTGAGGCGTCAAGTACATAGTGTTTCTCCCTTGATACTGTTCAGCTTAGTTGCTCTTTGCATCCTTGCTGGGGATAGAGGCACTTTGCAATGCCTTTCGTGCTTGCTGTTTGCGCAGCAGTTGCCAGTGCGAGAGCACGGTTTTGGGGGCCCAGATCTGCGGCTCGGACGCTTCGAAGCTGTCTGCCAGTTCGCGCTCGACCACGGTGGCGCTGGCCAGCTTGAAGGCGTGTTCCAAGTCGTCGGTCTGGTTCAGCGCCTGGGCAAACAAGGCATCGCCAAAGTAAGTGAAGTTGGCTTGTTCAGAGCAACCGAAAGACACCCGGTCGGCTCGCGAGGCCGTCATGATCAGGGTGCGTTCGTCTTTCAGGGCCGGGATGAAGCCGCCGGAGTAGCAGGACGAAATCACGATGATCTTGTCGCGATTTTTCAGCGGTGCCAGGACGGCAGCGAGTTCATCGGCCGGCAGGTCGGACAGCTCCATGCGCGGCTGGTCGAGCACCAGTTCATGCTCGCTGGTGCCGTGGCTGGTCAGGTAAAGGAAAATCAGATCTTCCGGGCCGCTGCGCTCGGCCAGCTTCAGGGCGGCGCGGCGCAGGTTTTCCCGGGTAGCCATCGGCCGGTCCACAAGGTGGTCGCGATGGTTGACCAGGCGGATCTGGCCAAAGGCACCGAAGCGGCTGGCGAGCATGTTGCTGACGTAATCGGACTCGCGCAGGAACACGCTTTGCTTGCCGTCACCGCCGAGCGTCAGGGTGTACAGCTCGATCGCCGGGGTCGAGGCCGGTATGTTGGCCAGCGCGTCGTCGAGCAGGCGGCCCTGGGCCAGCAAGCCGAGCTCGAGCGGGTCGGGCAGTAACTTGCCGCCGGCATCGCGCACGCGCTGGCCGTTGACCCATGTACCGCTCTGCACCGTGCCATCGGTCAGCACCAGTGTGCCGTGGCCGTTGTAATTGTCGACGTCGAACTGGCCGATATAGAAGCTGCCATCGGGCAGGTTCAATCGGCCTTGGCCGGTAAAACGCCAGTCGTTGAAATGGCCGATATAGTGGCTGCCGTCGGCGCCGATCATCTCGCCCTTGCCATTGAGCGAACCTTCCTTGAACAGGCCGAGCCAGACATCGCCGTCGGCGTTCTCGTAGCGGCCCTTGCCGTGCAGTTGATTGTTCTTGAAACCACCGACGTAGATGTCGCCATCGGCACTATTGAAGGTCCCGTTGCCTTCCAGCTGGCCGTCGACGAAATGGCCGGTGAACTGATTGCCGCTGGCATCGCCACGCTGGCCTTCGCCATTGGGTTTGCCGTGGGCGAACTGGCCCTGATACGAGCTGCCGTCTTCGAGCTCTAGACGCCCGAGCCCCGAGTATTGATCGGCCTTGAATTCCCCGCGATAAGTCATGCCGTTTTCTTTGAGGGTACCTTCACCGTCCCGGCGCCCGCCTTTGAAGCCGCCGGAATAGCTGCTGCCGCTGGTGCTCAGTTGCCCCTTGCCGTCGAACAGCCCCTGATTGAAGGACCCGCGATAGACTTCGCCGTTACTGCCGTGCCATTCGCCCTGGCCATGCCATTGGCCCTGGTCGAACCCGCCGGCATACCAGCTGCCGTTCGGATAATCGACGCGGCCCTGGCCTTGCAGCAAGCCATTGACCAGATCGCCGCGATAGCGACCGCCATCCGGCAGGCGGGCGTCGGGAGGCAACAGTGATTCGCCATCGCCGCAAGCGGTGAGCAACAGGGTCAGGGCAAGGAGTGCTAGTGAGCGCATAGCGGGATCCGGGCAATTAGGCGACCGAGTATGCCGCAGCTCTGTGCCCTTATATAGCCAGGAGAAAGGAGAGGGCGCGAAACAGCATGAGCTGCTTCGCTTCCGGGATGGGTTACACGAAGCAGAGGGACAGGGGTTCAGCGATATACGCCGGTTTTTCCGAGCCTTCGATTTCCAGGGTGGCGGTGGCCTTGAGCAACCATTGGCCGGGTTTTTTCTCGGTGACTTCGGTCAGCTCGACCTTGAGCCGCACTTTCGAGTCGACCTTGACCGGCTGAATGAAACGCACGCTGTCGAGGCCGTAGTTGACCACCATTTTCAAGCCTTCAGGCATGACAAGGATGTCTTCCATCAGCTTGGGGATCAACGACAGCGACAGGAAACCGTGTGCAATGGTGCTGCCAAATGGCGTTTGCGCGGCTTTGACCGGGTCGACATGGATGAACTGGTAGTCCCCAGTGGCTTCGGCGAACAGGTTGATACGCGCCTGATCGATGGTGAGCCATTCGGAACGTCCGAGTTCCTTGCCGACATAATCTTTGAGCTCTGCAACGGGAACATAGGGCATTGAGACTCTCCTTGGGTTCATCGGTTTTATAGTTTTTGAGGTGGGGGGATTTGACCTCCCGGATTACCACTTTAGATCAACATGGCAAATGGCTCCGGTCAACTGTCCATGCTATTTGCGAATGCCGATCCATAGCGTCGGCATGCTTATAATGTTCGACCCGTCACTGCGGGTGACGGGTTTTGCGGGAGATGAAGGATGTTGTTACGTGGCCTGACCTGGCTGGTGCTGTTCCAATTGCTCGGCACCGCCCTCAACCATTTGTTTGTGCCGGTGCTGCCGGGGCCGATCATCGGCCTGCTGCTGTTGCTGGTGTTTTTGATCAGTCGTGGCCAGGTGGGTGAGCCGTTGAACCTGGCGGCCAGCAGTCTGCTGCGTTACCTGCCGTTGCTGCTGGTGCCGCCGGCCGTGGGCGTGATGGTGTACGCCGCCGATATCGCGGCGGATTTCTGGGCCATCGTCGGCGCGCTGGTGCTGTCGCTGGTGCTGTCCCTGGCGTTTGCCGGTGTCTTGATGCAACGCATGATCAAGCGTCACGCTCCGCACGAGGATGGCCAATGATCTTCGACTGGCACGGGGCCTGGACGTCGGTGATTCATCATCCGTTGTTCGGCATTGGCGTGACCCTGGGCGCCTATCAACTGGTGCTGGCGGCGTTCGAGAAAACCCGCTGGATCTTTCTGCAGCCGGTGCTGGTGTCCATGCTGCTGGTAATCGGTGTGCTGGTGGGTTGCGGCCTGACCTACGCCGAATACCGCAAGAGCACCGAGATCCTCAGTATCCTGCTCGGCCCCGCAACAGTCGCACTGGCTGTGCCGCTTTACCTCAATCTGCGACGGATTCGGCAGTTGTTCTGGCCGATATTTACTACGCTGGTGATAGGTGGCGTGGTCGCCACGGGTATGGGCGTGTTGCTGGGGTGGTGGTTTGGCGCCGAACACATGATCCTGATGACCATGGCACCCAAGTCGGTGACCTCGCCGATTGCCATGCTGGTGGCCGAGCAGATCGGTGGCGTCGCGGCGTTGGCGGCGGTGTTCGTGTTGATCACCGGGGTGATCGGAGCGATTTTCGGGCCGAGTCTTTTGACCCGGCTCGGTGTCCACAGTCCTGAAGCCCGCGGCATGGCTCTGGGGATGACCGCCCACGCGGTCGGCACGGCGGTGGCGATGCAGGAAAGTGAAGAGTGCGGCGCTTTCGCGGCGCTGGCGATGAGTCTGATGGGCGTGGCCACGGCGGTGTTCCTGCCGTTGGCGGTGTCGATGGTGGTGTAAGGAAATGTCTATGAGCTTGCCGCTTTTTCCGCTGAACACGGTGCTGTTTCCTGGCTGCATCCTCGACTTGCAGATTTTCGAGGCGCGCTACCTGGACATGATTGGCCGCTGCATGAAACAGGGCGGCGGCTTCGGCGTGGTGTGCATTCTCGATGGCGAAGAAGTCGGCATCGCTCCGGCGGGCTATGCGCTGGTCGGGTGCGAAGCGCTGATCACCGATTTCAAGCAGCAGGACAATGGTTTGCTGGGCATTCGGGTGCAGGGCGGGCGGCGTTTCCACGTTGTGCGCACCGAAGTGCAGCGCGATCAGTTGATTGTCGCCGAGGTCGAATGGCTGGAAGACGAACCCGAACAACCGCTCCAGGACGAGGATGCCGACCTGGTTGCGCTGCTCAAGGCTCTGGCGGAACACCCGATGGTCGAAGCGCTGAACATGGGCAACGAAGCGACCGGGCAACAGTCGCTGGCCAATCAGTTGGCGTATCTGCTGCCATTCGCCGAGTTGGACAAGATTGACCTGCTTCAACTTGACGATCCGCAGCAGCGGCTGGACGCGATCCAGGCGCTGCTGGATGAGTTGCAAGGGGAGTTGTTTGCATGAGGCGCTGGCTCAGGTCAGCCAGTCCGTCGGCTGAATGAGGCAAGCGCCGGCGTGCCGATAAACGTCACGCCGGGTCTGCATTGCCAAGTCGGTTATTTCGGGGTCAAGTGTTCTGGGCCGGTTCTATGATCAAATCCTCGGGTTTGATGCGCAACGTCAGATCCGTATCGATACCCCAGTAATCGTTCGTCGAGTTGTAATACACCCTGGCGCCAATTCGTGATGTGACGCCAATATTGTTAACGCTCACTTTTACGGCCAGTTCGTTTCGCTCCTGGTGCGCACGGATGTCAGCCAACAAGGCATCGACGCTGGTGTAGCCTTGTGCGTTGATCAGGTAGAGTTGCAGCACTTCAAATAAAAGTTCGACTGAGTAGATATTTCCGGACGAAGTCGCCACGCTGATGGACTCCACCGGTCCCGGGTGGTCCAGGCTCGGCAACTCGATCACTGCGCTACCGACTTGCAGGTTTTCCGACGTCAGCTGTATTTCGTTGCGTGTTACGGTTTCTGTCAGTTCTGAACTGTAGATGGTCCAGGTCGATGCATTGGAGGTTTGTGTCACGGCGCCTGGTGTCGACAGGCTAAAAGTTGTATTGCTGGCGGGATACACATCATAGGACGAGGCTTGGCCGTGCAGCGCATGGATACCGGCAAGGGAAGCTGATGGAAAGTTAATCTTCTGAGGGGTGGCTGCGAGCAAGAAGGGTTTGATCCGTTGTGGTCGGATAAATCTGTAGTTGCCGTGTCGACGCCTCAGGCACGCTGCGCCGGAACGTATTTTGTAACCCGGGGCGGCGGCATCCTCTTGAAAGGGAATGTACGGGTGGGTCAATCGATAGGATTCGCCGTCCTGCATAACCAGCACGATGTCATGCACGCCCTGTATGTCGGCAGTCTTGATATTTGGAAAACCGTTGGCTGACGTTTTTTTCTGTTGGTTTTCGCTTATGAAATCCACGAAAACGATTATCTTCGATGGAAGATAAAACCATATACGGAAGTTGCTATAACTCAGAAATGTATCGCCCGTAACGCCTTCGTACGCCTCTACCTCGTAATTGTACTTGATGTCCAATATCTCTTCGTATTTGTAATCAAGGTGAAGGGTTCTGGATGTTTCAGGCGTGTTGGCTTTCGCAAAAAAATCGACCCTGCGGCCATCGCGTGAAACAAAGTGGTGCCTTGATTCCTGTTCAGCGATCACAACGGCCCCGCTGTTGACGATCTGCGGAGCGGGCGCGCGGTCACCGATGACGGTCACTGTGCATTCGATGTCGTGAGGGAGTGAATCAGTCAGATGAGCAGGTAGCTGAGGAACCAGCCCATAACCGTCCCGGGTTCTGAATTGCAACTGGCTATTGTTCACTTGACGCTGACCGTCGACAGGTTTGTAGACATTCTCGATGGTCAACACGTGTTCGGAAAGTTCGCCATCCTTGCCGCGCAACGAGCTGACGACCAGCGAGCTGTCGACGATCCGCCAGCGTTGAATCCTCTCCATTGGCCAGCCGAACGCGATGAGGCTCGGTTGTTCACCATCTTCGATAATCGTTGCCTGGGCAGATGTTTCGGCAATGTAGTAACGATCCGTCCCGGGGCCGCCATCAACCCGGCAGTCCGCCCCGCGGATGGCGATGCTGTCATCACCTGGTCCGGCATTGATGTGGTCGTTACCGTTGGCCGAGATCCGATCGGCCATGTCGCTCCCGGTGACCCGGTTTGAGCCGCGTCGCAAGGTCGAGATGTTTTCGATGGATTTGACCTGCGCGATCAGGATGTCGTCTGTCGCAGGGTCGTGGTTTCGCAAGGCAACCTTGCCGGTCTGCAGATTGATGTCGTAACCGACATGGCGGGTATCCTTGGCGGGGAGGGTGCCCTCGAAGGCCAGCGTGTCGGAACCCTCGCCCCCCTCAAGAGTACTGGTCCGTGCAGGTTTCAGTGGCCGGTTCAGTTGCGCTTCGGTTGTTTCGAAGTAGAACCCGTCATCCTTGTCACCGCCTGTCAGTGCCTTGGCGCCCTCCCGATAGCTGAAGAGATTGGGCTGGTCCGTGACCCCGAAGACCTGGTCGTTGCCATCGCCGAGTCGCCATAAAACACCTTTGTCTTCACCCGGGCTGCCTTTGACGCTGCCCTTGAGGTTGGGCGCGATCCCATCGCGAGCATCGATGATGTCATCCCCGCCAACGATGACCGGAACCTTATCGAGCTCGAACGGCCGCTCCCCCGCATCCTCGTTCCATTGATAGCGCCAGATTTGCACGGGCTTCAACTCTATGTTGAAGCTGCCGTTGATCACGTATTCCACGTAATGTTTGTAAGCACCTTCAAGCAAGTCCTTTGCGGACACTTCCAATTCTTTGGTGTGGTCACTGTAGGCCTTGGCGATCTTGAAGCGATCCATGACGTCCTGATCCAGCTCCTGCCGGGTGAAGGCGAACCAGCCTGAGCGCAACCGTTCGTGAGCGGTCAGTTCTATGTAGTCATCGATATCATCCACGACCCGTACGGCCCGGTAGATTTCCGAACCCAGGATGAGCACGGCGGCGGCGGCGAGGCCAAGACCGCCTGCAAGGGTTCCGAATCCGGCCAGCGCCACCGCGCCCAGCACCAGGCTGACGCCGGCGCCGGCCACGCTCAGGCCACCGCTGACATAATGGTCCTGAGCTTCCTTGCCGTGCGCGGCCGCGGCCGCATTAAAGGATTTGACCGCACTTGCAATATCGAACGGCAAGGTGATCAAGCTGGCGAATAACCCGGCCCCCCGACTGAATACTGCACCTGCCGATGTGGCGGAAAACCGGCTGAATACCACGGAGCCGCTCTCGATCATCGTTACGCCGCCCTTGGCCAGGCCTCGTTCGATGATCAATGAGCCGACCTCACTCGCAATCGATCCGCTGTTAAACGCGGCTTCGCCCAAGTCGCCAGCCTTGAGGGCGTCCAGGGTCCCTATAAAGCCACTATAGATTCCGTAGGCCTGCAGCCCTACGCCCGTGACGCTCGCCAGGCTTTTGCCCCGATTGACCCATCGGGGATGATTTTCGTTGGTCTCGAGGTGATGTATGTCCATTTTTTGCGCGGCATTGCCAAGCTTGTTGAGGCGATCCATCGAGCTGGCGGGCATAAGCGGATCGGCGGCAATGAACAGGGGCGGGGCGTCGACCGAGCGGCTAAGAGTAATTTCGTAGAACAGTGTGGCGACAGTACTGCTGTCTGGGGTTTTCGCCGATCTTACCCGGGCCTCGACCTTGGCTGAGTCGAAACTCAGTCCGTCGAGAAAGTCTTGGTCGGGCGCTGGCATGTTCGCATTGGCCGAGCTGATGGCTTGGCCATGCACCCTCGCGCCCATGGCCTTGAGTTCTGCGCGGGTGACGGTGGAATTGCCAAAACGCAAAGCCCCGAAGTGCTCATCAAGGATTTTGAGTGAGCGACGGGATAATTGGCCTGGGACCGCTGTGTCCGGCGCTGGCTGTTCCACAGGTGTTAACGGTGGGGCGCTGGGCGAGGTGTCGATTCGGCCGGAGGCGGGTGCATGATTGTTGGCCGAGGCACTGATCGCCGTCACTTGAATGGTGCGGCGGGTTGAGTTTTCTACGGCGGGTTCGATAAGTTGTGCCATTGTTTAATCCTTTAAATAATGACCGGGTTGATAGTTGATTAAGCAGTGGTTTGGTCGGGCCATACCACGTCATAGGCGAATTCGTCTTTATTGCCCGACAACCTGAGTATCGGTTTTCCCGCTGCGTCCACTTTTTCGATCAATAGGTCGTATTCATGTTTATTAGAGTCTCCCGCATGAGTAGAGGCTTCGATACGTTCGCCCCACCTGCCGGCCAGTTCCTCGATGTCATGGACGTTTGCTCCTTTTGTCAGGGACGAGTTCAACAACCAGATCCGATCTGCTTCCAGCCCTTTCTTCGTGACCGAAATCAATCCTTCGTGGTTATCCGAGGGGAACCAGGTGGGGGGTGTGTCACTGGCCGTTGAATTGAACATATGGTTTTCTTCATGCGGGACGACTTCCAGGTTGCGGGTATCCAGCGCATATAGAAACATGACCTCTTGTTGCTCTCTGGTGCGTTGGTAGTTGCGTTCTCGATCCCAGTCGACCGGGCTTCCGATATCCGACCAGTCGGAGGAGGCGCTGCTTTCCGTGTCGCTTGTGTCACTGTTGTCGCTGTCAGCACTTTTACCCGGGTATTTGTTGGTCTGCGTGTTGAAACGCAAATACTCAGGGTCTGGCGCGCTGGCGTACATCTGACCTTCCTTGAGGCTGAAGGTGGCGCTCATCGGCTTATGGGTGGTAGCACCGGGTTGGTGGTCATAGCGAGGAAGCATGGCGTTGTCGTTCGCCAGTTCGAACGGGGTGCGCTCGTCGCCCCTGAACAGGGCCGGGATGTCAGTTCGATACAGACAGTTATTCTGGTTGCGCAGATAACCCATTTTAACCAGAAGCACCTCGCGCAATTCGTGGGTCAGGCTGGTCTCGGGGTCATACCAGTCATGCCGGGCATGACGCTTGAGATTCAGCTCGTTGGTGATGTCATGGCTGAATTGATCGAGGTAGTGCGGATTGCCAACATCTTCAGTCATGCGTTTGTGCGCTTGTGCCCATTGAGGCAGCGTCAGTTCGGTTTTCATGTGTTGTTGCAAGCGAGACAGCTGGCTCGGCAGCAGGTTGTAGGACTGCAAGAGCGCCTTGCGTTCGCTCCAGGTCAGGGTCGGGTGCAGCCAGTGGAGTGAATCGCGCAGCAGGTTGGCGACCGGGTCGTCCGTAACATTCGGTTCGACCCATTGCGGGGGCTTGCCCGAGACCTGTGCTTCGCTCCGGAAACGCTCGATATCCCGACCTTGAATGCCATAGAGCTGCCAGATCTCCTGGTCGGTCCAGTGTTTCAGGTGGGAGGGTTGCGAGCCGAAGCCTCCTGCAGGAGGGTCGACCTGAATGAAGTTTCCGAACCGATCTACGAGCGCAAATAGTGCGCCGGATCCATCCCCCGACCTTGGCTTGAATTCGTGATAACCCTGCGCGTCCGGCGGGCGTGACGATGCGGTGTAAAGTCTTTGATTGATGTAAGTCGGCGTGTCGAAAATGCGCGGTCGTTTAGGTGTGCCTGTTGTAGCGGACTGTTCGCTCGTTGACGATGCCGGCCGCTTAGGGGCGGACCCGCTTGCTGTCTGTGGTTCATGGTTGACCGCAGGTCTTTCACTGATCTGCGCTGTCAGGCGCCAGGTAGGGCTTCCGTCGTTTTTATAAAGGACCGGGCCGGACGGGTTTTGCTCCGTCAGTAACTTCATTCGATAAACGCCGAGATTTTCATCAAGGCCGACATGTGCTGTATGCATAACGCCTTGATCGTCTACATCGACAAATTTGCGCCCGACGATGAAGCGCAAACCGTCTGCATTCGGTGCTTGCATGCCGCGCAGAAAATTCTCCGATAACCAGTATTTGTCCAATGAGTTATCGCGCTGCGAATAGTCGGTGATCGTTCGAGTCGGCAAGTCGGTTGTTTCAATGGAAGGGAAGGGAGGGGTATCAATATCCGGGCGTGCAACATGACCCTGACTGGACGTCGAAGGAATATTTGCATCGGCTGGCCAAACTCCATGAGGCACGAATACTGAAGTATCCAAGTCGTGCCTTATCGATGGCTCATTCGTGGATACAGCTTTGTGCGGAGTTGTTGCGGGTGGTTTGCGGGGTGTTTTTGGACTCATGACAAACTCGCTTTTTATAATAAGATTGATAAAATTTGTTAGTGTGTTTAATCGTGTTTCCGGTGAGTTTGATAAAGTGACTTGTAAGTCGTGCATTGATGAAGTATTTGCCGCGCTTGGTTTGCGGCAAGATGGCTTTTAATGTAATTGATTTTCCTGGTCATGAAAGGCTCAGACCTTGGAAGTTAGGAGGGAATATGTAACTTCGATTGTTGGCTAGGCTGATGTTCTGAAAAAACGCGGTCGCGCCGCCGATATTCGATTCACCAGATCAAGCGCCACGCTCGTCGGAGAAATCCTTGAAGCGTGGCGAGGAGGGCGCTCTTTGCGGTTAGCCAATAGAGCGGCGAACCCGTGGTGTCAGTACGCGTACCGCAACATTGCATGGGGCAGATGGCGCAGGGCGAAGAAACTGAACAAGGCCAGCAACGCTGGCAGGATCAGCCACCAGACCTTGAACGGCATGGCATTGAGGGGCGTCTGACGCTGGCTTAGCCATAAACTCGCGGCGCACACGCACGCCGCCAGCATCGCACCGGCCAGCACGTCGGTTGGCCAGTGCGCGCCCAGATAAACCCGCGACAAGGCAATCGACAGCGCCGGCAGGCAGGCCAGCAGCAGCCAGGTCAGGCGCATCCGTGGCGGCTGTCCGCGACCGGCGAGCACGGCCAGGGTCAGAAACAAGGCAAACGCGCCCGAAGCGTGGCCGCTGGGCATGCTGTAGCTGGTCAAAGGATCGCTCAGCACTTCCGGGCGGACCCGGGCGAAGAATTGCTTGGTCGCGGTATTGGCCAGGGCGGTGCAGAGCATGGTGCCGCCGGCAAACAACGCTTGGCGCCATTGCCGGCACAGCAATAGCAGGCCGGTGAGCAAGGCGCAGAACAGCAGCATGTTGCGGAACTCACCGATCAGGGTGAAGGTGACCGCCACTTCATCCAGCGTCGGGCTGCGGTGTTCCTGCACCAGGGTCATCACGCCCTGATCAAGCGCGGTCAAGTGCGGATAGCCGATGAACAGGCCAATCAGGATCAGCAGGCTCATGCAACTGATCCAGGTCGTGGCGCGTCGATGGCGGCGCAGGCTGCTGGTCGCGCTCAGGCCGACCATCACCGCGACACTGCCGGCGACGATGCCCGCCTGCAGCCAGAAACCTTCCGGTAACGGCAGGCGGAACGCCGCGCCGGTGGCCCACCCTGGCAGCAGATAGGCGACGCTCCAGCCGGCGGCGGCCAGCAGGCTGACGGCGGCGAAGCGCGGGAAAGGCATGTCGAACATCCCGGCGACCATCGGCAGCATGGGTCGCAATGGGCCGATAAAGCGCCCGACCAACAGGCTGGCAATGCCATAACGCTGGAAATAGGCTTCGGCCCCGGCGATCCATTCCGGGTGATGGCGCAGCCCGGGCAGGCGCCGGATGTTCTGATGGAAATGTCGCCCCACGAAGTACGAAACAATGTCGCCCAGCACGCCTGCGACGAACCCCAGCAGCAGGGTTTCGCTCAACGACAGCGCCCCGCTGCCGGCCAGGACCGCGACGGCAAACAGCAATACCGTGCCGGGAACGATCAGCCCGGCAATTGCCAGGCATTCCACAAAGGCCACTATGAACACCGCGGCGGCCAGCCATTGCGGGTTGACCGTCAACCATCCGGTCACGCTATCGAGCCATGGGCCCATAAAAAACATCTCCCAACTTATCGATAATCCCGGTAGGAGCTGCCGCAGACTGCGTTCTTTTGATCCTTTAAAAGCAAGATCAAAGGATCGCAGCCTCGTTTCACTCGTCAGCCCCTGCGGGGGGTGTGTTTACAGCAAAAAGTAATCGCGGCCTTCGACTTGCCCTCGTCGCAGCGGGTTGCGCGTGCAATAGGCAGCGTAGGCGGCCTCGACGAAGCGGTACATCAGGTGTTCGTCACGCCCATGGGGAATGCCCAGGCGCGTGGTTTGAATGATGTGGGCGGGGGCGGGCCCGATATCTTCCACCAGCAGTACTTCATGGTCGAAGCGCTTGGCGTCCCAGACCGGCACCTTCAGGCCCAGCGCCTTGCACAGCAAGGTCTGTCCGGCACAGAGCTTTTGCGAGGGACGAGGGCGGCCCTGGGCATCCGGATTGTTCAACAGCATTTGCGCCAGGCTCGCCGGTCCGCTCAATTCATCGACCCAGGGGTAGCCGGATTTGATCAACACCGCATTGCCGGGACCCTGGGCGCTGAAGTTCAGGGAATCACCGCCACGGGCGTAATACATATAGATGTGACCACCATCCAGAAACAAAGCCTTACGCTTTTCTGTATAGCCAAGGGAGGCATGGCTGCCTTTTTCTTCGAAATAATAAGCTTCGGTCTCGATGATTCGAGCGCTCAGCCAGAGTTCGCCGACCCGATGCCGGATCACTTTGCCCAGTAATTCCCGGGCCAGTGTTTGGGCGTCTCGGTCGAAAAATGCGTCCGGGAGTGCCGTGGGCAGGCTCGTTTCGGACGCACGAACAGTCAGGTTGGTCATGATGAACGGCGTTTATCAGGGCTGATTGAGTCGTGATGATAACAATTTGCAGCTTAATCACGGCTGAACGTCGGCAAATTGCCCTCGATTTCGACCATCCGCCTGTCACCGCTGTTAGTCCCGGGACGCGACAGCTATAATCTGCCGCTTTACTCTTTACCAAGACCTTATCAAAGACCACTTCAGACCATGACTGAGTCCGTTCTTGACTACATGACCCGTTTGGGTCGCGCTGCCCGTGAAGCTTCCCGCGTCATCGGCCGTGCCAGCACTGCGCAGAAAAACCGCGCGCTGGAGGCTGCTGCCCAGGCGTTGGACGCTGCACGCGCCGAGCTGATAGCCGCCAACGAGCTGGATTTGGCGGCTGGCCGCGCCAGCGGTCTTGAACCGGCCCTGCTGGAGCGTCTGGCGCTGACCCCGGAACGCATCGACGGCATGATCGTCGGTTTGCGCCAGGTGGCGGCGCTGCCGGATCCGGTCGGGGCGATCCGCGACATGAGTTATCGCCCCTCAGGCATTCAGGTGGGCAAGATGCGTGTGCCGCTGGGCGTGATCGGGATCATCTACGAATCGCGGCCGAACGTGACCATCGATGCGGCCAGCCTGTGCCTGAAGTCCGGCAACGCGACCATCCTGCGCGGCGGCTCCGAGGCGATCAATTCCAACCGCGCCATTGCCGCCTGCATCCAGCGCGGCCTGGCCGAGGCCGATCTGCCGGCGGCCGTGGTGCAAGTGGTCGAAACCACCGATCGCGCCGCCGTTGGCGCGCTGATCACCTTGCCTGAGTACGTCGACGTCATCGTTCCCCGAGGCGGCCGTGGCCTGATCGAACGGATCAGCCGCGATGCCCGCGTGCCGGTGATCAAGCACCTGGACGGCATTTGCCACGTCTACGTCAGCGCCCACGCCGACCTGCAGAAGGCCCAGCGCATCGCGTTCAATGCCAAGACTTACCGGTATGGCATCTGCGGTGCGATGGAAACGCTGCTGGTGGATCAAACCGTTGCCAAGGATTTCCTGCCGTCGATGGCTGCACAGTTCCGCGAAAAAGGCGTCGAGCTGCGCGGTTGCGAACGCACGCGGGCGATCATCGACGCGACAGTCGCTACGATCGATGACTGGAGCACCGAATACCTGGCGCCGATCCTCTCGATCCGCGTGGTCGACGGGCTGGACCAGGCCATCGAGCACATCAACCAGTACGGCTCGCATCACACCGACTCGATCGTCAGCGAAAACCTGGCAGACACCCGCCGCTTTGTGGCGGAAGTCGATTCGTCGTCGGTGATGATCAACACCCCGACGTGCTTCGCCGATGGCTTCGAATACGGATTGGGTGCCGAGATCGGCATTTCTACTGATAAGCTGCACGCCCGCGGCCCGGTGGGCCTCGAAGGTCTGACCTGCGAGAAGTACATCGTGGTCGGGGACGGTCAGTTGCGCGGCCAGGCGTCGGTCTGAGTTGGGCGACCTCAAATCGTCCGCCCCGGTCACCACCCGCGAACCTGCGCCTCGGCGCATCGGCATGCTGGGCGGGACGTTCGATCCAGTGCACATCGGCCATTTGCGTGGTGCGCTGGAAGTCGCCGAATCGCTGGCGCTCGATGAGCTGCGCCTGACACCCAGCGCCAGACCGCCTCATCGCGGTACGCCGCAAGTGTCGGCCAAGGACCGTCTGGCAATGGTCGAGTGCGCGGTGGCCGGTGTGGCGCCGTTGGTGGTGGATGCCCGCGAATTGCAGCGGGACAAACCGTCCTACACCATCGATACCCTGGAGCTGATGCGTGCCGAACTGGCCGCGCAGGACCAGGTTTTTCTACTTTTGGGCTGGGACGCGTTTTGCGGCCTGCCCACTTGGCACCGCTGGGAAGAGTTGCTCCAGCATTGCCACATCCTGGTGCTGCAACGCCCGGATGCCGACAGCGAACCGCCGGATGCCTTGCGCAACCTGCTGGCAGCGCGCTCGGTGAGCGACCCGCTGGCCCTCAAAGGGCCGAGCGGACAGATTGCATTCGTCTGGCAGACACCGCTTGCGGTATCCGCCACCCAGATCCGTCAACTGCTGGCCAGCGGTAAGTCGGTACGTTTCCTGGTGCCCGACGCGGTCCTGGCCTACATCGATGCGCACGGACTTTACCGTGCGTCGAACTGAATAGGAGTGCTTCAAGGCACGTAGCAACAACGTGTATTGAAGCGCCTGAACATACGAGCAAAACGAGTTTTATATGACTGACAAAGACCAAACCAAAGTAAAGCGCAAAGGCACGTTCAAGAGCGCCCCGCTGCCAGTAGAGGCTCCAACCGGGCCGGAGCTGCGTGGCGAAGAACTGGTCAAGGTTGCCGTAGCAGCCCTGGAAGACGTGAAGGGCCAGGACATCCAGGTCATCGACGTTCGTGAAAAGCAGAGCATCACCGACTTCATGATCATCGCTACCGGTACGTCCAACCGCCAGATCGGCGCGATGCTGGACAAAGTCCGCGAAGCCGTCAAAGCCCAGGGCGTCAAGCCGTTGGGTGAAGAAGGCAAGGGCGACAGCGATTGGGTGCTGCTGGACATGGACGATGTCATCGTCCACATGATGACCGCCTCGGCTCGTCAGTTTTACGACCTGGAGCGTCTGTGGTCTGGTGCAGAACAGAGCCGTGCGCTGAACGCGGCTCACCACAGCCCGGAAAACACCCATGAGCACTTCGTCAAGCTCAACAAAGACCAGCAATAAGGGACCGCTGTGCGACTGCGACTGATCGCCGTCGGTTCACGCATGCCCAAGTGGGTGGAAGAAGGCTGGCATGAATATGCCAAGCGTCTTCCGTCCGAACTGGCGCTGGAACTGGTGGAAATACCGCTCAACACCCGCGGCAAGAACGCCGACGTGGCGCGCTTCATCCGTCAGGAAGGCGAAGCCATGCTGGCCAAGGTCGGGCCGAACGAGCGGATTGTCACCCTCGAAGTCCACGGCAAGCCCTGGAGCACCGAGCAGTTGGCGGTCGAGCTCGATCGCTGGCGGCTGGACTCGCGCACGGTGAATTTCATGGTCGGCGGCCCCGAAGGGCTGGCGCCGGAAGTCTGTGCCCGGGCCGATCAGCGCTGGTCGCTCTCGCCGTTGACCTTGCCGCACCCGCTGGTACGCATTCTGATCGGCGAGCAGCTGTATCGTGCCTGGACAGTGCTGTCCGGCCACCCTTACCACAAGTAGTTCTGCCCTCATGCCCCAGCCGATTCGCCTCAAGGACCACGAAAAAGACGCCCGTCTGGTGCGTGGCCGCGTCGTGTTCGGGGCAATTGCGGTGGTGGTGCTGATCTGTGTGCTGATCGCGCGGTTGTATTTCCTCCAGGTGATTCAGTACGAGTACCACTCGACCCTGTCGGAAAACAACCGCGTCCATGTGCAGCCGATTCCGCCGACTCGCGGGCTGATCTTCGACCGTAATGGCGTGGTGGTGGCCGATAACCGGCCGAGCTTCAGCCTGAGCATGACCCGCGAGCGCTCCGGTGACTGGCAGCAAGTGCTCGACGTGATCGTCGAGGTGCTGGAACTGACGCCCGAGGACCGGGTGATCTTCGAGAAACGCATGCGACAGGGGCGCCGGCCGTTCGAGCCGGTGCCGATCCTGTTCGAGTTGACTGAAGAACAGATCGCCCGCATTGCGGTCAATCAGTTCCGTCTGCCCGGTGTGGAAGTGGTCGCGCAGTTGGTTCGGCACTATCCGCAGGGCGCGCACTTTGCGCATTCGGTGGGTTACATGGGACGGATCAACGAGAAAGAGTTGAAATCCCTCGACCCGGTCAACTACAGCGGCACTCACCACATCGGCAAGACGGGCATCGAACGTTTCTACGAGCCTGAATTGCACGGCCAGGT